>CAJUST010000007.1 GCA_910589105.1 uncultured Lachnospiraceae bacterium
CGCTTAATCTCTCAAAAATTGATTTTGCCATTTTGCAATTCCTCCGTATGATTTGAATTCGCCTACAATTCAATCATTCTGGCTGATTACAGAGTCTTTGGATTTAACATCCTTATGGAATGCCACCCTTGCGTAAATATTTTGTATCATACAGACAAAGGCAGAACCAAAATAACCGGCTCTGCCTACTTTTCATGATTCATTAGTCTGAGATCAGTATACAAAATTTAAAACAGATCGCTTCTTATTTTTTAGTAAGTATATAACTTTCTTCTATCATATTATGTATTTCTTCGGTTGGTACGGTTCCGTCCAATATAATGGAACTCCAATGTTCTTTATTTAGATGGAAAGCGGGAAGAATGGAATCATATGCGTTCCGTTTGACTTCACGCCACTGTGGATCCACTTTTACATTTACCCAGATGTAACCATCTTTTCCGAATATCCACGCAAATATTTTTTTCGTGTTTTTATGCCTTATGACAGTCCAATTTGGATCATGGAACGGCGCATCCTGATATACTTCCTGATAGGTCAGGCAGTAGGAAATAACCTCGCTTCGCTCTGTCATTATTGTTTTAACCCTTTTTGATAGGACATATTTGACAGAACCATCATGGCAATTTTAAAAGTCATGGCATCCTCGAACTTCCGGATATCTAATCCTATAATTTTTTCAAGACGTTCTAATCGGTAAACCAATGTATTTCTATGCACAAAAAGCTGTCTCGCTGTTTCGGATATATTCAGGTTGTTCTCGAAGAATTTTTGAATGGTTATCATATTTTCTTCGGAAAATACATCGGGGATTTCTTCTTCGAAAATTTCCCGTATAAACATTTCGCATAGGCTCATCGGAATTTGATAAATCAAACGGCCAATTCCAAGACGGCTGTATGAAAGCGTTTCTTTATCTACATAAAAAATCTTGCCTACTTCGATTGCCATTTTTGCTTCCTGATAGGATTTCGCAATGTCCTGTAGATTTTTGACACGGTTTCCATATCCGACGCGCACACGCACCATTGCTTCACTGTGCAGATTATCCACCATCATTTCCGCCACTTTTTCAAGCGCTCCTTCGTCGGAAAGCTCTGATACGTCTTTGACTACAATTATGCTCTGTTCGTCAATTTCAATGACGAAATCTTTTGCAGAAGCCCCAAACATACTTTTAACCAATTCCATAATGTAGGCGTCTTTCTTACTTTCCACTTCAATGACAAATACAACGCGTTCCACTTGTTCGATGTGGAATTTCCTTGCTTTATTGTACATATCGACAATCAAAAGGTTGCCAAGCAGAATATTCTGCATAAAGTTATTCCGGTCAAACTGCTCCCTATACGCTTCCGCTAAATGGCGGATCTGGCAGACTGCAAGTTTGCCTACCATATAGGCTTCCTCTGTCGAGGATTTCACGACTAAAATATAATGCACTTCCCCGTCTACCATTACTTTAAAAAAATGGGAATCTGCCAGCGTCTGGCTTTCTGCCATAGAAGACACAAAATCCACTACAACGGTTTCAAAATCGTCATGATCCCGAAATGTAGCCGCTAACAATTTTCCGCTTTCGTTATAGAGCGCCATCTCCATTCGGGCGATGTCTTTTATCTCCTCTAATGCCATCTGAATTTTATGGTTTGATAACAAAACTTCTCCCGCCTTTCTTATCGGATAATAAAGCTGGACGTTTGCACGCCCAGCTATTCTTAATTTGTAATCGTCTGTTCTGTTTCTTTATCAAATACATGAATCTTATTCGGATTCAAAGCCAGTCTGACATGATCGCCTATACGGGCTTTTGTGGAAGAATTAACTTTCGCGCACATACTAATCCCGGCAATATTAAAGTAAAGAATTACTTCTGAACCTAATAATTCATATCCTGTCACGTCTGCTTCAATTACGCTATCTTGAAATTCCACAAGTTCTCTCTGGGAATCCGCCATATCGTCTGGACGAATGCCAAACAATACATTTTTACCGTTATATCCGCCGTCTTTTAACTTCTTGGATTTCTCAGGCGTCAGCACAACTTTGAATTTGTCAAATGACAACACAGCCTGACTTCCCTCAAAACTGCATTTTGCATCTACAAAGTTCATCTGTGGAGATCCAATAAATCCTGCTACGAATAAGTTGTTCGGCTGATTGTATAACTTAATTGGAGAATCCACCTGCATGATAACGCCGTCTTTTAATACGACAATCCTTGTTCCTAATGTCATAGCCTCTGTCTGGTCATGCGTAACATAAATAATTGTAGCGCCTAATCTCTGATGCAAAGCGGAAATCTCAGCGCGCATCTGCACTCTAAGTTTTGCATCTAAGTTGGACAACGGCTCATCCATCAAAAAGACTTTCGGGTTGCGCACAATCGCGCGTCCCATTGCAACACGCTGTCTCTGTCCACCGGATAAAGCCTTTGGCTTACGGTCTAACAGTTTATCCAAGTCTAAGATTCTGGCTGCTTCTTCTACTTTTTTCTTGATTTCATCTTTTGGAACTTTTCTTAATTTTAATCCAAACGCCATATTATCAAATACGGTCATATGCGGATATAAAGCATAGTTCTGGAATACCATCGCAATGTCACGATCTTTGGGTTCTACATCATTTACCACTCTACCGTCAATGGAAAATTCTCCAGACGAGATGTCCTCTAATCCGGCAATCATTCGCAATGTCGTAGATTTTCCACAGCCGGAAGGCCCTACGAAAATAATAAATTCCTTATCCTCTACTTCAAGGTTGAAATCCTTTACTGCTTCAAATCCGTTCGGATACACTTTACAAATGTGCTTCAATGATAAACTAGCCATTCTTGAAATCCTCCTAAAATAAGTTTGTACTTCATTTCATCTGTTAATACTTTACCACTTATCAGCCATTATTACTATTCGGGAACTACACAAAAAAAGCTTGCATTTCTTGTTGTTTCAACGAATACAGTAAGAAAAACATGATTTTTTCATCATTTTAACGAAAGAACCATGTTTTTCTGTACAAACTGCCGAATTATATATTTCTATTTATCTTCCATCATCTAAACGAAGATGTCTTGGCAGGCCATTTACCATAATGCCGTTAAACTCACCCTGAATCAATGGAAGCGCATAGTTTACAAAATCTTCCGTTACGCCGTTTCCTTTTTCGTTGATCCACTCTCTTGGAACCATTTTTTCGACATTAGCAATTTTATGAATATCGTAGACGCTGGTGGACGTGCGGTATGGCTGATCCGATACACGTTCAATTACCGGCATCTTTCCTGTCTCACCTTCGTCCGCCGCTTTCACTGCCGCTGCGCCTGCCATAAACGCTTCATTGATGTCTGTCAAAGAAGCCATATGGGATGCGCATCTTTGCAATGTGCTAAACTCTATCGCCCTTGTCTTGCAGCCAATTTCACTTCCGATTAAGTTTGCAAGGTATGTTGCGGAGCCTGCAAGCTGTTTGTGGCCAAATGCATCCACATAGTCCGATCCGCCGCCCATTTCACTGATATATGTGCCGTCTGCGGTACGGATTCCTTCAGAAATCGCAACAAAGATTGTGCTCTTTTTCTTCATCAGCTCTCTGACTTCTTCCGTAAACGCTTTTGTATCAAAAGCGACTTCCGGCAGGTAAATTAAATCTACGCCTTCGCAGTCCTCTCCTTTTGCAAGAGCGGCTGCGCCTGTCAGCCAGCCTGCGTTACGTCCCATGATTTCAATAATTGTAACCATTGGCGTATTTGCAAATCCTCTGCCATCGCAGATAACTTCTTTTACAGAAGAAGCGATATATTTTGCAGCGCTTCCGAATCCCGGTGTGTGGTCTGTAATCGGAAGGTCATTGTCAATCGTCTTTGGCACGCCCATAAATCTCTGGGATTTGCCATGCGCAGCGGCATAGTCAGAAAGCTGCTTAATGGTATCCATGGAATCATTTCCGCCGATATAAGTAAACACTTCAATCTCTAGTTTATCTAAGATTGTAAAAATCTTTTCGTAAAGTTCTTCGTTGCCCTCGGAAGCCGGAAGTTTATAACGGCAGGTTCCCAAATAAGAAGCCGGAGTGTGCTTTAAGATTTCAACCTCTAAATCGCTCTTTAAGAACTCGGATAAATCCACATACTTTTCTGCCAATAAGCCTTCAATCCCATAACGCATCCCATACACTTTTCCAGCTCCACATGCAAGAGCTGTTTTGTAAACTCCTGCCAGACTGGAATTGATAACAGCGGTTGGCCCGCCAGATTGCCCTACAATTACATTTCCTTTCATTTCATATCCTCCATTACTGTTTTTTACTCTAACATTTTGATTATAACATAGCTCGTCTGAAAAAAAAAGAAGTTATCTAATTTTTCTTTTATATAGAAATACAAATTTTGATTCACAGTCCGGGGATTATTCTTAACTTTTAAAATGGAAAAGCTCCCACTAGGCTATTTGCCGCTCTTATCGTCACCGTCTAATCATTTGATGATGAAGCAGCAAGCCAGACCAGCCGCAACGGCAATTAAAAAGGATTCAAATAACTCTATGTGAACTTTGTTTTGTTGCGGGTATCGGTGAGCAACACAAAGATTATAACATATTACCCAATATATCTTGTACTTTTTCCTATAAATTGTTCTTGTGATTATGACTATCGCAAGTCAATACCCGCTTTCATATGGCGCCAACCTCATTGCAAATTTCCAGAGAAATATTTTTTAAGCTCTCCCACAAAATAAAGAGATCCAAACGCGACCGTCCGTATACATGATTTGCCGTTTTCTTTTCCGTCTAAAAATGGCTGTAACGCTTCACAAAGGTCAGTTTTGTTTTCCGCTTCCACTCCAAGCCGCCGGAAATATTCCGCCAGATTTTCACCGGGCAGCGCGCGTTTATATTCCGGTGTGACAGTCGTCACCCGTTTTGCAAACGGCGCGACTGTCTCCGCCATTTTTCTATAATTTTTATCTGACAAAACTCCCATAATAAAATGGAATTTTTCATTTGGGTACAGACGGCGCAGGCTATGTGTAAGCGCGCGCGCTCCGTCCTCATTATGGGCGCCGTCAATCATCAAAAACGGCTGTTCACTCACCACTTCCATTCTGCCGCCCCAAACTGCTTTGGCAATGCCGTGATGCAGCGCTTCTTCTGATATTGGATACCCTATTTTTTTCAATTCCCTTGCCGCCAAAATAGCAGCCATTGCATTTTCACATTGAAATTCCCCTAACATATGAAGCTGATACGGCGTTTCATCCGGATAAGAAAAACCATGTTCAAGCCGGATAATCTTTTGTTCATCGACCATTTGAAATGGAATGGACAACTCCCTGCATCTTGCCTCTAACGTCTGAAATGCCTGTGGATGCTGGCTCTCAAAAACCGCCGCCGTCCCACGTTTTAAGATCCCTGCTTTCTCTGATGCAATTTCCGTCAAAGTCTGGCCTAATGCCTCCATATGGTCATACCCAATCTTTGTAACAATACAGACAAGCGGCGCATCTATTACATTTGTCGCATCCAGCCTTCCGCCAAGCCCTGTTTCCAAAACGACAAGCTTACAGCCGCGTGTTTTAAAATAAAGCATTGCCATTGCCATACAATAATCAAACATAGTAGGCTCATCTTCCAATTTTAGATCCAGCAGCCGTCTCCCAAGCTCTGCCGCATCCGACAGTCCGATCTGTTCTCCGTCCACCTGTATCCTCTCTGTAAAATCAATTAAATGCGGAGAAGTAAAAAGCCCTGACCTAATTCCCGCCTCCTTTAAAACAGAGTGCAGAAAAGCTGCCGTAGAGCCTTTCCCATTCGTCCCTGCAATATGTATAAATGCAAGTTCTTTTTGGGGATTTCCTACCGCAGCCAATAATTTTTCACTTAATTGAACGCCCGAAAGATTTCCAAATCTCCGTTTCTGTTCTATTTCTAAAATAATATCCCTATCCGCCATCATTTTAAACCGCCATAATCACTCCGCCGTCATTGGCATACATACTGCTGATTCCGGCAGTGTCCACAACAACGACTTTTTTAAATTTTGCAAGCTTTAAAATTTCTTCTTTTACTTCTTTCGCCCTCTGGGGACAGTTACAATGAGAAATGGCAAGAACACGGTTTTCACTGTCTTTTAAACCGGAAACCACTTCTTCCACCATTTTTTTCAACGCCTTTTTCATGCCGCGCGCCTGCCCTAGTTGGCAAATCAAGCCGTCCGGCGTAGATCCCATCACAGGCTTAATGTTTAAGGTGTTTGCCACAAATGCTTTTAAATTGCTTAATCTTCCATTTTTTCGCAGCGTTTCTAAAGTCTCTAACACAAAATAAGTGGTCTGACCATCTATATACTGCTCTGTTTTCGCTACCGTATCTTCAAATGACAATCCCGCTTCTTCGCACTCTTGAACCTTCATGCCAATCAATGTTTCCCCAACAGAAGCCGATCTGGAATTGAAGATATAAATCTGCTTTGCATCTTTGCCGTTTTCTTCTTCAAATAATTGTTTCGCCAGTTCTGCGCTATTATAAGAACCGCTCAATTCCTTTGACAAAGTCACGATATAAATATGATCCTCCTCTCCTCTAAACCACTGCATGTAACTTTCCGGAGAGGGACAGGAAGATTTCGGCCCGACCGGACTGTCCTTCACCTTTTTTAAAAACGAAAGCTGATCAAACGTTTCATCGTCCACAATCCGTTCCCCATTCACTTCCATCTCTAACGCCACATTCACAAAATGCCCGTCCGCCTTTAACTCCTCCGTCAGCTCGCCACAACTGTCAATAATAATTTTATACATATTCTGCCTCCAAAACAAATCTCTACGTTTTATATTAATCTTTTCTACCACATGTAGTTTTAATTACTATGTGTATGATACCATAGATTTCATATCTTGTATAGAGCCAATTCCTATTTTATATTTTTTTCACAGAATCCCTTATTTATACGATTCCATATTACATTTTTCCTCCGAACTCCGCTTAAAATTTTCAGAATAATCTAATTCTTATTAAATATATTCCAATTATAAATAATACTTATTTAAAAATTTTATAATTTTAATTGACAAACCGTATTTTATCAGATATAATAAATCCAACAAAAACAAATACAGAAACGGAGGTACAGTCCAATGAAAACATAAACGATAAAATCTAAGAAATGAGGCACAGCCCAATGAAAACGCAAACGATAAAATCTAAGAAATGAGGCACAGCCCAATGAAAACGCAAACGATAAAATCTAAGAAATGAGGCACAGTCCAATGAAAACATAAACGATAAAATCTAAGAAATAATGAGGTACAGTCCGATGAAAACGTAAATGATCTAATTTAAGAAAAAATCTAAGAAAAGAAGTTCCGCTTATTTTATACATAAGCCAAAAATCAAGAAACGGGGTACAGTCCGATGAGAATGATAATGATTTAGCCTAAGAAAAAGCGGTTCCGTTTATTTTAAAACTTAAGCCAATAATTAAGAAACGGGGTACAGTCCGATGAAAATATAACTGATTAAATTAAAAGGATCTGTCAGAAAAATTATAAATGACAATATCTTTTCTAGGAAATACTAGAAAAATCTTTAAAAAGGGGTACAGTCCAATGAAAACCTTAGTAACAAAACCCGCAAAAAGAAGGCGGGTAAACGAAAACATTAGTGATTGCAACGGTTTTTTTCAAGCCTAGACAAAAAGCATAACCCCTGCAAAAACGCAAACTGACATATTTTAAACTTCAAGTTCCAGAAATAAATCCAAACAGCAACCATGACGCGTAGGCAAAAAAAGAACAGTTCAAAAACTGGTTCAAATATCATGGAAAACAGAAAAGACGCATTTATTACGGGAATTTGTAAAATATAAAAAGAAGAATTAAATAAGGAGGCAATGTCCAATGGACAGCATAGTTTAGAAGCGGCATCTATTTCAAATTAAAACAGATGCCGCTTCCTAATTGAAATTATTTTTTTCCATCTTACTTCTGTCTTATTCTACTCCAAAAATACAATCCCTGTCTAAAATCATTTCCATGTTTTACCTCATAATCCACTTTACAAGCGCCCCCTTTTTCCAGTATAATAAAAGCCACAAAAAAACACAAAGGAGTGTATAAAATGGAAATTACAAACGACATTAAATATGTAGGCGTCAATGACCATGAAATTGACCTGTTCGAAGGCCAGTACATAGTGGAAAACGGCATGGCATACAATTCCTATGTCATACTAGATGAAAAAATTGCCGTTATGGATACCGTAGACGCCAATTTCAAAGAAGAATGGTTAAAAAATCTTGCCTCTGCTCTTTCTGGCAAAACGCCGGATTATCTTATTGTACAGCATATGGAACCAGATCATTCCGCAAACATTGCGGCATTTATGGAAACCTATCCTTCTGCGAAAATCGTTGCAAGCGCAAAAGCATTTACCATGATAAAACAATTTTTCGGAACCGATTACCCTGATAGACAGATGGTTGTCAAAGAAGGCGACACGCTTTCCCTCGGCAAACATGAACTGTCCTTTGTCGCTGCCCCTATGGTGCACTGGCCGGAAGTCATCGTCACTTACGATGCGCATGATAAAGTCTTATTTTCTGCGGACGGCTTCGGCAAATTCGGCGCATTGGACGTGGAAGAAGACTGGGCTTGCGAAGCCCGCCGCTATTACATCGGGATTGTCGGCAAATATGGCGCGCAGGTGCAAACTTTATTAAAAAAAGCCTCTGCCCTTGACATACAGACAATCTGCCCGCTGCATGGCCCTATTTTAACGGAAAACTTAGACTATTACCTAGGCTTGTACAACACATGGTCTTCCTATGCCGTTGAAACCGAAGGCGTCGTAATCGCCTATACTTCTGTGTACGGCAACACCAAAAAAGCCGCCGAACTCCTTGCAGAAACATTAGAAGCGCTTGGCTGTCCGAAAGTTGCAATCAGCGATTTGGCGCGTTGTGACATGGCTGAAGCAGTTGAAGACGCATTCCGTTACGGGAAACTCGTTCTGGCGTCCCCGACCTACAATGGAGACGTATTCCCATTTATGCGGGAATTTATCCATAACCTGACAGAACGCAACTACCAGAAACGCACCGTTGCCCTTATCGAAAACGGCTCATGGGCGCCAACTGCCGTAAAAACCATGCAAAAAATGTTAGAAGGATGCAAAGACCTTACGTTTGCCAATACAAATGTCAAAATTATGTCAGCCTTAAACGACGATAGCATTGCCCAAATAAAAGCCCTTGCAAAAGAGCTTATTTAACGGGCTTCCTATGAATACGGTGGAGCTGTGGTTTTAGCGTAAGATCTGAAACCACAAGCCCCTCCCGTTGGCTTATGGCAAATTCCACAGCCTGCGCCACTTCTTCCGGCAGAATCCTTGCCAATTCTTCTTCACTTTCTTTAAAATCCGCATTGCGGTAGAGATTCGTCTGCGTCATATCTGGAAACACTGTCACAACTTTTACCCCATACTTTCTGACCTCATCAAACAGACTATGGGAAAACCCGGCAAGCCCTGCTTTTGTCGCCCCATACGCGCACCCATGCGGATTCGTCCCATACGCCGTAACGGAAGCAATATTAATTACATAGCCCTTATGTTTTTTTAATGTCCGAAGAAGCTGCTGCGTTAAAATCATCGGGACTTCCAAATTTACCCGCGTCATCTGCTGGATTTTCTGCGGGTTTAATTCTTCATGCGGCCCAAAATACGCCGTCCCGGCATTATTCACCAGCATAACTACACGGCTTTTATTTGTAATCTCCTTTACTTTAGCCAAAAGTCTATCTGTATCCAGCAAATCACAAACCACTGGGTGGAACAACTCTAAAAAAACATCTTCCTTATCCGGCTTTACAGAAGCAAACTCCCTGCCAAACCCAAAAACCTCATATCCAAGGCGGCAAAGCATTCGGCTGACGCATAGCCCGATTCCTGATGACGCGCCCGTCAAAATCACAGCATCCACTCTCAATCCCCCTGATTCCATACAAATATTTGTTCCTTGCGCATCCGCTCTTTCAAGCGGCAAACCAAAAACTCCTCCATCTCCTCTGCCAGTTCTTTTGGATACTGGCATATGCCTCTGGCATTTTCATACGGAAACTGCACAACCGCAGAATCCGGATATTGTTTCCGCATCTTTTTCAGATAATCCTTGGGCGCCCGAAACGAACCCACGCTTACGTCTTTGATTCTTTCCATATCTACGATAGAAAACACCTGATCCAATAATTCCCCATAGCGTAATTTATAATCCGGACAATAAATTACCGGATCAAAGCAGAGCCGCGTCGAAATTCCTGCCTCCTGAGCCTTTGCCACACAAGAAAGCCTTTGCCTAAGCGGCGGCGTTCCATGTTCATACGCATCAATTACTTCCTGTGGCGACAACGTAAACGCCAAAACCACACCTTCGCAGGCAAAAAAAGAATCCCAGACAATGTCTCCCGCCGACTTTGTCCGAATCTCAATCTCTAAACCAGAATGCCCGTCCGCAAACGCCGCCCATTCCTTTCCATATCCTAATACACGCTCAAACGCAAGCAAATCCGTATCATATGAAACGCAAAGATAAACCGGATGGGACTTTAATTTTTCTTCCACTTCCGCAAAAAAATCCTCAAGGTTGACAAAAATCACAAGATTTGCTGAGGGATACATTCCCTTCAAATAACAATACTCACAATCAAATACACAATTCATCATACAAGACGTATAATAAAAATGCGCATTCCCGAAACTTTGGCATGCCGCAGCTCCCGTATACACCAAATTCCCCTTTTTTTCCGCCAAAATTAAACTCTGTCCCCGATGCTGAAGGCGGTAATTCTGCCCTCTGCGGCAAAACACATCTTTATAATGCGAAATCTCAATTTGCTGCGCATTCGGAAACTGCTCTAAAATCCGCTGTGTCCTCGGATTGCTTTTGACCGATTGTTCTATATAAATATGGGAGCAAAATGAATTAAAATAATCTCTGTTTAAGCTCATCAAAACAAACTTTACCTTCTCTCTTATCCTTACAGGGCAGCTTCTTTTCTCGATACAGCGCTTCAATTACAGGCTTCACGTCCACGCCTGCAAGCGCGCAATACCGCAAATGCTGCCACAGCAACTCCTCCATCGTCTTCGAACAGTGTAAATCATGGCAAAGCGTCTGAAATCCTTCCACTTTTGGCGTAGAAGAAACTGTCCTTTTCCCCATATCGTAAAGACGCATGGCAAAACCCGCAATTTCATCTACATGACTTAATAGTATCTGCTCAATCTGCTCCCGCGTCACCTTACGGAAGTCTATGCCATGATCTGACGCCACTTTCAGAAAACACATCTGATGCGGCGCAAAAAAATAAGCTCCCGCCTGATAAACCGCAGCAGCTTCCATATCAAATAACCCTTCCTGCCCCGACAGTTCCATTACTGGTTTTAAAACTGTACTCACAGCGCCTTCCAAAAACGGATGCCGGTACAAAACGTCCGGATAATACGTTTTCCCCGACGGCAAATCTATAATTTTATTACATAAAACCATTTTGTCTGTGGCGCTTCTTGCCGCGGCAACCCCTACATTCACCAAAAAATCTTCTTGTCCTGCGCCATACGCCGTACAAATACTGCTTACCGCCACCGCCGCTGAAACCATGCCTGTCCCCATCACTGTGAGTAGGATTTTCCCATCTTCCTCAGAAAAGACCTGAAAACGCGTCTGATTTAATTCCTTCTTCAAATGAAAATACTCAATCAGCGCGCGCGCTTCACAGTACATCGCCGTAAAAATATAAACCATTCCTATCCCTTGTCCCTGTTTTTCTTTCCATTATAACAAACCATGTCCCAAAAGTAAATTCTCCCAATCTAAAAACCCATACCCTATCTAAGCCGGCCTGCCCGAAAAACAAACAGCGGCAAAAATAGAATATGGGTCTAAGCGTGTTACGCTTCCACAATTTCTATTAATTTTCCTGCTACATCCGCCATATTCGCAGACACTTCTTTCGTATTCTGCGAAATCTGCACATTTTCTTCCACTACGCCGGAAATCCGTTCAATCTGGCTGACCGCATCCATGACGATTGAAACATTCCGCCTTACCATGTAGGTGATTTTTTCCACATTGCGGTTCGCCTTCCCGATGTTTTCCGACGCCGCTTTAAACGCCTCTACTGTCTCGTTCGTGATTCCTTTCCCATCTTCCACTGCTTTCATGGAATTTGTAATCAACTCGTTTGTCTCTTTTGCCGCCTGCGCGCTTCTTGTTGCAAGCTCTCCTACCTGTGTCGCCACTACGGCAAAGCCTTTGCCCCTTTCTCCGGCTCTTGCGGCTTCAATCGAAGCATTTAAGGAAAGCATATTGGTCTGCTCCGCGATCGAATTTATTTCACCGATTATTTTCTCGATTGCCATTGACATATCACTGATTTTCTGCATAGACTCTTTTAACAGTTCCATCTGTGACTGTGTTGTAAGAATTTCTTCTTCCGTACCCTCCATATCCGCCGTCACGCTTGCAGACACTTTTACATTGTCATTTAATTCTTTTGCCAACTGCTCCATAATCCGTTTTAAATCTTCAACCGCCCGTTCCTGCTCTCCAGTCCCCTCATAAATACTGTCTGCGTTTGTAAGCGTCTCGCCTGATACATGATCGAGATCCACGCATGCCTCTTTGACATTTTCAATCATGCGTCTGTTCCGCTCATTGTCTTCTTTCTGCCTGTCTAAAAGCCTCTCATTTTCTTCCATATGCAGGCAGATGCTTTCCACCATTTTATTGATATTTTCAGAGAGCATTGCAAACTCCTGATTTCCCGTTTCCTTTACGGCAATGCCAAAATCTCCATTTGCAATTTGCTTCGCAGAATTTGCAATCCTGTAAATTCCTTGTACGATTTTAGTGTCAATCATACGGCTAATCGCCAAAAGCAATACGCCAAAAATCAAAAGCATGCTAAAGGACACCAGAAGCGTTTGGTTTCTGCGTTTCGAATAGTATTCACCGGAAGGCAGAAATGTCCCGATTATTTTCCCGTTATATTCTTCTGCCACATAATAGCCTTTTACGCCGCCTACAACCGCTTTGCCTTTTCCCGTAAAATTCTCTGGAAATCCAGCTTCCACTGCGGAAGTTCCGATCAGGCCGGAATCCTGATGCGCCAGAATTTGTCCGCTTTCTACGTCAACCGCATAGACATAACCGTTCTCACCAAAATCAATATCTTTTAATACCGTGTCAATTTCCGTACCGGCAAGCATTTTCTCCAAGACTTCTGGTTTTACGCCTACCTGAACAAAGCCTTCATCATCTTTGCGCGCTACGCCGCTGTACTGTATCACAGTTCCTTCCGCTACATTTACTTGCGGCTCCTGAACAAGCTCAACCGAAGGATTCTCGGCTATTGCCATAAATTCATTCGACTGCCCGCCGCTTTTCATATCAAACCCAATGTAATCCTCATATGTACTGCTGACAATGATCCCTTTCTCATCAATGATATGCAGCTCATTGACTATCAGCCTGTCTTTTATTTCATTCAATTTCTCTGAATTGCCGAAAATAGAAGCGTCTGACGCAAGCATATCGGCAAATGCCCTTGTTTTGGCAAGAAGGCTCTCACTTAGATTTTCTTTTAGATTTTGGATATTTTCTTCATTACTGACTAATTTCTGTTTTACATCTTCCAGCTTCCCTATACTAGACGCCGTATTGTTCGTTTGGCTCGTCAATGTCTGTAGTCCAAAAATTGCGGCTATCGTAAATGCCAGCGCCACGGACATGTACATGCAAAGGCGGCTTGTAATTATCTTTTTCATATACTTTTCTCCTTTATTTTTCAGCCCATAAGATTTAGTAATTTAGCTGTCCGCTGTCTATGCAGGTAATAAATTTTTTGTATTGATTTTCTTTGAAAAATATGCTATATTGAGGATCTCTTATCTTATGATTAAAAAAGTCTTTTTTCTTATTCTGGCAAATTCATGCTGCATATCCCATTCACCAAAAAGGAGTTCACACATGAATTTAAGTTATGAAACATTTAAAACATCTATTGTCAGTTTTCTGCAGACACAGTTTGGCGGTGACACTGACGTCTCTTTGCAGCCGATTGTTAAAAATAACAATCTGAAACTTGACGGCCTGATTATCCAAAGCGCTGCAATTAATGTCTCCCCTACCATCTATTTGAATGCGTATTATGAGGATTATCTTTCCGGAACGCCTATTTCCACAATTCAAAATGAAATCATGGCGGCTTATCATAAAAACCTGCCAAAACATAGTATGGATTTTTCTTTTTTTACCGACTTTGAAAAAGTCAAATACCAGATTATCTATAAACTAATCAACTATGAACAAAACTTTCCTCTTTTAGAGCATGTGCCGCATGTTAAGTTTCTAGATTTAGCTGTGGTCTTCTGCTGTTTCCTGCCGGATACGCCGAATGGGGCGGCTACCATTTTAATCCACAAACACCATCTGGGCTTATGGAACATAGATGAAAACTGCCTTTATGAACTTGCAATGAAAAATACCCCGATCCTGCTTCCTTGTGAAATCAAAAGCATGAATGACGTCATGAAATCTCTATGCCCTGAAATTCAGGCAGACGAAAGCTTTCCGGATGCGGCTAAGCCCCCTGAGATGTACGTCTTAACAAATACGGAAAAACTCTATGGCGCATCCGCCATACTCTATCCTAATATTTTATCTTATTTTGCAAAGCGCCTTAAGGCCGATCTCTATCTTTTGCCCAGCAGTATCCATGAAGTTTTACTGCTTCCAAACTGCCCTGACATAAACCTTTCGGAATTAAACTGTATCGTTCAGGAAGTCAACCAATCCCATGTGCAAAAAGAAGAAATCCTCTCTGACCACGCCTATTTATTCAAACAGGACGCCGGACTTTTCACCCATTAATTGCAAAGACAGCCGTAGAGCCTTTCATACTTCCTTACAGAGCTTTCCCATGAAAAATTCTTTTTCATGCCGCGCGCCGCTAACTGGTTCCAGTTTTGTTTTTGCGTATAGTACACTTCCATGGCAAAACGGATCATATCCGCCATCTCATGCGCATTATAGTGGGCAAATGAAAAGCCTGTGCCTTCGTTTGTATATTTATTATAAGGCTCTACGGTATCTTTTAACCCGCCTGTTTCACGCACAATCGGAACAGTCCCATAACGTAAGCTAATAAGCTGGCTTAACCCGCAAGGCTCAAACAAAGATGGCATTAAAAACGCATCCGCGCCTGCATAAATCTGATGCGCCGCGCTCTCTGAATAGCCAATCATCGCCGAAAGTTTCTTTGGATACTTTTTCTCAAAATGGCGGAACATATTTTCATAACGGCTCTCTCCCGTCCCAAGCACAGCAATCTGGACTTTCTCTTTTTCTAAAAATTCATCTAATATGTACGCAACCAGATCAAATCCCTTCTGATCCGACATACGGGACACCATGCCAATCAAAAACGTGTCTTTCTCTTTTGGCAGTCCCATCATCTCCTGAAGCTTCGCTTTGTTTTTTGGCTTATTGGCCGCAAACGTTTTTACGTCAAACGGCGCCGCAATATACGCATCTTTCTTTGGGTGAAACACTTCATAATCCAACCCATTTACAATGCCGGAAATCTTATGGCTGCAGCTTCTAAGCGCGCCGTCTAACCCCATGCCTCCCTCTGGGGTCATAATTTCCTTCGAGTACGTTTCACTTACGGCAGTCACAGCATCTGAATAAACGATTCCTCCTTTTAAATAATTCGATTCCCCATACGCTTCGATCCCCCGCATGGTAAACACTTCTTCCCTAAGCCCTGTAATGTCCTTTACTTCATGCAATATCCATCTTCCCTGAAAACAGATATTATGAATGGAAAACACTGTGCGGATATTCCGGTAATCTTCCTTTGCGCGGTATTCTTCACATAGAAAAACCGGAAGCAATCCTGTCTGCCAGTCATTGCAATGAATAATATCCGGCAGAAAATTAATTTTATCGAGCGCTTCCAACACTGCTTTTGAAAAAAAAGCAAATTTTTCCACATCTTGATAGATTTCCCCATATGGGCGTTCTCCGGCAAAATAAAACTCATTCTCCACAAAATAATATTGTATGCCGTCGGCTTTTGCCTTTAAAATCCTTGCAGACTGATTCCTCCAGCCAAGTTTGACAGTAAAATCCGCCACCCGCTTCATCTTTGCTTTCAGCTTTTGATCGATACACGCATATTTTGGCAAAATAACCCTTACGTCAAACTGTTTTCTGTCAAAATATTTCGGCAGGGAACCGACAACGTCCGCAAGACCGCCTGTTTTTATAAAAGGCACCGCCTCTGAAGATGCAAAAAGAATTTTTTTCATAAAAATAGACCTCCCATATATTTTCATATGACAAGGTCTATTATACTCTATTTCCAAGGCAATAAAAAGACTAAATATTTTTATTATGCTTATAATCCAGCCGGATTTTATCAGCAATTAATGCAATAAATTCCGAATTGGTCGGTTTGCCTTTGCCGTTGTGGATCGTATAGCCAAATAATTCGTCAATCGTATCCATTTTTCCTCTGCTCCATGCCACTTCGATTGCATGACGTATGGCGCGTTCCACTCTGCTTGGAGTTGTCTGGTACTTTTTAGCTATCGTCGGATATAGGATTTTCGTTATAGAGTTTAACATCTCAATTTCATCTACCGACATCATAATCGCTTCCCGCAAATACTGATAGCCTTTGATATGGGCAGGAACCCCGATTTCATGAATCACATTTGTCACATCTGTTTCTAAATTCCTAGATGCATTTTCATCGCCTAACGCATATTTTTCAAATGCGCTGATTTTACAGATTTCTGCGTTTTTGACAGGTTCCGGCTTTTTCTTCTTCGCCTGCTTAATCTGCTTTATCACCATATCGTTGTCAAAAGGCTTCATGATATAGTAATTTGCGCCTGATAAAAAGGCTTCTTCTGTAATTTTTTCATTCCCTATGGCGCTTATTATAATAAAAGACGGATGCTTTTTTATCGTCAAGTCGTGATTCACCTTATCCAAAACGCCTAAACCGTCTAATTTCGGCATCACAATATCCAAAAGAACGACATCTGGTTCCGTATCTTTTATCATCTGGCAAGCTTCTTCCCCATCTCTTGCCGTCCCTACCACTTCTAGTTCATCGTCTGTACGGATAATATCACCCAATAACCGCAGCATTCTTTCATTATCGTCCGCTATTGCAACATTCAATTTACCCATTTCAAGATTCCCCTCTCATAAAACAATTTGTTCGTTCAAATTCCACATGCCCTTCCTGCATGTTTTGGCTAAAATCGAGACTATTTGTATTATAAGCATCTCCATCTTTTGATTCAATCAAAAGATTTCGCAGTATTCGACAGAAGCCGTCGGCTGTCCTCGAACTTTGTCAATAATTCTGCAAAAATTTGCAATATTTAAAAACCCTTTTTCCTATTCTGTCGAAACCTGTCATCACATTCCGGGTATTTTATGTTCTATAGAATAATTTTGTTAAGTCTGAGGAATTGACAAATGTGGTACTTATGATATAATAAGAATCGTTACAATTAAAACTCCAATATGGAAGAATACTACAGTTTTCTCTTACTTGCAAGCTGCGTCCTCCTATGATACCATAAAAAAGGAAATAAAAAAAGAAAGGAACGAGAAAAATGAAAAAAGGATGTATCTTATTACTTATGGCATTTGCCCTGCTGTTCTGCGCACAGCCCGTCTATGCGGCTGTTACGGCAAATCCGACTGTCACAATCGCTTACCAGCCAAACGGAGGCCAAGGCGCAATGGCAAACCAAGCGCTTTCCACAGGAACTCCGGCAGTTTTAACGCCTAATGCGTTTACTAGAGACGGATTCTTATTTAACGGCTGGAATGACGAAGCGGACGGCTCAGGGACTGCATACGCAGACCAAGCATCTGTGGCGCAGCTTTTCACGGATTCCAATTATGGAAAGACCATCACACTATACGCCCAATGGAAGCTGCCTGCCCCGAAAATTTCAAAACTAAAGAAGGAATCCCCAGTCACGGTCAAAGTGAAATTCTCAAAAGTGAAAAATTCCGGCGGATATGAAATTGAATACTCTACAAATAAAAATTTTAAAAAAGCGCAGACGGTTACTGCTAAAAAAAATGTATCTTCCGTTGAACTCACGAATACGATACCGGGAAAAACGCATTATGTACGCATCCGCAGTTTTTTTAAATCTGGCAAAAATAAAATTTACAGCGACTGGAGCGCCTCTAAAAAAATTAAATTAAAAAAAGTCAGCTCGATTTCAAATATCAAATCGGAAGCGACGATTGAAGCGGACGTCACTTTAACAGGTTCTGGCACTGGATACCATGCGAAACTTGTCATCTGCACACCGAACTCCGCCGTCTCTTTCGGGCTTCAGTACGATTCCTGCGCCGTTGCCCCTTACACCGGAAAAACGATGGCGCTGATTGAAAACGTAGCCCATAACGGCCCCGGAGGCCAGCAATACACAAGACCCGGAAATAAGTCTCTGAAACTGGGCAAAAAATACCACCTTATGCTTACGATTGACAAAAGCGGAAAAGGCGCTGTCTATCTGGATTACAAAAAAATCGGAAGCTTTAAAAATTCTGGTTTGGCAAAACAGGTCTTATATTTAAGAGTGGAAGGCTCAGCAAGGCTTAATGGCGATAAAGTCAATGCAAAATTTGAAAATATAAAATGCAAAAGCGGCGGCAAATATGATCCGTCGAAAGTATGGGGCAGACATGAATTTCAAACATGTAAAACAATTAAGGCAAAAGGCAAAAAAGACGGCTCCATTTTAATTTCTGGAACCATATCAGGGCTTCCCGCAGGTGGAGACTGGGATAACTGTTATGGCGACGTATCGAATATTATTCAATTTGTACAATAATCTGGGTACTTGTTTTTATTACACATAATAGGCGGCAGAAAACACTTCGTTTTCTGCCGTCTTATTTTTCTGCTCTGCCCAATCTAATGCGCCGTCATCTTTTCAATAAACACTCCATATCCTTTTGTCGCATCCGAAATAAACACATGCGTGACAGCACCTATAATCTTTCCGTCCTGCAAAATCGGGCTGCCGCTCATGCCCTGAACAATCCCGCCTGTTTGCGATAAAAGCAATTCATCTGTGACATGGAATAATATCCCTTTGTTTTCCTCTTTATTATTAAAATCAATATCATCAATCTCAATCCGGTATTGGCGCATCGAACCATCTAACGAGGAAAGAATATACGCTTCCCCTTTCTGAATATCCTGCTTCATACAGACTTGCGCATATGAATCTTTGATTTCGTCTGGAATTTGATCGAGTTTCCCATAAATTCCGGTTTTTGTATTTTCCAAAATAGTCCCCAGACAATTTTCCTGTTTATAATCAATAATTCCTGTCAGTTCTCCGGGAGATCCATTTTCCCCTTTCACAATCCCTACTATTTGTGTCTGGTAAACATTTCCACCGGAAAGCGCAATCATGCTTCCGGTATCTGCATCACTGACCGGATGCCCTAATGCGCCAAAGGAAAAATCTTCTTTTACATAAGTCATAGTCCCAACGCCTGCCATATCGTCTCTGACCCAAATGCCGATTTTATATGAGCCGTCTTCTAATTTTACCGGATTTATTTTTACCTCAAGCGGCTCATTGTCCCGCAAAATGCCAAGGACAACCGGCTGCCCGCCGCATTGGTTCACCATGTTGACTAATTCTTCTTTCTGGACAGTCTCCACTCCGTTTATTTTCGTAATATAATCACCGCTTTTTACAATCTGATCTGCCGGTTCATAATTTAATCCATCTGCCGCTGTAACGGTTCCTGTCCCAATCACAAGAATGCCTTTCGTTTTCGTATAAATCCCAATCGGCATACCAGACGGAATCACATAATTTTTTCCGACGACATGCACAGACACTTCTTTGACCGGAATCAGATTCAAGAATTTACAAGACAGTGTGTAGTCCTCTGTTTGATTCATATTATGGAAGACAGGCATTGCCTCAGATGATTTTTCCACTGTAACCGGAACGGAAGAAAAACAGATATTTTCATCTTCTCCACGCACAGCATAGATTTCATCGGGTATGGAATCATACAGCAGACGGACAGAAAAAATTGTCCATACTGCCAAAACAGCCAAAAAAAATTTTTTTCTGTGTAGTTGAAATTTATGGTAAATCATTGTTATGGCCCCTTTCAATCTTGGATAAACAGGAAATCCCTTCCTTTAAACGAAAAAAGAAGGATACCAGCGTATCCCTCTTAGTATGTGCCATTTCTTAAAGTTCACCCAATGTTTTTTTTGTATTTGCTGCCAATTCTTTCATTTCTTTTGCATTTTTTAAAACAGTGTCTGTGATTTTAACGCCTCCCAACATTCTGGCAAGCTCTCCTACACTGTCTTCATCCTGTAACTTGCGTATCGTGGAAATCGTCGTCTCATTTTCCACAGATTTTTCAATTAGATAGTGGCTGTCCGCCATGGCGGCTATCTGCGGCAGATGCGTAATGCAGATAATTTGATGCGATCTGCCGAGCGCATTCATCTTTTCTGATACCATTTGGGCCGTCCTGCCGCTGATTCCTGTGTCGATTTCATCAAAAATCAATGTTTCCACGGCGTCAATATCCGCTAATACGGTTTTAATTGCAAGCATAATCCTCGACAGCTCCCCGCCAGATGCGATCTTTTCCAAAGACTTTTCTGATTCTCCCGTGTTCGTGGAAATTAAAAACTCTGCATCATCATACCCGTTTGCCGTAAAATGATCCATGCGTTCTAGTTTCATGGAAAACGACACATTTGTAAAATTCAAATCTTTTAGCTGGGCGCGGATTGCTTTCGTAAGCGTAACGGAAGCTTTTTTACGGATTTTTGAAACTGCGGCAGAACATGTTTCCACCTCTTGTTTTGCTTCTTCAAATTTTTGCTGTAAATTTGAAAGATATGCGTCATAATCCATAAGCGTTGCCAGACGGTCTTTTTTTTCCTGAAGCGCTTCTAACACTTCTTCTATGGAAGGCCCATACTTTGCTTTTAAATGATTGATCAGATCTAACCTCTGTTCCACCTCTGCAAACGTTTCCTCGTCAAACGCCGCATCTGAAATATATTCTGCCAAATCACGGTTAAAATCATTTAACAAACTGTCAATTTCCATTAACTGGCTATAAAAGCCGGCTAATGCCCCGTCATATTCGGAAACGGAAGAAATCTCTTTTAACGCATAACTAATCTGTTCTGTCGCAGACGAATAGCCGCCCGTGTTTTCATGCGCATGGGAAAGGGCTTCCATGATTTTCTGGCTGTTAGCCATACGGAAATAATCCTGTTCAAGCTGTTCGTCTTCTCCCAGATGTAATTTTGCATCTTCAATTTCCCTGACTTCATATTCTAAAAAAGAAACTTCGCGTTCCCGTTCAGCCACATTAAGATTTGCGGATTTAAGTTCTGTTTGTATGCTCCGGTACGCTTCAAAAGAAGCTTTTAAACGCTCTTTTTCCTTGCCGAGAAGGTTTTTGGCATAGCTGTCTAAAATATTCAGATGGTTCTTTTTTACTAATAAAGACTGATGCTCATGCTGCCCATGAATATCAATTAAAAGAGCCGCCGCCGCCCGCGCCTTTGAAACAGGAACTGTCTCTGCATTGATCCGGAATACGCTTCTGCCATTTGTGATTTTCCGGCTCAAAACCAAGAGATCTTCCTCCGGATAAATCTCAAGCGCTTCTAAAGCCTGCCGGATTGGCCCTTCTTCTACAGAAAACGTCAGTTCCACAAGCCCGTATGGGGCATTTTCCCGCAGCATCTCTTTGGGAAGCTTCCCTCCCAAAGCAAGATTTACGGAACCGATAATAATGGATTTTCCGGCTCCCGTCTCTCCTGTCATGATATTTAAGCCTGATGTAAAATCCACTTCCGACTCCTCAATTAACGCTAAATTTTTCACATGCAGATTTTGTAACATAGCCTCTCCTTACCCCTCTATGATTTTACGCAATCGTTCCATCAAAGTTTCCGTATCTTCCACTGTGCGGACAGCGCACATAACCGTATCATCTCCGGCTATGCTTCCGACAATTTCATGGCAGTCCATCGCATCTAACGCCGCCGCCACTGCCATTGCCATTCCCGCAACTGTCTTTACGACAAGAATATTCTGCGCCATATCCATTGACACAAAGCCATTTTTTAATATCTTTTTGTATTTTTCCAGTAAATCCTTCGTCTGCTCGGAAAGCGCCGCATACTTTTGCCTGCCGTTATTCATCGCGGCTTTTATCAATTTCAGTTCACGGATATCGCGCGATACTGTCGCCTGCGTGACATGGTATCCTTCCTGCTCTAGGCGCGCCAAAAGCTCCTCTTGCGTCTCTATGTCGTTTTTTTCAATTAATTCCAAGATTTTGACATGTCTTTTTGATTTCATCTAGTATCCCTGCATCTTTCTTCTTAATATTTCCAAAAAACTGATTTTACTTAATTTCATAATTTTAGTCTTCTGTTCCGATGCCTGAATTGTAATCGAATCCCCTGCCGACAATTCCGCTGCAAACTCGCCGTCCACATTGACGTCCACCCGTTCTTCCTTTTGCGGCTGTCTTCCCTTTAACCCGATCGTGACCGTGTCTTCAGCGCCTATCACAATGCTTTTCGCATTTAAGTCATGGGCATTAATCGGAGTAATTAATATCATGCGCGCCTTTGGATCAATAATCGGGCCGCCCGCCGACAGGCTGTATCCAGTGGAACCGGTTGGCGTCGCTACAATAATTCCATCAGCGCGGTACGCATTCAGATACTCCCCATTGACGGAAACTACCAGCTCGACAAGCTGTAACGGCCCTTTTCTGGAAATCACAATATCATTAAGAGCGGTGCGGGCGAGATTTGCGCCGCATAGCATCATACGTTCTTCTATGATAAAATTCCCACGCATAAGTTCTTCTAACGCAAACTGGATATTGTCTTCTTCCAATTCGCACAAATATCCCAAATGCCCCAAATTCACGCCAATCAGAGGAATGTTTTTTTTCGATGCGTTTCCTGCCGCCCGAATCAATGTCCCGTCCCCGCCAAGCACCAAAATCCCTTCAACCGATTCCGGAAGCGGAGCGCCTTCTTCAATGGCTCTACAGCTTCCGCCTTTTAACTCGATAAAGGATTTCATCTGCTTTGTCAGCTGAAACTCCTTATCTTTGCAGGGATTTGTGATAATGCAAAAATTTTTCATGTTTTCTCATTTAAGATGGAATGCGCTTCTTCTACGGTTTTCTCTATTTCAACCGCCGCATCCATGCTTCCTTCCCCATTCATTTTCATATATAAAAGATATTCTATGTTTCCTTCCGGTCCCTTAATTGGCGAATATCCAAGGTCTTGTATGAAAAAACCAAGATCCATTGCAAACTGCCCCACTTTTGCAATCACATCTTTATGTACCTGTTTGTCACGGACAACGCCTTTTTTGCCCACATGCTCCCTGCCCGCTTCAAACTGCGGCTTAATCAGGCAGACCATCTCTCCGCCCTCGTCTAACAGCTCCTTCACAGGGGGAAGCGCTTTTGTCAGGGAGATAAAAGAAACGTCCGCAGATGCAAAGGCAATCTTATCTGCAATATCAGAAGGCTGTACATAACGGATATTCGTCTTTTCCATGCAGACGACCCGCTCGTCGCAACGCAGTTTCCACGCAAACTGCCCATACCCGACGTCGACGGCATAGACCTTTTTTGCGCCGTTTTGCAGCATACAGTCTGTAAATCCTCCGGTAGACGCCCCAATATCCATACAAATTTTATCCTGAAGCGAAATTTGAAACTGCGTCATGGCTTTTTCTAATTTCAGACCGCCGCGGCTGACATATTTTAAAGAATTGCCATGAATTTCTATGTCACAATCCTCCGCAAACATACTGCCAGCCTTGTCCTCTCTCTGGTGATTGACAAATACGCAGCCCTCCATAATCATCGTCTTTGCTTTTTCCCTTGAAGGGGCAATTCCCCTTTTCACTAATAATAAATCCAACCGTTCTTTCATGATTCTGCCTTTTCTATCCGATTCAATTCTTCTAAAATCCGTTCTGTTATGGAAGCTTCGTCCAAACCGACTTCTTTACGCAGAAGTTCTACATTTCCATGTTCCACATAGTCATCGGGAATTGCAATGTTTAACACTTTAGATATGCCATGCCTGAATAAAAATGCCAAAACGCGTTCACCAAAGCCGCCGCAAGCGACATTCTCCTCTAACGTCACAAACAACGTATGGTTTTTACTTAAGTTTAAGAACAGTTCTTCATCAAATGGCTTGGCAAAACGAGCATTGACAAGCGTACAGGAATACCCCGCTTTCTTTAACGCTTCCCTTACGCTTTCTGCCGTTTTTACCATACTGCCAAGCGCAATGAGCGCAATCCCGCTTTCTTCATACAAAAGCTCTCCTTTGCCAAATGCAATAGGGGCGCGAAATTCACTAAGCCCGTCATACGCTTCTCCTCTTGGATAACGAATTGCAATCGGAGAAGGGAACCGGACGGCAAACTTTACCATATCGGAAAGCTCCCATTTATTTTTCGGCGCCAATACCGTCATATTTGGTATGCTTGATAAATAAGAAACGTCAAATATGCCCTGATGCGTCTCTCCGTCGCTTCCAACCAGACCGGCGCGGTCTACCGCAAAGACAACTGGAAGATTCTGGATACAGACGTCATGTAAGGTCTGGTCAAACGCCCGCTGTAAAAAAGATGAATATACGGCAACGATCGGCTTTAATCCCGCCGCGGCAAGCCCTGCGGCAAATGTCACCATATGCTCCTCCGCTATCCCAACGTCAAAAAACCGTTCCGGATATTTTATGCGGAACCGTTTTAATCCCGTCCCGTCCGCCATCGCCGCCGTCAGCGCCACAATACGCTCATCTCTCCCGCCGAGTTTAAACATGACCGTCGAAAATACATCTGTATAGTTGGCTTTCACTCTTTTTTTCTTTGGAAGCCCCGTCTCAACGGCAAACGGTTCCGTGCCATGGAACCTCGCCGGGTGGCGTTCCGCAGGAAGATACCCCTTCCCCTTCTGGGTAATCACATGGACAAGCACTGGCCCCTGAAACTTTGAAGCTTCCCGGAATGCCTTTGCCATCGCCAAAATGTCATGCCCGTCTATCGGCCCTATATACATAATTCCCATATTTTCAAACAGCATCCCCGGAAGAAATAACTGTTTAATGCCGCTTTTCGTCCTTCTAAGCCTGCGCACAAGCCCTTCTCCATAAACCGGAATTTTGCTTAAGGAATTTGCAAGCCCCGTTTTAATTTCCTGATAAGATTCCGTCGTCCTTAAGTAACTTAAATGTCCAGAAAGCCCGCCGACATTTTCGGAAATAGACATATTGTTGTCGTTGAGCGCAATAATGAAATTGGAACGGATTCTCGATGCATTGTTTAACCCTTCGTATGCCATGCCTCCCGTCATCGCCCCGTCGCCAATTACGGAAACCACCTTATAGTCTTCCCCTTTAATCTGCCTTGCCATCGCATAGCCTAACCCCGCGGCAATCGAAGTGGAACTGTGCCCCGTGTCAAAACAATCGCATTCGCTTTCTTTCCGTTTCGGAAATCCGCTCATTCCGCCATACTTCCTAAGTTCGTCAAATCCGGCTTTCCTTCCCGTTAAAATTTTATGCGTATACGACTGATGCCCTACATCCCAGACAATTTTATCTTTTGGTAAGTCAAACACAAGATGCAATGCCATCGTCAGCTCGACAACGCCTAAATTAGAAGCCAAATGCCCCCCTGTCACAGATATTTTCTGAATCAGAAATTCACGTATTTCATCTGCCAGCAAAAATAGTTCGTCTTGGCTTAACGCCTTAATGTCATTCTCCTGCTTTATCTTTTCTAATACCATTTATGGCACCTCTATTTTTCCCGATGTATTAAATATCGTAATAATTCTAATAAAAACGGATTTTTTCCAGAAAGGGAACGCATTCTTTCCATTGCCTTTTTCGACAATTCCTCTACTTCTTTCCTTGCCTGCGCAATTCCCTCTAATGCCACATATGTCGCCTTCCGGTTTTTCTCATCACTCCCGATTGGCTTCCCAAGCGTCTCAAATGAGCTTGTCACATCTAAAATGTCGTCCTGAATCTGGAATGCAAGCCCGATCTCCGCCGCCGCCTGTTCCACCGTCCTTTGTTCTTCTTTAGACGCTCCTGCTAAAATCGCCCCAATCAACATCGAAGCTTCTAACAAAGCCCCTGTTTTTAAACGGTAAATAAAATCCAGCTTTTCTCGCCCTATGTCGCCGCCTTCTGATTCTACATCTACAACCTGACCGCCGACCATGCCATAAATGCCGGATTTTTTCGCCAATGTCAGAAACGCTTCTGCAATCCGCGGGTTCCCCGGCTCCATGAAAAACGCATCTGCCGCCGTTTCATACGCATAATTAAGAAGCGCATCTCCTGCCAAAATCCCCATCGCTTCCCCAAAAACGGCATGTGTCGTCTTTTTCCCTCTCCGGTATTCGTCATTGTCCATCGCCGGAAGGTCGTCATGCACAAGGGAATATGTGTGAATCATCTCTATCGCAGCGGCAAATGGCCGGACTGCTTTTGAATCCCCGCCAAATAAACGGTGCGTCTCTATCATAAGCATTGGCCGAAGACGTTTTCCGCCTGCCAAGACGCTGTAATTCATTGCCTCTAACACCGTTTTTTGGTATCCTTCTACTTTCGGCAGATACTGTTTAAGCAGCGCTTCCATTTCCTGCGTTTTTTCTTCTAATTCCTTCCGAATATCCATACAGCTAACCTCCCGTTTCTTATGCCAATCCTTCCCCGTCTGTCTGGCCGGCATTTATGACAAGCATTTTTTTCTCCACCTGATCTATCTTATCATTACACTGTTTTAACGTTTTCATGCCCTCCTCATAAAAAAAGAAGGACTCCTCCAGTGAAATGTCTTTTTCTTCTATTTTTTCCAGTATTGTCTCTAACTGTTCAAATAATTCTTCTAAACTATATTCCCGTCCATCTGGCATATCGTCTATTCTCCTTCTCTTGTTTCTGCATCCGGCGTAACCGCTGTTACTCTCGCTGTCACAGTCCCGTCTTTTAACCGCGCCCGTATCAGCGCGCCGACAGAAACGTCCATCGCTCCAAAAATACGCGTCCCGTCTTCCGCAAGCAGATACGCCATGCCCCCGCCCAGCTTTTTCGCCGGTGACGCCCCGTCCAGACGCCCTGCCAATAGCTCAAGACGGTGACGCATTTGCTTTAGCTTCTCTTTCATCGCCCGTTCCAATTTTTCTTCCAATAAGAGCGCATACTGTCTGCCCTGATGAATCTGGTTTCTGGGATTTTTAGACTGTAAAAGACGTTCCAGATGATGGCATCGGTTCTTTGCCGCTTCAAGCTTCCATGCCATAGACGAATCAAGCTCCCGTTTCTTTTGTCTTATTTCTTCCATCAGATCTGAAAATTGAAACAACGCAAGCTCTGCCGCGGCGGAAGGCGTCGGCGCCCGCAAATCAGCGGCATAATCGGCAATCGTCGTATCCGTCTCATGCCCCACGGCTGAAATCACAGGCGTTTGGCAGTCAAAAATCGCTCTTGCCACAATTTCTTCATTAAACGCCCACAAATCTTCAATGGAGCCGCCGCCTCTGCCTACTATAATTGCATCCAATCCAAGTCCGTCGAGCGCGCGTATGCCTTTTACAATGCTCTCAGCGGCGCCGTCGCCCTGAACAAGAGCTGAGTATAAAACAAGCTGCGCATACGGATTTCTTCTGGCGGCAATGTTTCGAATATCCTGTAATGCGGCGCCTGTAGACGATGTAACGATGCCAAGTGACAGAACGTATTTTGGAATCGGCTTTTTATATTCATCGGCAAACATTCCCATTTCAGAAAGTTCCCGCTTTAACGCTTCAAATCTTAAAAAAAGGCTGCCTTCCCCGTCCTTTTCGATTTTCCTTGCATAAATCTGATAAGCGCCGTCCCGTTCATAGACTTCTATGGAACCTGTTACAAGCACCTTATCCCCTTTTTGCATTTGAAAGTCCAGACCAGAGCGGCTTCCTGAAAACATAATGGCGGACATTGCCGCTTTTTCGTCTTTAATTGTAAAATAAATATGGCCGGAAGTGTGATATTTGCAATTCGACACTTCCCCCTTGACGCAGATATTATGCAGCAGAAAATCCTGCGCAAACATATTTTTAATATAGGCATTCACTTGGCCAACGGAATATGCGGTTCGTTTCATACAATTTTCGCCAAGATGCCATTGATAAACGACGGAGAGGCATCCGTCCCATATTTTTTTGCAAGTTCCACAGCTTCATTGATTGCAACGCCTGTCGCAATGTCCTCATCAAACTGTATTTCATAAGTTGCAAGACGAAGCAGCGTCAAATCCACTTTCGCCATACGCATCGTCTTCCAGCCTTTTGCCACTGCGTTTATGCTGCCGTCGAGTTCCGTCAGTTTCGATGCAACCGCAAAAACTTTATGCTCAATATATGAGGAATCTTCCTCAGACAGTTGTCCGTCTTCATATTCCGGACATTTCAGCCGGCTGTCCCATTCTTCTTTTGGATGGAAATCAATTTGGAACAAAATTTTAAAAATCTGTTCGCGCATTTTTCTTCTTGTCATGTTTCTCTCCCTAAACGATAAATTCCTGAATAAAATGGGAGCCGTGCAGCGAATGCACGGCACATACATACTCGACGCCCATTATTTCGTTTTTCCCATGTCTACGCTGGCAATTCTGACATTGACGCCCGCCACTTCCAGCCCCGTCATGTTTTCAATCGCCGATTTTACTTTTTCCTGAACCTTTTGCGATACGTCCATAATTGCATATCCATACGCAATATTCAGCGCCACGTCAATACGCGCCACGCCGCCGGACACATCTACGCGGATTCCTTTTGACAAATTTTTCATGCCGAGTTTACTGACTAATTCATTTGTAATATTGCCTGCCATTGAACTGACTCCCTCTACTTCCGTAGAAGCAAGCCCTGCAATAATGGCTACTACTTCGTCTGCAATTTTTACTTCGCCTAATTTATCTTCTTTGATTTTAAAGCCTTTTCGACTTTCCGCCATCTGGATACCTCCTAAATCAAATTACAATTATTATAATTACCTATTATAGCAGACATTACTTATTTTGAAAACCAAAAATTGAAAAAGTTCTTGGAAATCAGATTTTAAATTTGGCTGGCTGGGCGGTGGAAGCAAACCCATATTTCATTCAGACACGCTTCCGCTCTTAGAAGCCAGTAGCGGTTCTAAGTTCGAAAAAACCTCACTAAGAACCGACAGGCTTCTAACGGTCTTCATTGAAATATGGGTTTGCTTCCACCGCGGGAGCGTTTTGTATGACGGTAATTTATAATTCGGTTTCCTCGATCGGGTAGACGCGGGAACGGGAGGACGTGTTGTGGTGGATTTCTTTGGGGGTTTGTTTGGAATGTGTGGTGGATTTCTTTGGGTTTTTTGTTTGGAATGTATGGTTAAAAGGACGGGCTGTGGATCTTTTTGTTGTTTTGTTTAAATTTATCTGGACACAAATAAAGTGTGTGTTCGATTTTTTTTCTTTGTTTCTTTGTTTTTTCTTGATTAGGATTTATTTGGACAAAAAGATGATTTGTGTTTTTTATTTTTTTCTCCTTGTTTTTACGCTTTTGGATTTCCATGGGTTAAGAATGGGTTATGCTTGTTCCTTTTTGATCTTGTTGTTCTTTCATTGATTTTCTTAGTTTGGAATTGCATAGTCAAAAGGACAATTTGTGTTTCTTTCTTTTTTGTTTTCCTCATGTTGCTTTGATAGAATAGATATAGATGGAAGGGTGTTGAATTCTAATTGGTAAGGAAGTATTTTGATTGGTGTATGGACGTGGATTTTTTAATTTTTGGGCATATGGATATGATGGATTCTATGTTTTGGAACTTGGTGTGAAAAAAGTGGGAATGGATTTTGGTATCTTTGTTTGCTTTGGTTTTTTTGGTATGGTATAATGGTTTTTTGAAGTACAAATGAGGTAAATTATGAATATATACATAGATGAATCCGGATCGATTAATAATCATATTTCGAATAATAAGTATTTCGTGATTGCTCTTGTCCATGTTTTGAAAAAGGATCAACTGAAGCGGGCTTATAAGAGATTTGTTTCGGCGAATTTTGATTCTCTTTTGGAACTGGATCGGAAGAAACGGCGTGGGAGAATGTTTCTGAATGGGAAGTTTAAGGAATTGAAGGGCGCGCAGTTTGATCGGGATATGAAACGGAGGTTTGTGGATTTTTTCTCACGGAAACAGCTTTTTGAGCTTTTTTATATTCGGATTGATAATGAAAAACTGAATGACCATTTTTGTGAGAATACGGCGCGCGTGTTTAATTATACGCTTAGACTTGCATTGGAGTATTTTTTGAGGAATGGACTTTTGCCGAATGAAGATTGTGACTTGCAGTTAGATGAACGGAATGAAAAAACGGAGACAAAATTTTTTCTGGAAAATTATCTTAATACGGAACTGGCTTTAAATGGGATTTTCTCAGGGAATTTTTTTGTTTCTTATTTTGACTCTATGAATAATGATTTGATTCAGTTGGCTGATGTATTTGCTAATTTGTATTATTCGCATTTACAGACAAATGGTTATGGTAAGGAATTGCAGTTGCTGAAGGAAATGGGGATACTTAAATTTATCTTTGAATTTCCAGTGGCTGGGTGATTATTAAATTTGATTTTGCATAAATCGGCTGGGATTTATTTTTATTGAAATGCAGTAAGGTTTTTCGTTTTCTGAAACTGAATTTATGAAATTATAGCAATTTTTGTATATTGTTTTTATGAAATTGTAACAAATGTTTTTTTACTGCGGATAGTTTTTTCTTTCTTTTCAGCAACTGTAACAAGGTTTGTGTTTTTTGGAATTGCGGCAAGAAGATTTTTGACGTTTGAAGCGGATTTAGAATGTTTATTTCTGCTTCTTTTTCTTTGCCAAAGATCTTCTTGACGCAGTTTTTCTCTATCGGGGCTTTCTTATTGTTTTCCTGTGCTCCCAAAACCGCCCCGATTTTGGTTATTCAGCTTTTTTGTTTCTTCGAATAGGATTTTGGGCTGGTTTTTCATAATGCGGAATTGGCAGATGCGGTCGTTTTTTTCGATGACTGTATCTCTGGTCGCATAGACAGGCATTTTCCAAATATCCTCGTCTCCGCAGTATGATCCGTCTATTACTCCACAGCTATTTGTCTGTATCACGCCATAGGTTTTGAATGTAGAACTGCGTGGGACGACATGGGCTTCGTATCCTTCTGGAAGCTGCATGGCTACGCCCAGAGGAATTAATTTATACTCTCCTTTTTTTAGTTCGACGCGTTCAGACGCCCGCAAATCAATCCAGTCTGATTTGCCGTCAATATAACGCAAACGCTCTATTTCATCGGAAAAGTATTTGATTCGGATTGTTTCCATTGTTTACTCCCACTCCATGGCCGTATATTCCGACCGTTTATCTCTTAACATTAATTCTGTAACGGCTTCTTTTGCCGGCTTGTTTTCGAATAATACTTGGTTGACCTGTTCGATAATCGGCATGGACACTTGATATTTTTGACCGAGGGCAATGGCGGCTTTCGCTGAGTAAACGCCTTCGACTACCATTTTCACTTCATTCATTGCCTGTTCCATTGTATATCCCTGCCCCATTAACATGCCGGCTCTGCGGTTTCTGGAATGGCGGCTGGCGCATGTTACAATTAAGTCGCCAATTCCGGTCAGCCCGTTTAGCGTGTCTGGGTTTGCGCCCATGCAAACGGCCAGTCTTGCGATTTCTGCAATCCCTCTTGTAATTAACGCCGCTTTTGTGTTGTCCCCATATCCTAAACCGTCCGCCATTCCGGCCGCAAGCGCTATGACATTTTTTAAGGCTCCGCCAAGTTCCATGCCCAATACGTCCGGACTTGTGTATACGCGGAACACTTCATTCATAAAGACGCTTTGGATATATTCTGCCGTTTTTTTTGATTTCGCGCCTGCCACTAATGTTGTCGGCAGTCCCCTTCCGACTTCTTCTGCGTGGCTTGGCCCGCATAAAACAGCGGCGTCGGCATCCGGTATTTCTTCTTCGATAATTTCGGTTAGGGTCATTAATGTTTTTTCTTCAATTCCTTTTGCAACGCTAATGACTACCTGCCCTTTGCCGACATAGGGAGCCATTTTTTTTGCCGTGTCTCTCGTAAAGGCTGACGGAACAGCAAGAACCAAAAGATCTAATCCTGTTACCGCTTCTTTTAAATCTGTGGTAAATGTAATTTTATCGGAAAGTTTCACGCCCGGAAGTTTGTCTGTGTGCTCATGTTTTTCTTTTAACATGGCAACTTCTTGTTCCATAATCGACCAAATTGTGACCTGATGGCCGTTTTTGTCTAATACGGAAGCTAATGCGCATCCCCAGCTTCCGGCTCCGATAATTCCTGCTTTTGCCATAATTATCCCACCTTTCCTTCTTCCTTCTTCTTGAAACTGATTTTATTTTCACTTCCATTTAACAGACGTTTGATGTTTTCATGATGGCGGGCAATTCCCATTATCATAATGATGGCGGCCAAGATATAGATTTCCGTCTTATACGTTTCCGTTACGTCTAAATAACCCAGTTCGCCAAATGCAACTGTCTGTATAAAGAAGCTGATTAATCCAACGATGGAAGCTAAAGACACATACTTTGTCAGAGCCGTTATGCCAATGAACAAACCAATTCCAACCGGCACTTCAATCGGGCAAAACGCAATCATCATGCCGCCTGTGCAGGCGATGCCTTTGCCCCCTTTGAAGTGTTTCATATAGAATGGGTAGTTATGCCCTATGATTGTGCCAAATCCGGCGTAAAGCTCTAAAAGACGCGCGCCTTCCGGCTCTCTGTTATGGAAGATTAACCATGTAATTAAAATTGCCACGATTGGTTTAGACACATCTCCTATCAGCGTGATTAGGCCTGCCTTCCAGCCAAACATCCGAAAGGTATTCGTCGTTCCGGCATTGCCGCTCCCCATTGTTGTAATATCTTTGTGTTTGGATTTTCCGTAGGCGTATCCCGATAAAAAGATGCCGCAAAAATATCCGATTACCAGAGCAAGGATTCGATTCACTAACATGGCGTCACTGTCCCCTTCTTTCCCGTATAATGAATTTTAATGAAGTGCCCCGAAAACCAAAGGCGTCGCGAATCCGGTTTTCTAAATATCTGACATACGAAAAGTGCATAAGTTTCTTGTCATTGACAAACACGACAAATGTCGGCGGTTTGACGGATATTTGTGTTGCATAATAAATTTTTAAGCGTTTTCCCTTATCGGAAGGCGGCTGCTGCAAAGCGACTGCTTCCGATACGATTTCATTTAAAACCCCTGTGGCAATCCTCATAGAATTATTCTCAATTACCATCTGGATCATACCAAAAATTTTATCCAGCCTCTGCCCTGTCTTTGCGGAAATAAACATAATTTCCGCATATGGCATAAAACTTAATATGCGGCGGATTTCTTCGGTGTATTCGCGCATCGTCTTGTCATTTTTTTCTATGGCGTCCCATTTATTGACTACAACCAGAATCCCTTTGCCGCGGTCATGCGCAATTCCGGCAATTTTTGCATCCTGCTCTGTCACGCCTTCTGTCGCATCAATCATAATCATTGCCACGTCGGAACGCTCAACGGCTGTAACGGCGCGTATAATGCTGTAACGTTCTAAATCTTCTTTTATTTTACTTTTTCTCCGAAGGCCTGCGGTGTCTATAAACACATATTCTTCCCCATGATAGCATACGGACGCATCGATCGCATCTCTTGTCGTTCCGGCAATGTCAGAAACGATTACGCGGTTTTTTCCAAGCAGACGGTTGACAAGCGAAGATTTGCCAACGTTTGGCTTGCCGATCACCGCAATCCTAGGCCTGTCGTCATCATCTTCTTCTCCGGCCTGCTCCGGAAAACATTGAATAACTTCGTCTAACATATCCCCAATCCCAAGCATGGAAGCCGCGGAAACGGGATAGGGATCGCCGATTCCAAGGTTATAAAACTCATAGACGTCCGGCATGAATTTTTCAAAACTGTCCACTTTATTGACCACTAAAACAACCGGCTTTTTGGAACGGCGCAGCATATCCGCGACTTTTCCGTCTGCGTCAACAAGCCCTTGCCTGACGTCCGTTAAAAATAAAATAACGTCTGCCGTGTCAATGGCAATTTGCGCCTGCTCGCGCATCTGGGATAAAATAATGTCTTTGGATTCCGGTTCAATCCCACCTGTATCAATTAATGTAAATTCTTTATCCAGCCAAGAAGCGTCGGCATAGATTCTGTCCCTTGTTACGCCCGGCGTGTCTTTTACAATCGAAATCCGCTCACCGGCAAGTACATTAAACAATGTAGACTTTCCTACATTCGGGCGGCCTACGACCGCTACCACGGGCTTACTCATAATGTATACTCCTTTTCTTTACGCTAATAACGCGTTTACCAAATCTTGTCCGCTTGATTTTACAATATCTGTCTTTACTTGTAAAGCATTTTTCAGCTCTGTTAAAGTCATGTCGTCTAAAAACACTTCTTCGCCGCTCCGCAGTAAATTGCATGGAAGCAATAGCTTTTCCCCTAAACTTTTCCCTTTTAACTGGCTCACAATGTCCCTGCCTGTCAAAAGCCCTGACACTGTAATGCGTTCCCCAAAATACTCATTTCGGATTGGAATCACTTGGATCTTGATATTTGGAAATTTCCGCATAAATTCGCCGCACAGGGTTTCAATCAATGGCGCGGCAAGCGTCCCTGTCGCAACCGTTATCTTTTTCTTCGTTTTTGAGCCGCATGACACTGCGTTTAACGCTTCATAAAATTCATCTTCTAACAAACGCTCCATGCCCACTCCATTTTCTAATTGCAAATATCCGTCGTATCGCGCCGCTTCGGGCAGTTTCTGTTCCGCTAAAAGATACCATTCGTCAGACGCATGGACAAAATGGGTCTGATGCTTTTTCATACAATGCTCCTGCCATTTATGGATTACCGCAAGAACTTCTGCCGCATCTTTTTTTTCAAAGGGCAAAAGCGGATACAATCCCTCCCGAAATTTAGTCAATCCAACCGGGACTATGGAAAGGCTTTGCAAATAGGGAAGGTACCCTGTCAGGGTTTTTATGCTTTCTTCCAATTTAACGCCATCGTTGATTCCTTTACAAAGGACAATTTGTCCGTTCATACGCAGTCCGGCCTGTTTGAAACGATCCATTTTCTGAAGCAATTCCCCTGCAAACCGGTTATTTAACATCATACAGCGTAACTTTTGGTCTGTTGTGTGTATGGAAATATTAACCGGCTCCATACGGTAACGGATCATTCGGTCAATATCAGCATCTTTCATATTCGTAAGCGTAAGGTAGTTTCCCTGTAAAAAAGAAAGTCTGGAATCGTCGTCTTTAAAATAGAGCGTTTCCCTCATTCCCTTTGGCATTTGGTCGATAAAACAAAAGATACATTTATTTTGGCAGGATTTATATCCGTCCATCAGGCTTTCCGCAAATTCAAGCCCCAAATCCTCGTTTTCTTCTTTTTCGATTTCAAATTCCCATTCCTCACCGTCTGGTTTTTCAATGAGGACGAGAATTTCCCCATCATTTATCAAATACCGGTAATCAAAAATATCTTCAATTTGCATATCGTTTATGCAAAGCAGAAAATCCCCCTGCCTGATTCCTAATTCCTCCGCTATGCTGCCCGGCAAAACATTCGTTATTTTATGCTTTTTCTTCATGTCACACTCCTGTTAATTTGGTTTGATTTCGTAAAGGCGAAGTGTATGCAGCGCTCTTGTGGCATTGATATAGAGCGCCTGTTTGTGAAACGGAGTACTGTAGTTTTGTAAATCCGGCGCATATACCACATCAAATTCTAAGCCTTTTGCAAGATAAAATGGCAGGACGGAAACGCCTTTTTGAAACTTCATGCTGTCTTTTGTTAAAAACGGCAATTTAAGCGCTTTTGCCGTCTGGACTGTGGTTTTGGCATCGAGGCAGAGAACTGCCATCGTGTCGAATCCGGCTTCTGATTCCATATCTTTTTTTATCCCCGCATACTGTTCTTCTGCCGAATGAAACGTTTTCACCTGTGGTTTTTCTCCATGGCGCTCTACCATGCTAATTCCTGATTCTTTTGTAAACTGGCTTGCAAACTCTGTGATTTCTACAGTGGAACGATAGCTCTTATTTAACGTCACGCAGTGAATGCCTTTGCCAAATAATTTGGGCAAAAATGCCATTACATCCTGCTCTTTTTCCGCCAATGTCTGCATCCTGTCTCCTAAAATTGTCATCGGGCAATCAAAAAGCTTTTGGATTAACACGTACTGGAGATAAGAATAATCCTGCATTTCATCAATCACTAAATGTTTCACTTCTCTGCGTCTTGGCGGCATTTTTATTGAGTATTTTAAGTATAAAAGAGGATAGACGTCTTCATACCGTATCATTCCGTGTATCAGTTCCAGCGGTTTTCGTTTCGTTTCCCGAAGGAAACGGTTATAAATCTCTATCAGGTTTCTTGTTTCATACATCTGTAGGAACCGTTCCAATATTTCCTGCTTTTCTTCGTCCGTCATATTTTTGCCGCGCAATGTTTCTTGCGTGTCAATCACGTATTCCGCTATTTTTTCCATACGGCTTAATATGGGGACGTCGGCAAGTTTTTCGTAAAACAAATCTGAAATCTGAGACTCGCTTAGTTCTATTGTACGGCAGTGAAAAGGTTTTATATGCACAAGTTCCCATTCAAGGCTTAAAATAAATCCGTTTAGTTCTTCCATGTAGGGTTTTGTTTGTTTGTAGGCGGATTCTTCGGTAGACGGGACAAGATTGTCTGCGATATGGTATGCTTCGGATTCTCCTTTGTGAAGATTTTTTTCAATTTCATCATAACGGTCTTCCGCTTCCCCATAATTTTTAAGTTCATGATAGGCAAACACATCAAGGGTCAGCTCACAGATATTTTCTTCACCAAGTTCAGGGAGGATTCTGGAAATGTAGTCGGCAAAAATACTGTTCGGAGACAAGATTAACACTTGCGATGCGGTCAGGCTGCTGCGGTTATGGTATAACAGATAGGCTATGCGATGCAGCGCAATGGAAGTTTTTCCGCTTCCGGCGCATCCTTGCACAGCCAAAATGCGGTGGCTTTTGTCACGGATAATCTGGTTTTGCTCTTTTTGAATGGTTGTAACGATGCTCTTTAAAGAAGCGTCTGCATGTTCACAAAGCGCCTGCTGTAAGATTTCATCGTCAATATTCATATCATTTTCCAAAACATAGACAATCGTCCCGTTTTTTATCTTAAATTGCTTCTTTTTGACAATTTCCCCACAGATGACGCCGGACGGAGCCTTAAATTGAGCAGGCCCCTTGTCATAGTCGTAAAACAAACTTGAAACAGGGGCCCGCCAGTCAAACACATAAGGCGCCATGGCTCTTCCTTTGGAAAGGCTGCCGATGCCGATATAATACGTTTCCGGCTCTGATTCATTTTCGTAAAGAAAATCAACTCTTGCAAAATAGGGGGAATCCAGCATTTTTTCATAGCGCCGTTTTTCTTTTTTGTAGTTTTCCCGCTCTGTCATTCGGGTATTTAAGGCAATTTTATTATCATACATCTCATAACCATATTCGTCAAATTCCGTGTAGTTTTCCCAAAAATAGTCGTTCATGGTTTTGACGTCGGTTTCATTGGCTATCATTTTTTGATCAATTTCGTTTATTTTTTGAATTAAGGCTTTTTTTACAAAAGATAAATATTCTTCTTCGTTCATGGAATTTGCTCCTTTGATGTCATTCATCAAATGATTGTATCAAGAGAAGGAGCAATTTTCAAGAGAGATTTTTGAAGTGTGTCCGTTTCAGGGAACGCCCTATCCCAAAACGCCATAAGCAAATTTCCTTAATCATAATTTCTTTATGTTCATTTGTTTCTTAAACCCTGTCTTTTTCCCAAATAAATTCTGATAACTCTTTATCTTTTTTTCGGGCACAAAATCACTGCATGTTTCGAAATGCCTTTTAGGGCGTTTTTTTCAACTTTCGAAAGCTTTTCTGTCTGAAATTTAATTTTTTTCAGCTTTTGGCTGACCAAAAAAATTTTTCCCAATCGTTTTCACAGAACTTCCGATGATTGCTTCCACCAGCTTTTTCTTCTTTTGAAAAGCCCCTTTCCGAACCGAAACCACCCGGTATGTAATATTATCTTCTGTAATCTCAGACGGAATGCGGATTTTCTTTTGATTTTTTACCTCACCTGCCGCCTCGACTGTCCCGCCTGAGTTTCTGCTTTTTGCAGACCGTACAGGTAAATACCTTCAGTCCCGTTGCCGCAATCTGCTTATTGTTTGTGATTCCACAATAAGCGCAGGTATTTTGCTCCATGCCTTTTATACTGCAGGCCGCCTTCTTTAATGTCTTACGGTTTCCCCATTTGTGATTGACACAGTCAACATGCGCTGACGCCGAAACCTCCAATGGCTCATACAGCGCGCTGTCATACCTTTCTTCCCCTTCCAGTGAAACCGATCCTGCAATATTCTCAAACGGAAGTTCTTCATATTCAGTAAATTCAGAAAAAGACCCTTCCGGGAATGCATCAGAACAAATCACATAGCCCATATCATCTCCAACTATTTCAAATCCAAAAATATTATAAACTTCCGTTTCCCCGTCTAACATACAATCTGTCTTAAAAAGCATCCCCTCTAAACTATCCACATAATACCAATATCCCTCATAAAATATTACGCCGCCGATTGAATCCTGCCATAACGCCTCCTCAAACGACGCATCATACGCCGTAATGCCAATATCCCAGCCTTCATGCCCTGTTTCTATAATTCCTTTGTCACTCAGCAAAAAATTATCATGCTGCGCATAGCCAATCCGATCCCATGCAGGGACATCCCAAGTCACGTCCACATGATAAAACACCCCGTCAATTTCATCATATTCCATGCGTGGCTAAGCTGCTCGCTGCTCGTCACATAGCAGGCAATCCCAAGCTTATCATATATAAGATACCAGTACGCTTTCGCATAGCCGTCACAAACAGCCGTCTGATACGCCAAAGCCCCATATGCCCGATGGGAACTGTCCGGCACATACTCCCCTATGCCGTTATCTAACATATAATTCTCATAGTCATACGCGCAATTTTGCGCAAGCCAGTCATGCGCAGCGAAAGCCTTCTCATAATCCTACATATCCTCTGAAACCAGTGAAAGAGCCTCCGCGGCGGCAATATTCATCTGCTCAAAAGTCCGCCGCCCACTTTCTTCGTCCATCAAATACGACGGCAAAACCGACAACACTATCTCACTATCCCCAATGGGAAGATAATAATATTCAAACTCCATGTCCACATAAAACAATTCCACATGATTATTCAAAATCCGAATATCATCCACATAAAATTCTTCAGATTCCATAGCATACTCCGAAACGTCAATTTCAGCTTTCCGCGCTTTCAAACCAGAAACAATCACTTCCTCCAGCTCTTGTATATCGCTGACCGCCTCATCTCTGCCCGTCATCTGCCCATTCTGCAGATCCAATGGCTGATAATATTTCGGATCATGCCGATCTTCGTTCTGCAACTTTGCTTTTCCCATACGCGCATCCGCCCAGACATCAAAAGAAGCGTTTCCATTCCACAAACAAATAATCCCGATTACCAATAAAACCAAATGTCATTTTTTCATAACCCATCACCTTTCCGTTTCAAAACGCCTGCGCTGTTATTGAACAAGGCCGCCGCAAATCCCCCAGATGCATTCGCCTGCAATCGCCTCCGCCAAAAGCATATCCTACTTTAGTAACAAAAATAACCGTCAAGACATATCAAAAGCTGAATACTTTGCCTGAATATATTTAGTATAACATAGATTATGCTGATTTTCTATCGCTGCGGCAACATTTCTCCTTTTTTATCTATCTTCATACCGCATAGAATCCTTTCCCATTATTTCCACAGCCTGCTGCAATGCAGACAGACTTAAACACCGTTTCCTCCTCCAGATGAATCACCTGAAAAAACAGGTAAATCAAGGGTTTTAGCGTGAATTACGCTCTCTTGATTTACCTGTTCTTTTTTAAATCTTATCTGTAAAAATCTATATTACTCCTCAAATTCCACAGAGTTTTTATCCTGTAATTCATAGTATTTCTCCATTGTAATTAAATCCGCTTCACTTTCAATTACCCCCGTATCAATCAATGCGCGGATCAAATTTACGCAATTCGAATCAAACATTAAATTTGCGCTGGCAGACTTCGGATGTGTTCCATTTAAAATGTTTGTAGAATAATATTCCGCAGACACAGGGATTATTTCTTCTTCCCCTACAACGTCTAACTTTAACGAATTATAATACGCCGTATTTTGGGATATGTCATAAAAATACCGGTTTGTCAGATACTGTTTCAAATTCCCTTCTTCCAAATCCGCCAAAAATGCCTGAAATACCTTTTCCATGTCTTCCTGAGGAAAAACATAGTCTTTCCGCACGCCCTTTTCATCATATAAATCAATTTCACAACGTGTCGCTTGAATTTGCTGCTTCTTTACGCCAAACAGTTCCTTCCAGTATGCATCCGGTGAAGTCGTAATGTCTATAAGCTTTTTCTGGGCGCTGTTTTCCTCATTGCGCATCTCTTTTTCCCAAGGTATCTTGTATGAACGCTTTAAAACAGATCCATTTTTCAGGACATATTTCACGCCCAGATAATACATATCATTGCTTTCTGGCGCATAATTTTCAAATTCTTTTTTCGAATCAATGATTTGTCTATGGAGATCTAAAATCTGCTCCGTCAAATCCGCTTCCGAGCCTCCTACAGGCGTATAGCCTTCCACAAAAGCCTTTGCAATCTCCGTTTCTTCTGGCATTTTCCTCTCTATCCCAAAAAGATCCAGCTCAATGACCGTATATATTCCCGCGAACACAAGAAGGAAAGCCACGCATTCCACAAAACGCTTCTTATGAAATACCCGAAACCCTTTTTCCAAAAACATCTGAGCCGCAAAAAAACAGATTCCGCCAAATAAAACGCCGAAAACTAGTGCCGAAGCAAAAACCGCCCAGCCGGAAGAAAAGCCCAGAAGCTCACAAAACAATGCGCCTAGAAACCCACCGCCTGTAAATCCCGCTCCCCAACGGAAAACCGGGCAAATCCACCAAATAGAAATGAGGCTTCCCGCCGTTTCCATATGGCGGACTTTATATATCAAATATGCGCCAACCACAAACAATACTGAAACAAGCGCATATATCGCGACAATATTCCCGCCTGCAATGCCAACCGCCGCGCCCGATTCATCATATTTCAATCTTACATGACTGCCCAAATAGTAAAGCGGTGAAAGCGCATCCAGCTTTCCCCCATGGAAATCCATGGGAATGCCATAGGAGATTTGCGACATGATAATTGCAGCCAGAACTTTACATCCTACATACAGCAAGTTTAATATTAACGCAAAAATCGGGACTGCCAATAACTGACCGGTAAACATCGCAATGAACACGGTTATGCTATACAAAATAAAACTGATTCCCCACGCATACAAAAGCCCCAACAGAAGATAATTCATGCTGGTATAGCCGCAGACTGCGCTTACCAAGATTCCCATTAAAAACCCTGCCGCCTGCGGCGCAAGCAAAAACAATAGGCCCGAAAAATAGTTTGTAAAAAACAGCTCAAGCCGGGTGACAGGAAACGCATGGAGCGCATATGCCGATCTCGCATGGTATAAATACGAAAACACTGCCATAACCACAATTACTGCAAAGAAGAACAAAGCGGCTGGATTCATATAAACCCCGACTATACTTAAAATATCGGAGGAGCGGCTTTGCGCAATTTCCTGCTGCGTCAAGTCGGTAATATATTTATACCGCTGGGATTCATTGAAAATCATAAACGGAAGTATAAACAGATTCCACAATGTAAACATCACCCAAATCGGCCAATAATGCGTAATGTTTTTTAAGAAAATTGTTTTATTAAAACAAGATGTCTTTGACTTCATAGTCCACCCCTCCTAATTCATAAATAAATATTTCCTCAAGCGTCAGTGGAAGAAGGTCAATCAACATAGGGTTCATCTTCTCTAACTGCTCTTTTGCCTCGGCGGGATTCCCTTTGACAATCAGCGTATACACTCTGCCTGTATTAGACATATGAAGCACCTCAAAATTATCCGGCAGCTTTGGCATTTCCGCCTGAAACGCCGCCTGAATCTTACAAACGCTGCCCTGCAAATCGCTCAGTGAGCGTTCAATAATAATTTTCCCTTTGTGCATAATCCCCACATGGTCGCACACATCTTCTAATTCCCTTAAATTATGGGAAGAAACAATGACCGTCGTCCCATTCTCCGACACATCTGCCATAATAATGCTCCAAATCTGACGGCGCATGACAGGGTCTAAACCGTCCACCGGCTCATCTAAAATTAAAAGCTCTGCCCGCGCGCATACCGCAAGCCAAAATGCCACCTGTTTTTGCATTCCTTTTGACAAACTGCGGATATTCTTCTTCGGATCTATTGTCGGAAAATACTCCATCAGCCTTAGAAACATTTTTTCGTCAAACTTCGGATACAATCCCTTATAAAACCGCATCATCTCCATTGTGTCTGCCTGCATAAAATAAAAAATATCATCTGGGATAAAGACAAACTTTTCCTTAACCGCAGGGTTCTCATAGACGTCTTCTCCTGCAATTTTTACCGTTCCGTTATTTTGCCTGTAAATTCCGGTCAGATGGCGCAAAAGCGTCGACTTTCCCGCTCCGTTTGGCCCAACAAGACCATAAATCGCGCCAGATTTTACCGACATATCCACACCGTCTAAAGCGCGAAACCCGTCAAATTCCTTAACTAAATTTGCCACTTCAACCATTTTCGCCCAGCCTCCCTTGCTTTAGATTATCCATGCGGCATCCGAGTTCTTCTCTTGTCACATCTAAAACAAAAAGTTCCGTCACCACATCATCAAACGTTAATAAAAGTTCCTGCTCCCTGCTCTTATGAATAAAATCTGTCGCAGCCGCAAACGTCCCCTTCCCTTTCATACTATAAACATAGCCTTCCTGCTCCAGCTCCCTATAAGCGCGCTGAATCGTATTCGGATTAATTGCCAGCGTTGACGCAAGTTCCCGAACAGACGGCAGTTTTTCATCTGCCGCAATCGCATTTGTGAGCAGCAAATGCCGGATTCCTTCTTTAATCTGTTCATAAATGGGTTTTGCATCCCTGTAATTTAATTGCAGCAATCCTATAACCTCCTCACCCAAGTGTATTAATACATTTCATACAGTTAGTCTAGCACACTGCAATTTAACATACAATAAAGATATAAGAAGGAATTTATTAAGGTTTCCTTAATTAGACGCATGGCTTTTAGGCTTCCTTTAGACCCGATACTCAAACGCATTTCTCACATGGGCAATTTCCCCATTCCCGCAAATTCCGACCACATCAAAACGGCAGGGAGTCTGCTCCCCGTAACCATAACGCATACAAAAATAAGAAGCAGCCCTGCAAATCCGCTTCTGCTTCGTTGCATTCACTGCTTCTAAAGGATTTCCAAACGTATCAGTTCTACGGTACTTCACTTCTACAAAAACAAGCGAATCCCCATCTAACGCGATTAGGTCAATCTCCCCACCCCTGCAATAAAAATTCCGCCTAATAATCCGAAAACCGCGCCGCTTTAAATACTCCGCGGCTAGGCTTTCATACTCGGCTCCCGTTTTTCTTAAATTTTTCATAGTTTAATCCTATTTAATCTTCGACCGCAGCCGATCCATATCATCGACAAACACCAAAATCTCCGCTACAACTTCATATAATTCTGGCGGGATCATATCCCCAATTTCCAGCTTCGACAAAGTCTTCGCCAGCTTATTGTCTTTGTACAAAGGCACATTTCCTTCCCTGCCTTTTTCTATAATCCGTTCCGCCAGCTCCCCTTTTCCGGTCGCCAAAATTTTCGGCGCGGCGTCTCCGGCTTCATAGGCAAGCGCGACCGCTGTCTTTACTTTGTCTTCTTTTCTCTCTTTTTTCATATTCTCACGCCCTGACGTCAAATGAATATCTGTGCACCATTCCTCCCGCAGAAGGCGCCCCTTGTTTTATCATATCTTCGACAAAATTCACCTTTTCTTCCTGATTCGACACATGAATCTTTACTTGATACCCTTTGTTCTCCAACCGCCGCTCTAACTCGTCTAAATGTTCTAAAAGCAACTGATAAGAAATGTCATCTTTCAAATAAAAATTCGTCGAAACTTTTTTCTGGCGCATCTTAACCGAAACGTCCGTGGAACCCAAATGATCCAAATCCAAATGTAAAAAAGCCGTCAGCTCTCCGTCTTTTTCATGCTTTTTCCGCTTATCCGTATACACATATAAGTCACTGTGCGCATTCTGCCCCGCCATTTTAAGAGGAATTTGCACATAGGCGTATGTCTGGTTCAACTGATTCATAAATTGGATATTTTCACGGACGTTAGAAGCCGTGTCGGAAAGCTGCTGCGTATTCTGCCCAAAGTCTTTCAATGCCCGTTCCATCTGTCCCATCTGCCTGTCTAAACGCTGATACAATTCCCCGACTTTATGTTCCGTCTCTAATTCCTCCGGCCGTAACAGCCACTGCCGTTCCATTACATTCCGCGCTAATGCGCGGTACGCTTTGGAAGAAAACAGGCTTCCCAATGCCTGTTTGCTAAACGGGCTGTCACTGGAAAATGCCTGTTCTAATAACTGCAACACTTCCTTTGACGTAAGTTCCCCCGAAAGCTGGCCATCTTGAAACAACGCTGGATTTTTAGACAGTTCCGGTATTTTGGAAAGATAGCGCGATAACTGCTGTAACTGCGCATCTGATAACGCATATTTTAAAGAATCCGGCCGCGCATAAGTCTCCTGAATCTGCTTTCCTTCCTGCAAAATCTCTTTTCCACTGTCCTTGGCAAGTATGCCTTCCCTGTTATTTTCCTGCAGCTTCCCTTCTTCTGCAAGCGTGGAAGCTTCCTGCAAAAGAGCTTCTTCCTTTCCGTTTGCCTTTCCTGCCTGTATGCCGGATTTAGTCTGATTTAACGCCTCCTCAAGCAATGCTTCCTTTCCTGCCGCCTGCACAGGCTCTTTGCCGTCCAAAACAGCCTCAGTTTTGCCGCCTGCCCCCTGAGACGCGCCGTCTGCCGCCCATGCAGGCTGTTTCGCATCTGAAACCGCTTCATCTGCGCCTTCTGTCTGCTCCATTCCCCCCAAAAAAATTTTTATCATCTGCCGGTTTAAATCCAGCAATTCTTTCTGGGATAGCCCGCCGTCCGCCAACTGTTCCGGCAGCGTCTCCATTATCGTTTCAAGCTGATCTAAAATAGCGTACTGATCCGATTTATAATTCTCAAACTGCGCCGCCATCTCCTCCGTTACCGGAATCCCAAGCTTTGCCATCTGGACAATAGAGGTAATGTCCATTGTGGAATTGCCCGCCACAAGTTTCGCCATATGCGCAAGACTCTGCTTATCAATCGGCATAGCCTGCTCCATCATCGTATTTACCATCGTAACCATTTTTGCATTCGCCTGCAGGTTCGCCGCCTTTAATGCGTTTAAAATCGTTGGATTTGTATTCAGCCCGTTTGAAAACGGACGGATCGCTATCTGCATTCCATTGTTTGAACGCACTTGAAAAAACATGGATTCCCCTTGCCGGACAGTAACGCCAGAATCTATCCTAGCCTGAACCGTTTTCCCGTCTGCAAGCCCAAGCGTCGCCACGCCGTTTTCCATATGTTGGATGCTCCCCTCAAATACATTGCCCACAGCCATTTCCTGAAGGGAAGAAACCACCTGTTTCATTCCCTGCGAGCCGCTTGGAGTTTCCACGCCATTTGCAAGATTTCTATTATACTGATTCATAATATCCGTAATTTGCATTTTGATTTCCCCTTATACAAACTTCTGTATAAATGATTTACGGTGAATCTCTGTCGGTCCATTCGCTTTTAACGCCGCAATATGCGCCGCCGTCCCGTACCCCTTATTAGAGGCAAACCCATACTCCGGCATTGTGGCATCGTATTCTATCATCATGCGATCCCTCGTCACTTTCGCTACAATACTCGCCGCAGCAATCGAAATGCTTTTTGCATCCCCCTTTATAATTGGAACCTGAACGATGTCCACTTCCGGTATTTCAACCGCATCATTTAATAATATATCGGGTCTTATGCTTAATTTATGAATAGCTTCACGCATAGCTTCATATGTTGCCTGTAAAATATTAATCTCATCAATTCTTTCCGGAGACGCCTGCCCAATCCCAACTGCAAGGGCTTGTTCCATAATAAGCGGATAAAGTTCCTCCCGCTTTTTTTCTGACAATTTTTTTGAGTCATTTATGTACAAAATGCCGCAATCCGGCGGCAAAATCACTGCCGCCGCCACAACCGGGCCCGCTAACGGCCCGCGGCCCACTTCATCAATGCCGCAGATATGCCCATAAGACGCATACTGTTTTTCATAAACTTTCATTTCTTCGATGCGCGCCCGTTCCGCCTGAAGTTTTTCCAAACGCCTTTGTTCCTGTTTTGCCCGTTTACTTTCCGCTCCCATTTAATCCCCTATTCTTCCGGCAACTCAATCGTCAGCCGGCCAATTTTTCCGTTTCGAAATTCTTCAAGGGCCAAAGCCGCCGCCTTGCTGTAATCTAAGCCGCCCCCTTTTTTTAAACATTTCCTTTTTTCCGCAATATCTTCTAAAATAGCAGAAGCTTCCACTGTTTCATCTGCCTGATACCTTTCCGAAAGCGCGCCGGGGTATTCTTTTCGCAGATAGTTTATCAACTCTAACGCCAATTCATCTACATTTAAAATCTCATCTTTCATGGAACCAATCAAAGCAAGTTTTAACCCCACCGCCTGATCTTCAAATTTCGGCCAGAGTATCCCCGGCGTATCTAATAATTCTACGCTCTTATTAAGCCGAATCCACTGTTTGCCTTTCGTTACGCCCGGCTTATTTCCCGTTTTCGCGCAGGCTTTTCCGGCAAATGTATTAATAAACGTAGATTTCCCTACATTTGGAATCCCGACCACCATCGCCCTTACCGGACGGTTTTTAATCCCCCGTCTGCGGTCGCGTTCTATTTTCTCTCTGCATGCTTCCATGATTTCATTTTGTATCTGCTTCATGCCGGATCTGCTTCTTGCATCCAGACCTGCCACAAAATATCCTTTTCCCCTGAAATAATCACTCCACGCCTTCGTCCTCTGTGTGTCTGCCAAATCCGCTTTATTCATTAAAATCAAACGCGATTTCTGTTTTCCCAGCTCGTCTATGTCTGGATTTCTGCTTGAAAACGGAATCCTTGCATCCACTAATTCTATAATCAAATCAATCAACTTAATATCTTCCTGCATCTGACGTTTCGCCTTCGTCATATGCCCCGGATACCACTGAAACTGCATACTGTTCTCCCTCCCTAATCCAAAAAGCCAAAATCCTGAAACGGCGATACAATAAACCATGCCTTTCCAATTATGTATTCTTTCTTCACATTTCCAATATTGGCATAGCGGCTGTCCTCACTGTTATTGCGGTTATCCCCCAGAACAAAATATTCGTCCTCTCCCAGTTCTATTTCTTCTGCTGCAAGCTGGGCATCTAAAATTGCCGCCGTCTCTGCCTTCTCATCAAACAACTCTCCATTGACATAAACAGCCCCGTCTTTAATCTGCACTTTATCCCCCGGCACAGCAATCACGCGTTTGACATAGTAATGAGATTTTTCATTTCCATTTGGCAAAAAAACCACAATGTCATTTGGCTTCGGATTTGTAATCGAATAGATAAAACGATTGACTAAGATTTCTTGACGGTTTTCAAGCGTCGGCGACATCGACTGGCCGACAACGCTTGTACGCAGGCCAATATAACAGACAAATACGAATGCGATAGCAAGCACAATTAAAATCTCGACAATCCATGTAATGACTTCTTTCACGATAGGTATATTTACTTTCTTTTTTTCTTTTCCAAAATGTAATCCGCTTTTTTTCATATCCGCCTCAAATAAAACGAAATGCCGTATCCAATTCGGGACACGGCATCCAACCTATTTAACCAATTCTTTTACCTTTGCAGCTTTTCCAACACGTCCTCTTAAGTAGAACAATTTTGCCCTTCTTACTTTACCGTAACGCACCACTTCAACCTTTTCTACGTTTGGTGAATGTATCGGCCATGTCTTCTCTACGCCTACGCCGTTTGAGAATTTACGGACAGTAAATGTCTCCCGGTTGCTGCCGCCTTGTCTTTTTAATACAGTGCCTTCAAATACCTGAATCCTCTCCCGGTTTCCCTCTTTGATCCTGCCGTAAACCTTAACAGTGTCTCCGACACGGAATTTCGGCATTTCCGGTTTAAGCTGCTCTGCTTCAATGTTTTTGATAATCTCAGTTGCGTTCATTTCTTTTCCTCCTGTTTTGTCCGATGTTCTTAATACGCTTTTGTAACAGAGGACCATCGCATACTATACATAACTATCAAACTATACCACAACAAAAACAGATATGCAAGTTTTTTTATAGGCAATCTCATTGACCGTCCAGACAAACTTTAAACTTTTGTTGTTAATAATACGGCAATTTCTTCATATGTTGCATTTTTCGGTATGTCATAAACTCCGGGGTTGATATAATTGTCATAATCTTCCTCGACCAAGAATTTATTAAAAGAAGCCGCATCATCAATCAATCCGGCTTCCTGCAGCTTCTTGCAGACAACATCTGAAAATTCACCGCCGCCAATTACAAACCGCACTTTTTCCACTGAAGCCTCCGGAGGAGTCTCCTGAGCCGCATCTGGCTGTTCCGGCGGCGTTTCCGGCTGCTCTGGCATAACGTCGGGTTGTTCCGGCGTAACTTCCGGCTGTTCCGGCGGCGTTTCCGGCTGCTCTGGAACAATATCCTGAGCCGGCTCCTGTTGTGGAGGTTCTTCTATCTGTGTCTCTGATGGAGCGGTGTTTTCTGTGTCCGCCGCATTTTGCGCGCTGTCTTCATAGTCTGCAACTGTTTTGGACTCTGTATCCCGAATTGCCTTATTCTGTGGTTTATCATTGTATTGGTTAAAAGAGATTATAATCATAAAAAGAAACGTCGTTATTACTACACCGACTCCAATCCCTCTCAGATAATATTTCAGTCTCACTGTTTTCTTTTCCCTTCATACAACCCAATCACTAACTGTACTTCGCCCAGACCAAGCATAAGCTCCCTTGCAATTTCAATCGCTGATTTCCCGTCTTCATGTAATGCAAGAATCGCTTCGTTGTGGTTGATTTCCTCCAAATCATCAAGCGGTTCTCCATCTGGCCATAAATCTTCTTCCCGTTCCACATGATTTTGCGCCGCTTTTTCTTCTGCCGCCACAGGCTGGCTCTGTGGTTTCTGCGGCTGCGGCGTTTTTACGGTTTTGGCCTGCCGCGGGATTTCTTTTTCTTCTGCCGCCACTGTTTTCTGGGTCAGATGCCTTGAAATTTCCTCGTCCTTCTTTTCCAAATCCGCAGCCAATTCCTGAAGCCTTGACGAAAACTGCGTCAGTTCTGTATGCTTGTCATTTAACATACTATATAAAAACATAATCTCCGTATGCGTCTTGTTCATGGACTCTACAACCGTATCCGCATATTCATTGATTGTCTTGATTCTTTCATTACACTCATTGTCCAGAGAGTGCGCGGAATCCTCTAAGGCTTCTCCTGCCTTTTCTTCCACTTTTTCTTTTACGTCCGCCGCCACTTTCTGAAGCTCCCGTTCTAAAACCTTGCGGATTTCACGATTGCTCAGTTCGCCAATTTTATTCAGCTCCCTAGGTCCTAGCTTTTCCGAAACAAAAAAACTCGCCACATAAAATACCACACCTGTTACCAGTAACGGAATTTCAATTCCTGTCATGCTAATTCTCCTCTAAATCTTCATATCGAAACGGCCGCTTTCCTGTTTATAAATGACCTTGTTCTTCTCGTCCTGTTTTTTCTTTTTCTTCTGCTGCCCATGATATTCATTGCTGCCTTTTTCCTTTGCATCGTATTTCTTCTTCTGCTGATTGGCATCATCGGCATGATTGACCTGCTTTAACTGCCGGTCTTCCTGATGTTTTAACTGCACTTGGATATTTTGCTGTTCTACTAAAGGTTTATTATCCTCGTTTTGTTTCAGCGCGCTTACATCTTGTGTCCTTGGTATCATTCCATTTAACGTCACCGGTCCAACTGCCATTCTATCACCTCATTGCTTCCCTTACAGGTTCATCACCTTAATTTCCGCGCCGTCTTTCACAAACTTGCAATATTTCCTCTCGCTCTTTGTCGTTACCGATACATCGGAAATCTTAATCGTAACTCCCGGATAAATGACGTCCTGAACTTCAACTTTCGCCCGTCCCGCGCTGATAAATTCCATTCGGAGCCGGTTAATTTCTTCTGTAATCGGAGCAAGCTGCGCCTGAAGGGTTTTCATCGTCATTACCTGAGTTTTCATATATTCTACCTTATCCGGCGGAAGCGTGATACCCTGTTTTAATTTTTCACTATAATTCACTAAAATCGGACGCACGACTTCGATTTTCTTGGCAATGTTTTTCGCTTCCTGCTGGATTTTATTAAAATGCTCTAATTTCTTCGGCTCGATGCCGGCTTCAATATTTGTGGCGATTCCCATGGTAGAACCGATCACGCGGGCAGACACTTTACTGCTGACGCGCACAGTCCCGCCGCGGACCAAACCCTTTCCGCCGTTTACAATCACTTCCGTATTTGCAGACACCATGCTTTGGATAATAGATTCCGTCTCTACATATCCGCCGGAAATCACTGTCGCGCCTTCAATAAATTTAATTACGATATTGCCTTCCGCTGAAAGAAGGCCTTTGCCCATGCCATGGATGCCCCGCTGAACGATAATCTGCCCGCCTGCATAAAGCTGGGCTCCTTCCACAACGCCTTCTACGACAATATTTCCATTCGCATGAATGACAAAGCCGCTTTTTACATTTCCTTTTACAAGCACATTGCCCGGATAGTTAATATCGCCAATCGAATTATCCACATCTGCCGGAACTTCATAGACAGCGGAAACAAACACTTTCCCCTGAACCAAAGAAGCATGGCCGGTCACTTCGGAATACAACTCTGTCCCATCGTCCGACATATAGATATTGTTCGCATAGGACAGCTTCAAATTTTTCACGTCTTTCGGTTTTAATTCCTCGCCTAAAATCGTTTTCCCCGGTTTTCCAGGCACAGACGGGATCAGCTTTGCTAAAAGCTGGTTTTTCTCTACCCTGCTAATGATATTCAAATCATGGTAATTCACGGAACCGTCTGTATTGTGCTTTGGCTTTAAGCTTTTCGAAGTTGAAAAATAATACTCAATTTTAGCATCACGCCCTAACGTCGGCGGCGTGCCTTTTCCAATTAAATATTCTGTGCAATATTCCCTTTCATGCAAAAGTGAATTAATTAAGTTTGTGTCAAGCCCATACACAATCTTTTCATGCGCAAGCGCATCTGCAACGTCTTCTTTTGTAATTGCTTTTCTGCCTTCCGCCGGAGGATAAAACTTACAGCGTACCAGCATATTGTCTGTGGAAATTGAAAGTACAATCTTTTCGTTGAACGCATTTCCCTCACTTTTGCCTATTAAAACCTGTGTCGGCTCAGAGGCTTTCACCGCTTCATTCAATTCCCGCATATCATAATTTTGATATCCGAGATCCGTAAGGTATGACATAACCTCTTTGACATCTAATGCCTTTCCGCCTTCCATGGCGGGGAAAAATTGCAGATAAAAATCAGTATTTACGATTAAAGGCTTAAAGTAGCTATTTCTATTCTCCATATGTAAATCCCCCATCAGTCTACAAAAATATCCATATAATTTCCCATTTTCTTACGCATTTTTAATAATGCCTTTGTATGAAGCTGTGAAATTCTTGATTCAGAAACACTAAGGACTTTGCTTATTTCTTTTAGTGTCAATTCTTCATAATAATACAGTTCTATGACTTTTCTTTCTTTTTCAGTTAAAAACCGAAGCGTTTCTTTCAATACTTTTTTTAATTCATTTTCTTCGATTTTTTCTTCCGGCTGAATAAAATGCGAATTGTTCTTCGCATCCATGACCGGCTCACTTCCCTGCTCTACATATTCATTTAGGGAAACAATATTTGTAATTTTAAGCTGTGACTGCCAGACAAGCAGCTCTTCTTCAGAAATTCCCATCTCCAATGCCAGTTCTTCGTCGCTTGCATTTTTTCCGGTTCTCATTTCTATCCGCTTCACTGCCTCGTCTAGCTTTTTCTGCCGTTGCCGGACAGTTCTTGGAATCCAATCCATTTTACGGATATGGTCGAGAATCGACCCTCGGATTCTTAGACTTGCATAGGTTTCGAACTTGACGTCTTTTTTTGCATCGTACTTATCAATCGCATCAATCAGGCCGAATATGCCATAACCCACTAAATCGTCATACTCCACGTTATAGCCTAAATACATACTCAGCCTGCCTGCCACCACCTTGACTAACGAAACATATTCTAAGATAATCTGCTCACGCAGCGCAGGTGTAGGGCTCTTTTGATAAGATTCCCATAACTTTTCTTTTTCTGCCGCCTTCATTTGAAGCCTCCATTACAATGCCGAATTATTCCTCATCTTCCTCGGCTTCCTGAATATTATCCTGCCTATCTTCTTCGGTTTCCGGCATCGGATCTTCTTCCTCCGATGCCTCATCTTCGACAGCCACTTCTTTAAAATTCATTTGTATCACAATATGCGCCACCATGCCTATGACAAAAAAAACTAAACACACAATTATAAAATTCTTTGCAAAAACTACGGTATCCACATGCTGCGCAAATGATATAACACACGTCACAAATCCGGCAACTAGCGCTAATGCCGCCGGCAAAGGTTTTGTATTCATGTCCTGTTCCTCCAACTATCAGAGGTTTTATATAATTTTCGGCGTTTTGCCGATTGCTTTGATATAAAACTCTCCTGTATCGCAATGCAACTCTACAGTTCGCCCATAATTTAAGCCTGTATCTTCCGCAATCAGCCGAATTTTTAATTCCCGTAATTTTTGCTTGGCAGCAAGCGCATTCCGCTCTCCAATATTACTGACATTCGACATTCCACTGACTTCAAACATTTTTGCCCCGCCGGCAATTTTAGATACCAGACGGTTCCGGTTTGCTCCTGCCCGAATCACACGCTGAAGAAGCTCTTCAATTCCTGTATCCGCAAATTTCGCGATATTGCTATTATTTCTCATCTGTGTGCTGTCCGGCAGCATATAATGCACCAAGCCGCCTATTTTTGAAACCGGGTCATAAAAAGTCAGACCTATGCAGGAACCAAGACCGATCGTAGTGATAATATCAGGAGACTTGCATATATTCAAATCTGCCATTCCAACTTTTATAACTTTGCTCATTTGTCCGCTCCTTATACAGAAAGACCAAGCGCTGTTAATATCTTATCATATGAGTCCTGCTCTGGCATCAGGATAAAATATCCATTTATCATCACATCATCCCCAAATTCAGTCTCAATAAAAAGCGCATTGTCCCCAAACTGTCCAAACTGAATTGCCGGAACACTTAAAATAGAGGCTGCCATATCTACGGCAATATATGGGATGGACGGCGTAATTACTAAATTTGTCATAGCCGATAATGCTGAAAGGTAGGACGCCGCTATAATATTGCCTATCTCCTTTAAGGCAGATAAATCCATCTCATCAAATTCCTTTTGAAAACCGGATTCCCTCCCCATTAGCTTATTTACCAAAAACTGGGCAGAATCCATTTTCAGCAAAAACATCATACTGCCTTCAATATCCGTTTGAACTTCCAAAAAAATGCCAACAATAATTTCGTCTTCCGCGCAAATTGCAGAACCCAGTTTAGAGGCTTCCAATAGAGCCACCTTAGGTACATTCATGTCCAGACGCAGCCCCAGCATCGAAGAAACTGCCGTTGTCGCATTTCCGGCTCCAATGTTGCCGATCTCTTTTAAGACGTCTACATAGGTATCGTTGACTTCTTCCAACGTAAATTTGCCCATCTCATCCTCCACTATAATTATATTCAGATATTTTCCGATTCGTCAACTACTGCATGTATATCAAACAGAGAAATTAATTCATCCCCATGTTTGCCTATCCCGCTGATAAATGTGCTTTTATCATTCTTATCTGCTTTTGACTGCCGTTCAATATCTCCTGTTCCCAATTCTACAATTTCTTTTACTTCATCTACGATAATTCCTATTGTGCCTAATTCTTCAATCTTTAAAATAATGATTCTGGACGCATCCGAAAACTCATCGTCTTCTAACTGCATTTTCAGACGGATGCTCATCACTGCCACAATCTCACCGCGCAGATTAATAATCCCTTTAAAATAGGTTTGTGCCTTTGGAACTCTGGTAATGTTCTGCATACGGACGATATTATCTACATAATTGATGTCAAATCCGTACTGCTCACTTCCAATTTTTACAACAATATATTGTTTCGTATTTTTTTCAGAAACCAGAACTTCATTTTCCATGTCTGACACCTCCCTACACAAGCGCGTTGACGTCTAAAATCAATGCCACTTCACCATCGCCAAGAATCGTTGCACCGCTGATTACTTTATTATTCCTGATAAACTTGCCAAGGGATTTAATTACAATTTCCTGCTGGCCGATCAGACGGTCTACCACTAACCCGGCATATTTGTCACCCTTTTTCACAATGACTACAGTCAGGTTCTCTGGTTCTTCCTCAAGCGGTTCAATATCCAAAATCTTATCCATGCGGATCAGCGGAATGACTAATCCTCTCAAATGAATAACTTCTTTCGCTTCCACATAGCGGATATCCTTCACCGGAATATCTTCGATATTCTGAATGGAACCTAACGCCACTGCATACTTCTCATCTCGTAATTCTACCATTAAAACTTGAATAATTGCAAGCGTTAATGGCAATCTTACCGTAAACTTTGAGCCTTCTCCGAGTTTACTTACCACTTCCACATCTCCGCCTAACGCTTCGATATTGGAACGCACTACGTCAAGCCCAACGCCGCGGCCGGAAATATCCGTAATCTTCTTCGCCATTGAAAAGCTCGGCATAAAGAGCAGATTGACTATTTCTTTCTGATCCATAATTTCCGCCTGCTCCGGCGTAATCACGCCACGCTGGATCGCTTTTTCTTTGACCTTTTCCGTGTCAATGCCGTTTCCATCGTCACTGACTTCAATAATGACGTTATTTCCTTCCTGAAAAGCGTTCAGATAGATAGAGCCTGTCTCCGGTTTGCCTCTTTCCCTGCGCACTTCTGCGCTTTCTAAGCCGTGATCGGCGGAATTACGCAGTAAATGCTGTAACGGATCGCCAATCTGATCGACCACGGTACGGTCAAGCTCCGTATCCTCGCCGCTCATAAACAATTCCATTTTTTTATCCAGCTTTCTGGATAAATCGCGGATCATACGCGGATACTTATTTACCACACTCTCAATCGGAACCATGCGAACCTGCATTACGGATTCATGCAGATTCGTCGTAATCCGCTCTAGGTATTCAATCTGCTCATGGAACGACTGGCTCTCAAAACTCCCGCCTTCCGACGCGCTGATCGACACAATTCCATTTTTAGCGATAATCAGCTCGCTGACCTGATTCATCAATGCATCAAGCTTTTCAATGTCTACCCGGACAGTACGGCTTGTCACAGGTTTTTTCACTGCTTTTTTTACTGCCGCAGGCTGTGATTTCGGCTGCATATCTGCCTGAGGAGCCGCCGTCTCTGCCTGAACCGGGAGTTCCACATGGGGCTGTTCTTCTTTTTCTTCTTTTTGGGCATAAACATCAGGCTGTATTTCCTCCGCATACACTGTAGTGATTTCTGACACTGACTTTACAGCCGGAAGAATTTTTTCTAACGATTCTTTCGCAACCATAAAAAATGAAAAATCCAAATCAAATTTTTCATCTTCAATATCGTGCGGATCTGGACGATACACTACAATCTCACCAAAATCCTCCACTGCCTGAAATACCAAAAACGCCCTCGCCGCTTTTAAAAGACATTCCGCATGGATATATACGGTAAATCCATATATATGGTTCTCCTCATCTTTGGCATTCCGGATCGATTCCTTTTCACTGTTTGTCAGTTCCAGCTTTAAGAACTTCTTTTCTGCGCCTTCAGAAGAATCGGCAGCCGTTTCCTCTGGAGCCGCCGGAGGCGCTTCCTGCCCTTCCGACTGCGCAATAAAATCATTCAGCTCTTTAATAATCGCCTGATTGTCTTCTATCCCTTCGTCTGACGTCTCTTTAATCGTCTCTAAATACCGGTCTAACGCATCCAGACATTTGAATAAAATATCAATCATCTTACTGTTTACTGCAATTTTGTCACTTCTGACTTCCTGAAACACATCTTCCATATCATGCGTCAAATGCTGCATACGCTTAAATCCCATGGTCCCCGCCATTCCTTTTAAAGAATGCGCCGCCCGGAAAACCTCATTGATGGTGTCTTTGTTGTCAGGTTCTTTTTCCAGTGTCATTATGCAGTCGCTTAAGCTCTGCAAATGCTCACTTGTCTCATCAATAAATATCTCAAGATATTGGCCTACATCCATTTTTTACCGTACCCCCACTCTCTTTGTGATTGTCGATGCCACATCGGTCAATGGAACTACTTCGTCTACCAGCCCTGTTTCATAAATCGCTTTTGGCATACCATAAATGACGCACGATTTTGCGTCTTGGGAAATTACATAAACTGGCTTTTTCTTTTCCAGTGAAAGAATGCCTTTCGTACCGTCAGCGCCCATTCCGGTAAGCACGACGCATACGATTTCATCATACCCACTTTTCACCAGAGAATCATATGTAACATTCGCGCATGGCTTTAACCCTCCGATTGCCGGCATATCATTTAATACGATTTTATGTCTGCCATCGGCTAATTTCGCCACTTCCATATGTTTGCCCCCGGGCGCCACATAAACCCAGCCTTTCTGTAAAATATCGCCTTCCTGCGCTTCCTTTACAGAAACTTTGCTTACTTCATGCAGGCGGTCCGCCATAGATTTCGTAAACCCTATTGGCATATGCTGCACCAACACAACCGGCGCATCCAGCTCTTTCGGCAAATATGGAATTACACTCTGCAATGACTTCGGCCCTCCAGTAGAACAGGCAAGCGCGACTAATTTGTTCCCTTTCCCGGCATCTGTTTTTCTGTGTACAGGTTTGCGGACGCCCGCCGCAGGTTTTGCTTTCTGCACAGAATCTTTTACAGCAGATGCCCTCTGCAGGCTTTGTGTCTGTAAGACTGCGGAAAGCACCTTCAGCAATGCCTGTTTAAATGCATCGCCTTTTGCTTCAATGATATTCGTCGGTTTCGCCACAAAATCGACCGCTCCACGCTCCAACGCCATAAGCGTCACTTCTGCATCTTTTACCGTCAGAGTGCTCACCATGATAATCGTCGCTTTTATTTTATCTTTTTGCAGCTGTTCAAGCAATTCCAAACCACTCATACGGGGCATATTGACATCCAGCACAACGGCGTCGTACCGCTTTTTCTTTAGTGTCTCATATGCTTCAAGTCCATCCTTGCAAGTGTCTACAACCTGTAAATTATCATCTGAATCTATTATATCACATATTACCCTTCTCAGGAGTGCAGAGTCATCAACAACTAAAATATTTTTCTTCATTTTGGTTTCCTCCTAATATTTTATTAACTTCCTTTTCTTGACAGAAATTGAATCATTAACTGGGCAATACCCTGATGTATCGGTATTCTTTTATTTTCATTGTTCACATAATTTTGGGTCAGCGCCTCAAACGCTTTCGAAGAAGCCGCATTCGGCTTTTCTAATGAAATCACTTTCTGGTTTCGGACGGCATATTCCATCGCCTGATCTTGCGGAACCATTCCCAAAAATTCCAGCTTCCCTTTCAGAAACTGCGTAACGACCGAATCCAGTTTAGAAAAAACGGCTTCCCCTTCTTCCGTGGTATTCACCCTGTTTGCGACCACACTGATTTTCGCCTGTTCCTTCGGAAAAATCGGATTGCGGTACAACGCTTTTAACAGCGAATACGCATCTGTAAGTGAACTTGGCTCCGGCGTGCTTATCAATAAAATCTCCGGGCTTGCCATAACAAACTCCAAAACGCTGTCCGATATGCCTGCTCCTGTGTCTACAATAATAAAATCCGCCAATTCATTTAACTCTGCAAGAGAATGCACCAGATAGACAATCTGATCTTTTGAAAGATCGCTTAATCCTGCAATTCCCAACCCACCGGACACAAATCCTATCCCCATAGGCCCTAACGTAATAATTTCCTGAATGCTTTTGCCATTATAGATCAAATCACTTAAATTATATTGTGGAACTGCCCCGAACATAACTTCGACGTTTGCCAATCCTAAATCCGCATCAAATATAATGACCCGCTTCCCCATCTTTTTCATCCACACTGCCATATTAACCGCTATATTTGACTTGCCTACGCCGCCTTTTCCGCTGGTAATGGTAACTACTCTGGCTCCCCGCTTCTGCAGGCCTTCGCTCCTTAACTTAACAACATTTCTAAGCTGTTCTGCCTGATCCATAGGCTAACTTCCTCCTAGCAACCTCTTAACTATCTTTTGGGAATTAAAAATTTCTATGTCATCTGGTACGTTTTGTCCATTTGTGATATAAGAAACTTCTGCATTTGAATATAATTTAATATTTAAAATATTGCCATACGTCGTTGTTTCATCCAATTTCGTAAAAATTATTTTATAGTCAGAAATTTCTTTGTAGATATCTGCAATTTCTTTTAAATCATTGTACTTTGTCGTCGCGCTTAAAACAAGATATGTTTCACGGCTGTAACGGGCATCCAAACTCTGGATTAAATTTTTCACGTCCTCTTTTAACGTCTGGCTTTTATGTGAGAAGCCTGCCGTATCCACTAAAACGACGTCAACCTCCTCTAACTGCTCCATTCCATGATTCAATTCCTCTGCAGAATAGATGATGCTAAGTGAAGTGTCTAAAATATTTGCATAAATGCGGAGCTGTTCCGCGGCTGCAATTCTGTATGTGTCTGCCGTTAAAAATGCAATTTTCTTTCCTTGATCTACTTTTAATCTGGAAGCGATCTTTGCAAGAGTCGTCGTTTTCCCCACTCCGGTAGGCCCCACAAAAAACACTACCTTGGGTTTCACTCCAGTTAAGTCAATGCCATGCGGCTGACCGAATTTTAAAATCATTTTCTGATATATATTCGAAAGAATATGGTCTATGCTGTTGCCGTTCCAATTCGCTTTTTCAATTTCATCCATAATCTGGTTGATATATTTTTCATCTACTTCATTATCAATTAATGTTGCATATAACATCTTTACAAATGCAAAATTGTCATTTTTCTTGGAATCGGATTTTATAAAATTATCTTCTTCTTTTTCTTTTTTCTTTTCTGCTGCCATCTGCTTTTCCAAAATACTCTGAAGGTTTTCGAGTTTCTCCTCAATTCTTTCCCGTTCCACAACTTCATCTTTCTTTAATAAATTGGCGTTCCGCTTGATAAATTCAATCGCATTTTGTTCCGCCTTAGCCGGATCCATCGCCGGCGCGGCAACAGGTGGAATCTGAATTGGCTCGTCAGCAGTCACATTTATCGTTTCATGTGTTTTCTGCGCATTTCTTAGAGCCATTCCGGCATCTGCGCGGTTGTCTTTCTCCTCAACTGCCGCCGTCACCTCATATAAAGACTTCTTAAATGTACGCAGAATACCTTTTGGACGTATTTCCTTCACATTCATCACGACTGCATCTTCACCAAGCTCTTGCTTTGCCTGTTCTATGGCTTCTTCTTCCGTTGCGCCTTGAAATTTCTTAATTGTCATTATCCTGTCACCATCCCAACTGATTGTAATTCAACATTCGATTCGACTTCATTATAAGATATTACAATTAAGTCTCTAAAATAATCCGACGTAAGTTTCTTAAAATACATTCTTACAATCGGAGATGTGATAATAATCGCATTCTTGCCGAGATTTTCCAATTTGTCCACTTCTGTTTCAACAGATGCGACAATCGCTTTTGTACGCTCTGGATCTAACGTCAGATATGCGCCCTGCTCTGTCTGCTTTATTGAGGACATAATATCCTGCTCCGTTTTCGGATCTAATGTAATCACGCTTGTCACCTCATTTGGCGTGAAATATTTGCCGGAAATCGCGCGTTTCAAGCTTTGTCTGACATATTCCGTTAAAACGTCCGTATCCCGCGTTGTCGTCGCGTGATCCGCCAATGTTTCAAAGATAGACAACAAATCCCGGATAGAAATGCCTTCCCGCAAAAGATTCTGCAACACTTTCTGGACTTCTCCCAAACCTAAAATCTTTGGTACAAGCTCGTCCACAAGCACAGGATTGCTCTCTTTTAAATTGTCCACCAAATTTTGCACATCCTGCCTTGTCAAAAGTTCATCAATATGCGTCCTTACGATTTCCGTCAGATGCGTCGCTATAATAGACGGCGGATCTACTACCGTATAGCCAAGGCTTTCCGCGCGCTCCCTCTGTCCTTCCGTAATCCAAATCGCCGGAAGGTGGAACGAAGGCTCAAACGTCGGGATACCCGTAATTTCCTCCTCGACATATCCCGGATTCATCGCCATATAGTGATCAAACAGAATTTCCCCTTCCGTCACCTGAATCCCTTTTATCTTTATAATATACTGATTCGGGTTCAACTGAATATTGTCCCTAAGACGGATAATTGGAACGACCGTTCCAAGCTCTAAAGCAATCTGCCTTCGGATCATAACCACACGGTCTAATAAATCTCCGCCCTGATTCACGTCTGCAAGAGGAATAATCCCATAACCGAACTCCAGCTCAATCGGATCAACCTGAAGCAGTGACACAACGTTTTCCGGCTTTCGGATTTCTTCCGCTTCCGTCTCCTCCATGCCGACTTCTTCTTCAATCTGCTCCATGCCGATATTCGCCGACATCGTTCTCCCCGCAATCAAAAATGCAGAACCAATGCCGACAAAAAGATACCATTTAAACGGAGTTAATATTCCAAGCATACACATCGTAGCCCCTACTATATAGAGGGCTTTTGGCATCCCAAACAACTGCCCGACTAACACAGCGCCAAAATCCGCTTCTTTGGAAGCTTTTGTAACCAAAATACCTGTCGCAAGGGAAATCAGAAGCGACGGAATCTGGCTGCAGAGCCCATCACCTATTGTCAAAACGCCAAACCGCTCAATCGCATCCCCAAATTCCATGCCTTGGCGCAGCACACCCATCGCAGTGCCGCCAACAAGGTTTATCAATGTAATGATTAATCCAGCTGCGGCGTCTCCCTTTACATACTTTGTCGCGCCGTCCATGTTACCGAAGAAACTTGATTCCGCCTGTATCTTCTCACGCCGCTCCCTTGCTTCCTTTTCCGTAATTGTGCCTGTATTCAAATCTGCATCAATCGCCATCTGCTTACCCGGCATTGCATCAAGGGTAAACCTTGCCGTTACTTCTGCCACACGTTCCGAACCTTTGTTAATGACAACGAACTGAATAATTATCAAGACAATAAAAATAATTGCGCCGATAATTAAATCTCCCCCGCCCACAAAGGAAGCAAACGTTTCCACTACGTTTCCCGGGCTTCCCGTCGTCAATATCAAACGGGTAGAAGAAACATTTAGGGATATACGAAAAATCGTACTAAACAGCAATAAAGTCGGGAAAAATGACATGTCCAATACTTCACGCGAGAACAATGAACGAAACATTATAATCAATGCAATGGAAATATTGATTGACAGCATAACGTCAAGCAACACATCCGGAATTGGCACAATGAAAAAGATGACCGCCGCAAGTAAGTACAAGGCTATGCCAATATCTGCTTTTTTCATCTTATTTCCTCCTTCTAGCTGTTTTTCATATTATATACCATCGCCAGAACTTCCGCTACCGCCTGATAGAGCTCCGGCGGGATTTCCTGTCCAATATCCACGTTTGCATAGAGCATACGCGCCAGTGGTTTATTCTCCACAATTTCGACATGGTTCTCTTTGGCAACTTCCCGAATTTTAAGCGCCAGATAGTCCTCGCCTTTCGCTAAGACAACCGGAGCTTTTGATTCATTGGAATCATATTTTAATGCAACGGCAAGATGCGTCGGGTTCGTAATAATCACATCTGCCTTTGGGACATCCTGCATCATTCTGCGTCTTGATGCTTCCTGCATTCTCTGCCGCTGTTTTCCTTTGATTTCAGGATTTCCTTCCGTATTTTTATATTCATCTTTTACTTCCTGCTTTGTCATTTTCATTTCTTCATGGAATTTATGTTTCTGGTATATCCAGTCAGCGGCTCCAATCACTATATACACGAGCGCAATCTTTAATCCCGTGTCTAAAATAATCTGTCCGCTGAAAATAATCGCCTGCATCAAAGGAATGTCATACAATATAAAAAGTTTATCTGAATTTTCACTGACTGATGCATATGCCACATAAGCGATAATCCCCAGCTTGATAATTGATTTCAGCAGCTCAAATAAGGAATCTTTAGAAAAAATCCGTTTAAATCCGCTTAAAGGGTTAAATTTACTGAATTTTGGCTGCATTGGCTTAGTCGTCACTTTCCAGCGTACCTGAAGCAAATCGCCTAAAAAAGCCACAAGAAACCCTATGATAAAAAATGGCAGCGTCAGTTTTATAATTTCAATCAGCTCCTCCTGAAGAAAAGCCGCAATGCTAAATCCATTTGTCTCTATCGCATTATTTTTTACAAAATCCGGTATTCTCGAATATACATAAGAAAAAGAATCAATAAATCCATTATATACATAAGATATGAAAATCTTCAAGACCAGAAATAAGACGACCAAATCAAATGCGCTTGTTAATTCTTTACTTTTGGCAACCTTGCCATCATTTCTGGCATCGGTCAGTTTCTTTGATGTAGGCTCTTCCGTCTTCTCGCCTCCGGGCCCGTCTTTCGCAAACCACTGGAGCCGGTATGGAAGCTGCCTATTATCCCATTCTGTCAACTTACATACATCCCTTTTATCATAGATACTATCGTCCGTTTCATCTCATCAAAAATAAAATCAGAAACATTTATAAATAATTCAATCGTCACGAGCATTACAAAAAGCCCAAATAAAACTTTTAACTGCATACCTACCGCAAACATATTCATTTGCGGAGATACCTTTGCCATAATGCCCAAAATACAGTTTAAGATCATCAGGCAGGCAAACACAGGCAGAATAATACGAAAGGCTATTACAAATAAATCAATCATATAAGTCACAAAACCCGTTAAGAGACTGTCCCATTGAAAGACCTGCCCATTCACTGGTATTAACTGATAGGAATCCGCAACTGCCCGCAAAATATAGTGATGCATATTTGTAATGACTAAAAGCAATAAAACAAGGTAACTGTATAAATTTCCTGTAACGCTGGCCTGTGTCTGCATTTGAGGGTTATATTCCTGAGCCATAGAAAATCCGATATTCATATCAATTAAATTGCCGGCTAATAAAATAATGGAATTACAAACGTTTGCTGCAAAACCAATGAGCAACCCTGTAATTCCTTCTTTTAGAACGATAATGGAGTATCCCACAATTCCTGTATATCCCAAACTTTCTTTCGGAATAATCTGAAATAACAGAAAAGAAATAAAAACTGATAAACCAATCTTCACCCTTCCCGGTGTATTCTGCATTCCAAAAAAGGGGGCTATATAGATGAAACAGGAGATTCGCACCAAAATCAATATAAAATATTCAAATGTAATTAATGAAAAACTATAATTTACCATAATATAACCTAGCTCAAGAATACGCTAAAATCCGACCAAAGACGAGTCATATAGCCGGACATAACGTCAAGCATCCAAGGCCCGATTAGCATAATCCCTACAAAAACCGCTAAAATCTTAGGCACAAACGTCAAAGTCTGTTCCTGAATGGACGTAACCGTCTGAAAAATACTGATAATCAATCCTACCACCAATGACACTAAAAGCAGAGGAGCCGATGCTATAATAATAGTGTAGATTGCTTCTTTCGCAATCGTAATGACATCTCCCTGTGTAATCATATATTCTTCCTCCTAAGACGCGTCCGGTCTTCTGAACCGCAAGCCGCTAATAAAATGTCTTCACCAGATTTCCAATGACTAAATTCCAGCCATCTGCCAAAATAAACAACAAAATCTTAAACGGCATAGAAATCGTTGTAGGCGGAAGCATCATCATACCCATAGACATGAGTACAGAAGCCACTACCATATCAATTACAATAAATGGAATATAAATACAAAATCCGATGATAAAAGCCTGCCGCAATTCACTGATTAAAAAACTGGGAATCAAGACAGAAAATGGAACTTCCTCATAACTATCATAAGTCTGGCCTGAAATCTGAATAAACAAATCAATATCTTTCGTCTGTACCTGCCCATTCATAAATTCCCGTAAAGGCTGACTGCCGATCTCGATCGCTTCTTCCTGCGTAATCTCATTTGCGTCAAAAGGCTGGATCGCTTTTTCATTAATCTCCGTAAAAACCGGCTGCATAATAAACAGCGTCAAAAACAATGCAAGGCCAACTAACACCTGATTTGGAGGAGAAGTCTGCGTACCAATCGCCGTCCGCAAAAAATGCAGAACAATTACAATTCTGGTAAACGAAGTCAGCATAATCAACAGAGACGGCGCCAGAGCAATAATAGTCAGTACCAGCACAATCCGAATAGAGCCGGAAAGCGTTCCTTCTTCATTATTAACAATGAAACTTACTCCATTCGTGCTGTCAGAAGTAGCGTCTGATATAGGTCTGTTTCTTCGGTCTTCAGGCTCTCCAATATCTTCACCCGACGGCGTCTCAATTCCATTTATTGCTTCTCCATAATCCAATGGAGGATTATTTATCGTTCCCGTCGCATAAATATCCTGACTTTTCAAAAGTACAACAGCAATAATAAGAACCAATACTGCAAAAATCAGAGTACCCTTACAATAAACATCTTTCAATTTATTCATAATAATCCCAGTCTACTTCTTCGGTATATGTTTTTTCCATTTTTCCAATATCTCTTTGAAACTTTCTGACGAAATACCGGACGGCATTTGTTCCGAAGGCATTTCCTTTAACTGTTCTCTGGTAAGTTTTGTAAGCAGCCTCACTTCATCTTTCCCAATGGCAATGACCAGATATTCATCTCCGGCTTCGACAATCTGGATATACTTATTCGCAGTAATCTTCAATGTTTCAATTACTTGAAGATTTTTATTGAAGCTATGTCCTCTTTGATAAGATGCAATCCAGCGCGTCGCTAAATATGTAATCACAAGCACAAAAATAAAAATCAATAACACGCCAATCAACTGCATAAAACTTTCAAAAGAAGAAGTCTGCGCTGCCATCATACACCTATTAACCTACAACTTTTTTAACAGCTTCTAATACACGCTCTGCCTGAAACGGCTTAACGATAAAATCTTTTGCGCCTGACTGGATCGCTTCAATAACCATAGCCTGCTGTCCCATTGCGGAACACATAATAATAGCGGCGTTTGAATCAATTTCTTTGATTTTCTTTAACGCCTGAATGCCATCCATTTCCGGCATGGTAATATCCATCAATACCAGATCCGGTTTCGCCTCATTAAATTTTTCCACTGCCTTCAAACCGTTTTCAGCTTCAGCAACGACATTGTAACCATTTTTGGTTAAAATATCTTTAATCATCATCCGCATAAATGCTGCATCATCACATACTAAAATATTCTTTGCCATTTTTCCTCAATCTCCTATCTTATTTTATAATATCTGTAATTCTGACGCCAAAGTTTTCTTCAATTACTACAACTTCGCCTTTGGCTACATATTTACCATTTACAAGTATATCAATCGGCTCTCCTGCAATTTTATTTAATTCAATAATCGTTCCGGGAGAAAAATCTAAAATTTCCTGGATTGATTTACTTGTCCTGCCCAATTCTACCGTCACTTCCAACGGTACGTCCATAATCAAATCAATATTCTCTGACTGAAGCGCTGGATTAATCGCTCCCGGCGCAAATGCCTGAAATTGCGCCGGCTGAACATTGACCGGCTGCATCATTGGCTGCGCCATCATCGGCTGTTGCATCATTGGCTGTTGCATCATCGGCTGTCCCATCATTGGCTGTGCCTGCATTTGCTGTCCTCCCATCATTGGATCTGCCACAGGCTGTGCGGCAGGAGCTGGCTCGCTTGCCGGAGCCGATGAAGACGTGCTTGCATCTATTTCCATGTTCTTCGTAATGCTTGAGCACATTTCCCTTGCAAAAGAGAATGGATATAACTGCATAATCTGGCTGTCAACCAAATCTCCGATTTCCATTCGGAACGAAATCATAACAAATTCCCCTGCAAGAAAACTATCGATCTCCGAAGCTTCCACTGTATCTGTTAAATCAACTACATCTGCTTCCGGCGGACTTATATCAATCATCTTGTTTAACATAGACGACAAAGAAGTTGCGGCAGAACCCATCATTTGATTCATCGCTTCGCAGATTGCGCTCAAATGCAGCTCCCCTAGCTCTCCTCCTGTATTCGTCCCATCACCGCCCATCATTAAATCGGTGATTACCTTTACATCATGCTCTTTTAATACTAGAACATTGCTTCCATCTAATCCTACTGTATATCCAATACGGATAAATACGCATGGCCTTTCGTAAGCCGCTACAATATCTTCCCATGTAGCAAAAGATACAACCGGCGTCGATATATCAACTTTTTGGTTTACCAGTGAAAACAACGTCGTTGCCGCTGTTCCCATACTGATATTTGCAACTTCTCCAATTGCATCTTTCTCAACATCAGAAAGCGGCTGTTCTCCTGCTCCGGAACCATCCGGCTCATTCAACAAGGCATTTATTTCTTCCTGAGATAACATTCCATCCATTGTCCTATTACTCCTCTCCGATTACCGATGTAACTCTTACTGCATATTGCTTTCCGGATGCGCCCGGCAATGCAGTAAACTTTCGTATATTGCCAACATATACATCCAATTCTTTATCAACCTTTGAATCCAAACGAATGATGTCTCCAATTTGAAGATTTGTAAAGTCCTGAACAGAAACTGTACTCTTACCAAGATACGCTTTAATTGGCACCGGAGCTTTTGAAATCATATCTTGAATCATCTCCGTATATTCCACTTCATCGCCCTTCTTAATGCTCGAATACCAGAACTTTGTATTCAATTTATCCATCACAGGTTCCAAAGTCATAAATGGCAGCCCGATATTCATCAATCCTTCTATATCCCCAATCCGTATATTTATACTGACTAGGGCAATCATTTCACTCGGAGAAATAATCTGCGCAAACTGTGAATTTGTTTCTATCCGTTCCAGCCTTGGATGAATTTCGACAACATTCTGCCATGGATCGCTGAGAAGCTCAACGCACACCGTCATAATCCGTTCTATAATCAATAATTCTATTTCGGAAAAATCACGGTTTTTCTCTAGCGGCTGCCCAACCCCTCCTAACATACGGTCTACCATCGTATAGCCAAGATTTGAAGCCATTTCAATAATAATATTTCCACTGAGCGGCTGCATATCTACTACTCCCAGCAAAACAGGGTTGGAAAGCGCATTTGAGAACTCCGAATAAATTACCGCCTCAGAATTCATCACTTCTACCTGAACGCTTTTTCTCAAATATACAGGAAGATTTGTAGAGATTAATCTTCCATAATTTTCAAAGATCATTTCTAACGTTCTCAAATGCTCTTTGGAAAATTTAGAAGGCCTTGCAAAATCGTAGTTCTTAACCTGCTTTTCCGGAGCATCTTTCATTTCGTCAACATCGAGTTCACCATCGCTTAACGCCCGCAGCAAACTATCGATTTCGCTCTGGGATAACACATCACCCATGAAATTTCACCACCTGCCTCATGCGTTTTTTTACTGACAAGTAACTTTAGGGAACCCTACCCTGATAATAAAATCGGAATCAAACATGGTCTGCAGGTCTTTTAAGATCTTATCCTGCGCTCCCTGTGTGTCTGCATTAAATTCCTCATATGTATAGCCGGATACAATCGTATTAATCTGGGTTTTAATCAAACTTGCCCTGTCATCCATTGTTTCCCCATACTCTTTATACCCATCATTCTTTGTATCCATGGCCAGAGAAACATCGAGCGTCACATAATGCGGTTTCCCATCCGGGCCATCTTTTAAGTTGATTGTCATGCCTGTAATATCGTAGTTCGCCACTTGTTCCAACGGAACGTCTAACGCCGCTGATGTAGCCCCACTGTTTAATTCCAAATCAATCGCATTGCATACCTGCGTAATCAATTCATTCGCTTTTTTCGTTTCCGGCAAAATGGATATGGTCAAGATAGCCGTCAAGACCAAATTCACCAGCACCAGAGCCAGAACCAATACCGTCATAAGATTCTTTTTCATATGCCTGTTCCTTTTCTCCTTTTAATAATTTGTACTATAGGAATTGTAAATCTTTACTTCCACCCGCCTGTTTCTGGCTCTGCCTTCGGGGGTGGAATTATCTGCAATCGGAACATATTCCCCTCTGCCCGAAGATTTCAAAAGACCCGCTTCCAAATCGGTAATCTCCCTGATATAGTCCGCCACGCTCAATGCGCGGTACATGGAAAGCACATTATTATTCGCATACTTATCATTTGAAATCGGCACATTATCCGTATGCCCTTCTATTTCAATAATCTTGCCTTTGTAATTTGAAAGAATTGCCCCAATCTTATCAACCAAAGGATATGCATCCTCCCGAATCTCAGATTTACCGGAATCAAACAACAACGCCCCATTTAAAGTCAAAAGCACATACTGTGCGTTAAAGTCAACTTCAATCTGATCTGAAATCCCATAGCTTTCTGTCTGTTTTTCAATTTTTTCCGCTATCTCTTCCGATTCTTCCAGCGCTTTTTCTTCGTAGGCTTCCTTTACATCTTTTTCTTCCTGTTCATCTTTGGCTTTTTGTTCTTCATCTTCCGATTCAAATTGCTCAAAGAAAATGTTAAAATCTTTCAACTGGCTGACCCCGGAAGAAATCAACTGCCCCTGCTGTATGGAAGATCCCCCGGCAGGCAGGACGCTAAATGTGCTCTGAAGCGAAGCGACCACCTGTTCAAATTTTTGCGCATCCACGGTAGACATGGAAAAAAGCAGTACGAAGAAACATAACAAAAGATTCATCAGATCACTAAATGTATTCATCCACGCCGGCGAACCTTTTGGCGCATCTTCCTGTTTCTTTCTCGCCACTATTCTTCACCTCCGCCCGCGCCAACATCATTTCTGATTGCCGGCGACAAGAAGGACTTCAATTTCTCCTCAATGACACGCGGGTTCTCCCCTGCCTGAATAGACAAAAGGCCTTCCACCATAATTTCCTTTACAATTACCTCTAAAGCATTATTTACTTTCATCTTTTCAGCAACAGGGCTGCACAGCCAGTTGGCAACGATGGAACCATATAATGTAGTAATCAGGGCTGTCGCCATGGAAGGGCCGATGGAAGAAGGATCTGACATGTTATTTAACATGTTTACAAGACCGACCAACGTACCAATCATTCCCCATGCAGGACCTAATTCCGCCCATTTTTCCCAGAATCCAATTACTTTTTTATGGCGATCTTCAAGACAGGTAAGCTCCGTCTCTAAGATCCCGCGCACTAACTCTGCATCTGTACCGTCTACAACCAGCATAATCCCTTTTTTCAAGAATGGGTCTTCAATGTCGTTTGAAGCTTCCTCCAATGCAAGAAGGCCTTCTTTTCTGGCAACATTTGCCAGATTTATGACATTGCTGATGACAGCTCCTGGATCTAGCACCTCTTCTTTAAACGCCAGTGCAATACTCTTTAAGCCACCAATGAAATCCTTTAATTTGTTTGAGGCCAAAACACCTGATATGGAACCGCCTAACGTAATAATGACAGACGGTATGTCTATGTATCCCCCAATTTCTGCCCCTGCCGACAGGATACCGAATATAACCATAACGAATCCTAGAATGATTCCTAGTAAAGATGCTATATCCACCAACTCTCACCTACCTATTTTTTATTATTCTTTGGTATATGGAAAACACCATAAAACCTTTGTAATCTAGTGTACTATTTTTTTTAGAAAATGTCCACAAGAATCTTGATTTTTTTTATAAACATAAAAATGCGTGTATGGCCTGCGCTTGATTGACAAGCCATACACACATAATGCAATATGAAATTATCGTTTCAGATTAATCAATTCTTCTAAAAGTGTGTCTGAAGTTGTAATAACACGGGAATTGGACTGGAATCCCCTCTGCGTAATAATCATCTGCGTAAATTCAGTAGACAAGTCCACGTTTGACATCTCAAGCTCTCCTGATGTCATGCTGCTGCCGTCTGCCCCGACTTCCCTGCCGATTCCATCAAAATCACCAGAGTTTAACGTCGTCGTATAACAGTTCTCTCCGACCTTTTCCAGACCGGAAGCGTTTGCAAACTGCGCTACGGCAATCTGACCCAGCAATTCCGTGTTTCCATTGTCATATGTACCAAAAATCAACCCGTTATTGTTGATATTTAAGCCAATCATTGAACCTAAAGCCCTGCCTGCCCCGTCATTTTGAAATCCTGCATCTGCTCCGGCTGTGCTCTTTCCTCCATTATCAGATGTTTTACTGCCGGTAAAATCAATTGTAATGTCGGAGAAATTATTGCCAAATGTATCCGCAAGATTCAGTTTAACATTATTAGAGCCCGGTGAGCCCACATAAGTAAATTCACCATTATCTGGATTGAATTTCAATTTGTAGTTTACAGCAGGCTGCGTATAGACAAACGCTCCCGTTTCAGGATCTTGGCTTGAAGTAGGCCTATCTGTGCCATCTCCTTGGTTCCACGCATTTAACTGAACCTGAGAAATGCCAAACAACTCTAATACAGTGCCCGGTTCAGGAGTCGCCTCCTCCGGCGTAACCCCTGCAATCGCATCTTCCGCGTTCAGGTAATATGAATAATTCTGAATTGTATATTCATTATTTTCAAAGTTTACAGTAACCGGAGCAAATCCGCTAATTGGATCTCCCCTATCCGTATACGTCTGATATTGGTAATAATAACCTGCCCCGCCCTGATTGTTGCCTTCTTCATCTGTCGGTCCATTCGGATAATATTTAATCTTAGGATCTGTTGGCAGATAAGACTTAGAGGACGTCGTATTCTGTCCAAAAATCTGCGTCAGTGAATTTGCTGGATTCTTATCCAAATATTCCTGTAATATGGATTTATTTTCTGAATCCAAAATATCTGTCAATTCAACTGTATATTCTTCTGCCTTTGCATTTGAAACTTTTATGGCAAACTTAGCTGTATAGGTATACCCTAAATTATCATAAAAATTCAAGGCCATCGTATAACCGTCATCACTCGAAATATTTTTATCGTTCTTATCAATGATGCCTGCTACAGTGGCAAGTGAAGTCGCCTCAGCAGGAGAAGTGAGGTTTTTCTCCTCCATTACCCTTAACGCTGATACCGTGTCTTTCTTGATTCCTCCGGTCGTCTCGTCTACCTGCCAGCCCATAACCGTGTATCCGGTAGACGTCATTGCAAGGTTTCCGGCTCCGTCAATATAAAAGGAGCCCGCCCTTGTAAACAGATTCTTCGTACCGTCGCTAACGATAAAAAAGTTTGTAGACACTTTATCCGTCAGCCTTAAATCCAAACCGTCTCCGGTTGTCTCGGCTGCGCCGGGCGCCGTAATTGTAATTTTGGTCGCGCCCATGCTTACGCCAAGACCAATCTGCTTGGCATTGACTCCGCCCTTTCCGGTAGCGGCATTCGCGCCGGATGCATATGACGTAGTCTGATACATAATTTCACTAAATGTTACTGCTGAAGATTTAAACGCTACGGTATTTACGTTAGACACGTTATTACCGATCACGTCCATTTTTGTCTGATGTGTCTTAAGACCTGACACAGCAGAGAACAATGATCTCATCATAATGAATGACCTCCTGTAATTCTACGGCCTGTCTGCCCCATCTGTCAGTCAGGGGTTCTTGCTTCCCGAAGGGCCAGCTACATAATGACAGCGCCGTCAATGTTGGTAAATATATTATTTGGCGTTTCCTTTTGATCCATTGCGGTTACAACGGTTTTATTTGGAACATTTACAATAAAAGCAAGTGAATCCACCATAACAAGCGAATCTTTTATGCCTTTTTCAACTGCCTTCTGAACGCCGCTTTCCAAACGGGCATTCTGATCTTCCGTCAGGCTGATGTTGCGTTCCTCTAAACGCAGTGAAGCATGTTTCGAAAACTTTAGTTCCGATGCATTCGACTGCCTTTTTTGCAGAATCTCCTCGAAAGAAAGATTTTGCGCTAATGTTTTATTATGTTGTTTGGGCGAACTGAGATATTCGCCTGTAACCTGTTCAATTGATGTAAACCGATTTGTGAGCTTATCCATATCGCCACCTCATTTTTAACCGTCCGTCACTTCATCTTTCTTATCCGTGGAATCGGAAGAATCTGTCTCATCAGAAGGATCCGTTTTGTCTGGAGAATCCGTCGAATCGGAATCCGATGATCCGATCAGTTCCTTTAATTTCTTTTCTAACTTCTCTAATTTATCCAAATCTTCTTTGCTGACAAAGCCCTTTTGATACTGATTCATGGAATCATAAATTTCCCTTGCCGCCTTTACGTCTTTTGCATGCGAAGCCGTAAGATTCGCTTCTGACGGAAGTCTTGCAATCATAGACGAAAGCAGGCTCGCCATCTGGAACGCTTCATAATATTCTCCGTCCGCCACTGTATCAAGGTCATCAATGGAGTACAATCCGTCATCCACTGCAAGATAAACGTCTCCGTTTTCATACATGACATAATCCACCTTGCCGTTGACTGTGCCACTCGGTGTATTTAGGATCACATATTTTCCCACTAATTCATTTGCCATGCTGTAGCTGACCTTATCTGTCATATTCTGTATCGCTTCCAACTGAGAAAAGGTCGCAAGCTGTGAAATATACTCTGTATTGTCCATCGGTTCCAAAGGATCCTGATACTGCATCTGAGCCACTAAAAGCTGTAAAAACGCTTCTTTTCCAAGACCGGAAGTGCTCTTTGACTCAGCATTTGATTTTTTATCCGATGCAGACGATGCCGCCGCGGTGCTGTCGACCACTTTCCCATTTTCAATTTGCACTAATGGCATATAATCCTCTCCTTTCTTATGCTGTTAAATCCACTTGATTGCCGTTTTCCTGCATAATCCGGGCAGCAAGCTGCTCTTCTTCCGTCATTAATCCGGTCAATCCGTCTAAATCATTTAAAGTCAAATTTCTGCGCATCTGCGGACGGGCTTCCTCTTGCTGTTTTTGCATCTGTTCGTCCTGTTTCGCATTTTGCTCTAAGTTCTGTTCAAACTCATGGGTTGCAACGGTTACTTCAATCGCATCTACTTTAATTCCCTGCTGATGCAGGCTCTGGCGCAATTCAACCGCCTGTGTCTCTAAGGCTTCTTTTACCGTTTCATTCTGCGCGGCAATCTGCGCGCGCACAGCTCCTTCTTTCTCTGTAATATTCAGATAAATCTTACCGAGATTTGCAGGGTTTAACTGCATTTCCATTGAAGTCGTCTCAGCTGTAAACGTCACGCGGACATTTTTTGCAATCTGCTCGATTAACTCAAACGCATCTAATTGGCTGCTGTAATTTGGAACGGCATCCTGAGGAAGAACTGCTTCTTCCATTCTAGCCATCTGCTGTTCTGCAAAAGACACATTGATATGCGCCATATTCGGTTTTGCGTCTTTAGAATGATCCGTAAACGACTGCGCGTTAGAATCTGCGCCTGTTTCTTCTTCAGTAACGTCTGCCGTCTGCTCTATGGCATTCTTCCCAGCTTCCACCTCAGTTTGTTTTAACTCAGAAGGCTTCTGCGCGTTTGGCTCCTCTTCTTTTTGCGCCACAGCTTCTATCTGCTCTTTTGGGAGAGCTTCCTTGGGCTGTGTTTTTTCCTGTGTGACAGTCTCGTCTGTCTGTGTCTGATCCTGAACAGCTTCCGGAACTGTCTGCTCTGTTGTCGGCTGCTCTAAACTTTCTTCTCCGCCTTCAGGCAAAGAAATGTCTTCCGGATTCAATGTCTCCGGCGCTTTCATCTGTTCAAAAGCTTCACAAAGCGTATTCCAATCTTCTTTAGAAATTCCAAGTTCTTCACAGAATGTCTCTGTCACGGCAGACACTTGCTGCATAACAGCCTGAAATGCTTCGCTTACAAACAGCGTCCCTACATCTTCTCCTGTCAATGCCTGAGCCAATGCCGCCAAATCCTGCGGATTTCTTACGTCAAGCAACGTCAGTCCAAGACTTTCCAAAGCCGCATCGATTTCTTCGTCTGTAACGCCAAATTCCTCCTTTAGAATATCACGGATTTCCTCCTCGTAGGCTTCTAATGGCTCTGACGCTTCTTCTAAAACTTCTTCCGGAGATTTCTCGGAAACTGTCTGCACATTTTTGGCCGGATCACGGTATGTATCGTATGCCGCTGTGGCTGTGTCGCTTTTTTCCGTCACCGATGCTATCTGTTTGACATTGGAAGAAACATGAACATTGGATGAAAACTGGCTCTGTCCCATCATCTCCATAAAACTGTTTTTTACATCTGGCTCAACGCCTTTTTTTACAGATTCTGCTTTTAGGTTTGCCCTTACTTCCAAGATATTTTTTGCAATACCGGAAATATCAGTCCCCATGTCCTACACCTCCTTTCATAAAATGTTTAAAATAAATTTATGATTCAGGGGGATTCATGATTTTTGTCAGCTTTGCAGCCGTTTCTGCATTCATTGCCCCCAGAATACGCGAACTAACGTCAGCATCCATGGCTTTTAAAATTTTAGCCACTAATTTCAAATCTTTTGTCATGGTATCAAAAATTGCGGCAGCCTGTTTTGGCTTCATGGAAGAATACATGCTGACATACTTTTCCATTTCCGCATCTGTCTGTTGTTGTTCTACGACTCTCTGATAGATCGCTTCTGCATTCGCTGGATCGATGCTCTCATAAAAAGCCTTATATTCATTTATATCGGGCGCTTTATCTGAAAACACAACCTCCTCATCAAACTTTTGCTTTAACGCCTCAAATGCCGCTTCTTCTGCCTTATACTGTTCTAGCTGTTTGGACTGTTCTTCTAAATCCTTATTGCGGCCTTGGCTGTCAGCCACGGAATTTTTCTCGTTCTGAAGCTGGATTTCAAGTTCCTTAATCCTTGCAACCGCTTCGTCTAAAGTCGAATAGGGGTATTCTGTATCTTCCTCGCTTATGGCGTCTTCTTCCCCTTCTGCTTCCGGCAATATCCGGTTGATATATGGAACGTCCTTTAATAACGGCTTTAATATGGTAGAACCAAACCCGCCTACGTCCATTTTCACTAAAAGAGCAAGAATCGCAAGCCAAATCGTAATAATAATCAGCGTGACAAAAAAGACAGCTAAACGGCTTCCGCCTTCTTCTCCATATTCTTCATAATCCATCGCTCTTTGGATTTCTTCAGGAGTCGCGCCGGATTTCGCTAATTTCTCCCTGCGCTTTTCGGCTTTTTTTCTTGCCTTTTCTTCTCTCTTTGCCGCTTTTGCAGCTTTCTTGTCCGCCTTGCCGTCTTCGTTTACTTCAGACGTCATATTTTCGTTTTCCATATGTTCCACCACCTATTATTCTTCATTTTGATGATAGGTATAACTTACCAATTCGTCTACCACTTTGTTTTCTTCATATAATAATTCTGCCTTAAACTCGTCAAATTTCTTTTCCCGAAGTTTTTCATAGGTTTTCCGTTCGATCATCACTTCATTTAATCTCTGGCGGACTATATCCAACTGCTTTTCCGCCTTATGCACTTCAAATACCTGTGCCCGGATTCTCGTTTTCATCGTCTCAACCGCCTTACGGCAAGAATTAATTTCCAGCAGATTTATGCTTCCTTCTAACAGTTTCCTCGCCTGCCTGTCATATCCGGCCTTCTGCAGCATCAGCTTTTGAAGCGTATCCTGTTCTTCCAACAGCTTCGCCGTTGCAAGCCCAAATGCAATTTTTTCCTGATTTTCCAGCTTCTGCTTAATGTCTAATACACTTTGTAATTTGTATTGAAATTTTGCCATCTGCCCTCACCTATTCAGCAAAAAGCTCCTCTAACATTTGTTCTTCTTCTTCAAATCCGAATTTTTCCATTGTGTCCTGCCGTAAAAACGCATTGACTGCTTCTATTTTAGAAATCGCATAATCTATCCCAGCATTCGAACCGCGTTTATACGCCCCTATATTAATTAAATCCTCCGCTTCCTGATACGTCGCCAGCACAGTTTTTAATTTTCCCGCCGCCGTTTTATGATCTTTGGAAGCGATTGAACTCATAACCCTTGAAATGCTTTGCAAAATGTCAATCGCCGGATAATGGTTCCTGTGCCCAAGCTTTCTAGACAGCATAATATGGCCGTCAAGTATGCTTCGCGCAGTGTCAGTAATCGGCTCATTAAAATCATCTCCATCGACCAGTACCGTATAAAGTCCGGTAATCGAACCCTTTTCAGCATTTCCTGCGCGCTCTAATAGTTTTGGCATCTCGGAATATACGCTCGGTGGATAGCCTCTTGTCACGGGAGGTTCCCCACTGGCTAAACCAATCTCCCTTTGCGCCATGGAAAAACGGGTCAGGGAATCCATCATCAAAAGCACGTCTTTCCCCTGATCGCGGAAATATTCCGCAATCGCCGTCGCCGTTTTCGCCGCTTTATTCCGGATTAACGCCGGCTTATCGGAAGTCGCAACGACGACAACAGAACGTTTCATGCCTTCCTCGCCTAAATCACGCTCCACAAACTCGCGCACTTCCCTCCCACGCTCTCCAATCAGGGCAATCACATTGATATCCGCTTTGGTGTTCCGGGCAAACATACCCATCAAGGTGCTTTTCCCTACGCCGGAACCGGCAAAAATCCCAATACGCTGTCCCTTTCCTACCGTAATCAGCCCGTCTACCGCCTTTACGCCTAATGGCAGGATTTCATCAATGATTTTACGCTTCATAGGGTCCGGCGGAGCAGCTTCCACGGGATATTCTTCTGTCTGCGCGAAATCCAAGGATTCCTCAACCCGTCCAATTCCGTCTACCATATGCCCAAGCAGCGCATCTCCGACGGAAACAGATAATGGATGCCCCGTATTCTCTACAGTACATCCAACACCCAAGCCTTCCACACTTTCGTAAGGCATAAGCAATAGGCGGTTATCCCGTATTCCCACCACTTCAGCCATTACGGAACTGTTCTTATTCTTGTCGATGATAATGCGGCATAAATCATTCAGTTTTGCATCCGGCCCTACAGATTCAATCGTCAATCCTACGATTTTTACTACTTTTCCAAGCCTTTCAAAGTAAGTGTTCTCTGCAAGCTGCAGATACTTCTCAAAATTATATGTCACGTCCATCATCCTCACGAACTTAATGATCTTAAATCCTTAATTAAATTTTCTAACTGCACGCCTAAACTACAGTCAAAAATGCCGGTATCCGTCTCAATGACACACTGGCTTACTTCTAACGTCAAATCTGAAACAATTTCAAGAGACATATCATGCCCAACCCGGTCTAAAATTTCTTCCTTGTGGGTATCCAAAAAGTCTCTCTGTTCCGTCCCAACGCGAATCCGAAAGCTTTTACAGCCTTCGATATTCGCGATTGCATTTCCAATTAAATAAAGCAATATCTCTTTTTTATCATCAAACTGAATATGGAACACACGTTCCACAACTGTCACAATTACATCTAAAAGCTTCGGCTCCAATTCTCTCATTTCGCGGTCATGCTCTATAGAATATTCCTGCCTCTGCCGTTCTAACGCTTCCCGCTTCTGGCTGTATTCCGCTTCAAGTTCTTCTTTTGCCTGCGAAAATCCCGCCTCATAGCCTTCTGTATGGCCATTTTCCTTTGCCTGCCGGTACATTTCTTCCGACTTCGCTTTTGCATCTAACAGAGCAGATTCCGCTTCTTCTTTCGCCTCATTTAGAATGGTTTCCGCTTCCTCTTTCGCTTTCTGAAGGACTTCCTGTGGATCTTCCTTAACCACTTCTTCCGTCACGTCATTCAGCCCACGGAATCCCTCCGGCTCACTTCCGGCGTCTTGTTGCTTAGCTAATTCCGCTAATTTCTTCTCAACAAGGGAATTATAATCAATCATACGGACATTTTCCGCAGAAGCGGACGTATTATAAAACTTATATAGATTAGACAACGATCTCGTCACCTCCGCCTCTGGAGATTACAATCTCTGCAGAGTCTTCTAACTTACGGATTACGCCGACTATCTTCTGCTGCGCTTCTTCTACGTCTTTCATGCGGACCGGACCCATAAATTCCATATCTTCTTTTATCATTGCCGCCAAACGTTTGGAAAGGTTCTTAAAGATTGTATTCTGGACGTCTTCATTTGCGCCCTTTAATGCAACTGCTAGGTCATTGTTGTCTACGTCTCTAAGCACACGCTGGATTGCGCGGTCATCAAGCAGCATAATATCCTCGAATACAAACATCTTCTTGCGGATCTCGTCTGCCAATTCCGGTTCTTCGATTTCGAGCGTTTCCATAATATGTTTCTCTGTCGAACGGTCTACCGTATTTAAAATGTTTACAATCGCATCTACGCCGCCCACAATCGTATAATCCTGATTGATAAGGGACGAAAGCTTCCTTTCCAACACATGCTCCACCTCTTTGACGACGTCCGGCGACGTCCTGTCCATTGTCGCAATTCTTTTCGCCACGTCCGCTTGGACTTCTGAAGTCAGGGAACTCATTATCATCGCCGCCTGAGCAGGCGTCAGGTACGCCAAAATCATCGCAATCGTCTGCGGATGCTCATCCTGAATAAAGTTTAACACCTGACTTGGATCTGTCTTACGGACAAATTCAAACGGCCGCACCTGAAGGGAAGCCGTAAGCTTCGAAATGACTTCCTGCGCGCGTTCTCCGCCAAGCGCTTTGTCCAAAAGTTCTTTTGCATATCCGATGCCGCCTTCCGCAATATACTGCTGCGCAAGACAAACCTGATAAAATTCATTGAGCACACTCTCCTTCACCTGTGGAGAAATGCTCCTTGTATTTGCAATTTCCAGTGTCAGCTCCTCAATTTCATCTTCTTTCAGATGTTTAAAAATTTCGGCTGATTTCTCTGGTCCTAATGCAATCAATAACACAGCGGCCTTTTGGACGCCTGTCAATTCATCACTACTCGCCATCTTAATCCCACTCCTCATTCAGCCAGTTGCGCAGTAACGATGCCGCCGCTTCCGGATTGTTATCGACAAAATTTTCAATCAAAACACGCGTTTCCGATTTCTCTGAAAAACCAATGTCCTCCAGACTTTCTTCTTCATCTTGTTTCGTCGACTCCAATAAACTCTCTACGGAAAGCTCTGGCTCGATAACCGGCTCCTGTTGTTTTCTGGCGCTTCGGAATACAACAAATCCCAACAGCGCAAAAATCAATACCGCAAGGGCAATCTGCAGATAATCCGCAATGTCTCTCCCGCTTGCAGATGCATATTTGAAAAACGGCACATCATAAGCGACAATCGTAATATTATCTCTTGCAAATCCTGTCGCATTCGAAACCATATCGTAAAAATCATCATCTACCGTCGTTTTGACACGGTCACTGTTCTGCGCCACAAACTCATCAAATGTCATGTCATCCAGCGTCCCGTCCGCTTTTAACGCCTTTTCATCGTATACGACATAAGAAGTCGCCACAACAGAAACAGAAGAATTTTCATAATCTACCTTGCCGCCGTCGCTTTTGCGTTTCGTAATTTCCTGACTGGTCAGATAATTTTCATTGTTCTCACTGACAGAAGATGAAGATATTTCCTGATCCTGAAGCATGTATGTAGTGTCCTGATCATTCGTATCCGTGCCCGGAACTCCCGCAGGTCCCCCTTCCGATTCCGATTCAAATGATCTTTTGCTGTCTAAATAACCTTGTTCTCTGCCTTCGTCCACATAATAACGCTGGTTCGTATAATCCTCTGTGTCAAAATCCATGGCAAGGTTTAGACCGACTTCTACATTGTCATAGACATTCGTCCCAAGCATAACGTCCCTGACTTCGCCTTTTACCATATTTTCCGCTTTTCCCTTTACAGAAAGCTGGGAATTTGCGCTTCCAATCGCTGTAGAAGAATCCCCGCCGGAAAAGAGCACATTCCCATCGGAATCCAGTAAAAGTATATTGTCCGTCGAGTCATTGCCCACCTCAGTCGCAATGAATTTTGCGATTCCTGCGGACTGTTCTTCTGTCATTTCTCCGCTTAATGTCAAGATAACGCTGGCATATGTCTCCTGTCCCATAGAAATAATCGTTCCGTCTTCTTCCGGAATGGAAAGCGTTACCGTCGCAGTTTCAATATTTGAAATTGTCGCAAGCTGATCTTCAAATTTCTTTTCCAAATAAAGCTGGTATTTTTTAGTCTTGTCCGATTCCGTCGTACTGAAACTTCCGTCAAATACATTCTCAATCCCATATCCGGCTGTCGGAATATTATTTGACCCAAGCAGTATCGACGCCGACGATTCATCTTTGGCGTTTACGGAAAAGGTAAGCCCGTCCTGTGAAATCTCCGTCTTAATGTTTTCGCCTTCCAAAAGCTCCTTCACCTGAGAAGCCTGTTTCGTGTCTTCACAAGTAATAAGCGTTACCATTTTCGGACGGCTCACAACGGCAGCCAGAATTGCCAGCGCCACCACAATCACTGCAATTACAGTGACAAGAAGCGTCCTTTGCTTAATCGAACACTTTTTCCACCATTCCTGCAGGCTGTTAAATTTATTTGATAATGTATTCTGTAATTTTTCCGGCATTTTACATCCCTACCCAATTAAATTTGCATGTTCATAATCTCTTTATACGCTTCTAACACTTTATCGCGCACCGCAACCGTATATTGCAAAGCAAGGTTTGCTTTCTGCTGCGCCACTGCCAGTTCATGCGTACTGGCAGACTCTCCAAGCGCAAACTGAATCTCCGCCGACTCTGCGGCATTCTGATAATCGTTTGTCTCATTTATCATATTCATTGCAGTGTCTAATATAGAACCAAAACTGCCATCATTTTCTTTCGCAGGCTCTTCCGGCTGGTTTAAACCATACCGCGTCAAATAGTCCGGCGAAACGCTGTAAAATGAAGCTGCATCCATACTGGCATTCCTCCTTTATTCTTTTCTCATTAAGCTTTTCCTACCTGCAGGCCTGCCTGCGCCATAGCCTTCACCGCATTGAATGCCGTTACATTCGCTTCATATCCTCTGCTGGCATCAATCAAATTTGTCATTTCCGTCACAATATTTACATTCGGGTAAGAAACATAGCCGTTTTCATCCGCATCCGGATGCGCCGGATCATATGACATAATGTAGTCCGTCTCTGTGTCTTCTAAAACTTTTGTAACTTTTACTCCATTTCCACCATAAGAACGCGCCCTTGATAACATATCCTTAAAGGAAACAGAATCTTTTTCCGCAAACGTCACGACTTTTCTACGGTACGGAGTTCCGTCTTCCGTCCGCGTCGTATTTACATTTGCCACATTTTCCGCGATAATGTCCGTCCGGAAACGCTCTGCCGTCATGCCTGACGCGCTGATGTCAAACGCCTGAAATAATGCCATAATAACCCTCCTTCAATTTACCGTTTATTTCTGCATGGCTGTCCTCAGCCTTGAAAATTCCTGTGTCATGCTGTCTGTCAGCGCATCGTAACGCAGTTTCTCCGATGCAAGTTCAACGTTTTCTGTATCGACGTCCACATTATTCTTATCTATCCGGTAAGAATAATTTGCGGCATCCACATATGTAGAAGCTTTCAGCCGGCCCAAATCCGCATTCTCCACCTTTGTATCCAATGTCTCAAACTTCATATTCCCTAATTCCCTGCGCAACACGCCTTGGAAATCCACATCTTTTCTCTTATATCCGGGAGTGTTTACATTGGAAAGATTATTCGCCAAAGTCTGTTCCCTAAGCCAGCTTGCATCCGATGCTTTGTTTAACACATCAATATAACTATAGACATTGCTTGAAAACATAATTTTCTCTTGTCTCCTTTCTAACATATTCTTCTTATTCATATTTATATTCCAATCCTATTCTATATGATAAATTATATTTAAAAAAAGCACAAGTATTTTTTTATCACTTTTTACAGCTTACTGTACTTTTTTGTATTTTTTAACGCTATCTATGCAAAAAAAAGGATCTACAGACAAATTCTGTAAATCCTTTTACAGCTTTTTTGTTTTTTTATCGGTTCTGCTGTCTAACTTTTTCCAGTTCATCGAAGACAACGTCATTCAGCACTTTAATATAAGTGCCCTTCATGCCGGAAGAACGGGATTCTATCACGCCCGCGCTTTCAAATTTGCGGAGCGCGTTGACAATCACGGAACGGGTAATGCCTACTCTGTCCGCAATCTTACTTGCGACAAGTATCCCCTCACTGCCTTCTAGTTCTTCAAATATATGCGTAATCGCCTCAAGCTCTGAAAATGACAGTGTATTAATGGCGGATTTCACAATCTGCATTTTACGGTTTTCTTCCGCGCTCTCCTCATTGACCGAGCGCATCATTTCAAGGCCTACTACCGTTGTCCCATATTCGCTTAAAATAATGTCGTCAATATCATACAGATGGTCAAAACGGTACACAAACAAACTCCCTAACCGCTCTCCCGCTATGTCAATCGGAGTAATAATTGCGCAGTGCTTTTTTATATCCGATGCAAAACCTAAAGTTTCTAAATTTACATTTTCTTTTGTTGACAAAATCCCTAACAGCCGTTCATTGAGCAATGGATCAATAAATCCCCCCACTTCATCAACAATCAATTCCCCAATTTCCGGCACGCCGCCGGTTATGCTGCTGCCTAAAACCTTTCCTTTTTTACTGATTACCAAAACATTTGATTGTAAAATCTCCGTAAGCACATTGCAAATATCGTTAAACACTACCTTGGACGAATTATTATTATGCAAGAGTTTATTGATTTTTCTTGTCTTATCCAAGAGCTGAACACTCATACAGTATCCTCCTTAAACTTTCCGAATTTTCCACAACTATGCCTTATTCTAGCATGTCGATTCTGAAACTTCAAGAATATAAGCATATTTTCACGGAAATTTTCTTCCATCTTCCTCTAACTTTCCTCTTTTAAGCGGTTCTCACTATATCCGCATTGTTTATCGGCGCATGCCAGTTTATTTCCTCTTTCCACCATATAGCCGCCGCATTTGGGACAGGGCTTTTCAGAAGGTTTCTGCCATGACATAAATTCACAATCGGGATTGTCTTCACACCCATAATATTTCCTGCCCTTTTTTGTCTTTTTCAATACCACTTCTTTTTGGCAAAGCGGACACTTGATTCCTGTTTTTTCCAAATATGGTTTTGTATTCCGGCACTCAGGGAATCCCGGACAGGCTAAAAATTTCCCATGCGGGCCATATTTGACAACAAGGTTACGCCCGCATTCTTCGCAGATAACGTCTGTAACCTCATCTTCAATCTTAATTTTTTCCAGATCTTTTTCCGCCGCTTCCACTGCTTCCTCCAGATCCGGATAAAAATTGCTGACTACCGCCTTCCAGCTCACCGAACCGTCTTCCACTTTATCCAATAGCAATTCCATATTTGCTGTAAACGATTCATCGACTATCGTTGGGAAAGACTCTTTCATTATGGCGTTGACCACTTCCCCCAGCTCTGTGACATATAAATTCTTATTTTCCTTGACAATATACCTTCTGCCAAGAATCGTTGTAATCGTGGGGGAATAGGTGCTGGGCCGCCCAATGCCAAGTTCCTCTAATGTTTTCACCAAAGAAGCTTCCGTATAATGTGACGGCGGCTGCGTAAAATGCTGTTTCCCCTCTAATTCCTTTAACGTTAATTTGGAAGATTCATCAATGGAATTGACTAACACATTTCCCTTACCCTTGTCTTCTTCCCCTTCCGAATAGACGGATAAAAAACCGTCAAACTTTAATTTAGAAGCGGAAACGTGAAACCGGTACTCATCCGCGCCAATGACGATCGAAGTCGTTTCATAAACGGCGCCGCACATCCGGCTGGCTGTAAAGCGTTTCCAAATTAACTGGTACAAACGGAACTGATCTCTCGAAAGGGACTCTTTTACAAGCGCCGGGGTCCTTGTAATGTCTGAAGGGCGGATTGCTTCATGCGCGTCCTGAATTTTCGCGGATTTCGACTTCTCGCCCAACTGCCCTGACGCATACTCCTCTCCATACGACTTTGTAATATAATCCTGCGCCGCCTGCGCCGCTTCTTCTGAAATCCTTACGGAATCCGTCCTTAAGTATGTGATAAGCCCGACTGTGCCCTGTCCTTTAATATCGACGCCTTCGTATAACTGTTGGGCAATCCGCATGGTTTTCTGAATGGAAAAGTTCAATGCCTTGGATGCTTCCTGCTGTAATGTGCTGGTAGTAAATGGAAATGGCGCTTTTTTCGTCCGCTCTCCCCGTTTCACTTCAAGCGCCTGATACTCGGCGTTTTCTAGCTTCTTCTTTAACGCTTCAAATTCATGGACGTCTAAGATTTCCAGTTTGCCTGACGCATCCCCATGGAATTTTGCCGTCAGCGGCCGCTTTTCCCCTTCTATGCCAAGCTGCGCTTCCACTGTCCAATACTCTTTTGGGATAAACGCATTGATTTCTTCTTCCCTGTCACAAATCATACGCAGCGCCACAGACTGCACCCTGCCCGCGCTTAATCCCCGCTTTACCTTTGCCCATAAAAGAGGGCTGATTTTGTATCCCACCATCCGGTCTAACATTCGTCTGGCCTGCTGCGCATTGACTAAGTCAATGTCAACTTCACGCGGCGTCTTTAACGCCGCCTTTACTGCATTTTTTGTAATTTCATTAAAGCTAATTCGGCAGACTTTCTTATCTTCCAAATGAAGCGCCTGTTCTAAATGCCATGAAATCGCTTCCCCCTCCCGATCAGGGTCTGTTGCAAGATAAATTTTGTCAGCCTTTTTCACCTCTTTGCGAAGCTTTGCTAAAATATCGCCTTTCCCCCGAATTGTAATGTATTTTGGTTCAAAATCATGTTCCACGTCAATTCCCAACTGGCTCTTAGGCAAATCCCGCACATGCCCGTTCGACGCAGTGACCTCATAATTCTTTCCCAAAAATTTTTGAATCGTCTTTACCTTTGCCGGTGATTCCACGATTACCAGGTACTTTGCCATAATTTTCAGACTCCTTTACTGCTTGTTTCACTTTTTACGATAATGATTTTTATAATATTCCTCAATAACTCCTTTTGTTTGCAGCCTTACAAGTAAATCTGCCAGTTTTTGCGCAGGTATTTTCGTTATTTTCACTAAATCTTCCATATTTTTCTGTGACAAATCTAAACAACTATACACCAACAATTCTTCTTTTTCAAGTGCATTTTTCATTTTTTCATTTTCTTTTTCTTTTTCCTGATTATACGCGGCAGATGAAACGCCAAGTTCTTCCAGAAAATCTGATAGATTTGTAAGGATTTGCGCTCCCTGCGCAATCAGCCTGTTGCATCCGGCGCTTAATGCGTCGTTGATTCTGCCGGGAACCGCATAGATGTCTTTTCCCTGCTCCAATGCAAATTCCGCCGTAATTAATGAACCGCTCCTCTCTTTGGCCTCCACTAAAATGACAATGTCGGATAATGCGCTGATAATGCGGTTTCTTGCCGGAAACTGTGCGGCAACAGGAGCTGTCTTGGGAAGATATTCAGATAAAACGCCTCCCTCTTTTTGAATTTTCTCATATAATTCCCTTCCGCCTTTCGGATAACAAACGTCTGCCCCGCTCCCTAAAACTGCATAGGTGGCCCCGCCGCCGCGGATTGCTCCCCAATGCCCAAACGAATCTATGCCATACGCCATGCCGCTGATTACGCTAATCCCATGAGAGGCTAACGTCTCCCCAATCATAAGAGCCGTTTCCCTCCCATAAGATGAGCACATTCTTGCCCCTACAAGCGCCGCCGTCCTTTCCTGATTTGACAAAAGGTTCCCTTTATAAAACAATGCGTATGGGCAATCAGGAATGTGGCGGAGCCTTTCGGGAAACTCCTTGTCCTCTATCGTCACCATTTGAACGCCTGTTTTTTGCAATCGCTGCGCTTCTTTCTCTAAATCCCAAACAAGACGGCTTTTTACAATCTGTTCCGCATCTTTTTCGTAAATGCCGGAAACTTTTAAAAGCTGCTCTTTGCTAAGGCGGTATATCTCTTTTGCGCCGCCACAATATTCTACTAACTTTCTCTGTTTTTTATTCCCAACTCCGTGAATGCATCGGAGCCAATATTGATATTTCCAATTGTCTGACATAATTCACTCCCAATATTTTTCATCCTGAACCCGATAACATACCGCCTCATTCAAATGATGTGTTTGTATCTGTTCCGATCCATCTAAGTCCGCTATCGTCCTTGCCGTTTTCAATATTTTATAATATCCTCTTGCCGAAAGCCGCATCGACTGATAAATCTGTTTCATATAACTTTGCTGACTTTTCGTCAATTTACAGTAGCGATCGGTTTCTCTGGAAGGAATTCGGCTGTTTGACGCAATCTGCGTTCCCAAAAACCTGTGTTTTTGACGCTCTAACGCCGCGATCACCCTTTGTTGTATGACGGCGGAAGGCTCCCCACATTCTTTTCTTACAAGCTCATCATAACGAAGGACGGGCGCTTCTACGCATATATCAATTCTATCCAACAAAGGCTTGCTGACCCGCCCCAAATATCGGGCAATCTCAAACTCCCTGCAGGAACATTTACTGCGGTCAGGATAATATCCGCATTTACACGGATTCATCGCCGCTGCCAGCATAAAATCTGAAGGATACGCATATGTCCCAGACTGGCGCGCCAATGTAATTTTCTTATCCTCCATAGGCTGGCGGAGAATTTCCAATGTTGACTGTTTAAATTCCGGCAGTTCGTCTAAAAACAGCACGCCTTTGTGCGCAAGGCTGAGTTCTCCCGGTTTCGGGACTCTGCCGCCGCCGGAAAGCCCGCTTGGGCTGATGGTATGATGCGGCGCGCGAAACGGCCGTCTGCTGATTAACGTCCCATTTTGCGGCAGCATTCCACAAATACTGTAAATTTTTGAAACTTCAATCTGTTCTTCTTTTGTCATAGGCGGCAGGATACCCGGAATCCGCTGGGCTAACATCGTCTTTCCACTGCCGGGCGGCCCAATCATTAAAAAGTTGTGCATCCCCGCCACCGCCACTTCACATGCCCTCTTTACAGATTCCTGTCCGTTGATTTCGGAAAAATCCCATTCCGTATTTTCTGTCTTCGCATCCCCAGACACAAAAAGCGGTTTTTGGCGGCAGGGTTTTCCTTTTAAGTAAGACACAAGCTCTTTTAAATCCTCTGCCGCCCAAATTTCAATGCCGGAAATCTGCGCGGCTTCCATTCTGTTCCCTTCGGGGATCAGACAGCGTTTCATGCCCATTTCTTTTGCCTTTGCAACAATCGGCAACACGCCGCGGACAGGCTGTATCCTGCCGTTTAAACTGATTTCCCCAAAAACCAGAGTATCTTTTAAATAGGCGCTCTCCACTTCTCCCAATGCCGCCAGAACGGCTACGGCAATGGGAAGGTCAAATCCCGCGCCAGATTTTTTAATATCCGCCGGAGATAAGCTGACCGTAATCCGCTTCGCCGGAAGGCGGTACCCGTTGCTTTGCAGGGCAATCCTCACCCGCTCCCTCGCTTCTTTCACTTCCGAGGACAAAAAACCCACCATTTCAAACATGGGCATGCCATTACTGACGTCCGCTTCCACTTGGATGCACACGCCGCTTAGACCGCGGACAATAGCGGTCATTACCATACTATACACAATATTCACTCCCTAGACTTCAATCTTTATATGGGATTTGCAGCAGAATTGCCAATCGATTCGTATAAAAGATAAAAAGACAGAATCACTATACCATAGATTCTGTCTTTTTAAAAGAGTTTTAAAAATTATTTTTCAGTTTTTCTAACGCTTTTTTTTCTATTCTGGAAACATACGAGCGGGAAATATGAAGCTTTTCCGCAAGCTCCCGCTGTGTGACCGGCTTATGGTTATTTAACCCATATCTTAACCGGAGTATCTCTTTTTCCCTCTCGTCCAAAACATCTGGGATCAGTTCATAAAGCCTTAAAATCTGCCGCTTCAATTCCAACTGTTCCACAATGTCTTTTTCGTCCACTTCGACAATATCCACTAGCTGGATCTGATTGCCTTCTTTGTCTGTGCCAATCGGTTCATAAAGCGACACTTCTCTTGAACATTTCTTTTTGGAACGAAAATACATTAAAAGCTCATTCTCAATGCATCTCGCCGCGTATGTCGCAAGCTTGCTGCCATGCCCTTCCTGAAAGGTAGACACCGCTTTGATTAAGCCAATCGCCCCAATGGAAATTAAATCCTCCATATCTTCTTCCGCATTCTGGTATTTCTTTGAAATATGCGCAACCAAACGCATATTCCGCTCAATTAATACCTTTTTCGCTTCCTCGTCTCCCTCTTTCTGACGTCTTAAGCACTCCTTTTCCTCCGCTGCACTCAGAGGGGATAAAAAAGTTTTCAAGCTGACACCTCAAAAACTTACTTGATCTATCCTATGAAGCCGCTATGTGATTCGTGCCTTTCCACTTTTTAAGAAGCATATTTTATTTTGCCGGTTCTGTGAAACCAACCTTTTTATAAACTTTCCGAAGCGTTTTTGATGCATAATACGCCGCTTTTTCGTCGTTCTTTTGAATCATGGAATCCAAATATTCTTTGTCCTGAATAAATTGGCCATACCGTTTTTGAAGCGGAAGCAATTCGTCCGCAACCGCCTCCCCTACGGCAAGTTTAAATTCCCCATACCCCTTGCCTTCAAATTCCTTCTCGATTTCAGCGGAATCTTTTCCGGTCACACATCCGTAAATATCCATCAAATTGCTGATTCCCGCCTTTTCTTCGGCATACCGCACAACAGTGTCAGAATCTGTCACAGCCCGCTTAAATTTGCGTATAATGCTGTCCCTGTCGTCTAAAAGCCAAATCGAAGCATTCGGATTTTCTTCTGATTTTGACATTTTTTTCTGCGGTTCCTGTAAACTCATAATTTTCGCGCCTGCTTTTGCAATGTAGGCTTCCGGAACCGTAAACACGTCGCCGTAAATACCGTTAAACCTCTGCGCAATATCTCTTGTAATTTCTAAATGCTGTTTCTGATCCTGCCCAACCGGAACGACGTCCGCCTGATAAAGCAGAATATCCGCCGCCATCAGCACCGGATACGTGTACAATCCCGCATTGATATTTTCCGTATGCTTTGCCGCTTTATCTTTAAACTGCGTCATGCGGTTCAATTCCCCCATATAGGTAAAACATCCCAGTATCCAGCTCAACTGCGCATGCGCGGGCACATGAGACTGGTAATAGATGCAGTTTTTCTCCGGATCTAAACCAGCCGCCATGTAAAGCGCATACAAGGAACGGGCGTTTTTACGAAATTCGGCCGGATTCTGCCGGACTGTCAAAGAATGCAAATCCATCACGCCGTAAATACATTCGTATTCTTCATTCAGATTCACCCAGTTTTTCAAGGCCCCCAGATAATTTCCAAGCGTTAAAGAGCCTGTCGCCTGCATCCCACTGTATAGAATTTTGTTGTTATTTATCATTGTTTTGCCTTTCTTTTCTTTCTCAATAATCTTGTGCGGATATAGAAAAAGACCGTATCTTCCCCTTTATCTGCCAGCATTCGCAGAAGTTTCTCTAAAAGCTTCCTCGTATCGTCGTGTAAAATATACCGGTCTTTCCCTTTTTCATAATATGCAAGCGGGCTTTTATCTGTATACAGTTCCTTTTGATAATTTTTAGCGGCGGAAATCCGGTCAATAAACATCTCGACCACATAATTGACCGGCATACGCATACCTGTCATATAGCCATTTTCCCCGCTATAGTCAATCCAATATTCCAGATGATGTTTATTTCTCCCCTTATGATGAAGCCAAGAAGAAGAATATCCCCTTTCTTGCCGTTCCGCGCTGTTTGGGCTTTTCGTCCCCTGATAATATTTACAGCCCACCAGAAATTCCGTCGGGGTGTACTTTGACCAATCGTGCATAATTCCCTGACGGTACAGACCCACTTTAAAACAGCCTTCCCGCACCAGCCGCTTATGGTTTTGAATCGTTTTTAAATGCTGCCACGCTTTCATGTTTTTCTACCTTCTGCTTTCCTATTAATATACAAACGCTCTGCGCCTCTAAAGTATACCATGTTTCTTCTAATTCTTCCGGCTCAGTTAAAAACGCAGTTTTCACTGCTGTATCCATAAATAAATACCAGCTTTTGCGCTCCCCCTGCTTTGGCACAGCAAGTTTTTTCGGAAAATCGCTAAAATTAAACCCGATATATACATCTTCTGGCTCATCTGCATATTTGCCGCAATAGAAAAGCCCGACCGCCCTCCAGTTCGAACTCTTTGGCGTAATCCATGCATCTTCCCCATGGTATGATAAATCCGGACATCCGCACGAAAGCTGGTCTGCAAGGTACATCGGCTTATCCATACGCAAAATTGCGTGGTCTTTTCGAAAAGCAATCATTTGGCGGATATATTTTTGGAAATCTTTTGCCTGTCTGGACAAGTTCCAATCTTTCCAGCCAATCGGGTTATCCTGACAATAGGCATTGTTGTTTCCCTTCTGTGTATTGCAGTCCTCGTCTCCCGCCATAAGCATTGGCACACCCTGAGCCAGAAACAGCATGGCGGCGGCATTTTTCATACGGCGGTCACGCAGTTTGCGCACGTTCCTGCTGGAAGTCTCCCCTTCCACACCGCAGTTAATGCTGTAATTCCACATCATGCCATCGGCATTATGCTCTCCATTCGCCTCATTATGCTTATTTTCATAGGTAAATAAATCCCGCAACGTAAAGCCGTTATGATCGCTGATATAATTGATATACCCCAGCTTTTCGTTTTGTTTTTTCATCTGATCCGCAAGCTCCCAAACATTTCCGTCTATCCCGCTTGCCAGCTTCCTGCAGGGATATAAAAATTCATCTGTATCCAAAAAAATACGCGGATATGCCTTTTCCACATCGGGCACTTCCATTTCCGAAACGTATTTATAGAAAAATTTTGTCCTGCCAAGATAAGGGTCTTCAATTAAAAGCTGTAACGGAATCGCATCGCCCTGAAGATGGAACCCGTCTACATGATATTCGCTTACCCAAAATCTTAATACGGCAAGAATCTGCGCATTAGAAATAGTATTGGGAAAATCCATTTCTAAAATACATTCCAATCCCCTTTTGTGCATTTGCAAAATACATCTCTTTAGCTCTAAATCCGGCGAACCCCCCGCTGCATAACTGGCTTTTGGCGCAAAATACATGCCTTTGCCATATCCCCAGTAATTGATTTTAGGCTGGGGATCTTCCTTTCGCTTTCTAATTTTATCCCGTTTTTTTGATTTCCATTTCGGATAATTCGGAAGTTCTTCCGTTTCCTGAAAAATCAGCTCCTCAAATTCATAAACCGGCATCAACTCCACTGACGTGACGCCCATCGCCTGTAAATATGGAAGTTTTTTCATCAATGCCCGAAACGTCCCGCGATCTGGCGTCCCTTCCGACAGCCCCTTTGTAAAACCTCTGACATGCAGTTTATAGAGCGTCATCTTAGAACGCGGAATCTCTATTTCAAGGTCTCCCTTCCATGAAAAGAAGCTTTCTTCCATGCGGCATCGAAGCAGCGAATTTTTATCCCGCTTTATATCCGCCCAAACTTCCCTTCCCACTATCCTTCTTGCATAGGGATCTAACACTACTTTCCCGTCTATCCAAAAATTATAATCATATTCAGATAAATTTAATCCTTCTATCTGCACTGCGCGAAGATTCCCCTTGGAAAATTCTTTTGGCACTGCAATTTCTTTCGGATTATCCGGCTGGTTTCTTTTATAAAGCAGCACTTTACAATCCGCCTCTTTCCGGCAGACCATACAAAAATTCGCCCATGTCTTTCCTTTGACTGCCCCTAATTTGGAGAAATCTCCTTTTTTCGCGTTAAACTCCATATTTTGCATCACCTTTTCATCCTAAACTCAGCAAGTATATAGACATTATAACATTAAAATTCTGCATTTGTATAGTTTTTTCTATATTTTGACAAGAAATCTCAGAAGATGACAAAAACAGGCAGACAAAACATAGGACAATCCAGACTTTTTCCATTCATTTCAAATGAAAAGTTGACGCTTACTTACACATCTCTTTCAATAAGAGGAGGACAGTCAGAAAGAAAAAAACTCTTTTCCTCCTATCAACCTTTAACTATTTCTCCTATATGAATATACTAAGAAATCCGCGAACATTCCGTTCGCGGATATTGCCCATTTACCATTACACTTCAAAAATCAAATCTCCATAAGACGGCATCGGCCACATCTCTTTATCTACAATCATCTCCAACTTATCTACCGGAGCCCTCAATTCCGTCATCACGGACATTACAATATCCCGATAGAACACTGCCTGTTTTCTGCCTTCTTTAATCCCAATCCCCTGTTCCGTCACTTCTTCTAACTTTGATAACGCTGTTTTCGTCTGGGAAAGCAGATCCGACACTTCTTTCAACAGCCCAATCTGCACGCTGACGTCTGCATCACAAGCGGCTTTTACCGCATTAATGGAGTTTGCAAGCGCTGTCGCATATTTAATCACCGCAGGGACAATCTGCTTACCGGCAATGTCAATCATAGCTCTTGCTTCGATATTAATCTCTTTTGCATATGTTTCATACTCAATTTCAACGCGGGAATCAAGCTCCGCTTTTGTAAATACGCCAAACTTTTCAAATAGTTTCACTGCCTTTTCTGTATTTAACGCCGGAATCGCATCCACCATTGAATTGATATTCGGCAGACCGCGTTTTTCCGCTTCCCTGACCCAATCTTCGGAATATCCGTTTCCATTAAAAACAATCCGCTGATGGTCTGTTGCATTTTTCTTAATTAAATCATGCAGCGCCGTTTCAAAATCATTTGCATTCTCCAACACGTCACAAGCTTCTGCAAATGCTTCCGCGACAATCGTATTCAACACGACATTTGGCTGCGCAATGGAATCCTGAGAGCCAAGCATACGAAACTCAAATTTATTTCCAGTAAATGCAAATGGAGACGTGCGGTTTCTGTCCGTTGCATCTTTCATAAAATCCGGAAGGGTTTTTACGCCCGTCTCTAACATACTTCCTTTTATGCTGTGCGTCGCTTCGCCTGTGCTGATAAGCTGAGAGAGCACATCTTGAAGCTGTTCGCCTAAAAAGACCGAAATGATGGCAGGAGGAGCTTCGTTTGCGCCAAGCCTGTGGTCATTTCCAACATCTGCCGCCGATTCACGGAGTAAATCCGCATGAATATCGACTGCTTTTAAAATGCACGTCAACACGAGCAGAAACTGGAAATTTTCATGTGGCGTAACCCCCGGCTCTAGCAGGTTAATTCCGTCGTCCGTAATTAAAGACCAGTTGTTATGCTTGCCGGAGCCATTTACGCCTGCAAATGGTTTTTCGTGAAGCAGGCATTGAAGCCCATGACGGCCCGCCACTTTCTTTAATGTCTCCATAACAAGCTGGTTATGGTCTACGGCTATGTTTGCGGAAGCGTAAATCGGAGCTAATTCATGCTGCGCCGGAGCCACTTCGTTGTGCTGCGTCTTTGCGGAAACGCCCAGTTTCCAAAGTTCTTTGTTGACGTCCCGCATATAGGATGCGATTCTTTCCCGAATGCTTCCAAAGTAATGATCATCCATCTCCTGACCTTTTGGCGGCATTGCCCCAAAAAGCGTGCGGCCTGTAAAGATTAAGTCTTTGCGTTTTAAGTATTTTTCCCTGTCTACGATAAAATACTCTTGTTCCGGTCCTACGGAAGTCGTCACTTTTTTGGACGTCCGGTTTCCAAATGCGCGAATTAAGCGAAGCGCCTGATCGTTGACCGCTTCCATAGAACGAAGCAAAGGCGTTTTCTGATCTAAGGCTTCTCCTGTATAGGAACAAAATGCAGTTGGAATACACAATGTGGCTCCCGCAGCGTCCTGCCTGACAAACGCTGGGGAAGTGCAGTCCCATGCCGTATAGCCTCTTGCTTCAAAAGTCGCGCGCAGTCCGCCAGATGGAAAAGAGGATGCGTCCGGCTCCCCTTTTATAAGCTCTTTCCCTGAAAAGCTCATTAAGACTTTCCCACTTTCTTTTGGAGCCGTGATAAAAGAATCGTGTTTCTCGGCAGTCACTCCGGTCAACGGCTGGAACCAATGGGTATAATGGGTTGCCCCCTTTTCGATTGCCCATTCTTTCATCTCATGCGCAATAACGTCAGCCGTTTCTAAATCCAGTTCCCTTCCCTCGCGCAGCGTGTTTTTTAATTTCTGATAAACTTTTTTCGGGAGACGCTCTTGCATCACTGTGTCATTGAACACGTTTTCCCCAAAAATATCAGCCACATTATAATATTCAGTGCATTTCTCCATACATTTCCTTCCTTTCTGAGTGAAAAAGGGCATTCCAACTAGTGGAACACCCTTGTTCATCTTTGCGCATTGATTCTATCTGATACTAAAATACATCAAATAAAAAGTTTTTGCAATAGAAAATATATCTAATTTTTAGCAAAATTTTATACAAGATTTTAGCAAGCTTAACTTATGCCTTGTTTACAGAACCGAATAATTCCATTTTTTCTTTTACCGTTGCTTTGATTGCTTCTGCGCCCGGCGCTAATAATTTACGCGGGTCAAAGCCTTTGCCTTCAAGGTCTTTTCCAGCTTCGATATATTTACGCGTAGCGTCTGCAAAAGATAACTGGCACTCTGTATTTACGTTAATCTTTGCTACACCAAGAGAAATCGCTTTTTTAATCATATCTTCCGGAATGCCTGTGCCGCCATGAAGAACTAACGGCATATCGCCTGTCAGTTTCTGGATTGCATCCAATGTCTCAAAGCTAAGCCCTGCCCAATTAGCCGGATATTTGCCATGGATATTGCCAATGCCTGCCGCAAGCATATCAATTCCTAAATCTGCGATTGATTTACATTCCTGCGGATCTGCGCATTCGCCCATTCCCACTACACCGTCTTCTTCTCCACCGATTGAGCCAACTTCCGCTTCAATGGAAATTCCTTTGTCATGCGCTAACTTCACTAATTCTTTCGTCTTAGTTACGTTCTCATCAATCGGATAATGGGAGCCGTCAAACATAATGGAAGAAAATCCTGCTTCTACGCATTTTAAGCATCCTTCATAGGAGCCATGATCTAAATGCAATGCGACCGGAACAGTAATGTTTAATTCTTCGATCATTGCCTTTACCATTGCGGCAACCGTCTTAAAGCCCGTCATATATTTTCCGGCTCCCTCGGATACACCGAGGATAACCGGAGAATTTAACTCCTGAGCCGTTAAAAGAATAGATTTTGTCCATTCTAAGTTATTGATGTTGAACTGGCCTACTGCATAATGGCCGGCTTTTGCTTTATCAAGCATTTCTTTTGCTGATACTAACATAGTCTTGTCTCTCCTTTTCGATCTCTATTTATAAAGCTCCACTAATCTTAACAAATGTTCATAACGGTCTTTTGCCGCCTGCTCAGATTCTTCAAACAGTTTCTTCGCGCGATCCGGGAACGATCTTGCAAGACGGCTGTAACGCGTCTCATTGTTCAAGAACTCCTGATATGTGCCGTCGCCCGGTTTGGAAGTCAGCGTAAACGGATTCTTGCCTTCTGCTTTTAATGCAGGATTGAAAGAGAAAAGATTCCAGTAACCTGCCGCAACCGCTTTCTTCATCTCGTCCTGACAATGGTTCATTCCGCCTTTTACTCCGTGAAGCTCACATGGAGCGTAGCCGATGATTAAGGAAGGCCCATTGTATGCTTCCGCTTCTGCAATAACTTTGACAGCCTGAGCCATATTTGCGCCAAGGGCAATCTGCGCTACATATACATAGCCATAGCTCATAGCAATTTCTGCAAGGCTCTTTTTGCCGATGTCTTTACCGGAAGCCGCGAACTGGCATACCTCACCGATATTAGATGCTTTTGAAGCCTGACCGCCGGTATTGGAATACATCTCTGTATCAAATACCATTACATTGACATTTTCACCGGAAGCCAATACATGGTCTAATCCGCCGAAACCGATGTCATATGCCCATCCGTCGCCGCCTAAGATCCAGATGGATTTCTTTGCAAGGTAATCTTTTTTATCAAGAGCCGCCGCTGCATCCGGACAGCCTGCGTTTGCGGCTTTTTCCAGTTCTGCCACTAAAGCGTCTGTCGCTGCCGCATTTTCTACTGTATTGTCTTTTGTTTCAATAAATTTGGCAAATGCCGCTTTCAGCTCCTCGCCTGCCTTTTCAGAAGTTGCGCATTTTTCTGCGCTTGCAATCGCCTGATCGCGAAGCACCTGCTGTCCAATCTGCATACCTAATCCATGCTCTGCATTGTCCTCGAATAAGGAGTTTGCCCATGCCGGACCTTTTTTGGTGTCTTTATGGACGGTATATGGTGACGTTGCAGCCGGACCGCCCCAGATGGAAGAACATCCTGTTGCATTGGAGATATACATATGCTCTCCAAATAACTGCGTAATTAAACGCGCATAAGAAGTTTCTGCGCAGCCTGCGCAAGAGCCTGAGAACTCAAGCAGCGGCTGGTTGAACTGGGAGCCTTTTACGGTGTTGTCCGCCGGCATACCCGGTTTTTTGCCTACGTTTGCCACTAAGTAATCGAATACCGGCTGCTCTGCGGCCTGTGATTCCTGAGGAACCATTTCGATTGCGCCTACCGGACAAACCGTGATACATTCGCCGCATCCCATACAATCCAATGGAGACACGCTCATCGTATATTTGTATTCGCCTGCTTTCGGCTTCATATCCGCTAATTTGATCTGTTCCGGAGCCGCTTTCACTTCTTCGTCGCTTAACATAAATGGACGGATTGTAGCATGGGAACATACAAATGCGCACTGGTTACACTGAATACATTTCTCTGCGCTCCAAGTTGGAACGGTAACGGCTGTGCCGCGTTTCTCATATGCAGCCGCTCCAAGTTCGAACTGTCCGTCCGGATTCTCGGAAAATGCGGATACCGGAAGGCTGTCGCCGTCCATTAAGGAAATCGGGTCCATCAGTTCCTCTACCATCTTCACCGTCTTTGGAAGCCCCTGATATGGTTTCTTCGCCGGATCTGCAGCCGGATTTTTCCATGAATCCGGAATTTCCACTTTATGTACTGCGTCAACGCCTGCATCGATTGCTTTGTAGTTCATCTCTACCACTGCGTCGCCTTTTTTGCCGTAAGATTTCTTAGCTGCGGCTTTCATAAAGTCTACCGCTTCATCAATCGGCATAACGTTTGCAAGTTTAAAGAATGCGGACTGTAAAATCGTATTGGTGCGTTTGCCCATGCCGATTTCGATTGCTTTGTCAATCGCGTTAATCGTATATAACTGAATATTGTTTTCTGCAATATATTTCTTTGCTTCTGCATTTAAGTGATGCTCTAATTCTTCATCAGACCACTGGCAGTTAATCATAAACACTCCGCCCGGTTTGACGTCTTGAACCATTTTAAAGCCCTTGTTGACATATGCCGGATTGTGGCACGCAACAAAATCCGCCTGATTGATGTAGTATGGGCTTCTGATTGGCTTGTCGCCAAATCTCAAATGGGAAATGGTAACGCCGCCCGTTTTCTTCGAGTCATACTGGAAGTATGCCTGAATGAATTTGTCTGTATGGTCGCCGATAATCTTTGTCGAGTTTTTGTTTGCGCCTACGGTTCCGTCTCCGCCAAGACCCCAGAATTTACATTCCACTGTGCCTTCCGCAGCCGTGATTGGAGCTGGTTTTACTTCCGGCAAGCTTAAGTTTGTCACATCGTCTACGATGCCGATCGTGAAACGGGCTTTCGGAGCATCTTTTTCAAGTTCTTTAAATACAGCGAACACAGAAGATGGCGGTGTGTCTTTTGAACCTAATCCATAACGTCCGCCAGTTAAAACAACTGCGTCTAATCCCGCTTCACGAAGCGTAGCCGCTACGTCTAAGTATAACGGATCGCCTAAGGAACCCGGTTCTTTCGTCCTGTCTAATACAGCGACTTTCTTTGCCGTCTTCGGAAGAGCCTTTAAGAATGCATCAGACACCCACGGACGATACAAACGAACTTTCACAAGTCCGACTTTCTCGCCTTTTGCCATTAAATAATCAATCACTTCTTCCGCTACGTCGTTAATGGAACCCATAGCGACGATAACGCGGTCAGCATCCTCTGCTCCATAGTAATTGAACAGGCCGTAATTCGTGCCAAGCTTTTCGTTTACTTTTGCCATGTATTTCTCAACGATTGCCGGAAGCGCATCATAAACCGGGTTGCAAGCTTCCCGATGCTGGAAGAATACGTCTCCATTTTCGTGGGAACCGCGCATAGCCGGATGCTCCGGATTTAAAGCATGATCACGGAATGCTTTTACAGCGTCCATGTTGCACATTTCTTTTAAATCAGCATAATCCCATTTTTCGATTTTCTGAATTTCATGGGACGTGCGGAAACCGTCAAAGAAGTTAATGAAAGGAACTTTCCCTTCGATAGTGGCTAAATGCGCTACCGGGCTTAAGTCCATTACTTCCTGCGGGTTTGTCTCACATAACATTGCAAAGCCTGTCTGACGGCATGCGTATACGTCACTGTGATCTCCGAAAATATTTAAAGACTGCGTAGCTACAGTGCGCGCAGATACATCAAATACACAGGGAAGCTGCTCTCCGGCAATCTTATACATATTTGGGATCATAAGCAAAAGACCCTGTGAAGCGGTAAAGGTTGTCGTTAATGCGCCCGCCGCAAGGGAACCGTGAACCGCGCCTGCCGCGCCTGCCTCTGATTCCATCTCCACTACTTTTACCTGATTTCCAAAAATGTTTTCCTGTCCTGCCGCAGACCACTGATCGACTGTGTCAGCCATTGGGCTGGAAGGAGTAATTGGGTAAATGGCAGCAACATCTGTAAAGGCGTACGCTACATGCGCAGCAGCCGTATTGCCGTCCATTGACTGTTTTGCTCTTGACATTTGATTTCCTCCTTAAAAAGTTTTCATGTTCTCTGTATTGACTTAACGGTTTTTTAGAACCGTTCCTAATTTAATATTGTATAGTTCTTATGCCAAAAAATCAATACTTTCGACGACATTTTTTGTATAAATTTTGCTCTTTTGTTTTTTATATGTAACTGTTTGGATTGTAATTCCTTTGCCAGCGGCTAAATAAGCCAAACTGCCGCAAATCCGCCCCATTTTTGGCATAGAAAGCCTATACATGGGGCGTTTTTCGCAATGGTAAATCCCACTGCCTTTATGCGGCTCCGCCGGAAAAATCCCTTGTTAAGAGATCACTGTGATTTAAAAAATCCATAATATCCAAAAATCCCAGCCGTTCTAACAGCTCTAGGACATATGGGTTTTCTAACGGGGTCTGGTAAGAAGCCTTCTCTCCATAGGCATTGACTAACTCCTTTCCTTTTTCTTTCTCAATCAAAGCTTTCGGTCCCCCGACGCAGCCGCCGCTGCACGCCATGCCCTCAAAGAAATTTCCGTCCGTTTCGCCCTTTTGGATTTTTTCTATCAGTTCTTTACATGCTTTTACGCCGTCTGCCTGACGCGCCTTTACTTTTATCTTTTTTTCCGGGGCAAGCTGTTCTGTAGTGGCCCGCACCGCTTCACTGACGCCGGATGTCCTTGCATAAATGCGTCCTGCTTTGGAAGAATGTTCACGCTCGTCTTCTTCCAGATCTTCTGGGTTTATGTTCATGGCTTCAAAAAAATCTTTTGTCTCTTGAAAAGTCAAAACATAGTCGATTGCATCTGCAATATCCGGCTCTGTCGCCTCTTTTTTCTTAGCCATGCAAGGGCCGATAAAGACAGTCACAGCTTCTGGATGCAGTTTTTTGACAACTCTGCCTGCGGCTATCATAGGGGATACGGCTCCGGGCACATGTCCCGCCAAGTCATGGTAGAAACTCCTTATCATGGCAATCCAAACAGGACAGCAACAGCTTGTAAGCTGAAAATCGCCTTCTTCTTTTACATGTCGGTCAAATTCTAAGGCTTCTTTTAATGTCAAAATATCTGCAAACGCCGCCACTTCCACCATGCCTTGAAACCCGATTTTTTTAAATGCGGACCGCAGGCGTCCCGGAGTTGCTTTTTCACCAAACTGCCCGGTAAACGCAGGGGCTATCAAAGCGTAAACCTGTTTCTCATGGTCACAAAGCGTTTCTAAAACAGGATAAATTTCCCTGTTTTCCATTAAATGACCCATTTTACAAACGTCAACGCAGACGCCACAGCCTGTACATTTTTGAGGATCGATGTAAATTTTCCCGTCTATTTTTTCGATTGCGTCAAAAATACAGTTGTTTTGGCAGGCGCTGTCTGTCCCGCAGGAATCACAGTTTCCGACAGAAATAACGGGAGCGTAATCTTTTGGATGCAAAAGGCAGTCCATGGGATAATTGTCATATTGCTCTGAAAGCTCCCTTCCGCTTTTTAACTCCTGTTCCATGATTTCTTTGTAAAGTTCCTGTAATGTTTTCATGTTATCGTATACCTTTCTGACGCGCTGTCCACAGAAATGCTTTCCTTTGCATAATTCCTTGAGCGGGCGTTTCTGCTTTGCAGCGCTTATTTACATAATATGAATCAGTATGGACAACATTCCAATTTTTTAAACATTTTAAAGAATTTGGCTTGTTTTGCTTTAGTTTTCCATTCCTTCTTCTTATTTTAACTTGCTTTTAAATAACGCGCTATGCCCATGCTTCTTTTTTTAATTCATATTTTTGATGTATTCTTCTAATTTTCACTTAGGTTTTTTTGAATTTTCTTTTTCCAGCCAATGCAAAATATTTTTGGATTCTCACCCGATACGCCGCCTATCGCATCTTCTTAAATCTTCTATGCTATTTTTCTCCACAAATAAATTGAAAAAAATCTTTGTTCCCCTATCAAACTATTTCTAAAATGTTAAAAATATAAAAACAAAAAAACTTCATAATTAGACTTTCATTGTTAGAAATTCTGCCCTATTCTACATTTACAACTTCTTCATTCATACTATTTTCATGACCATTATACACATCACCCCTCAAAAACATAATGAAGCCATTCTTTTCTAACAAAAGTTTTCTAGTTTAAACTTTTTAGAACTGAAGTGACATAATTTGTTACATTGTGTCATTCTAAAGAAACGTTTGCTGTTGTAAAACTCCTTACTAAAATATCATTTAATCCTTCTTAATGTTTCACGGTTTCGCACTGACCGATAAATAGAAAAAATCCAAAACGCAGGCTTACAGATTCCATTTTGCTCCTTGAAAAAAACCTCTATTCATGTATAATAGGAAAGTATATTCTATCCAATTAGAAAATTTTTTGAAAAAGAGGTGCGGCAATGATAAGCGCAAACAACATTACATTACGGCTTGGAAAAAAAGCCTTATTTGAAGAAGTCAACATAAAATTCACGGAAGGGAATTGTTATGGTCTGATTGGCGCAAATGGAGCGGGGAAATCTACGTTTCTAAAGATTTTATCCGGTCAGTTGGAACCTACGAACGGCGATGTCTTTATTACGCCGGGTCAGAGGCTGTCTTTTTTGCAACAGGATCATTTCAAATATGACGAATTTTTGGTTCTGGACACTGTAATTATGGGGAATAAGCGGCTGTATGAAATCCGTCAGGAAAAAGATGCGATTTATATGAAAGAAGATTTTTCAGACGAAGACGGCATCCGCGCAAGTGAATTGGAAGCGGAATTTGCAGATATGGACGGCTGGAACGCGGAAAGCGATGCGGCAACGCTGTTAAACGGGCTCGGAATTCCTGTGGAAGATCATGATGCGTTGATGAAAGATTTGCCCGGCGCATGGAAAGTGAAAGTCCTTCTGGCCCAGGCATTATTTGGAAACCCTGACATACTTTTACTTGACGAGCCGACGAACCATTTGGATTTGGACGCGATTGCATGGCTGGAAGAATTTTTGATTAATTTTGAGAATACGGTCATAGTCGTATCCCATGACAGATATTTCCTGAATAAAGTCTGCACAAACATTGCGGACATCGACTATGGCAAAATCCAGCTTTATGCCGGTAATTATGATTTCTGGTATGAATCCAGCCAGCTTATCGTAAAACAAATGAAGGAAGCGAATAAGAAAAAAGAAGAAAAAATCAAGGAGCTTCAGGAATTTATTTCCCGTTTCTCCGCAAATGCCTCTAAATCGAAACAGGCAACTTCAAGAAAACGCGCGCTGGAAAAAATCCAGTTAGACGAGATCCGCCCGTCAAGCCGGAAATATCCCTATATTGATTTCCGCCCGTCGCGTGAAATTGGAAATGAAGTCCTGCAAGTGGAAAATATCAGCAAAACCATTGATGGGGTCAAAGTGTTAGACAATATTTCTTTTATCCTAGGGCGTGAAGACAAGGCGGCGTTTGTCGGTGGGAATGAGCTTGCAAAAACAACGTTTTTCAAAATTATCACGGGAGAATTGGAACCGGACGAAGGCTCTTACAAATGGGGCGTAACAACTTCACAATCGTATTTCCCGAAAGACAATACGCAGATTTTTGACACAGATCTGATTATCGTGGATTGGCTGACGCAGTTTTCAGAAATCAAGGACGCCACATACGTCCGAGGCTTTTTAGGCAGAATGTTATTTGCCGGAGAGGACGGCGTGAAAAAAATGCGGGTGCTTTCCGGTGGGGAAAAAGTCCGCGTACTGCTGTCCCGCATGATGATTGAGGCATCGAATGTCCTGATTTTAGACGAACCGACGGATCATTTGGATATGGAATCCATCACGGCGTTAAACAATGGGCTGATGAAATTTCCCGGAGTCATATTATTCGCTTCAAGGGATCATCAGGTTGTGGAAACGACGGCAAACCGGATTATTGAATTTTTGCCGGACGGATCAATGATTGATAAAATTACGACTTATGACGAATATCTCGCCAGTGATGAAATGGCAAGAAAACGGTCTGTATATTCTATGGCGGAAGGCGACGAGGATAATTAATGTAAGGAAAAAACAAACGGACGGAAGCCGTCTTTCCTAAACGGAATGACAAAAAAGACATCTTCCGTCCATTTCCGCAATTTTCACCAACTCCCATTCGCTTTCTATATCTCCGGCATAAGGATAGGTCTTGACAAGATCCTTAAACTTCTCCCGTATTTGTCCTGCTTTTTCCGGATTTTGTTCATGGAGAAGCGCGACTGCATATTCGGTACGAAGAACCACAGGAAAATTTTTCATCTGTTTTCGAAATGTCTGAAAAGATTTTGTCTGGAATTGCATAAGCGCTTCCGACTCTTTTTTTCTAATAAGGGCGCAATAAATCTGATCGCAAATCAATAAATTTTCATATAGATCCATAATGGAACTTTGCATGGAACGCAGCGTTTGAATCAGATCTCCGGCTTCTTCAAATTTATGCAAATCCATTAAACGGTTTTCATAAAATACTGCCATAACCGCTGTCATGCTGTTTTGCATTTCACTCTCATTTGGCAGGAAAAACCATTCAGAAGGCATATCTTTTAGACGGACGCCTTCCGCCATCTGCCCACTGACTTTTAACTGAACCCAAAAAGAACGCAGGGCAGACGGGAATTTGTACACGGACGCCGCATTGCATCCATCGTTATCCACTGCCCCCATGCGAATCGGGATTCCATTGACAAACGCAATCCAAATGCCCGTTATGCCCATAATAACGCAAAACAACGCATAAAATCGCTTCAAACCGCAAAAGAAATTTATCCCAAGGAAAACTGCCGCCACAATAAAATTTGTAAAAGAGCCTCCCAGATTATAAAACAAAAACGGCCATTTCCCTTTTTTCAATTCCGGCGGATTCATCAGGCATTGGCCGGCTGTGCCTGTGATTGCCATTTTCCGCAGCCGGATTGTCCCGTTTTCTTTTATTAACATAAGGCTTCCAATTCGGAAAGAAGAAAACTGGAATCCAAAGAAAAGCCCAAACAACAGATGCCCGGCTTCATGCAGAATAATATTCAAGTATATCGCGCCAGATAACATCAACAGGGCGGCGCCTAGCATAAACAAATATGACCCGATGGAATTGTAGGAAGAACCGGATTCTTTTAAATATTTTACCAAAAAGATTCCACAAAAAAATCCTATAATTGGAGAGAATAAGATTTTTATGTATGCCCTCTTTTTTGGTTTTTGTTTCTTTATAGAAGTCTGCTTCATTTTTAACCTCGTTTTTGATTTTTATTTTAACAAATTTACATGAAAATTACAATAAAAGGACATGGAAGCATACAGCGGCTTCTTCTCTACCTGACATACATTCTGCAACTATCCTGCAAAATCTTCTTTTTCTGTTCATTTTCTAATTTATAAAATTCTCCAAGCGCTTTAACCCCATCTGAGCCGCTGCCCGCCCCAGCCCAAATAGATTTTAACTTTTACCACTCATCACTAAAAACATCTGAAAACAGAAAAAACAAAGGAAAATCTTTTATATGACAATTTTTGATGACAAAATATAAAAATTATAGTAATCTGAAAAACACATTAGCGTCACTTTGAAAGGAGAATTTGCAATATGGATTTTTTATTGAGAAAATGGGAAAAAGAGGATGCGAAAGACATCGCAAAAGCAGCAAATAATTTAAAGATTGCAGAAAATTTACGGAATGTATTTCCATACCCTTATGCCTTAGAAGATGCGGTTTGGTTTATAAATGACTGTATTAAAAAAGAAGGAAAACGACAGATTGCCCGTGTGATTGATATAAATGGCGCAGCAGTTGGAAGCATTGGAGTATTTCAACAGAACGATATATACGAAAAATCAGGGGAATTAGGATACTGGCTCTCGGAAGATTTTTGGGGACAGGGCATTGTTTCACAGGCAATACAACTGATTTGTAAGGAAGCATTTCAGACATTTGATTTAAACCGAATCTATGCAGAACCATTTGCGCACAACATTGGCTCAAGAAAGGCTCTGGAAAAAGCAGGGTTCCAATACGAAGGAACTATGAAAAACGGCGTTTTTAAAAATGGATCTGTTTATTCTTATTGCATATACGCTCTCTTACGCGGGGAGTGAACAGTCGTATGGGGAAAAAGCAGAACGGACAAAAGAGAAAATTTTATGCGGGGCTTACAGACTTTTTGCCCAAAAGGGATTTAAACAAGCAAGAATCATCACAGACAACCGCTTGTATGCCAAAATTTTAAAACGAAATCTCGCAGCTTTGTGACATTTAAAAACCGAGTTGCGCCAGTATTTCGGGCAGTAGCCGTATTCTCATTTGCACAGACTTTTGCCATTACGATAAGGTCAAAACGATTATCGGCAACGCTTGAAAGACCGTCCATCGAAACATGATTGAAACGGACGGTATCTCCCACTTTAACATCTGGATTGTCAATCATATTTCCGTTATCGTCACATTCCACATTAAGCAAAACATATTTTCCTGTTTTAAGAGCCTGCCAGTCTATCTCTCCTTCCACGACTTCCATATTTTTTAGCAGGAAGATTTGAAAAAGCGTTGCTTTCAGCAGAAAAGGCTTCTTCTAACACACGGGCTGTATATAATCTTCCGCCCGTTTCAAAACAGCCGCTTTCCATAACTGTTTCTAGAAAGGATTCCGACAAATCATTCGTTTCATACCGAAATTGAAAATAATCCGCAGCCGAAACCACAAAATCAGTATTTACAAATTTTGCTATATATTTATCAATATCAAAGCCACTGGAAAAAGTAAATACTGTATTAAACAACACCAACGATAGTGTCATGGAAACGATTACAAGCGCGGTACGCTTACGGTTTCGTCCTAAATTTGCCAGCGCCATACGATAAATTTTTGCTCCATGCGTAGAATTTTTAAGTGCATGTTTCTTTCCTCTAAATGCAGACGAATCATTTTCCGTATATTTGATTGCTTCAATTGGAGATACCGTTCCTGCAATTTTGGCAGGCTTTTGCACGCTAATCAAGACGGTAAAGACTGCAAACGCAGCAGCCCCTATAAAAATCAGCGGGTTGGCAGTTACGGTTATGCCAGCATCCGCAGTATAAATTGTCCCATTCATTAGGAATGGCACTAATGCACGTCCCAGAAAAAATCCAATCAGCAGACCAATGGGAACTCCTATCAAAAAAAGATTGGCCGCCTGACGGTTAATCATCTTTTTTATCTGCCGCTTTGTTGTTCCTAAAGTCTTTA
>CAJUST010000008.1:0-66535 GCA_910589105.1 uncultured Lachnospiraceae bacterium
TAACACTGAAAAAAGCCCAATTCTTTTTTAGAATCGGACTTTTTCAGTGCCCTCGTTTTTCAAAACGGTTTGGGTATATTTGCATTGTGTTGATGTACTTGCTCTGTATCTTAAGGGTTTTTATGCCAATAGATTTTGAGTCTACGATAGGGATACCTATGCGTGGCGTTTATTCAGACTTTATGGATGTCCTGTGTTTTCAAACATACGAAATCGGAAGGCATGAATTTGTCATTGTGCAGGTTCTGCTTCTTGTGTGGGCGCTTACTGCAGGCTGGCAGATTGTGAGATTTATTTTGGACTACAGACGGGCTGGTAGGATACTGGCAATGTTGCCGGAACGGAAAGATACACAGTGCAAAAGGCTGATGCAAAGCGTGTATGAAAAGACAGGAAAAGTACATCGTGTGACTGTATTATATGGAGAAGGAATCCATATGCCAATGGGTATGGGGATACGGGACTGGAAAATATTTCTGCCGGAGAGGGAATATACGGACGAAGATTTGTATTACATACTATTGCATGAATATACACATTTCCTAAATTGGGATTTATGCGTGAAAATAGTGGTACATATTTTTTGCTGTATTTTCTGGTGGAATCCGCTCGTATATTTCATCAGGGAAGACTTAGACAAAAGCCTTGAAATGAAATGTGATTTAAGCATTACTGAAAAACTGACCGGAATCGAAACAGCGGATTATCTTCAAACGATTGTCAAAAGCATTAAGGCGGCTTCAGGGAAGAAAAAGTTTTCCGGCGTACACCATGCAGTTTCATTGGGAGATGGGAAAAGCTGCGAGATAACGGAGCGTTTTCGCGTAGTAGCGGAAAATAAGAAAAATGAAGAACAGAATAAGAAAAGCATACTGCTTTGGCTGGCAGTATTTGGGATTGTATGGACAGCGTCCTATAGCGTTCTGCTACTTCCTTCGTATGAAGCGCCAATCGAGGAGATTGAAGATGTGCCGGGCGCTGTTGCGATTACGCCGGAAAATTCTTATGTCTTGTTTGAAGATGGAAAATATTATTTAATTTTAGAAGTACCCGAAGAAATATTTAGAGATGAAATTAGTGAAAGTGAAGTAAAACTTTTTGAGGAAGCTGGACTTGAAGTTAGGGGGATAAATGATGAGAAAGAAGAAAGTTCTATTTTTAGCCGCATTTTTGAGTTTGCAAGTGGTATTTTTTGGTGGAATTGCAAAGCCTGAGACAGTTGAAGCAAAAACGCCGGAAATACAGACATTCACGGCTGATAAAATCGTTATAAAATATAGAACGTATAATGGGAGATTGCAGTATCGCAGATGGAATGACTCAAAGCAGTGCTGGGTTGATAAGAATTGGATTTATGTGTAAGAAATGGGCAGGTTATCCGACGGATTTCCTGCCTGTTTTCTATAAAAAAGCATCAAATGCAAAGAGCCATTTGATGCTTTTAAATTATAACGTTATTTCGCGTCCATTTTTCTTGCGGTTTCTGTACAGCATCGCTGCGCTTGGATTACTGCATTGCGCATTCCGCATTCTTCTAATTTTGCAACGGCGGCTATGGTTGTTCCTGCCGGAGAACAGACGGCGTCTTTTAATTTGGCCGGATGCGTTCCGGTTTCTAAGACCATCTTTGCGGCGCCATATACTGCCTGCGCGGCAAATTTATAAGCCTGCGTCCGTGGCATTCCGTCTGCAACGGCGGCGTCTGCCATAGCTTCAATAAACAGATAGACGTAAGCCGGAGAAGATCCGCTGACGCCGATTACGGCGTTCATTAAAGTCTCCGGCACAACTTCCGCTTTGCCAAAACTTTTAAAAACTGTCTTTACAAACTGCAGTTCTTCCGGTGACACATGTTCGTTTGGCGTTAAAGCAGACATTGCTTCTAAAACCTGAGCGGGCGTATTTGGCATAGCGCGTATGAGTTTCACGGGTTTTGCAAATAGCTCGTTTAGTTTTGCAAGTGAAATGCCGGCGGCAATCGAAACAATGAGTTTCTCCGAATCTGTAAATTCCCTGATTTCTTCAATTACAGTTTGAAACTGGTATGGTTTGACTGCCAGAAAAACCAGATCGGAATTTTGAATTACCTCTGCGTTATGTAATGTGACGCGGATGCCGTAAGCTTCCGAAAGACGGTCTAAAGTCGCTTGGGAATGCGCGCTTGCGATAAGCCGTTCTTTTTCACATAGTCCGGAGCTTATAATTCCGCTTATCATAGAGGAACCCATGTTCCCACAGCCGATGAAACCGATTTTTTTGTCAGCCATAACTTAGAAATCAGTCAGGTCAGCTTTCCTTTTCTCAAGGAATGCGCCCATGCCTTCCTGTTTGTCGTGGGTAGAGCAGGTGATGCCAAATAAGTTTGCTTCCATCTCTACAGCGTTTTTAATGTCCATGTCATAGCCGTTGTTGATGGCTGCTTTTGCGATTGAAACAGCGTAGCTTCCTTTAGAAATGATTTTCTTTGCCATAGCGGAAGCGGTTGGCATTAATTCTTCTTTGGCAACAACTTTATTGACAAGGCCGATGCGGTACGCTTCGTTTGCATCGATGTTGTCGCAAGTGAAAATCAGCTCTTTGGCGCGTCCCATGCCGACTAGGCGGGCAAGCCTTTGCGTACCGCCAAATCCCGGGATAATGCCAAGGCCGCATTCCGGCTGCGCAAAGCTTGCATTGTCAGAAGCGATGCGGATATCGCATGCCATAGCGATTTCACAGCCGCCGCCGAGCGCAAAGCCGTTGATGGCAGCGATAGTGACTTGTCTCATGTTCATCAGTTTAAAGAAAGGAACAGAAGCTTTCATGCCGAATGTCCGCGCCTCTGCCGCAGAGAAATTCACCATTTCCGCAATATCAGCTCCGGCTACGAATGACTTAAATTCATTGCCTTTTTTATCAGCCCCGCCAGTTAAGATGACAACCTTAATGTCGTCTCTGCCTTCAATTTCCGTTAATACTTCCGTTAATTCGTCTAAAGTTTCGGAATTAAGCGCATTTAATGCGGCAGGCCTGCTGATTTTCAGCACAGCGATTTCATCAGCTACTTCTAAAACTAAGTTATTCATGTTAAATATCCTCCTGTGTTTTTAAATTTCAGATGACAAGGCGTTCATCTGTTATTATAGATCAAAATAATTATACACCTATGGCAGGCGTTTGACAATAAATGAAGCGTAAATTTTATGCTTCGAATAAAAACAAGCTCCCCTGCATACCATTAAAATGGGATTGCAGGGGAGTTTCCTGTCAGCCTGCAGGATGTGGACGTCAGGCAGACTTATTTTTTTGCTTTCTTTTCAAAAAAACTGTCAATATTTTTCTTGATTTCGTCAGGCTTTAGCGTTTTAATCAAATATCCGGCGGGTTTTAGCGAAAGGACTTTTTGGATGCTTTCCTTATCGCTTCTTCCGGTTAGGAAAATAACCGGGGTATCCGCTATTTCTTTTTCGGAACGGATCATTTCAAGCACCTGCCTGCCGTCACATACTGGCATTTCATAGTCTAAAAGAATCAAATCTGGTTTATCGAGAACCAGTGTCCGGATAGCCGAAAATCCTGACTGGGCAGTGGAAATCTCATAATCTGAGCTGAGTAAGTCCGTGATTGCCTTAAGTATGATAGCGGAATCGTCCACAATCAGTATTTTCTGGCGTTTTTGTTTTTCATTTTTGTTTAGATATTTTTCAATTTCCTCCATTGCAGTTTCCGCCTGTAAGGAATCCTGCTGTTTCTGAGAGAGTAAATGAGGCGCAATAAAGCAAAAGGCAAAATATCCGGCTCCTCCGGTGTTAAATAACAGGCTGCTCTGTAAGTCTTTTTGCTCAAGGACTTTTTGGAACTGTTCATAAGTCAGAAGATTTTCTGATTTTAAATCAAAGGAATCGGAGGACGGAAAATGCTTTCGGATATTGTCGGCGAACTGCCGCGCAGTGTATCGGGTAGCGTTTACTATCATGGTATTTAATTCGTTAGATTCATCGCAAATCATTTTGCCGATGGTATTTACCAAAAGCTTTTCTTCAAAAATAAAAATCATTTCCCATTCTTGTCCCTGTTCGGAGGCATATGACAGACGGTAGTAGATGCCGTTTCCAAATTTTTCTCCGCCATAATGTTCACTGATGATTTGCGCGTCTAACTGGAACAGGTTATAGATTAGTTTGATTACGGTATTTTTCATGGCAAGCTGTTCTTCCTCAGGCAGCAGGTTTTCCCATTTGCTGACCGTTTTTCCCGTAATTGCGCGGTCTTCCGTTAATGTGTGCCCAATCAGCCAGCCGGCGCAGACCCCCAGAAAATGGCTGACGGCGCTTGAGGAATATCCGGTCTGTTCCAGCTCACGTTCTAATGCCGGAAGGGTTTTTTGGCGGAATTTATCGTGAAGTTTCCTATGCGTCTCAAATCCTTCATAGTGAATGGAAGCCATATAGACTTCTTCTTCTGTAAAATGTTTTAAGGCATGGTCTTTAAAGTATTTGATGCCTTCTTGGCAGACCCATTGGCTTTTGGATTCTTTTTCGTTCATGCTAAACAGACGGTTCATAATGCCAAATAGCTTTTTGTGTTCTTTGTCGATAATGTCGACTCCAACGTTATAGCGTTCTTGCCAGATTAATTGATTCTTCATTTGATTCCTCTCCTTCAATAGTAAATTATCTGATATTATATGCGGAACATTTCCTTTCAGTATATCATATCTAAAATTTTTTTGCCATTTTTTCAAAAAATTCTTCATTAGTCGATAAAAATAACAAATTTTTTACAATAAATATTTTTTTTATGAGGTATTTGTTAATTCGAAAGAAAATCAGGATATTTCAGACAACCAAAAGCAAAGAAACGTAGTATAATAAAGAGAAATCAGGAGAGGAGATTTAAGTATGAAATTGAAAAGAATTGTATCGTTCTTTATGGCGGCAGTTTTGTGTGTTACATTCGTTCAAACGTATCCGGCATATGCAGAAGAAAGCATTGGAAGCGACGTCTTGCCGGAAATGGCGGAAGATGCCGCGCTGGAAGCGGATGAAAATGTTTTGCCGGAAGATGGAGCTGATCCGGATCAGGAGCCGGCGCCAAGCATTTCAAAAGCGGAAGTAAAAAATCTGAAAGCTGTTTATGATCCCGCCACAGATAAAGTTTCCTTTACATTTGAAAGGAATGCAGACTGTCAGTATGTGGATATCCGTATCCAAGAAGATGTGATTGTAGCGGGGCTGGACGGGGAGGCTTATGTCTACAACTGTGGGAATTTGGACGATGGCGCGGTATATCAGGCAGAGATACTTACTTATGATAAAGAAATGAAAGCCGGAAAGACGGCAGTTGTGTCCTTTGAGATCAAATACAGGCCGGCATTTGTAGAGGAAGTGGACGCCGATTATAATTTGGAGAAAAAAGTTTTAATTATAGACTGGGACGGAGAAAACATCAAAAGCGTTGACATTTATCAAGATGATCTGCTTTTGGCGGAAAAAGTCTCTGCTGAGAAGCTGACAGAAGGCAGGCTGATTTTAGACAAGCATGAACTGGAAGCGAACAGCAAGCACACTTACCGCGTTGTTCCATTTGATAAGTCAGGAAAAGCAGGAGCGGAAAAGAGCGCGCTTCTTGAAGTGGACGATTATGTGGCGAGAATTGAAAATGCAGAGATAGACTATAACGAGATTGCAAAGCAGATTACAATGAAATGGGAAGACGTTTACACGGAAAAAGTTTCCATATACCTAAACGATGAAACGCTTGTTGAAAATTATCAGGAAAAGACATATTCGCTCAACTGCGTTTTGCAGCCGGGAGCCGCTTATGTCATTACAATTCTGCCATATAATTCGAAAGGCGATGAGGGAGAGGAGGAGGAAGAAGACGTTTCCTATGGCTACTTTGAAGTTCCGGATGAGCCTGACGTCAGGTTAAAGAGTAAAGACGTAAAAGACAGCTCAGGTCATATGACAGGTTTTACGAAGCCGGCAGTCCATGTTAGCTGGGACGCCCAAGCGTCTGCGGTTTATGAAATCTACCGCGCGACGAAGAATAAGAAAAACGCTTATACATGGATTGCCAATGTAAAGCCGGAGAAGGAAGGCTATTATACATATGTAGATGAAAAAGTGGATTTTGAAACATACTACTACAAAGTGCGCCGGAAAATTACAAAGGATGCGTATACGGAACAGGAGCTTTTTACTGCGTTATCGGATGCGGACGGCGTAAAAGTGCATGTGCCAAAGCCGGAAGCGCGGGCAGAACTAAACAAAGACGGCAACACAGTCCTAACGATGGACTGCAAAAAGGATTTCGTATCTGGTTTTGACATTTACCGCAAATCCGGTTCAGAGAACTACAAAAAAATAGCGACGATTACGGAAAGCGTTTTTACAGACAAAAACATGAAGTTTGGCAGATCTTACAGTTACAAAGTGAAGGCGTATTACTATGATACGGAAAAGAACAGAAAAGTTTACAGCGCTTTTTCTAAAAATGCAAGAGTGAAAAACACTGTAAGCGGGATAGAAGCGCAGGCTGTGGCTGTTTCGGAAGATACGGTGAAACTTTCTTGGACGCCTTCCGCTAATGTAAAGGAATATGAGATTTATTATAAAACGGGGACGCAGGGCGATTCTTATGTGTTATTGAAGAAAACGAAGCAGACTTCTTTGAAACAGAAGTTTTCCAAATCGGGCAATTATACTTTTATGGTAAAAGCCTGCCAGACGACGGCATCTGGCAAAACTTATTTCACAAGCGTGGAAGTTTCCTGTAAAATGGGCTTTTCGGCGCCACGCGGCGTAAAAAAAAGAAAGACTTCTTATGAAATCAACTCTGCGGCAAACCAGATTATCCAGAAAGACACGATTTCTTGGAACCGCGTGTATGGGGCGAAGGGCTATGAAATTGAAGTCTATAATCCTGTTACGAAAAAATATCAACGCATTGCAAAAATAAAATCGGATACGAAAACGAGTTATACCGTTTCTAATCCGGTCATTGCAAACGCGCAAAGCATAAAATACCGCGTCAACGCATATGCGGGCAAATCCAAGAAAAAGGGCGATTCAGTAGAAATCGTTCCGGTTCTTGGGAAGGTAAAGCAGGCGAGCGCATCCAGTCAGGGCAAAAAAGTAAAAATAAGCTGGAAAGGCGTTGTCGGCGCGGAAGCTTATCAGGTGTACCGTTCCAATGGACGGACGATGCTTCTTATCGGCAAGACGGAGAAAACGTCCTTAACGGATATGGGCGTAAGCGCGGACATATCCTATCAATACTATGTGGAAGCAGTGAACGTGAGCCAGAATTTAGTGTCTGAAAAGAGCGCTCCGGCAAGCTTTAAGGCAAAACCGGAAAAAATGAGTTCTTTAGAGGCGGAAAATAAAACGTCGGGGACTGTGCAGTTAAAATGGAAATCAGTCAAAGGCGCCCGCAGTTATGTTATTTACTATAAGACGTCTTCTTCGGCAAAATATGAAAAAATTGCGGAAGTTCCGGCAAAACAGAAGTCGTATGAGCACAAGGATCTTCCTGTCGGAGCGACGGGTTATTATAAAGTAACAGCGAAACAGGTAAACAGCGGCGGCATTTCGGTTGAAACGAAACCATCATTTACACAAGTGAAAATCAGCCGGTAGCTGAGAGAAAGGAGCGGATATGAAGATAGAAGAATTTGAGCTAGAGCTTCTGGTTCGTCCGCTCCTTGTCTGGTTTTCCTCTCATGCAAGAATACTGCCGTGGAGGGAAGACCCATCGCCATACCGTGTATGGGTGTCGGAAATTATGCTGCAGCAGACGCGTGTAGAGGCGGTGAAACCCTATTTTGAGCGTTTTGTGGAAACGCTTCCTGATGTAAAGGCATTGGCGGATTGTGAAGAAGAAAAGCTTTTAAAATTATGGGAAGGGCTTGGATATTATAACAGGGCCAGAAATCTTAAGACGGCGGCAAAACAGGTTATGGAGGACTATGGCGGCCGGATTCCGTCCGAATGCGAAGCATTGTTAAAGCTAAAAGGAATCGGGCATTATACGGCGGGCGCCATTGCATCTATTGCCTATGGCAAGCCAGTCCCCGCTGTAGATGGGAACGCGCTCCGTGTTCTTTCGAGAGTGACGGGAGATGACAGCGATATTGCGAAACAGTCTGTGCGCTCCAATATGGAAACGGTATTGGCGCAAGTAATCCCGAAAGATCGCGCCAAAGCGTTCAATCAGGCGTTGATGGAATTAGGCGCAACGGTCTGTCTGCCAAATGGAGAGCCGAAATGCGGCGAGTGCCCATGGAAGGGACTTTGCGTTGCAAAGGCGGAAAACCAAACAAAACGCCTTCCCGTTAAGAGCAGACCAAAAAAACGGAAAATCGAGAAGCGGACGGTCTTTTTGATTCGGGACGGGGAAAAAGTTATACTCCGGAAACGTCCGCAGGAAGGTCTGTTAGCGGGTATGTATGAATTTCCAAATACGCTTGGCAGCTTTACTTCTGAAGAAGCGCTTTCTTTTGTAAAACAGATGAACCTGACGCCCTTAAGAGTGGAGCCGCTCGATGCGGCGAAACATATTTTTTCACATGTGGAGTGGCAGATGAAAGGCTATCTGGTGCGGGTGGAAGCGTTAGAAGAAGGGGAATCTGATTTGTTATTTGCGGAAGCGGCGGATTTTAAAGAAAATTACCCTATGCCTTCTGCATTTGCGGCGTATGCCAAATATCTGAATATCTGCCATGGGAAAAACCGTTTCGGAGAAGGACAGGAATAAAAAGAGGGAGCCGGTGTATAGACACCGGCTTATTTTATGAAAAAGATTTATGAAAAGTGAAGCAACTCACTATCTTCTGGGAGGAACCTTGCATAAAGCAAGGTATGAAAAATTCGAAAAGTGTAGTTATTTTTGTTTTGATTCGATAAATACAGTATAATCAGGATTTGTGAAGCTGATATTTACATAATATGATAAATTTGTAAACAATTTATGAATGAGCGTTTCTTGCATAGGGGAGAGAAAACGTGTATAATGAAACGAGTTTTAAAAATGACAATTTTGGAGGATTTTCTATATGTATGATAGCATTGTGATCGGTTCTGGCGCTGCGGGGAGCGTAACAGCGCGCCAGTTGGCGGAAGTTGGGAAACGCGTTTTGGTTTTAGAAAAACGGCCGCATATTGCAGGAAACTGTTATGATAAGCCGGATAAATTTGGGATTCTAATTCATGTATATGGCCCGCATATTTTTCATACAAATGAAGAAGAAGTGTTTGAATTTTTGTCGCAGTTTACGGACTGGCGTCTATTTGGGCATGAGGTGGCGGCGAATGTGCATGGGGAGCTGATTCCGATCCCGTTTAACTTAAATACGCTGCATAAAGTCTATGATGAAGAAAAAGCAAGCCGGCTAGAGGCGGTTTTAATCAGGGAGTATGGCGAAGGAAGCCGCGTTCCGATTATGAAACTTCGGGAAAATTCAAATCCTGAGATAAAGGCGATTGCCGGTTATGTGTATGAAAATGTGTTTTTACGCTATACAATGAAGCAGTGGGGGCAAAAACCCGAAGAAATCAGTCCGGAGGTGACGGCTAGGGTTCCGGTTTTAATTTCCCATGACAACCGTTATTTTCAAGATAAATATCAGGGGATGCCTAAAGAAGGCTATACGGCGATGTTTGAAAAGATGTTGGATCATGCGAATATTACGGTCCGGCTTTCGGCGGACTGCAAAGACTGCATGGAATTTTTGCCAGACCGCGTATTGTTTGAAGGGAAAGAATTTACAGGCAGCGTCATTTACACGGGGGCGTTAGACGAGCTTTTTGACTGGAAATATGGACGGCTGCCGTACCGCTCATTGGATTTTCAGTTTGAACATTTAGATATGGATAGTTTTCAGGGACGCAGCGTAGTAAATTATACGGTCAGCGAGGAGTTTACGCGGATAACGGAGTTTAAGCATCTGACGGGCCAGACGGATACTGACGGCACGACGATTGTGCGGGAATATCCGTTTGCATATACAGGCGCCAAAGGCGAGATTCCTTATTATGCGATTTTGAATGAAGAAAACCAAATGCTATACCAAAAATATGCAGATTTGGTGAAACCGCTTCAAAATGTATATTTGTTGGGCAGGCTTGCAGAATATAAATATTACAATATCGATGCGATTGTGAAACGGGCGCTAGAGTTAGCGGAAACGATAAGGAGATAAGAAATGAAATTATTAACGATTGCCATTCCATGTTACAATTCAGAGGATTATATGGAAAACTGCATTAAATCCCTGCTTTGCGGCGGAGATGATGTGGAAATTTTGGTGATTAATGACGGGTCAAAGGATATGACCCCGGAAATTGCCAATGCTTACGAAAAAAAATACCCAAATATTGTCCGCGCAATCCATCAGGAAAACGGCGGGCATGGCGCGGCTGTGAATGCGGGGATCTTAAACGCCAAAGGGATCTTTTTTAAGGTCGTGGACAGCGACGACTGGGTAGATCAGGAAAGTTACCGCGCGATACTTGCAAAATTGCGGGAATTTGTAGGTGGAAGCGAAACGTTAGATATGTTAATCAGTAATTTTGTCTATGAAAAGCAGGGGGCGAAACATAAAAAAGTAATGCGGTATACGACAATGTTTCCGCAGAACCGTCTGTTTTGCTGGGAGGATGCGAAGCATTTTATGAAAGGGAAGTATATCCTTATGCACTCGGTCATTTACCGCACGAAACTGCTTAGGGACTGTAAACTGGAATTGCCAAGGCATACGTTTTATGTGGACAATCTTTTTGTGTATGAGCCGCTTCCGTATGTAAAAAATATGTATTACTTGAATGTGGATTTTTACAGGTATTTTATTGGGAGGGCGGATCAGTCTGTCAATGAAAAAGTAATGATTAGCCGGATTGACCAGCAGATTAAAGTCAATAAGATTATGGTAGATGCGTATGACCTTTGGAAAATCCCAAACCGGAAGTTAAGGAAATATATGTTTAATTATCTCGAAATTATTACGGTAATTTCAACAGTAATGATGATACGCTCCGGCACAAAAGAAAATTTAGAGAAAAAACGGGAGCTATGGAATTATATCAAACAGCAGGATATACGGCTCTTTCACAGACTGCGGAATGGAATTATGGGACATACAATGAACCTTCCGGGAAAAGGCGGAAGAAAGATTTCGATTGCTGCTTATAAGATTTCGCAAAAGGTGGTGGGCTTTAATTAGAACAGGGGCAAGAACTTTTTTACAAAAACTTAAGAAAAGTCAAAAAAAGTTCACGAAGTTCATATTGCTTTTGATTCCATGAACCCCTATAATAGAACATAGCAGCCAGCGAAGAAGGCATTGGCTGTTTTAATATGCAGAATCAAATGATCTGCCGTACGGAGGAGATTATGGACAACCAAGAACCAAATAAGCAGAATAACAACCGCAATAATAAGAACGGCCAAGTTGTTATGACTTTTATTATGGTAACGCTCGTGGCGCTGTTTATAATGAGCATTGTATCGAATAAAGTCACCCAGCAGTTCAATCAGGAAATTTCTTATACGGAGTTTTTAGAGAAAGTGGAATCTGGGGAAGTGGAAAGCGTCAAATTTACGGGCGCGCAGATAAACATTACCCAGAAAGCCAAAAAAGAGTCCCGGTTTAAACCGACCTATTATACCGGACTGGTCAATGACTATGAAATGATCGAGCTTCTGAAAAAGCATAAAGTAGAAATTTTCGGATATATACCGGACAACACTTCAACATGGATTTATAATATATTAAGTTTTGTGATCCCGCTTGCTTTGGTATGGATACTTCTTGTCTTTTTGATGAAGCGCATGGGCGGCGGCGGAGTTATGGGCGTTGGCAAGACGACGGCCAAAGTCTATGTAGAAAAATCGACGGGCGTGACCTTTTTAGACGTTGCGGGGCAGGACGAAGCGAAAGAATCTTTGCAGGAAGTCGTGGATTTTCTGCATAACCCGAAAAAATACCGTGACATAGGGGCAAAACTTCCCAAAGGCGCCTTGCTTGTAGGACCGCCCGGCACCGGAAAAACACTGTTGGCAAAAGCCGTTGCCGGAGAAGCGAAGGCTCCGTTTTTCTCCCTTGCAGGCTCTGACTTCGTAGAGATGTTCGTCGGCGTAGGCGCATCCCGCGTCAGGGATTTGTTTAAAGAAGCCCAGAAACAGGCGCCCTGTATTATTTTTATTGACGAGATCGATGCGATTGGAAAGAGCAGGGATTCAAGATTTGGCGGCGGCAATGACGAACGCGAACAGACGTTAAACCAGCTTTTAGCTGAAATGGACGGTTTTGACACTTCGAAAGGTTTATTAATCCTTGCAGCGACAAACCGGCCGGAGGTATTAGACAAAGCGCTGCTCCGTCCCGGACGTTTTGACCGCCGGATTATTGTAGACAGGCCGGATCAAAAAGGCCGTTTAGAAACGCTTAAAGTCCATGCTAAAGATGTATTAATGGACGAAACTGTAGACCTTGAAGCCCTTGCGCTTGCGACGGCGGGCCTTGTAGGTTCCGATCTTGCAAATATGATTAATGAAGCCGCCATAAACGCCGTAAAGAACGGCCGGCAGTTTGTCAACCAGTCGGATTTATTTGAAGCGTTTGAGCTTGTGGCAGTCGGCGGCAAAGAGAAAAAAGACCGCGTGATGAGTGAAAAAGAGAAACGGATTGTGTCTTATCACGAAGTCGGCCACGCAATGGTGACGGCTCTGCAGAAAAATACGGAACCGGTGCAAAAGATTACGATTGTGCCGCGTACCATGGGCGCGCTTGGCTATACGCTCCAGACGCCGGAAGAAGAAAAATTCCTTGACACGAAAGAGGAGCTTTTAGCGAAAATCACGACATTTATGGCTGGACGGGCGGCGGAAGAAATTGCGTTCCACTCTGTAACAAGCGGCGCGGCAAATGACATTGAGCAGGCGACGAAAATTGCAAAATCCATGATTACAAAGTTTGGAATGTCGGAAAAATTCGGCATGATGAATTTAGTTTCCGTTGAGAGCCAGTATTTAGATGGCAGGGCTGTAATGAATTGCGCAGAGAAAACAGCCGCGCAGGTAGATAAAGAAGTGTTAAAGATTATCAACGAATGCTATGCGCATGCGACGAAACTCCTCAATGACAACAGAGAGACATTAGACAAAATTTCAGACTATCTGTTTTCCAATGAAACGATTACCGGTAAAGAATTTATGAAACTGTTCCGGGAACTACAGGGCTTGCCGGAGCCGGAAGAAGAAAAAACGCAATCGTAAAATTTAGGAGATGCAAATTATGTTTGAACTAGATGAGGAACTAAAAAAACTCCCGGATCAGCCGGGAGTTTATATTATGCGGGACAAACAAGACGCCATCATATATATCGGAAAAGCGGTTTCCCTAACCAAACGTGTGCATCAGTATTTTCGGGCAAGCCATAATGAGGGGATTAAAAAGGCTCAGATGGTGAAAAAAATTGCAAGGTTCGAGTATATTATCACAGACTCCGAATTAGAGGCTCTTGTTCTGGAATGTAATTTAATCAAAGAGCACCGTCCAAAATATAATACTATGCTCCGCGACGATAAAACATATCCGTATATCAAGGTGACTCTGGGGGAAGCGTTCCCAAGAGTCCTTTTTGCGCGCCAGATGAAAAAAGACAAATCCAGATATTTTGGCCCCTATACAAGCGGCGGAGCCGTTAAAGACACGATAGATTTATTAAATAAGCTATATGGCCTGCGCACATGCAGCCGCGTTCTGCCAAGGGATATTCAAAAAGAGCGTCCCTGCCTTAATTATCACATCAAACAGTGCAAAGCCCCTTGTCAGGGATACATATCGCAGGAAGAATATGCCAAAAACGTAGAAGCGGCAATCCGTTTTTTAAATGGGGACTATCAGCCAGTGATTCAGGAATTAGAAGGCAAAATGCTAGAAGCCTCGAAAAGTATGGAATTTGAAAAAGCAATGGAATACAGGGACTTATTAAACAGCATAAAGCAAATTGCGCAAAAACAGAAAATTACCGATTCAAACGCCGAAGACCGGGACGTAATCGGCGTAGCAAACTCCGGGGAAGATGCAGTTGTGCAAGTATTTTTTATCCGCGGCGGCAAACTAATCGGCAGAGAGCATTTTTACATGAAAATAGCGGCAGAAGACGCCATACAGCAAATACTGGCCGTGTTCTTAAAGCAATATTATGCCGGAACGCCCTTTATCCCAAAACGAATCATGCTGCCGTCAGAAATTGAAGAAAGAGAAATAATCGAAGAATGGCTTACAAAACGCCGCGGGCAGAGAGCTTATATCAAAATACCAAAAAAAGGAATGAAAGAAAAATTAGTTGAGTTAGCCAACAAAAACGCAAACCTGATATTATCCCAAGACAAAGAGAAAATGAAACGTGAAGAAGGCCGGACAATAGGGGCCGTAAAAGAAATAGCCGGATTACTAGGGTTAAACGGAATCGTCCGAATGGAAGCGTATGACATATCCAATATCAGCGGCTTCCAGTCCGTAGGTTCAATGGTTGTATACGAAAAAGGAAAACCCTGCCGCAGCGATTACCGGAAATTCCGTCTCAAAACAGTCTCAGGGCCAGACGATTACGCATCCATGTACGAAGTATTAACAAGACGGTTTGAGCACGGAACAAAAGAGCGTGGGGAACTAATGGAAAAAGGACTAGAAGATTCCTACGGAAGCTTCACAAAATTTCCGGATTTAATTCTAATGGACGGCGGCAGAGGCCAAGTCAACGTTGCGTTGCGGGTACTAGAAGAACTGCATATAGAAATACCAGTCTGCGGCATGGTAAAAGACGACAACCACAGAACACGCGGCCTATACTTCCAAAACAAGGAAATTCCCATAGACAAAGACAGCGAAGGCTTCCATCTAATCACAAGAATACAAGACGAAGCGCACAGATTTGCAATCGAATACCACAGATCCCTGCGAAGCAAAGGCCAAGTCCATTCCGTCTTAGACGAAATACAAGGAATCGGCCCGTCCAGAAGAAAAGCCCTAATGATGCGTTACGCATCACTAGAAGCAATCCGCGCCGCAAGCATAGAAGAATTAGCCGAAACGCCCTCCATGAACATGCAGGCGGCAAAAGCCGTATACGAGAAATTCCACGAATAAAAATAAAAAAACCAAATAATTTAAAAACCAAAAAAGAAAAAAGATCCACAAAATCTCTCATCCACCAACTGCCCATCAGAAAAACATTTAAAAAGATCCGTTCCCAAAACCTTGCCGCGGCAGAAGGAACTTTATATTCCAATGAAGACTGCTACTGGCTTCTAAGAGCGAAAGCGTGTCTGAATGGAATATAAAGTTCCTTCTGCCGCCCCAATCCACCCCAAATCTTTAAAAATTTTTTTCAAAATCATTTCCCCCTCCCCATATTGCTGACCCGTCCAAAATATGCTATACTAAACCAATCAATATCTGACTAAAATCACAGAGTAAAGGAGACGCTATTTATGGAAGGTGTTAGTGTAGCAAAAATTGCAAAAAAGATGAAACTGAACAATTTTACAGATGGCATTAACTTAAATGACCATAGAATTGTAATTGCCGACGTCAACCGTCCGGCGCTGCAGTTAAATGGATTTTTTGAGCATTTTGAGCAGCTTCGCGTAGAGATTATTGGAACGGTCGAATACGTCAACTTACAGAAAAAGACAGAAGAAGAACGCAAAGAGCTCTATGACGCGTTTTTATCTTTTGACATTCCATGCGTCATATTCTGCCGCGGATTTGAGCCGGACCCGATGTTTTTAGAAGCCGCAAACCGCAATAAAGTCCCGGTTCTTGGAACGGAACAGGCGACGTCGGAATTTATGGCTGAGCTAATCAATAAATTGACGGAAGAATTAGCGCCCTGCATTACCATTCATGGGGTATTGGTAGACGTCTATGGGGAAGGACTGCTTATTATGGGGGAAAGCGGCATTGGGAAAAGCGAAGCCGCTTTAGAGCTTGTCAAACGCGGGCACCGTCTTGTGACAGATGATGTTGTGGAAATACGGAAAATCAACGAGCATACTTTAGTCGGAACGTCACCGGAAATTACAAGATACTTTATCGAGTTACGAGGAATCGGCATTATCAACGTCAAAACCCTGTTTGGCGTAGAATGCGTCAAGGAAAAGCAAAATATCGATTTAGTCATTAAACTTTCCGATTGGAGAAAAGAGGACAATTACGACCGTTTTGGCATGGAGGAAGAATACACGGAGATTTTAGGAAATCAAGTTGTCTGCCATTCTCTGCCAATCCGTCCGGGCAGGAATCTTGCGGTCATCTGTGAAGCCGCTGCAGTGAATCACCGCCAGAAAAAAATGGGCTATAACGCCGCGCAGGAACTGTACCGCCGCGTACAGGCAAATTTTGAAAAAAATAGTGAAAATGAATAAGAAAGAAGATTAAAAGAATGGAAAACAAAAATGCTTGGGTAAAATATCCCGAAGGAAAAGAGAGAGACAAAGTGATGGGCTTTGCAAATGAATACCGGAAATTTATTTCGAAATGCAAAACGGAGCGGGAATGCGTCGATGAGTTTGAAGCATTGGCGAAAGCCGCCGGTTTTACGGAATTAAAACAGCGGATTCAAATTGGGGAGCCAATTATGGCAGGCGAGAAAATTTACGTCAGCCATATGGGAAAAGCGATGGCTCTTTTTGTCATTGGAAAACAGAGTTTAGAAAATGGAATGAATATTTTAGGCGCCCACATTGATTCCCCGCGTCTGGATTTAAAACAGGTTCCGCTTTATGAAGATACGGAAATGGCAATGTTTGACACACACTATTACGGCGGGGTAAAAAAATACCAGTGGGTGACAATGCCACTGGCGATCCATGGCGTATTTGCCAAAAAAGACGGCTCTGTGACGAAAGTCAGCATAGGGGACAAACCGGAAGATCCTGTCTTTGGGATTAGTGACCTTTTGATCCATCTTTCCGGCGAACAGTTGGAGAAAAAAGCCGCAAAAGTTATTGAAGGCGAAAAACTTGATCTTCTGATCGGCAGTATTCCACTGGACACGGAGCAGGAAAAAGAAGAAGCGAAAGAAACGGTTAAGAAAAATATTCTGCGGATTTTAGAAGAAACTTATCAGATTAAAGAAGAAGACTTTCTTTCCGCAGAGCTGGAAGTGGTTCCGGCAGGAGAAGCGCGGGATTATGGATTTGACCGCAGCATGATTATGGGTTATGGGCATGATGACAGGGTTTGCGCATACCCGTCGTTTTGCGCGCTCCTTGAAATGGAGGCGCCGGAAAAAACAAGCGTCTGTCTTTTGGTTGATAAGGAAGAAGTGGGAAGCGTCGGCGCGACGGGAATGCACTCAAAATTCTTTGAAGACGCTTTGGCGGAAATGATCAATTTACAGGGAAACTACTCGGAATTGTCTTTGCGGCGCGCAATGCGAAATTCAAGTATGCTTTCTTCTGACGTCAGCGCGGCGTTTGATCCGAATTATCCTGAAGTAACGGAAAAACGAAACGCCGCATACTTTGGAAAAGGATTGGTCTTTAATAAATACACAGGCTCAAGGGGGAAAAGCGGCTCAAATGATGCGAACGCAGAATATATGGCAAAAATCCGCAATATATTAGACCAGAAGCAGATTTCCTACCAAACGTCGGAACTTGGAAAAGTCGATCAGGGCGGCGGTGGAACGATTGCGTATATCTTGGCGAATTATGGGATGCAGGTAATTGACAGCGGGGTAGCGGTGCTTAATATGCACGCGCCTTGGGAAATTATCAGTAAAGTGGATTTGTATGAAGCATTGTTGGGTTATCAGGCGTTTTTAAAAGAGGCATAAGGCAGAGTGGAACGAATAATCAGAGAATTAGAACAAGTATTAGAAAAGGGGCAGATGCTGCTTAATGAGCCAATGGACCGCCACACGACATTTCGTGTGGGCGGTCCGGCAGATTATTATCTTATGCCAACGGCGGAAACGCTTCCAAAAACCATAAGCCTTTTGAAAGAATATCAAATTCCCGTCACGGTCATCGGCAACGGCAGCAATCTTTTGGTTTCGGATGCCGGCATCCGCGGAGCGGTGGTTGAAATCGGCAGGCGGATGTCAGACATATCCGTAGAAGGGGAAACTATTACGGCTAGGGCAGGCGCAATGCTTTCCCAAGTTGCGGTAAAAGCGTATAAAAACGGGTTGTCCGGCATGGAGTTTGCCGCTGGGATTCCGGGCAGCGTCGGCGGCGCAGTTGTGATGAACGCAGGGGCGTATGGCGGTGAGATAAAGGATATATTGGTTTTTGCCGATGTATTGGACAAAGATGGGGAAATAAAGACATTTACAAATGAACAGCTTGAATTTGGCTACCGCCAAAGCATCATTTCAAAACAGAATTATGTCGCAGTCTGCGCAAAGCTCCGTTTACATAAAGCGGAGCCACAGGCTGTGAAAAAGAAGATGGAAGATCTAAAAGAGCGGCGCATCAGCAAACAGCCGCTGGAATTTCCAAGCGCAGGCAGCGCATTTAAGCGGCCGGAAGGATACTTTGCCGGAAAATTAATTATGGATGCCGGACTGTCTGGCTTTTCCATTGGAGGGGCAAAGGTATCGGAAAAACACTGTGGATTTGTCATTAATCAAGGCGGCGCGTCGGCCTCTGATATTTATGCAGTGATTTGCCATGTGCAAAAAACGGTAAAAGAACAATTCGGAGTAAAGCTTCAGACAGAAGTAAAATTGATTGGTGAGTTTTAAGTATGGAAATAACAGGGGGGAAATGGCTTGAAATTGGTAATCTTAACCGGAATGTCAGGAGCCGGAAAAAGTACAGCGTTAAAAATGATGGAGGATATTGGGTTTTACTGTGTGGATAACCTTCCGACGCCCCTTCTGGAAAAATTTATAGAACTTTCAGAAACAAGTCAGGAAGAATTGCAGAAAGTCGCAATAGGCATGGATATCCGCAATGGCAAAGCCTTGTCAGAACTCCATGCAACCTTAGAACGTTTAGATGAAACAGGGAAACGGCCGGAAATTCTTTTTTTGGATGCAGAAAATTCTGTGCTTGTCAAGCGTTACAAAGAGACAAGGCGAAACCACCCGCTTTCTGGAAAAGAGCGGGTAGAGTCCGGCATAATGACGGAGAGGGAGCGATTGACTTTTTTGCGGCTCCGCGCAGATTATATTATAGATACAAGCAGGCTTTTGACAAGGGAGCTTCGCGCTGAACTTGAAAAGATTTTTGTAAGCCAGCAGGATTATAAAAGCCTGTTTATTACAATTCTTTCGTTTGGGTTTAAATATGGGATTCCGGCAGACTCAGACTTGGTGTTTGACGTGCGTTTTTTGCCAAATCCCTACTATGTGGACGGTCTGCGGGCAAAAAGCGGCAATGATAAAGAGATTCAGGAATATGTCCTTCAATTTGAAGAAGCCCACATTTTTTTGGAAAAATTAGCGGATATGGTGAATTATTTGATACCGAAGTATATTGTAGAAGGAAAAAACCAGCTTGTTATCAGCATTGGCTGTACGGGCGGAAAGCATCGTTCCGTTACTTTGGCAAATGAACTGTATAAACGGATTTCTGATAAAATAGAGTATGGGCTTAAGATTGAGCATAGGGATATTGAGAAAGATTCACTGAGGAAATAAGATGTCATTTTCAAACGATATAAAACAAGAGCTTGCCGTTTCCGAAGGAAAAGCAAGACACTGCAAACTTGCGGAGCTTTCCGCAATCGTTAGTTTTTCCGGAAAACTGTTCATGAGAGAAAACAGTCTTTTTATTGAAATGGCAAATCCATTGACACAGCAAAAGTTCCAAATGCTTGTGAAAAGTTTATTTCAGTCAGAAAAAGCAGATGCGTTTCAGATTTTAGAAAGCATAAAAATGTGGGATGCGAAATCGAACTGTTTTAAAAATATGGATGCAGTGGACGGCTTATTGATTCAGCAAAGCTGCTGCCGCAGGGCATTTATCCGCGGCGCGTTTTTGTCTTGTGGCTCAATCAGCAATCCGAGTAAGGCTTATCATTTTGAAATTGTCTGCCGGACAAAACAGCAGGCTAAGCAGTTATGCCATGCGATGCAGAGTTTTGACATAGATGCAAGGATTGTCACGCGGAAAAAAAATCAAGTCGTCTATGTCAAAGAGGGCGAGCATATTGTAAAATTGTTGAATATTATGGAAGCGCATACCGCGTTAATGAATTTAGAAAACGTTAGAATTTTAAAAGAAATGCGTAATTCCGTCAACCGGCGCGTTAACTGTGAAACGGCAAATATTACGAAAACAGTCAGCGCAGCGGTCCGGCAGGCGGAAGACATCTTGCTGATTCAAAATACAATAGGGTTAGGAAGCCTTCCGGATCATCTAAGGGAAATCGCAGAGCTACGTCTGGAATATCCTGACGCGTCTTTAAAGGAATTAGGCGCATACTTAAATCCTCCGGTGGGCAAATCGGGGGTTAATCACAGGCTGCGGCGTATATCGGAAATAGCGGCGGGGAGTAATACGGAGAGGTAAGGCATAAAATTACGATGAAAAAACTTTTATTTATATTTAATCCCCATGCGGGAAAGGCGCAAATTAAAAGCAGGCTTTTGCAAATTGTGGATCTAATGGTAAAAAGGGGATATGACGTGACGATTTATCCTACGCAGGCAAAGCGGGATGCGTTAAAAATCGTACAAAAACGGGCGGAAGAATTTGATTTAATCGTATGCAGCGGCGGCGATGGCACACTTGATGAAGCGGTCAGCGGCATGATGCTTTCCGGCAAAAAAGTTCCTCTGGGCTATATTCCGGCAGGCAGCACAAATGATTTTGCCAATTCTTTAAAAATACCGAAAGATATGGTAAAGGCGGCGGAAATTGCGATTTCGGGAAAAACATTTGCGTGTGACGTCGGCATGTTTAATGAAAAGCCATTCGTTTATGTTGCGGCTTTTGGCATGTTTACGGCTGTTTCCTATAAAACAAGGCAGGAATGGAAAAATATTTTAGGCCATGCCGCATATTTGCTGGAAGGCGTAAAAAGCTTGACTGAGATTGCTTCCTACCGTCTTTGCGTGGAATGTGAAGGAAAAGTGATTGAAGATGAATTTATCTATGGAATGATTACCAATTCGAACTCTGTCGGCGGGTTTAAAAATATGACGGGCAAAAACGTTTTGTTAGATGACGGGAAATTTGAAGTGACTTTAATCCGTATGCCAAAAAACATTGTGGAACTGCATACGATTTTAGGTTCCTTAACGAAGCGGATTGATAATACGGACTTAATCTATTCTTTTAAAAGCGATTGCATTACATTTCTTTCTGAGGAAAAAGTTTCGTGGACATTAGACGGGGAATATGGCGGCAGCCTGCACGAAGTGACTGTGCGCAATCTTAGGCAGGCGCTGGAAATTATGGTAAGGAAAAGCAGGTGAATGAAATGGAGTGTGAGGAATGCGCATATTTTGGCTATGACGAGGAAATAGACGAGTATTATTGTTCTGTGAATTTAGATGAAGACGATATGGCGCGGTTTTTGAGCCACAAGCATAAACGGTGTCCGTATTTTAAAGATGGAGATGAATACCGTATCGTAAGAGGACAGATGTAAAAATAAAGAACAGTAAAACCGGTCGGGGAAGATTCTTCTTCCTCTAATTGCCTGCCAAATGCCGTCTGCATTGCAGGCAATTTTCCTTTGGGTCTTATCCGCGCAAAAAACAGCGTGGTAACAGAAATCTGTTACCACGCTGTTTTTTAAGCCGATAGTCGGACTCGAACCGACGACCTACGCATTACGAATGCGTTGCTCTACCAACTGAGCCATATCGGCATTTCTGAACCAAGCTTATTTAGTATACATGGAATTGGAGAAAATTTCAAGTGTTTTTTTAAAAAAATTTTAAATTTAATTTTATATTGTGATTTAGAGGAAAAAAATAATTGATAAAAAAAATTTTTGTTAAATTTAGATTGAATTTTTGTATATATAGTATTAAAATTAAATAAAAACACAGAAAGAAATTGTAGATTTTAACAAAAACATGGTTAAAACAAAATCTATGTTTAAGGAGGGATTTTATGAACCGACACATGAAAAAACTTAGCGCTTGTCTTCTTGCAGGTTCAATGGCTATCGGAATGACAACGAATGCTGGAATTACAGTCCGCGCATCTGAATTGGAGCGGGGGGGGGGAGGTAGTCCTATCTGATTTATCAGATCATAGAACTGCGGCTCCGGAAGCATGGGGAGCTACGCCAAGCCCATATCAGTACCAATATCAGAAAGAGGAACTGTCAGCTTTTTGCCATTTTGGCCCCAATACGTTTGAAGGGATTGAATGGGGAGAACATTATGGAGACAGGACTCCGGCTGACATTTTTAGGCTTGAAAATGACTTCGATGCAGAGACATTAGTGCAGACGCTCAAAGAAGCGGGCTTTAAAAAGCTAATTGTAACGGCAAAGCATCACGATGGATTCTGTATATGGGCAAGTGAGTATACGGACTATGATGTGGCAGGCAGCAATTATAAAAATGGAGAAGGAGATGTTTTGGCAGAGATTTCAGCGGCCTGTACAAAATATGATATGAATATGGGGCTGTACCTGTCGCCATGGGACGTCCATGATCCTAGCTATGGTTACTTTGATGAAGATGGCAATGCCCTCTGCGGCGGGAACGGAGAGCCTTTAAATGGAATGACATGGGAGCAGGTGTACGAGCAGGATGCGCTGGATTATAACGAATATTACAACAACCAGCTTGAGGAACTTCTTGGGAATAACAAATACGGCAATAACGGACACTTTGTGGAAGTCTGGATGGACGGGGCAAAAGGAAGCGGGTCTAAGGCGCAGAACTATGATTTTCCAACATGGTTTAACACGATCCAGAAATATGAAGGAAAAGCAGCCGGTTTTGAGGATGACTGCCTTTTGTTTGGCGCGCAAGCCTATACGACAGTTCGTTGGATTGGAAATGAACTTGGGGTTGCAAATGAAGAAACATGGTCAAAATCCCGTACGAATAAAGACAGCAATACGATAGACAGTAATACATCTGGCTCATATACGGTTGGTTTCGCTGACGGAAACCAATGGACTGTGCCGGAGGCGGATGCGCGCATTACAAGCGGCTGGTTTTGGGGAAATAATAAGAAAACTCCGAAAACCATTAGTGAGCTTGCCAATATGTATTTTAATTCTGTCGGGCATAATGCGGTGCTGCTGTTAAATGTACCGCCAAATACAGATGGCGAGGTTGATGAAGATATTTTAAACCGCGTGTCTGAATTTGGGGAGAATGTTAAGAACAGTTTTAAAGTGAACCTTGCAGAAAATGCCACGGTAACCGCGACTGAAGTCAGAGGGAATGATACGGCGTTTTCACCTGCAAATGTACTGGATGGAAATGACGACACCTACTGGACAATGGAAGACGGCTCGACAACTGGCAGTCTGACTTTGAATTTAGGAGAGACCAAAAGTTTTAACATGGTGACGATTGAGGAGGCAATTTTACTAGGGCAAAGAATCAGCGGTTTTAGCGTGGAATACCGGAACGGGGACAGTGGAGAATGGAAGACATTTGCGGAAGGGACGACAATCGGGGCAAAGAGAATCTGTAGAGAGATGACCGTTCAGGCAGATCAAATCCGGATAAATATTACGGGATCCCATGCTGTGCCTTTAATCAGTGAGGTAGGCGTTTATAAGTCAACGAAAGATTTTTTGCTTACTTCTGGGATTCCGGAAGATTTGGAAGTCATTAGCGTAACAGATATAGACGTCAGCGATGGGAAAGGATTCACTTATACAGGATGGAATGCTGAGAGCGGAAATCAGTTTCTGGGAGGCAATAGTATGTATGCAGGCGCCGGAAAAGAAGCAAGCCTGACCTTTACGGGGAGTAAAGTCTGGTTGTATGGAACGAAAGAGTCCGGCCATGGAACAGCGGATATCTATATTGACGGAGAAAAAATAGAATCCATAGATACACGGGCGAGTCAAAGGAAAACTGGTCAGATGATTTACGAATCCCATGATTTGGAGCATGGCTCCCATGTGTTGAGGATTGTGAATACAGGAACGATAGGGCTTGATGCGGCGGTTGTGTTGAATAATGGCGGAAAAGGAATGCTGCAGTTTGAAACTGACGCTATCGAAATGGAAGAAGATTCAGAAACAGAGGTTATCGTAAGACGTGTTGGCGGAAGCAGCGGCGAAGTGTCAGTGACCTATACAAATAATCCTGCTTCTGCATGGCAGGGACATTATGATGTGGACGGCATTAAGGGTACTTTGGTCTTTGCGGAAGGAGAGACTGAAAAAAGATTTCCTGTAAAGACGAAACGTTTTCTGGATAAAACGGGGGATCTGTTCTTTACAGTTGATTTGGAAAGCGTTTCAGGTCAGGCAGCGCTGGGATTTAATACTTCAATAAAAGTAACGATCCGTGATTTGGATGATCCTGCCCGGGTGGACGAAATAAGACAGATCTTAGCGGATTGTAAGGCTTTAAATTATGAATTATATCAGAAGGAGGGGCAGGATGCTGTAAAAGAGCTGACAGCGGAATTGGAGGCCTATCTGGAGACTGAGGATTTTGATGTGAAAGAGGCGATTGAAAAGTCAAATCAGTTGAAAGCCGCCAAAGAGCAGTTGGTTATAAGAGAAAATTATAGTGAGGAAGATCCTTTTGTAATGCCGTCAGGCGCAGAGACAAAGACGGCGGAAGCGGAGATGTTTATACTGGACAGCTCAAATGTGGTCAATGCCAATCAGTATGTGCGCATTACAGAAAAAGCAGAAGCAAGCAATGGGAAAGAAGTCAACTGGTTTGAAAATGGGAACCGGATTTATCTTCCGTTTGTGGCTTTGGAAGAAGGAGTATATAAAGTAAAGGCGACTTACCGCAGCGGAAGGGGTTCGGGCAATCCGAATGCTTTAGAATGGAGTGGGACGAATGTTTCTTCAGGCAGCATGGATGTGTACGGTGAAGAAAACGCAACGACATTCCATACAGCGGAATTTGAAATTGACATAGAAGAAGCGGGGGCGGGCCAGTTAGTATTTACGGCTTCCAGTAAAGGCGGGCCGGTAATTGATAAATTTGAATTTCAATGTAAGGAGAAGCCGGTCGTTTCGGTGACGGGCGTTTCATTGAATCAGACGACATTGGATATGATAGATGAAGAAACGGAGTACAGGCTGATTGCAACAGTGGAGCCAGAAAATGCAACAAACAAGAATGTCACTTTCACAAGTTCTGATAGGAAAATTGCAATAGTAGATGAAAGTGGCGTCATAACTCCGAAAAAGAATGGAAGGGCGGACATTATTGTTACGACGGAAGATGGCTCTAAGACGGCAAGATGCGCTGTTCATGTAGCGATACAGGGACTGGCGTTGAAAGAGTTAGATGAAGTTATTTTGGAAATGGAAGAACTCATACAGGCAGGAAGCGGGCAGTATACGCAAGAAAGCTGGGCGAGATTTGCGGAAGCGTATGACAAAGCGGCAAATAGGGCAGAAGATGCGGCTGTAGAAGAACTTCAGAGGCTTTTAAATGAATTACAGGAAGCCTATGGAGAATTAGAGAGGATAGAATTGCCTGACGATCCGCAAAAGCAGGCGCTCAAAGAGCTGGATGATGCAGTGAGCGGCATGGAAGAGATTATTTGGACAGGAGGCGGACAGTATACAGAAGAAAGCTGGGCGAGATTTGCGGAAGCGTATGACAAGGCGGCAAAAAGGGCGGACGATGCGAGCGTGGAAGAACTTCAGAGACTTTTAAATGAATTACGGGAAGCCCATGAAAAATTGGAACAGAGCGGAACGCCTGTCGACCCGCAGGAGCAGGCCTTAACAACATTGGATAATGCAGTGAAAAGCATGGAGGAGCTTTTTTCGTCAGGAGATGGCCAGTATACGCAAGAAAGCTGGGCGAGATTTGCGGAAGCGTATGATAAAGCGGCAAAAAGGGCAGACGATGCGAGTGTGGAAGAACTTCAGAAACTTCTGAGAGAACTCCAGGAAGCCCGCAAAGAATTGGAGAAGATAGAATTGCCTGACGATCCGCAAAAGCAGGCGCTCAAAGAGCTGGATGATGCAGTGAGCGGCATGGAAGAGATTATTTGGACAGGAGGCGGACAGTATACAGAAGAAAGCTGGGCGAGATTTGCGGAAGCGTATGACAAGGCGGCAAAAAGGGCGGACGATGCGAGCGTGGAAGAACTTCAGAGACTTTTAAATGAATTACGGGAAGCCCATGAAAAATTGGAACAGAGCGGAACGCCTGTCGACCCGCAGGAGCAGGCCTTAACAACATTGGATAATGCAGTGAAAAGCATGGAGGAGCTTTTTTCATCAGGAAGCGGGAAGTATACGCAAGAAAGTTGGGCGAAATTTGAAGAAGCGTATAACAAAGCGGCGAAAAGGGCAGACGATGCGGGCGTGGAAGAACTTCAGAAACTTCTGAAAGAACTGCGGGAAGCCCGGGAAGGATTAAAAAAGCTTGAACTGCCTGCCGATCCGCAGAAAAAGGCTCTAAAAGAATTAGATGACGCGGTGAAAAGCATGAAGGAGCTTTTTTTGACAGGAAGCAGCCGGTATACAAAAGAAAGCTTTGCGAAATTTAAGGAAGCGTATAATAAAGCGGCAAAAAGGGCAGAAGATGCGACTGTAGAAGAACTTCAGAGACTTTTAGAAGAACTTCAAACAGCCCAGAAAGGATTAAAAGGAAATTCAGTTAAGGTAACGTCATTAAAAGCTCCGACAGGCGTGAGGGCGGTTGTTAAGAGCGCAGGCGTGGAGATAACCTTTTCAAAGGTGGCAAATGCTTCTTCTTACGAAATTTACCGTAAGACAGCAAACAAAGCCGCACAAAAGATTGCCACAGTGAAAACGGCTTATTATCTTGATAAAAACGCGCCGAGAGGGCAAAAATTAACGTATACGGTCGTTGCGCTTTCAAACCTGCCTTCCTATAAAAAGAGTGTGGCAAGCTTGGGCGTAAGTGTGACAGTTCCGGTAAAAAAAGAGACATTAAAGGCGGTTGCGGGATTAAAAGCAGTGAGCAAGAGCGCAGGCGTGGAGATAACTTTTTCAAAGGTGGCAAATGCTTCGTCTTATGAAATTTACCGTGTGGCTGGGAAAAAAGCCGCGCAAAAGATTGCGACAGTGACGGATGCCGCTTATCTTGATAAAAGCGCGCCGGGAGGAAAGAAACTAACGTATACAGTCGTTGCGCTTTCCAATAATCCTTCTTACATTAAAAGTGTGTCAAGTTCCGGCGTTTCTTTGACTTTGCCAAAGGCAGTGTCAAATCTTAAGGTAAAAGCAGTAAGCGGCGGGGTTAAGATTAGCTTTAAGAAAGTCAAAGGGGCAAAGAGTTATACAATTTACCGGTCCTCTAAGAAAAACGGCGTTTATAAGAAGGTTAAGACGCTGAAGTCTAAGAAGTCGTCTTATATAGATAAAAAAGCAAAGAAAGGGAAGAATTACTACAAGGTAATTGCAAAAAAAGGAAAAGCTTACAGCCCGTCAAGCAAAGTAAAGAAAGTCAAATTGAAAAAATAAAATTCTTGACAAACAAACGGGAATCTTTTATCATATATGAGTATGCCGCACAGCGAGGCTAAAGTCTGCATTTGATGCAGCGCCATAGCTGGCGAGTAATGATAATAGGAGGTGCCAATATGTACGCAATTATAGCAACAGGCGGCAAGCAGTATAAAGTATCCGAAGGCGATATCATTACCATTGAAAAGCTTGGTGTCGAAGCTGGTGAGAAAGTTACGTTTGATCAGGTAATCGCAGTGTCTGACAATGGTATGAAAGTTGGAGACGCTGTAGCAAATGCCAAAGTGGAAGCTTCTGTAGTGAGAGAAGGCAAAGCGAAAAAGGTTATCGTGTATAAGTACAAGAGAAAGACCGGCTATCATAAAAAAAGCGGACACAGACAAGCGTTTACACAGGTGAAAATTGAAAAAATTGCTTTATGATTCAGGTGACAGTATTTAGAAACCGGAATGAAAAATATATCGGCTTTGACTGTAAAGGCCATGCAGGCTATGCAAATTATGGTGAAGATGTGATCTGCGCAGGAGTTTCCGCTCTTGTTATTAATACAGTGAATGCAATTTCCCGTTATACGCAGGAGGAGTTTTCCGCGGATACAGACGAAGAAACAGGAAAGGTGTTTTTACAGTTTTTACATCCGGCAGGGCACGATGCAGAGCTTCTTGTAAATTCTCTGGTTTTAGGGCTTCAGGGGATACGGGATGCGTATGGAGCCGAATATATTACGCTAAACTTTAAGGAGGTATAAAAAAATGTTTAATATGAACCTTCAGTTATTTGCACATAAAAAGGGAGTTGGTTCTACAAAGAACGGCCGTGATTCCGAATCGAAACGGTTAGGCGCGAAGCGGGCGGACGGACAGTTCGTAAAAGCTGGGAATATTTTATACAGACAGCGTGGCACGAAGATTCATCCGGGCACGAATGTAGGCATCGGCGGAGATGACACTTTGTTTGCATTAGTCGATGGCATATTAAGGTTTGAAAGAAAAGGAAGATATAAGAAAAAAGCTTCCGTTTATCCAGTAGCCAGCAACGAATAAGATGATTTGATAGACCCGACTTTTATGCCGGGTCTATTGTTACGTTAATGTGAAATTGAGGTGAAGCGAATGTTTGCGGATCGGGCAAAAATAATTATTAAATCAGGAAAAGGCGGAAATGGGCATGTCAGTTTCCGGCGGGAAAAGTATGTCCCAAATGGCGGGCCTGACGGCGGGAACGGCGGAAAAGGCGGAGATGTGATTTTTCAGGCAGATGAGGGCATGAACACATTAAGTGATTACCGGCATAGACGCAAGTTTTCAGCCGGAAACGGAGAAGACGGAGGAAAGAAAAACTGCCATGGAAAAAATGGCGTAGATTTAATTTTAAAAGTTCCACAGGGAACTGTGATAAAAGATGCAAAATCCGGCAGGGTGATTGCGGACATTTCCGGCAAGAATCAGACACAAGTGATTTTAAAGGGCGGAAAAGGCGGTCTGGGAAACCAGAATTTTGCAACGCCTACTATGCAGGCTCCAAAATACGCGCAGCCGGGCCAAGAAGCGATTGAAGTGGAAGTTTTGCTAGAGTTAAAGGTAATTGCAGATGTAGGATTAATCGGTTTTCCGAATGTAGGGAAATCAACGCTTTTATCCCGTGTGACAAATGCCCAGCCGAAAATCGCAAATTATCACTTTACAACATTAAGCCCCAATCTTGGCGTTGTGGATTTGGAGGGCGCAAGAGGGTTTGTTATGGCAGATATCCCCGGTCTGATTGAAGGGGCTTCAAAAGGCGTGGGGCTTGGACATGAATTTTTGCGCCATATTGAACGCACAAAAGTAATGGTGCATCTGGTGGATGCAGCTTCTACAGAAGGAAGAAATCCACTGGAAGATGTTAAGACAATCAATGAGGAGTTAGAAGCGTATAATCCCAATCTTTTGAAAAAGCCTCAAGTCATTGCAGCAAATAAAATCGATGCAATTTATGGAGAAGATCAGTCTGCGCTGGATTTGCTTAAGGCAGAGTATGAGGAAAAAGGAATAAAAGTTTTTCCAATTTCCGCTGTCAGCGGACAGGGAGTTTTGGAATTATTGTATTATGTCAGCGGCCTGTTAAAAGAGATTGGGGAAGAACCAATTATTTATGAACAGGAATTTGATCCTTCCCTTAAGATGTTAAAAGAAGAATCGTATACAGTGGAACAGGACGATGACGGCGTATTTGTCGTGGAGGGGCCAAAGATTGACAAAATGCTGGGATATACAAATATAGAAACGGAAAAAGGTTTTTTGTTTTTTCAGAAATTTTTAAAAGAACAGGGCATATTGCAGGCATTAGAAGACCGTGGAATTGAAGAAGGCGATACGGTTCGTATGTACGGTCATCAATTTGAATATTATAAATAACAGTTTTAGAAAGGAAGTCGTATGTTAAATAGTAAGCAGAGGGCATATCTGATCAGTAAAGCGAGCCATATAACTCCGATTTTTCAGATCGGAAAGGCAAGTTTAACGCCGGAAATAATTACCGCTTTGGATGCTGCATTAGAAAAGCGGGAACTGATAAAAATATCTGTATTGAAAAACTGTTCGGATAATCCCAAGGAACTTGCGGATATAATTGCAGGCAGGACGAGATCTGAGGTAGTTAAGGTAATTGGCAAAAAAATCATTCTTTTTCGCGTATCAAAAAAGAAGCCTGTAGTATTGCTTCCGCAATAACTTGGAAGAATTAAAAAGACTTAGGAATTTTATGGTAGAAGAAACGTAATAAACAAGTAAATGAGCGGGAACAAAATAAATGCGACAAGGAAGGAAAAAGGGAATATGCAATATAAATGCAATAGAGCAAGAAAACGGCAACATAGAATATGAGTGCGATAGAGCAAGAAAACGGCAACATAGAATATGAAGGCGATAAAACGAGAAAACGGGAGCGTACAATAGAATGAATGCGACACAACCCCAGAAAGTAGGGATTATGGGTGGTACATTTGACCCGATTCACTATGGACATTTATTAATAGCCCAAAGCGCAGCCGAGGAGTTTACTTTGGATCAGGTTTTATTTCTCCCTACCGGAAAAGCTCCGCATAAATCATACCAGCATGTGACGGATCCAGAACGCCGCTGTGATATGGTGAAGCTTGCAATTTCAGATAATCCGAAATTTAAGCTTTCTTTCTTAGAAGTGGATCATACAGAAGTAAATTATACCTATCTTACTTTGCAAAAAATGAAAGAACAGTTCAATAATTCGAAATTTTATTTTATAATGGGAGAAGATTCTTTAGATGATTTTCAAAATTGGAAACGTCCGGAAGAAATCTGCCGTTTGGCTGTGATTCTTGTCGCTTCGAGAAATGTGGGCAAAAGCAGTTTGGAAAGGAAGCTTGAAGATGCTAGAAAACTATATTCTGCTGAAATGTTTGCATTAAATTCGCCTGATTTTTCTGTTTCGTCAAGAGAAATCAGAGAACGGGTGCGGGAAGGAAAAAAGATACGCTATATGCTTCCGGAAGAAGTGGGAAGATATATTAGACGGCATTCTCTATATTTATGACAGGATGGAGATATTTATGACAGAACGTTTAAAAACGATAAAAAAACAACTAAAAAAAGAACTGGATAAACAACGTTATGAGCACACAGTTGGAGTAATGTATACGGCATCCTGTCTTGCTATGCGTTATGGCAGTGATATAAATCAAGCGATGGCGGCTGGACTTTTGCACGATTGCGCAAAATGTATCTCTGGGGAAAAACAGCTTCATCTCTGCAAAAAGCACCATATTCCTGTCAGTGATGCAGAATGGAGGAATCCGGTTCTTTTACATGCGAAACTTGGGGCGTTTTTCGCTAAGACAAAATATGGAGTGGAAGATGCGGAGGTTCTCCATGCGATAAAAGCGCATACGACCGGAGAGCCGGGAATGAATTTATTGGATAAAATTTTGTATGTTTCTGATTATATTGAGCCAAACCGGTATAAGGCGCCTGACTTGGAGGAAATCCGCTCGCTTGCATTTGAAAATATTGATGATGCGGTTTATCGGATTTTAAAAGACACCATACACTTCCTGAATCAGAAAAAGGGTGCGATGGATACAAAAACAATGGATACATATAAATTTTACAAACGTCAGAAGGGAGAAGAAAATGGACGCTCGTGAAATAGCGAAATTGGCTTATCAGGCACTAGAAGAAAAGAAAGCCAAAGACATTAAAATTATTGACATTAGAGATATATCTGTAATTGCGGATTATTTTGTGATTGCAGATGGAGAGAATCAAAACCAGCTTCAGGCAATGCGGGATTCTGTAGATGAAACGCTGCTGAAAGCCAAAGTTGAGGCAAAGCAGGTAGAAGGGAATCAAAAATCCACATGGATTCTAATGGATTATGGCGATATCATCGTTCATATTTTTTCAAAAGAAGACCGCTTATTTTATGATTTAGAGCGCATTTGGAGAGACGGCTGTTTAATTGATCCGGAAAGTTTATAGATAAAGAAGAAATACAATCTTCCCGCAGCATATTTTGCTGCGGGATTTTTGATTGAGAAAGTTTTGATCAAAAGAAACGGAATACACCAAAAACAACTCCAAGAATAGATATATTTTCCGCAATAATTGGTTCCATATGGTCGTTTTCAGGCTGGAGCCTGTAATAGCCATCTTCTTTATAATAGGTTTTGACTGTAGCGGAATCATCTAATAGCGCGACCACCATATCTCCATTTGATGCGGTATTCTGATGTTTGACTAAAATAGTGTCTCCGTCAAAAATTCCGGCGTTCATCATGCTGTCTCCTTTGACGTGCAGCATAAACACTTCCTGATTTGGGATAAATTCTGACGGGACGGGAAAGTAAGTTTCAATATTTTCAGCAGCGAAAATTGGCTGTCCTGCAGCGACGCTGCCTATCACGGGAATATTTACCATTTCGCGTCTCGTCAGTTGGAAAGAGTCGTCTAAAATCTCAATGGCCCGCGGTTTTGTCGGATCTTTGCGGATATAGCCGTTTTTTTCAAGCGTTTCTAAATGGGAGTGGACAGATGAAGTGGATTTTAAATGCACTGCTTCGCAAATCTCACGCACAGCGGGCGGATATCCTTTTTTTAAAATCTGCTGTTTGATATATTCTAAAATTTCTTGCTGTTTTGGGGTGATTTTGCCGTATGCCATGCAAATGCCTCCTTCGTATATGTATCATTTTTTTTATTATAACACATAGAACAGAAAAAAGCAAACAAATATTCCGAAAATATGTTCGAAAATCTATTGACAAACGGGTGTTCTGATTATATAATGAATCAAACAAATGTTTGCAAACATACATTCTGTAGATGCGGAGGGATTTGAAATGTTCCGGCAATTATTACATAAGAAGTTAAGTAAACGGCAGATCGCTCTTAGCCTGCTTTTTTTATTCTTGTCCATTCTATTCATAAACAGCACGTCCGGCTTTGCAAAATCAGGACAGTCAGGTGAAAAGCGCTATAAATATTATACAAGTATTTCAGTTGAAAAAGGGAATACTTTATGGAATATTGCTTCTGAATATATAACGGAGGAATATGATAGTATAGAAGAATATATTTTAGAAGTAAAACAGTTGAACCATTTGACCGGAGATGGGATCTATGCAGGAGAATTTTTGGTGATTCCATACTATTCAGCGGCGGAGCCCTAATAAATTTATAAACAAAAATTACAAAAAAATAAATTTCATAAAAAACTTGTAAATAACCAAGTGTTATGATAAGATAATATACAGTTATTAAAGCTAAGATTTAGCGAATAATAGACAGATGCCGCCAGACTTTTACAGCAGGGACAGGGAAAAGATTTGGCGCATCTGAATTAGAGATGGAGGGAAACGACATGGGTTTATTTGATTTTATGAAAGGGAAAAAAGGTTTCGTAATTTCAGCTCCGGTAAAAGGGGAATGTATTCCAATCAGTGAAGTTGCAGATCCAACTTTTGCAGATGAGATTCTTGGGAAAGGAATTGCGATAAAGCCGGCAGACGGTAAGATTTACGCTCCGGCAGACGGCACTGTCACTACGCTTTTTCCCACAGGTCATGCGGTTGGGATGTCAACCCCTGACGGAGTGGAGATTTTAGTTCATGTAGGATTGGATACGGTTCAGTTGAAGGGTCAGCATTTTGACACGAAGGTTGAAGTGAACCAGACAGTGAAAAAGGGCGATCTCTTATTGGTGGCGGATATTGCGGAAATCAGTAAAGCGGGATACGATACTGTAACTCCAATGCTTATCTGTAACAGCGATGCGTATTCAACGATTGAATGTAAAAAAGACGGCATGGTTGAGCCGGGCGAAGATGTCATTACCTGTATGGCATAAGGAGGTTACGGGATGGTTAAATGTACTGGCAAAAGCGTATTGAAAGGTATTGCGATTGGCAAGATTTATGTATACCGTAAAAAAGAATTTACTTTGGTCCGGACACAGATAGCAAACGTGGACGATGAAATTAAAAGATTTGAACTTGCAGTGGAAGCGGCGGAAAAACAGCTTGAAACTTTATATCAGGAAGCGCTTGAGACGGTTGGGGAAAAAGAAGCGAAAATCTTTGAAGTGCATGGCATGATGTTGGAAGACGAAGGGTATCTGGAAGACATTAAGGCTATGATTCGGGATAAGTGCAATGCGGAATATGCAGTAAAAGAAGTCGGGGACAATTACTCACAGATGTTTGCCGCGATGGACAACGAATATATGCGCGCCCGCAGTGTGGATATTTTGGATATCTCCAATAAGGTCATTAATATTCTTGCAGGGGTTGGCGATGATTCCATTAAATCTGATGAGCCTGTGATTCTTCTTGCAGATGATTTGACCCCGAGTGAGACGATTTCCATGGATAAGGATAAAGTTCTTGCGTTTGTAACTGTCCATGGTTCTGCAAATTCCCATACGGCTATTTTGGCCAGAAGCTTAAATCTTCCATCTTTAGTCAATACAGACGTCGCTTTGCTTGATGAATATCAAGGCAAAATGGCGATTGTAGACGGGTTTAGCGATGAATTTGTAATCAATCCGCCGGAAGACGTTCTGGAGGATTTGACGCAAAAAAGAGATAAGTGGGTAGAAGAAGCGGAGAAATTGAAAAAGCTCATCGGACAGGACAATGTGACGACGGACGGCAGAAGGGTGAATGTCTATTGCAACATTGGCGGAGTGGACGATGTGGAACGCGTCATTCAGGCAGATGGCGGCGGAATCGGTTTATTCCGAAGCGAGTTCCTCTATCTTGGACGGGACACATGCCCGACAGAGGAAGAACAGTTTGAAAGTTATAAGGCGGTTCTTGAAAAAATGGAAGGCAAAAAGGTAATTATCCGCACGTTAGACATTGGAGCGGATAAAAAGGCGGATTATCTTGGTTTGGAACCGGAAGAAAATCCTGCTATGGGATACCGCGCAATCCGTATCTGTTTGGGGCAGCCGGATATTTTCCGTACACAGTTACGCGCAATTTACCGCGCAAGCGCATATGGGACGGCGGCGATTATGTTCCCGATGATTATATCGGTCGATGAAATCAAAAAGATAAAAGCGATTGTAGAAGAAGTAAAGCAGGAGCTTCGGGAAGAAAATATTCCAATGGGCGAAGTGGAGCTTGGAATTATGATTGAAACCCCGGCGGCTGCCATAATCAGCGATCAGCTTGCGAAAGAAGTGGAGTTTTTCAGTATCGGCACGAATGATTTAACGCAATATACGCTGGCGATTGACAGGCAGAACCAGAAGCTTGAGAGCATTTGCGATACGCATCATACGGCAATTTTAAGATTAATACAGATGACAGTGGAAAATGGCCATAAAGAAAATGCGTGGGTAGGCATTTGTGGAGAGCTGGCTAGCGATACAAAGCTGACAAAGACATTTGTGGATATGGGAATTGACGAATTATCAGTTTCCCCAACATATGTGTTGCAATTAAGGAAAACAATTAGAGAGATATAGGAGGATATATTATGAAATCAATCACATATACAATTACAGATGAACTTGGAATCCATGCAAGGCCGGCAGGTCTTTTAGTGAAATTAGCAGGAGGTTTCCAGAGTAAAATCACAATTTCCAAAGAAGGCAAAGAAGCAGACGCCAAAAGGATAATGGCGCTTATGGGATTAAGCGCTACAAAAGGGACTGTGATTACAGTGGAGATAGAAGGACCGGATGAAGCCGATGCTGCAAAAGCGGTTGAGGATTTTCTGAAGGCAAATCTATAAAAATTAATATGATTATTGTTTCGGTGCTAGGGCGAAACTAAAAAACAAGGGGGTAAATTTTTTATGATGAAATATTTCCAAAAGTTAGGGAAAGCTTTAATGCTTCCTGTAGCATGTCTGCCTATCTGTGGTATTTTGATGGGTATTGGATATGCTCTCTGTCCTGCCACTATGCAGGGCGGTGATATGAGCGGTTTTGCAAATATGTTCGGCTTTTTCTTAGTAAAAGCTGGTGGAGCGTTAGTTGATAATATTCCGATCTTATTTGCAGTTGGCGTTGGCGTTGGTATGGCAGATGATACAGATGGAACAGCAGGCATTGCGGCTCTTGCTTCATGGCTGATGCTTCAGAATCTGCTTGGCACAGGAACGGTTACTGCATTAATGCCTTCTATTGCAGATGATGCAGTTAAAACTTTAGCATTTGATAAAGTAGGCAACCCGTTTATCGGTATTATTGCCGGCGTTATCGGAGCATCCTGCTACAATAAGTTCAAGGGAACACAGTTGCCGGATTGGCTGTCATTCTTTAGTGGCAAACGTTGTGTAGCAATTATTGCCGGCGTTGTTTCTATCGTTGTGGCTGGCGTTCTTTTATTTGTATGGCCTGTTCTTTTCTCTGGCTTAGTTGCATTAGGAAACGCTGTTGTTGGTATGGGCGCTGTTGGTTCTGGTATTTATGCTTTCTTGAACCGTTTATTGATCCCATTTGGTTTACATCACGCATTAAACAACGTATTCTGGTTTGATACAATTGGTCTTGGCGATTTGTCTCACTTCTGGGCAGGTGAAACAAGCGCAGACGTTACATGGAGCCTTGGTATGTATATGTCAGGTTTCTTCCCATGTATGATGTTCGGCGTTCCGGGCGCAGCATTGGCAATCGTACATACTGCAAAAGAAAACAAGAAAAAAGTTGCTATCAGCTTAGTGACTTCTGCAGCTATCTGTGCATTTGTCTGCGGCGTTACAGAGCCGTTTGAGTTTGGCTTCATGTTCTTAGCTCCGGTTCTTTATGTAATTTATGCAGTATTATATGGTATCTTTACAGCAGTGACTACAATCGTTGGATTTAGGGCAGGATTTAGTTTCTCCGCAGGAGCGACAGACTTAATTTTTTCCGCTTCTTTGCCGGGCGCTGCAAAAACATGGATGATCATTCCGTTAGGTATCGCAGCATTCGTTGTATTCTATCTTGTATTCCGTTTTGCTATCGTTGCATTTGATTTCAAAACACCGGGTAGAGAAGACGATGACTTAGAAGCTGATAAGAGCGCAGTTCTTTCTAACAACAATTTTACAGATGTAGCTAAAATTGTATTAGAAGGCCTTGGCGGAAAAGAAAACGTAAAATCTCTTGACAACTGTATTACAAGACTTCGTCTTGAAATTAACGATTATACAAAAATAGATGAAGCTAAGATTAAGTCTGCTGGCGTTGCTGGAGTTATGAGACCAAGCAAAAATGCTGTTCAGGTAATCGTTGGTACAAAAGTACAGTTCGTTGCTGACGAGATGAAAAAGATGTTAAAATAAAAAGATTATACAATATCTTAGGATATTGTTTATCTCCCTAGCAAAGCAGAGGTTCTTTGGAACCTCTGCTTATTTCTTGTATTTTATTCTGGAATAGGATATAATATATTCCAAGGGGTGTTAATGAGATGTTAAGATTTATCTATGTGATTATTATGAATGTATTCCGCGCGCCATATATTGTTCCTAAAATGCGAAAAGAAGCGGAGCATCCGGAGCGGTATACTGAGGAAGAACGTTATCGTTTGGCAAAACATGTGATACGTCTGATGAAGCTTTCCGGGAAAGTTCACACAAAAGCATATGGTTCAGAGAATCTGCCGAAGGAAGGCGGATATATTATGTATCCTAACCATCAAGGCAAATACGATGCGCTTGGGATTATCCATACGCATAAATTGCCTTGTTCCGTCGTTATGGACAAGGCAAAGTCAAATTCTTTTTTAGTAAAAGAATTTATAGATTTACTTCAGGGGAAACGTTTGGAGAAAGATAATGTAAGGCAGGCTCTGACAATTATCAATGAAGTCGCAAAAGAAGTTTTAGCGGGCAGACGTTATATTCTGTTTCCGGAAGGCGGTTATGAAAATAATGCAACGAACAAGATGACAAATTTCAAGGCCGGAAGTTTTAAATCGGCGATAAAAGCGAAAGCGCCGATTGTTCCGGTTGCATTAATTGATTCTTATAAGGTTTTCCATGGTTTTAGTTTTAAGAAAGTGATTACACAGGTGCATTATTTGAAGCCTATTTATTATGAAGAGTATAAAAATTTAAAGACAAATGAAATTGCCTCTATGGTTCAGGGACGCATCCAGCAGATTTTGGATGCGTATGCGGTATAGTTTAATCTTTTTCACGTAGCCGTACAATTCGGGCGGCCTGCCTGCGGCGTTCGTCAGCCTGCGCCGCATAATGTTTTCTTGTCGTGTTGACGTCTTTATGGCCCAGCACATCTGCGACGAGATAGATGTCTCCGGATTCTTGGTATAATGTGGTGCCATAAGTGCTTCTCAGTTTATGAGGAGTGATGTTTTTTAAGCTTGTGACAAGCTTTGCATATTTTTTGACGAGATTTTCCACGGAACGGACGCTCATTCTCTTTTTCTGCATGGAGAGAAATAGCGCATTGGCGCTGCCTTCCATTGGAATGATTTCCTTCCGCTCTTTCAGATACTCGCAGAGAGCTTGTTCGACTTCTTCTCCAAAATATACAATGGATTCATATCCTCCTTTTCGATGGACTTTTATTCCATTGTTCTTAAAATCTATATCAGTCAGATCCAGACCGACGCATTCCGAGACGCGGATGCCAGTGCCGAGCATTAATGTCAGCAGGGCAAGATCGCGTTTTTTTGTTTGGGAATGGTATGCCTTCTGTCGTTTTGTCAGATTCTCACCGGATTCCACCTCATCTAAAAGCAGGGCGACTTCGTCCACATCTAAACGTACAATCGTTTTTTCATGGAGTTTTGGCATTTGGACAAGTTCTGCCGGATTGGTAGCGATGCGTTCCGTCCGGAAGAAAAAGTTATAGAAACTCCTTAAACTAGCCAGTTTTCTTGAAATGCCGCGTTCTTGGTTTGTGTGTTCCACATCATCTTTCACATAATACTTTAACCAGCTTAAATATTCTTCAATATCCTGAGCTTTTACTTCATCAAGAAGCTCTAGTGGAAAGTTAGGGAGTTCCATTTTTTGGTAAATCGGGTTATTGTCATGTATGTATTCAAAGAAAACCCGTAGATCGTAAGCATAAGCAATGCGGGTTCTGGAAGAAGTGGTTGGTTCAATGCCGATAAAGAAGTCTTTGCAGAAATAGGGCAGTGACTTTATGATCTCCCGAAGCTTTAATTCATTTTCTATGTTTATTTTTTCATGGTAAGCTTTTTCTTTCATATGGTTCCTTTCTGTTTTGTCCAGCCTGAAATATTTCCGTTTACAATGGCTGTAAACATACGGTCTTTTACGCCGGGATTTTCTGAATTTAACTGACGGAGCAGTTTCTTTACATATTCACGGCGGGTAATCCCGTCTGCGGGACATGGGTTTTTTTCAACTGGAAGCGGATAACGGTTCTGAAACCCAATTACATCAGCTTCCGCCACATACATCATGGGACGGATCACCGTTAAATCCATGCGGTCTAAATAGGTAACTGGCGCGAAAGAATAGAATCTGCCTTCATAGATTAAGGAAAGCAGCATAGTTTCAACAATATCATCTTTGTGATGGGCGTAGGCAACTTTATTACAGCCTAATTCTTTCGCTTTGGCATTTAACGCGCCTTTCCGCATCTTCGCGCATAAGGAACAGGGAGATTGTTCTTTACGTTCCTTAAAAATAATGTTTCCAATGTCGGTTTTAACAATATGAAGGGAAACATTAAGTTCTTCACATAAAGCCTGAATGCGTTCCGTTTTAAATTCCTGAAACCCCAGATGAACCATAATGGCAGTTAATTCAAAAGGATTTGGATAGAATCTTTGTAAATGCTTTAAAGCGTAAAGTAAAGCCAAGCTGTCCTTTCCTCCGGAAATGCCAATGGCAATTTTATCTTCAGGTAAAATCATCTGATAGTCGTCTACTGCTTTTCTAGTATAACTTAATAACTGTTGTAATTTCATTTGAACCTCTCTTTTGAAAAATTCGGATGTCTAGTATAGTATAAACCATTTTTATATGAAAATCTATATTTACCTTAACTGCAATTAAGCTTTCGTTAAAAATTTAAAATATTTCAATTATTGCATATATAATTAGGCGTAAATAGAAGTGAAAAAAACTACGTTTTACGCCAGAGCCTTACGTTACAGGATTTCTTTTATATTAAAGTTATATAATTTAAGGCAAACGCCTAATTGCAGTTACCTTAAACTTGAAGCTCAGGGAAAATGAAACTCCTAATAAATAAGAGCGTAAGTTAGGAAACCCCGTTTATCCATTACATATGATCTCAAGAGATTTCATCTTACCTAATATGAAATCTAATCTATAAGCATGAAAGACGAATGGGAAAAACTGTTGAATCATTTCTTTTATTAAGGTATTCTTAAGGCATCATCTTAAATGTTTCATATCATTGAATCAACGGATAAAGTCCGTATCTATCCCTTAAAAATTTTATGACTAGCTAATGTTAGATAAAATAGCAAGATATATTTTTAGTAAAAAATTAATGTTTTATTAAAATGCTTAATGATATGCAGCATCAAAGAATATATTTAACCTCTATTTTTTAAACACCGCTTTACACTGATTATGTAGTTTGTTATAATGATAAACTATAATTGGAGCGTATCAAACGGAGAGAAGCAAGGAGTGTGTAAGAATGAAAGAAATATCAAAATTGATGGATTACCGACAGACTGTGCGTGTGGTAGATGCGACGCTGAGGGATGGAGGATTGGTGAATAATTTTTACTTTCCAGACGAATTTGTGAAAGATTTATATGTTGCAAACCAAAAGGCTGGCGTGGATTATATGGAGTTTGGCTATAAGGCGTCTACGGAGATGTTTGAAGAAAGCAAATTTGGAAAATGGAAGTTCTGTAAAGATGAAGATATTCGCGCAGTTGTCGGAGAAAATGATACGGATTTGAAAATTGCCGTTATGGCAGATGTGGGGAGATGCGATTATAAAAAGGATATTGTCAGCCGCAGTGAAAGCCCCGTTGATTTAATCCGTGTGGCTACATACCTGAATACAATTCCAACGGCGGCTGATATGATTGAAGATGCCGCGAAAAAGGGGTATGAGGTGAGCTGTAACTTAATGGCGATTTCAAATGTTCAGGAAAGTGATTTAGTCGTTGCTTTGGATATTTTAGGGCAGACGCCAGTAGACGTATTTTATATTGTGGACAGTTATGGAGCGCTGTATCCTGAGCAGCTTGCGCGCGTGGCAGATATCTTTATGGATTTTGCGGAGAAATATGGGAAGAAAATCGGCATTCATGCCCACAATAACCAGCAGCTTGCGTTTGCAAATACGATAGAGGCCGTCGGGGACGGCGTAGACTGGCTGGACGGGACGTATTGCGGCATGGGGAGAGGGGCAGGAAACTGCGCAATGGAGCTTTTGCTTGCATTTTTGCGGAATCCGAAATACAATATTGCCCCAGTGTTTCAATTTATTGAGAAGCACATCAATAAACTTAAGGAAAACGGCGTAGTTTGGGGGTATGATTTACAATATCTGATGACGGGCGTATTTAACCAGCATCCAAAGTCAGCAATTCAATTTACGAAAGAGAAACGGACGGACTATTTTGAATTTTATAAAGAAACAATAGAACAGGACTGCTAGAGATGAGAATGTATGACTTGATAGAAAAGAAAAAAAAGGGCGGCGTTTTGTCGAAAAATGAAATCCGTTGGATGATAGACGGGTTTACAAATGGGGAATTGCCGGATTATCAGATGTCTGCTATGATGATGGCAATTTGCTTTCGGGGGCTTTCGGCAAGAGAGACGCTGGATCTTACAGTTGCCATGCGTGACAGCGGGGACAGTTTGGATTTGTCTGGCATCCATGGCATAAAGGCGGATAAACACAGCACGGGAGGCGTTGGAGATAAGACCTCGCTTGCGCTTGCGCCAATTATCGCATCACTTGGGCTTCCGGTGGCGAAAATGTCAGGCAGGGGGCTTGGGTATACGGGCGGCACGATAGATAAGCTGGAATGCTTCCCGAATTTTTCATCGGACTTAACGAAAGAGAGATTTATTGAGAATGTCAATCAGGTGGGCCTTGCGATTGCCGGACAGACGGCGAATCTGGCTCCGGCGGATAAAAAGCTCTATGCGCTGCGTGACGTGACGGCTACCGTTGACCAAATGTCATTAATTGCCAGCAGCATTATGAGTAAAAAACTGGCGGCGGGCAGTGATATTATCGTGTTAGATGTAAAAACGGGTTCCGGCGCGTTTATGAAAAAATTGCCGGATGCGGAAGAACTTGCGGAAACGATGGTTTCGATTGGCGTAATGGCGGGAAAGAAAATAGCGGCTGTCATAACGGAAATGGATCAGCCGTTAGGCAATGCCGTTGGTAATTCCCTTGAAGTGATAGAAGCGGTTGAGGCGTTGTCAGGCAAGGGACCTAAGGACTTGATGGAAGTGGTTTATGCGCTTGGAAGCCAGATTCTATTGCTTGCAGACGTCTGCCAGACGCAGGAAGAAGCAATCGGGCTTATGTGTGAAAGCGTGGCAAGCGGCGCGGCAAAACGGAAACTGGCGGAATTTGTAGAAGCGCAGGGCGGAGACGCTTCTTATGTGTATGACACGTCCAAATTTGAGCGGGCAGTTTATGCGGTGAAAGTGTTGTCAAGAAAAGAGGGGTTTGTTTCCGGCATTCAGGCAGAAGTGATTGGCAATGTGTGCATGATGTGCGGAGGAGGAAGGAAAAAGAAGGGCGACGCGATAGATCTTTCCGTTGGCATTCTGCTTCAGAAAAAAAGAGGGGATTTTGTAAAAAAAGGAGAAACGCTGGCAGTTGTATATGTAAACAGCCAAGAGAAAGGTGAGTTGGCGGCGCAGCAGGTTGCATCTGCGTATACCATCGGAGAGACAGAGCCGCAAAAAGAAGCGATGGTAAAAAAAGTGATAAAAGGCTCTAATGAATAATGCAAAAACCATTTACATATAGTAATATATGGGAAAAATGAATTTAGGCAAATGGAAAGAAGGTCTGGTGGAATCCTTAGAGCTTCCGAAAGACTTAATGTATGGGGCTGTTTTAGTGTCTATCACCGGACAGCAGGAAATTTTAATAGAGAATTACCGGGGGATTTTGGAGTATACCAAAAACCATATCAGCCTGCAGACAAAAACATGCAGGCTGGTAATCCGCGGGAAAGATCTCAATATTAATTACTATACGAATGAAGAAATGAAAATCACTGGGCGGATTGAATCTGTATTCTATGAGAATTAGGAGGCAGTTTTGTTTCTTTCTTTAGTCAAATTTTTTCGGGGCTTTCTACTTGTCCGATTAAAGGGGTATTCTCCAGAGCGTTTTTTAAATTTATGCAGCAATCACAATATTTTGATCTGGAATCTGTCTAACCATGGGGAAGCTTATGAATTTTATATCAGCATTGCCGCATACCGGAAATTGAAGCCTCTGCTGAAAAAGACAAAGACAAAGATTGTGATTTTAAAGCGTTTCGGTTTTCCGTTTTTTTTATACCGCTACCGGAAGCGTAAGCTGTTTTTTGCCGGAATTTTAGTCAGTCTTGGCCTGTTATTTTATATGACGTCTTTTATTTGGTTAATAGACATTAACGGAAATTCTTCTATTACAGACGACACGATTCTTACTTTTCTAAAACAACAGCATTCTTCTTTTGGCAGTAAGAAAAAGTCAGTAGACTGCAGCGCGCTTGAAGAAGCGCTTCGGACGACGTATGATGACATCATCTGGGCGTCCGTCCGTTTGAGCGGCACTAAAATGACAGTGGACATTCAGGAAAACCTGATTTCAAAAAAAGATTCTGAAAAAAATGTAAAATTGGAAGGAGCGTTTAACATTATAGCGGATAAGCCTGCAATTATCACTTCCATTATTACAAGAGCCGGAACGCCTTTGGTAAAAGCAAAAAGCAAAGTGGAAACCGGAGATGTTTTAGTCGGCAGCCAGCTTGATATTTATAATGACAGCAATGAAATTGTGGATCATGTTTATGTGGCGGCGGATGCGGACATATATGGACAGACACAGTATGCCTATCAGGATTCTTTTCCGATACAGTATAACCAGAAGGCGCGGAAAGGCGAAGGGAAAAGCCGTTATAGTTTAAGTTTGTTTTCCTATCAGATACAATTTCCTTCCGCCATAAAGAAAACGGAGTTGTTTGAATCTTATACGGAAAGCAGGCAGCTTGCGATTGCAAAAGATTACTATATTCCGGTTATATTAGAAAAAACCACTTTTTATGACTGTGATTATGAGAAGGTGACGCTGACGAAACAACAGGCGAAAAAACGGGCGGAAGAAAATTTTATACAATTTTTGAAAAAATTGGAGGAAAAGGGTATTCAAATCACGGATAAAAATGTTAAAATAGAGTTTGCAGAGAACGAGTGCCGGGTAAACGGCGTTGTGACTGCGATTGAAAAAATTGGCAGATATGAACCTGCAGAAGAAAGGTCAGTGGAGCATGAGTCTGAATGAATTAAGCGTAGAGATTCCGCCGGAGCATATGGCAAATGTTTTCGGGCAGTTTGACAGCCACATGAAAAAAATAGAAAAGGCATTTCATGTGACAATCGTGGCGCGGAATGGCTCGATAAAACTGATTGGAAGCCCTACGGGCATAAAACAGGCGTCAGAAGTGTTCAAAGAGCTGTTAGAGCTGTCAAGACGCGGCAATGCCATTACGGAGCAAAATGTCAACTATGCCATTTCGCTTGCCATGGATCACAATACGGAAGCGATTTTAGAAATAGATAAGGACTGCATCTGCCACACCATTCAGGGCAAACCTGTAAAGCCAAAGACGATTGGGCAAAAAGAGTATGTGGATGCCATTCGGAGTAAAATGATTGTTTTTGGATGCGGGCCTGCCGGAACCGGAAAGACTTATCTTGCAATAGCTATGGCGGTTACGGCGTTTAAAAATGATGAGGTCAGCAGGATTATTCTGACGCGTCCTGCCATCGAAGCGGGAGAAAAGCTCGGTTTTCTGCCGGGGGATTTGCAAAGCAAAATAGATCCGTATCTAAGGCCCTTATACGATGCCCTGTATCAGATTATGGGAGTGGAAAGTTTTATGCGGAATACGGAAAAAGGGCTGATAGAAGTCGCGCCGCTTGCTTATATGCGCGGACGCACATTAGACAATGCCTTTATTATTTTGGACGAAGCGCAGAATACAACTCCGGCGCAGATGAAGATGTTTTTGACAAGAATCGGGTTTGGGTCAAAAGTCGTCGTTACGGGAGACGCCACGCAAAAGGATCTGCCTGCGGGCGCGCAGTCTGGATTGGATATTGCGCTTAGAGTTTTGCGGAAGGTGGAGGACATTGGCATTTGTAAGCTGACAAGCAGTGACGTGGTGCGCCATCCTCTTGTGCAGAAAATTGTAAAAGCCTATGAAGATTATGAAAATCGTCAAGGGAAAAAGAATGTTAGACAGGCGGTTAGACGATAATGGAAAGAAGAATGCCTTGGAAACGGATGCAAAATTATCTTGCAGTCGTTGTAATAACGATTTCGTTATCTTTGTTTTTTTCGTATAAGAATCGCTGGCTGTTAGATGAAATTGCGGCATATTTGATTTTGGACATAGTTTTTTTGGCAGTTTTGCTTTACACATTGGAAAGAAACCGTGTAAATCGGAAGTTAGGGGTGAGCGGTTCGAACCGTTATGGCAGGATTGCCCTTTGTTATGGCGCCTGCTGCCTAGCTGCCATTGGCTGTTATTTTTCACCGGAATTTACCTGTCCGGCGGAAGCGTTTGCGCTATTTTTATGTTTGGCTGCAAATATTGAAATTTCAATCAGCCTTTCGCTTTTGATCTGTATGCTTTTATGTGTGGCAAGGGGACAAACCATTTATGAGCTTGCCGCATACTGTATTTTAATTTTAGTCGGGGCGCAGATGGCGCATACGGTTTATAAGAAAAAAACCCGTGTTTGGGGCTGTATGATATTGGGATCGGTTTCTCTTTGCGCGCCGATGCTGTTTTGCTATCTGGCCGGAGTGGAAAATAAAATAGAGGTTTTTTTGTGGAAAAGCCTGTATCTGGCTGTCACGATCGCGCTTTACTTTGCATTTGCAAAGCGGCTGTATGGCAAAATGGAGTTTGACCGGCTGCGTTCTTATGAACGGATTATCGATCATGAATATCCGCTTTTTCAGGATATTAAAAATTATTCAAAGGCAGAATATGTGCATGCGATGAAGGCGGGGACGGTTGCGTTAAAATGCGCGACGGAAATCGGGGCTAATGAAATGCTTGCGGCGGCGGGAGGGTTTTATTACCGCCTTGGCGTAATTGAAGGAGAGCCTTACATAGAGAACGGCGTGCGTTTGGCGGAAGAAAAATGCTTTCCCCTAGACGTGATACAGATTCTTTTGGAATACAACGGAGAACAAAAGCTGCCGTCTTCAAAAGAATCGGCGATTGTACATATGGTTGACGCCTGCCTAAAGAAAATTGAGATGTTAAATTCACAGAAGCTTTCATCTTCATGGAATCAAGATATGGTGATATATCAGACGTTGAATGAGTTGTCCGCTTCCGGAATCTATGATGAATCGGGCCTTAGCATGAATCAATTTTTAAAAGTCAGGGAATTATTAGTTCGTGAGGAGATAGGATATGACAATAACGATAGAGGAAGAAATTCCGGCTGATTTAGGATTTGACTGCCTTAGTTTTGCGAAGGAAGTAATTTCTTTTACACTTTTGCATGAGAAATTTCCGTTTGAAGCTGAGGTGAACCTGACTTTGACGGACAATGAGGCGATTCAGGAGTTGAATCGGGATTACCGGAACATCGATGCGGCGACAGATGTGCTGTCCTTTCCTATGTTAAACCTTACGGAAGCCGGTAAGTTTTCAAGCATTGGACAAGATATTGAAAATAATTTTAATCCAGACAGCGGAGAAGCGATGCTTGGGGATATTGTAATTTCCGCGCCGAAAGTGAAGGAGCAGGCGGCGGCTTTTGGCCATTCTGTCAGACGGGAGTTTGCATTTTTAATTGTACATAGCATTCTGCATTTGCTGGGGTATGATCATATTAATCCAAAAGATGCGGAATGTATGGAACATAAACAAGAAACAATCTTAAATAAGATGAATGTTTTCAGATCACAGGAGGATGAATAATGAAACGCTTAAGGGACATACTTCTTCTTTCGGCGCTCTGCCTGTTTCTGATATGCTTTGCATATGCGAGACTGGGTTTTGGGACAGAAGAAGAAATTTCGACCGAAACGGAAACAGAGACCGAACAATTTGCATTGATGGAGCCGGAAACAGAGACGGAAGAAGAATTGGAGATGCCGACGGAAACAGAAGTAGAGGAGATTGCGCTTGAATCCAACAGGAACCCGCTGACTGGAGAGCCAATGGATGAATCCTTAGTTTCCCAAAGGCCTGTTTCTTTTATGGTTGGGAACACCTCAGATTCCATGCCGCAGTATGGGCTTGCCGATGCAGACGTAATATACGAAGCTCCGGCGGAAGGCGGTTTGACAAGGTTAATGACGATTTATCAGGATTACGCCGATTTGCCTACGATTATGTCAAGCAGAAGCTGCCGTCATTATTACTGCTACTTTTCCAATGAATTTGAAGCGATCTACATTCACTATGGACAGGCTGTATATGCGACGGAAATGCTGAAACGGTTTGACGATTTGAATGGATTGGACGGGGATTTAGAGAATGTGACGTTTTTCCGTGACCGTTCCAGAAACGCCCCGCATAACGCATATGTAAACGGCAAGAGCATTGTGGCCGGCATTCAAAAAAGAGGATACCGCACAGAACATGCCGAAACGTATGAGAACCGCTACCATTTTGTTCCAAAAGAGCGGGAATTAGAGGACGGTGAAACTGCTGTTGTCGTAGAGCCGGGCTATGCCATCAATAAACCTTGGTTTGTCTATGATGAGACGACGGGGCTTTATAAACGGTATCAGTATAAACAGGCGCATGTGGACGGAGCGACCGGAGAGGCAATTGAATTTAAAAATATTATCTTTCAGGTGTGCGACTACAGCGTATTCCCGGACGGGAAATATTTGGACGTAAAAACAGCTTCCTATGGCGGAAAAGGAAAATATATTACAAACGGCAAAGCAATCGACATTGCTTGGGTCAAAGAAGTGGAAGACGGCGTTGGAAGATATTATGATATGGATGGCAATGAACTGCTGTTAAATCCGGGGAAAACATTTGTCTGCATTATTTTAAACGACGAAGAAGACAGAATCGGGATTCATGCGACAAAAGAGGCGTTTGAAGCTTCCAGAAATTAAAAAATTTGTATAAAGAATGGAAAAATGCGAATACTATTGCTGGTGATGTATATGAACAAGGTCAATAGCATTCGTATTTTTTTTATTCTTACAGTGATGTTTTGCATTTGCTGTTATCAGGCAGCGGCATGGAAGGGATTTGATTCAGACAAGAATCAGAAGGAGACAGAGGAGACGGAACTTTTTACCATAGAAGAACCGGAAGAAGAAACAGAATATTCTGTCCTTCCGGTTCTACAGACGTTTGATTATAAATATGTAATTGTGGAAGAAGGGGATTATCTGACAGTCTATTATTCCGACCGGGACACCGTCTATGAATATACAGATATCCGGTATTCCGATTTGGAAGATTCCCTGCGTCAGAAAATCCGGAAAGGATATTGTATCAAAGATGAATCTGCGTTGTTTGGTTTCCTAGAAAATTACAGCAGTTAAATGGATTTTAGCGTTTTCCCTCATTATTTTATAGGGAGCCCCATATGCAACGGCATTATCAGGAATATCTTTGGTAACAATGCTTCCCGCGCCAATTACGACATTATTTCCAATGGTAACCCCTCCCCGGCATAAGGATAGCTCCTCCGCCGATCCAGACATTATCCCCAATAGTAACCGGTGCAGTTTTCGTTTTGCAAAACGCGTAGGAGCCGTCTTCTTTTGGTTCGCCGAAGCGGTCCTTGGCGTTTGTTGGGTGGAAGCCGTATAGATTTTCATTGTCATCTAAAAATGCGCAGTTCATATTGACTTCGCAGTTGTTGCCAAAATAGATATTGTTTCCATAGTCTGCGTAAAACGGGGCGGTAATCCAGAGATTTTCCCCTTTTTGCAAAGTAGCTTGGACAGGATTTTTCTTTGGATTCCATATCTTTGGAATCTGTCTTGTTGTAATCCCGTATTAAATCTTTCACTTCATGCCATCTGTCTAAAAGTTCTTTGTCCCCACAGTCGTATAATTCGCCTACAGGCATTTTTTTCGTTCTGTCATAAAGGCCTCCTTTTTTTGATTTTTTATTATAACATAGGCGGTTCTAAAAGTCATATAGTTATCGTTTGTCCAAAAACCATGAAGTTTTCATTTGTTAAAAAGCCATGAAGTTTTTGTTGGTTCAAAAGCCATGAAGTTTTCGTTTGTCCAAAAACCATATAGTTTTGATTGGTTCTAAGAGCCTTTAATTTAGTTGGTTAGAAAAGTTATTTGATTAAGTCCTTTAATTTTAGTTGGTTAGAAAAATTATTTGATTATTCGTTGATTAGAAAAGCCATTGATTTTCCAAACAGCTTTATTAGCTGTTTATTTTTATATTGCCAATTATATCGGAATAAAGTATACTGGTGTAGGTTTTTAATCTAATAAATTACGGAGGAGAAAGTATGGGAAAAACACATGGTTTTATGAATGAATTTAAAAAGTTTATTATGCGGGGAAATGTGATGGATATGGCAGTCGGCGTAATTGTGGGCGGAGCGTTTACGTCGATTGTCACTTCGCTCAATCAGGATATTTTAACGCCAGTGCTTGGGATTTTTGGCGGTACGGATTTTAACAGTTTAAAGCTTAAGCTTGGGGGCGGGGAAGAAGCGCCAATTCTTTCTTATGGAAATTTTTTAACGGCCGTGATTAATTTTTTAATTACTGCCTTTGTGATTTTTTGTTTAGTGAAGGCAATGAATGTCATAGGAAGCCGTTTCCAGAAAGAAGAACCGAAAGCGGCTTTGGCAACAAAACAGTGCCCGTTTTGTAAAAGTGAAATAGCAGTTGGCGCTGTCCGATGCCCGAATTGCACTTCGGTATTGGAAGATGCTGTGTAAAAGTTAGGAGTGGGGAGAAAGGCGGGCAGGCATGAACCGGCAGATGATTCAAAGCATAACAATCGACTGGGATAAGATTGAAAAGTCCAGTTATTTGAGATCGATTAAAGCAATCCGAAGTTTGGACAGGCTTACGTTTACTAAGCCAATTACGTTTTTTGTCGGGGAAAATGGAAGCGGGAAATCCACTTTATTAGAAGCGGTTGCCGTGGCTTATGGATTTAATCCAGAGGGTGGGACGAAAAATTATCGCTTTGCAACGTATCAGTCCCATTCTGAATTATGCCATGCAATCCGCATTGCAAAAGGCATAAACACATCTGGCTGGGGATATTTTTTTCGGGCGGAAAGCTTTTATAATGTCGCTACAAAAGAAGAAGATTATGCGGATAAGCTGCATCCGTCCCAAAAACTGCATGAAAAATCCCATGGGGAAAGTTTTCTTGCGGTGGCGGAACGGAATTTAAAGCCAAATGGAATTTATTTTTTGGACGAGCCAGAAGCCGCGCTTTCTCCCCAGCGGCAATTAACTCTTTTAATGGAAATTTATGAGTGCGCAAAACAGGGTTCCCAGTTTATTATTGTAACTCATTCGCCGATTTTGCTTGGGATGCCGGATGCGGAAATTTTATGTTTTGACGATGGCGCCATACATGCCTGTAAATATGAAGAAACGGAAAGTTATCAGGTGACAGAACTGTTTTTGTCCCATAGAAAACAGATTTTAAAGCGGCTGCTTGATTGTGGCAAATAGAAGGGAGACAGAACAGATGGGTTTCAAAGGGCATTTGCCAAAAGGGAAATGGAATATTTTCTATTTTTTTTAGCGTCGCTGCGCTTTTGTACATAGGGGGAAAATTTTTATTTTACATGGATTGGATCTGCGGCTGTCCGGCGTTTTGCGGAAAAGCTTGGAGTGGATTCTTTCTTGCTTGTTGTTTTCTGTTTTGCCATTGAGTTTGCGGATTTACCGTATTGGGCAAAGCAAATAAGGAGATTGATTTTGGCGATCTGCGTTCCTGCCCTTGACAAAGCCAGTCTTTTCGTGTATTCTATCAAACGTAACTTTATTCATAAATGTAAAATGATTGAGGAGGAATGTTTATGAAGTTCAAAAAAGTAGTCTCTGCCGCATTAGTGGCAGTTTTGGCAGTGGCATGTATGTCCGGCTGCGGTGACAATAAGGACGGTCAGGCAAGCGCGGGCGGCAGTGGCGGCGATGTGGTGAAAATCGGCGGAATCGGCCCGGTGACAGGCAGCGCTGCGGTATATGGAATGGCAGTTAAGAACGGCGCGGAGCTTGCCGTCAAAGAAATCAACGAAGCGGGCGGGATTAACGGCAAGCAGATTGAGTTTGATTTCCAAGATGATGAAAACGACGCAGAGAAAGCCGTCAATGCTTATAATACGTTAAAAGACTGGGGGACGCACGCGATTCTTGGAACGGTTACTTCCGCTCCCTGCGTGGCAGTCGGGGAAGTGGCTCAGGCAGATAATATTTTCCTTCTGACCCCTTCAGGGACAGCCGTTGACTGCGTGAAATATGACAACGCATTCCGTGTGTGTTTTTCAGACCCTATGCAGGGGCTTGAATCAGCAAAATATATAGGAGACAATAACCTTGCGGCAAAAGTAGCCGTAATCTATGACAGTTCTGACGTATATTCTTCTGGGATTTACGAAGCGTTTGTCAAAGAGGCGAAAAACCAGAACTTTGAAATCGTAGCGGCAGAGGCCTTTACAAAAGAGAGCAATTCAGACTTTTCCGTACAGCTTCAGAAAGCGAAAGACGCAGGAGCGGAGCTTGTATTTTTGCCATTTTATTATTCAGAAGCCTCACTTGTGTTAAAGCAGGCGGCAGGCATGAATTATGCGCCAAAGTTTTTCGGATGTGACGGAATGGACGGAATCCTTGCAGTAAAAGGCTTTGATGCAAATCTTGCAAACGATTTGATGTTCTTAAGTCCGTTTACGCCGACTTCAGAGGACGAAGCAATCCAGAAATTTGTAACGGATTTTCAGGAATCTTACGGCGATACGCCAAACCAGTTCGCGGCAGATGCGTATGATGGAATTTACGCAATCAAGGCGGCTATGGAAAAGGCAAATGTAACGCCGGATATGTCCACATCTGAAATATGTGATGCATTAAAAACTGCAATGACTGAAATTACAATCGACGGCGTTACCGCTAAGAGCTTAACATGGCAGTCAAGCGGCGAGCCGAGCAAAGAGCCGATGGTGGTGAAAATTGCGGACGGAGATTATGCAGTGGTAGAGTAAACGCGCAGGAAGGCAGATGGAGGGTTATCTTGGAAAGATAACCCTTTTTGCCGTACCGGCCCATAGCGGGCATTGGAATCTAAAACGGACGGGGGAATACTATGAGCTTTATATCGTATCTGATCAATGGCGTAAGCCTTGGAAGTGTTTATGCAATTATCGCGTTAGGCTATACAATGGTATATGGAATCGCAAAGATGTTGAATTTTGCGCACGGCGACGTAATTATGATTGGCGCGTATGTGGTAATGGCGTCTGTGACGGGAGCGGGGCTTCCGCCGATGGCGGCAGTGGTCGTTTCAATTTTGTTTTGCACGGCGCTTGGGATTGTGATTGAGGGCGTGGCGTACCGGCCGCTCTTAAATGCGTCGTCATCGCTTGCCGTTTTGATTACGGCAATCGGCGTCAGTTATCTGCTGCAAAATATTGCGCTTTTAATTTTTGGGGCAAACACAATTTCATTTGCATCGGTAGTTCCAATTCCGGCGATTGAACTGGCAGGTAAAAGCTTAACGATTACAGGAGAAGCTATCGTCACCATCGTCTTGTGCATTATTATTATGACGGCATTGACCCTGTTTATCAAAAAATCAAAGGCGGGACAGGCGATGCTTGCCGTTTCAGAGGATAAGGGAGCGGCGCAGTTAATGGGGATTCACGTCAATGGCACGATTGCGCTGACGTTTGCCATCGGTTCTGCGCTTGCCGCCGTTGCCGGGGTGCTGCTTTGCTCAGCGTATCCGACGCTGACGCCTTATACAGGGGCGATGCCGGGGATTAAAGCGTTTGTCGCAGCCGTTTTTGGCGGGATTGGTTCCATTCCGGGGGCTTTTATCGGCGGCGTGCTGCTTGGCGTAATTGAAATTTTTGGAAAAGCCTATATTTCTTCCCAGATGGCGGATGCGATTGTGTTTGGCGTGTTGATTATTATTCTAATCGTGAAGCCTACCGGCATTCTTGGCAAAAACATTCAAGAGAAAGTGTAGGTGGCAGAGTATGAAACAATTAAACAAAACGACAAAAAGCAATCTTCTTACATATGGCATGGTTGTGGCGCTTTTTGGGATTATGCAGGCGCTAGTTGCCACGGGAAATGTGTCCAGCCTTTTAAAAGGGCTTTTGGTGCCGCTTTGCGCCTATATTATCCTTGCGGTTTCGCTTAATCTGACGGTTGGCATTTTAGGGGAACTAAGCCTAGGCCATGCAGGGTTTATGTGCGTCGGCGCATTTACAAGCGCATTTTTCTCTAAATGCGTGGCGGACGCCATTCCTTTTGCGGGCATCCGTTATCTGCTGGCCCTTCTGATTGGGGCGGCGTCGGCCGGCATATGCGGGATTTTAATCGGCATCCCCGTACTTCGCTTAAAAGGGGATTATCTTGCCATTGTAACGCTTGCGTTCGGGGAAATTATAAAAAATATCGTCAATATATTATTTATCGGGAGAGATGAAAACGGATTCCATTTTTCCACAAAAGATTCCCTTTCCCTTGGTCTTTCGCCGGAAGGGGAAGTGATTGTAAACGGCCCTCAGGGAATAACCGGCACGCCTCAGGATTCTTCGTTTGCCGTTAGCGTGATTTTAATTTTAGTGACGTTATTTATCGTTTTAAACCTGATTCACTCAAGAAGCGGACGCGCAATTATGGCAATCCGCGATAACCGCATTGCGGCGGAGTCGGTTGGCATTCACATTACGAAATATAAGTTAATGGCGTTTTCCATTTCCGCGGCATTGGCAGGCATTGGCGGCGTAATCTATGCGCATAACCTTGCGACATTAACGGCGCAGCCGAAAAACTTTGGTTACAATATGTCGATTATGATTCTTGTGTTCGTCGTGCTTGGCGGGATTGGGAACATCAGAGGTTCCGTTATTGCGGCGATTGTCCTGACGCTTCTGCCGGAGATGCTGCGCGGCTTAAGCGATTACCGTATGTTAATCTATGCAGTTGTGTTAATTGCAATGATGTTGTTTAACTGGAGCCCGAAAGCGATTGAGCTGAGAGAAAAATTCTCTGCAAAATGGAAGCGCGGCAAACAAAAGGAGGCGTAGATATGGCATTATTAGAAGTGAAAAATCTTGGAATCTCCTTTGGAGGGCTTCGAGCGGTCAATGAGTTTCACTTAACGATTGAAAAAGGCCGCCTGTACGGGCTGATTGGGCCAAACGGCGCCGGGAAAACGACGGTGTTTAATCTTTTGACAGGCGTTTATAAGCCGGATGAGGGCGTTATTTTGCTAAATGGGGAAAACATGGTTGGCAAAAAGACGATTGACATCAATAAAGCCGGTATTGCAAGGACATTTCAAAATATCCGTCTTTTTAAGGAACTTTCCGTTAAAGACAATGTAAAAGCCGGGCTGCATAACCATTACGCCTATTCGACGTTAGAAGGCATTTTCCGTCTGCCGAAATTTTTTAAAGTGGAAAAAGAAATGGACAGCCGCGCCATGGAGCTTTTAAAGGTGTTTGGCTTGGATCAGGAAGCGGATACGCTTGCGTCTAACCTGCCATATGGAAAACAGAGGAAATTAGAAATCACAAGGGCGCTTGCGACAGAGCCGAAGCTTCTGCTTTTAGATGAGCCTGCCGCCGGAATGAACCCGAACGAGACGAAAGAGCTGATGGAGACGATCCGTTTTGTCAGGGATAAATTTGACATGACGATTCTTTTAATTGAACATGACATGAAGCTTGTTTCCGGCATTTGTGAAGAATTGACGGTACTGAATTTCGGGCAGGTTTTGTGTGAAGGAAAAGCGTCTGAGGTTTTAAACGATCCGGAAGTAATCAAGGCGTACTTAGGCGAATAGGAGGGCGGCAAAATGGCGATGCTTGAAATTAAAGATTTAGAAGTGTATTATGGCATGATTCAGGCGATAAAGGGCATTTCCTTTCAGGTAAATGAGGGGGAAGTCATTGCTTTAATCGGCGCAAATGGGGCGGGGAAGACGACAATTTTACACACGGTTACAGGTCTTTTGTCTCCTAAATGCGGTTCCGTTTTATTTGAAGGGAAAGACATTACAAAGGTTCCGGCGCATAAAATCGTCTCTCTTGGAATGGCGCATGTGCCGGAAGGGCGGCGCGTCTTTGCGGAACTGACCGTCTATGAAAACCTGAAGATGGGCGCATACACGAGAAAAGACAAAAATGAAATGGAACAGACGCTTGAAAGTGTGTATCAACGTTTCCCGCGTTTAAGGGAGCGGAAAAACCAGCTTGCCGGAACATTAAGCGGCGGGGAGCAGCAAATGCTTGCGATGGGAAGGGCGCTGATGTCGCATCCGAAAATTATCTTGATGGACGAACCTTCCATGGGGCTTTCGCCAATCCTTGTCAACCAGATTTTTGATATTATAGAAGAAGTCAGCAAAAGCGGGACGACCGTGCTTTTAGTGGAACAAAATGCAAAAAAAGCCCTTGCCATTGCAGATCGGGCATATGTCTTAGAGACTGGGAAGATCGTCTTAGAGGGAGACGCGGATCAACTGATGAATGACGATTCCATAAAAAAAGCGTATCTTGGAGAATAGGGGGAAAGCGGAATGGAACATGTGGTAATTACGATTGCAAGGCAGTACGGAAGCGGCGGCAGGACGGTCGGGAAAATGCTGGCAAAGGAGATGGGGATTCCCTATTACAGCAGTAATCTTCTTAAAATGGCTTCCGAAGAAAGCGGGATTAATGAGCAGTTGTTTGCCCAGTTAGATGAAAAATTGAAAAACAGCCCGTTTTTGCGTATGTCTACAGACCTTTACACAGGAGATTTGATTCCGCCGGAAAGCAGTGACTTTGTTTCCGCCAAAAATCTGTTTAACTATCAGGCAAAAGTGATGAAACGCCTTGCCGAAACGGAAAGCTGCGTCATTATCGGAAGGGCGGCGGACTTTATCTTAAAGGACTTTCAAAACGTTGTCAGCGTCTTTGTCCATGGTTCGAAAGAATTTAACTTAGCGCGCGCCATGGAGCAGAACAGCATGACAGAAGCGGAAATGGAGAAGTTTATCCAAAAAACCGACAAATACCGCGCGGAATATTATAAACATTATACGGGGCGGGACTGGACGGATGCGAGAAATTATGATCTTTGCCTAAACAGCAGTAAATTAGGCTTTGAGAAATGCGTAAAAGAGATTTTAGCTTATATAAAGGTGAGGTTCTAGCGGGAAGATGAAACAGTTAGCGTTAAGCGATGAAATATTATTGACAGTCGAAAAACCGGCAAGATACATTGGAAACGAGATTAACAGCATAAAGAAGCCTCTCGATGAAGTGAAGATCCGTTTTGCAATGTGTTTTCCTGACGTCTATGAGATTGGCATGTCCCATCTTGGCATCCAGATTTTATACGATATGTTTAATAAGCGGAAAGATATATTTTGCGAGCGTGTCTATTCCCCTTGGCCGGATTTGCATAAAATATTAAAAGAGCAAAAGATTCCGCTGTTTGCGTTAGAATCTCAGGACGCCGTCCGTGAGTTTGATTTTTTGGGGATTACCCTGCAATATGAAATGTGCTATACAAATGTCATACAGATATTAGATCTGTCGCAAATTCCTCTTTTTGCGAAAGACAGGATGGACGGCGATCTATTTGTAATTGGCGGTGGCCCCTGTGCGTATAATCCTGAGCCGTTAGCGGATTTTTTTGACTTGTTTTACATTGGAGAGGGCGAAACCAGTTATGATGCGTTGTTTGACCTTTATGTTGAATGGAAATCTTCGGGAGAAAGCCGGCGGGAATTTTTACGCCGCGCGGCAGGAATTGCGGGAATTTATGTCCCTTCTTTGTATCAGGCGGCGTATCACAGCGATGGGACGATTGCGGATTTTTCCCCAGTAGAAAATGGGGTTCCAAAAAAGGTGGAAAAGCAGGTTGTGCGGGAATTATCGGACGCCGTTTATCCCGAAAAGCCGCTTGTCCCGTTTCTTCAGGCAACGCAGGATCGCGCGGTGTTGGAAATCCAGCGTGGATGTATCCGCGGGTGCCGTTTCTGCCAAGCGGGCATGATTTACCGCCCGACGCGGGAAAAAGATGTGGAAACGTTAAAGAAATACGCTTACCTGATGTTAAAGAACACAGGTTATGATGAAATTTCCCTAAGTTCATTGAGTTCCTCAGATTATTCAGGCTTAAAGGAGCTTGTGTCTTATTTAATTGAGGAGTTTTATGGGCAGGGCGTAAACATTTCCCTGCCGTCTCTGCGGATTGATGCGTTTTCTTTAGACGTGATGGAAAAAGTTCAGGACATTAAGAAAAGCAGCTTAACGTTCGCGCCGGAAGCAGGCTCCCAGAGGTTACGCGATGTTATTAATAAGGGACTGACGGAAGAAGTGATTTTAGAGGGAGCGTCACGGGCGTTTGCAGGAGGCTGGCAGAAGGTGAAACTCTACTTTATGCTGGGCCTGCCGACGGAAACGAAAGAAGACCGTCAGGCAATCGCAAAATTGGCGGACCGGATTGCAAAATGTTATTACGAAATTCCAAAGGAGAAGCGGAATGGCAAGTGCCAGATCACAATCAGCTCGTCATTTTTTGTCCCGAAACCATTTACGCCGTTCCAATGGGCGCCCATGTATGAAAAAGAACATTACCTTAACTGCGCAAAAACGGTAAATGAAGCGGTGAAGGGGCAGTTAAATAAAAAAAGCATCCGTTATAATTGGCATGAAGCGGACGTTACCGTGTTAGAAGGCATTTTGGCAAGAGGGGACCGGAAGCTCTCCGCCGTGATTTTGCGGGCGTATGAAAAAGGCTGTATGTTTGATGCGTGGAGTGATTTTTTTAACTACGATGCATGGATTGAGGCATTTGAAGAAACAGGCGTAGACCCTGGCTTTTATACTGTAAGGGAACGGCCGCTTGATGAAATTTTACCGTGGGATTTTATTGATTCAGGCGTGACGAAGGAGTTTTTAAAGAGGGAATACGCCCATGCGCTAGAAGGAGTTGTGACGAAAAACTGTAGGCAGCAGTGCAGCGGCTGCGGGGCGGGAAAATATCAGGGAGGTGTCTGCATTGAGAATACGGGTTAAATTCCGCAAATATGGCGCAATGAAATTTATCGGACATTTAGATATGATGCGGTATTTCCAAAGAGCAATCCGCCGGGCGCAAATTGACATTGCCTATTCCGAGGGCTTCCACCCGCATCCTCTGATGTCGTTTGCCGCGCCGCTTGGGGTTGGGATAACAAGTGACGGGGAGTATTTTGACATTTCCGTCCATTCCACAGACACTTCAGAAGTATCTCTCACCCGTTTAAATGAAGCGATGGCGGAAGGGGTGGAAGTCACCTCTTACCGCAGACTTTCTGATTCCGATAAAAAGGCGATGTCGGCAGTCGCCGCTGCGGATTATGAATTGACGTTTCGGGAAAATTATGAAGTCCCTCAAATAGATTATGAAGCCGCGCTTGTTTCGTTTTTTGAGGAAAGGGACGAAATTCTTATTACGAAAAAGACGAAAAAAAGTGAAAAAACGATTGATTTAAAGAAGCTGGTTTATGCGTTTCGGATCGAACAAAAAGAGGGGCGCCCTTCTTTTTATCTGAAGGTCTGCGCCGGAAGTGAGGATAATGTTAAGCCGGAACTTGTGTTACGGGAATTTTTAGAATTTCATGGACTTTCGTTTTCTCCGGTTTCGGTACAGGTTCACCGTATAGACGTTTATGCGAACATAAATGGCGCATTAAAGTCTTTGGGTGAGATAGGAGAGGCCATTGAGTAAAAGGGTTGTTATTACAGAGGAAACGATTCGGGACGGCAGGTATCAGGTGATTGCTTTATTTGAGGACAACCGTCTGATTGAAGTTTCCTGCGCTGATGTAAAAGAGAGTTCCCTCCTTGGGAATATTTATATCGGAAAAGTGAAGCGGATTTTGGAAAAAATCGGCGCGGTTTTTGTGGAAATTATGCCGAACCAGATGACGTATCTGCCTTTTTCGGAAGCGGATCACGTCATTTGGACAAAACAGCAGCGCGCAGGAAAGCTGACGGAAGGCGATGAAATCGTGGTTCAGGTAGTGAAAGAAGCGGTAAAGACGAAGGAGCCGAATGTTTCCGCGAATCTCAGTTTGAAGGGGAACGCCTTAGTCTTAACGACTGGAAACCGGAAATTAGGCGTTTCTAAGAAACTGGAAAGCAAAAAACGGACGCATTTAAAAGAGATGTTTGCCCAAAAGACGGGGAATGAGTTTGGTTTGGTCGTCCGCACGAATGCAGGAAATTATTCAGATGAACAGATTTTTGAAGAATACGAAGCCATTTTAAAGCAGTATCAGAATATACGGGACTATTGCAGGCATCGGACGTGTTATAGCTGTCTTTCACGTGGGGATTCCCATGTCGTTTCAAGGGTCAGGGATTATTTGTCTATGGGATTAGAGAAGATTGTGACAGATGATCGGGCGGTTTATGAGGAATTAAACGTAGCGTTTTCAAAGGAAGCCCCGATTGCATTTTATGAAGATTCCATGTTGTCTTTGACGGCTTTGTATGGGTTAAGGACGAAGTTAGGGGAAGCGCTTGGGGAACGCGTCCGCTTAAAGTCAGGCGCTTATTTGGTGATCCAGCCTACGGAAGCGCTGACGGTGATTGATGTAAACAGTGGGAAGTGCATTAAAGGGAATGCAGAGGATTTTTACTTAAAGATTAATTTAGAAGCGGCGGAAGAAATTGCAAGACAGCTTCGGCTGCGGAATATTTCCGGAATTTGCGTAGTGGATTTTATCAATATGGATACCGGAGAGGCAGGCCGGACGCTGGCAAAGGCTTTGCGGCATTGGCTGGCAAAAGATACGGTTCCGGCAGTCTTTGTGGACTATACGAAACTTGGGTTAGCGGAAATTACGAGAAAAAAAGTCAGGAAGCCGCTTTGGGAGCAGGTAGGGAAAAGGGTCTTTTAACTAGATGCTTGTTTTTGGACGGCAGATATGAAACTAAGACAGCCATTGCGCTGTATGTAAGATTGTAAATGAGAATAGGGACAGCGTTTCACGTTTGGGCGTCTGTTATTTTTGTTAGCCTTCTGGCTTCACTTTGTGAAGCTTGGAGGTTTTTTTAGAGAACTATTGAAAAAAATGAATATTGTTTGTATAATTATTAAGATAGATGTATATATTTTTTATCCGGCTGGTATCAGGGTTTAAGTGGCGTTATGCAAATAAGATTCATTTCTATATAGTTTAGGCAAAATTTTTTTCCGGCGATGGATTGAAGCGTTATTTTTATAGGCGAGATGAGAGAGGGGGTATGTAAGTTCTGCAATTTTAATATGTTGAAAAGGAGTTTATGAGTATTCATTTCGCTGGGAAAAGAGAAGGATCAGAAAGGTTTATGTAATTTATGGTTTTAATGGCAGACAGCCAGCGCTGCCAAAAGGTTATGGAGGTATGATCATGAAAGCAAAAATGATACATAAGAAATGGGAAAAGATCATTTCTTGTTTGACTGCCACGGCGATTATGTTGCAGTTGTTTTTGCCTTTGTCTTTGACTGCATGGGCAAAAGAAGGCCAAGAGCGGACGGAAGAAACCATTATTCATGCAGAGGAGTACGGGGCAGATCCGTATGAATCGAAAGACAGCGCGCAGGCAATCCAGCGGGCGTTTGAGGCTGCCAGAGAAGCGAAAGAAGCAGGAGCCGCAAAAGTAGTGGTGGATTTTCCAAAAGGAGAATACCATATTTATAAAGATTATGCAGAGAAAAGGGAGTATCACACTTCCAACACAAACAGCATTGAAAGCCCGGAAAAGACAATCGGGCTTTTAATTGAAGATCAGAGCGATTTTACATTGCGGGGCAACGGCTCTTTGTTTCTTTTACATGGGAATATGATGGCGCTTGCGGTTGTGGATTCCAGAAATGTCACGTTGGAGGATTTTTCATGGGATTTTGCAGTTCCCACTGTTTCAGAGATGACCATTGCAGATATGGGGGAAGAAGACGGGAAGCCATATACGGATTTTTATATTCCGAAGTGTTTTCCCTATGAAATAAAGGGAACGACGATCCAGTGGCACAGTGAGCCAAGCCCGTATACAGGCGAATATTATTGGACGGAAGAAGGAATCCACAGGGCTTATTCAGTTGTCGCGTATCAGCCGGATGATGAAATGACAAGGGCTTATTTTACTAACGATACGCCTTTTGGCGGCGTGTCCAATATCCGCGCGTTAGATGGGACCGATGGGACGGTGGTAAGGGTTACCTATAACAGCGCGCGTCCGCAAATGCAGAAAAAGGGCATGGTTTTAGAGCTTGCCAGCAGCACATACAGAGAGACGGCGGGAGCTTTTACATGGGAAAGTGAGAATGTCACTGCAAGAAACGTAAACGTTCATTTTATGCACGGCTTTGGCTGGCTGATACAAATGAGCAAAGATGTTTATTATTATAATTGTAATTTAATGCCTAGGGATAATTCAGGGCATATTACTGTAAGTTATGCAGACGGGATCCACGCATCTGGGGCCGCAGGGGATTTAGTAATTGAAAATTGTAATTTTTCCAATACGCACGACGATCCCATTAACCTTCATGGGACATTTACCAGAGTGGAGGAAAGAAAGGATGCGCATACGCTTAAGTTAAAGTATATCCATACCCAGCAGGGCGGATTTCCACAGTACCATTCAGGGGATAAAGTAGCGTTTTTTACAAGAGACACTTTAGAATCAACAGACAGTGAGACGTTGTATACTGTGGAAGAAGTGATTTCAAACCCCGGAGAGTCTGGCAACGATCTGCGTACCATGGAGATTCGCTTTACGGAGGAACTGCCGGAGAATCTGAGTGATAAAATAGGGAATGAGCCGAAATATGTGGCAGAAAATGTTACGTTTGCGCCGTCAGTTGAAATCCGCGGCTGCACTTTTAAAAATGTCCCGACCCGCGGAATCCTTTGTACGACTAGGAATCCGGTTATCATTGAAGATAACACATTTTTAAATATGTCGATGGCTACGATATTTTTGTCAAATGATTCCAACGAATGGTATGAGTCTGGCCCTATCCGTGATATGACAATCCGCAACAATACTTTTTATGTAAAGACAGTCGGAAGGACGTCATGGGAATATGCGCCGGCCGTCTATGTCCATCCGGTGACAAAAGGAGGCGGACTGCCTTCTGAGGACAATCCAATCCATAAAAATATTTTGATTGAAGGCAATACGTTCCATATGGATGTAGACACTGTTGTGAAGGCAGAGAGCGTGGAAAATTTAACAATCCGCAATAATACGATTGTCAGGACGAATCCTGATATTTCGTTGGAAATTTCTGCATCTGAAACGGATTTGGGCATTGGAGAAACAGGCAGTCTTCATGTGTCGGCAGATGGCAGTTCCAATAGTGGCGTAACGGATAATGTTTATGAATTTACGAAATGCAAAAATGTCATTTTGGAAGGCAATACATATGACGATGGCTTAAAACGTTATGCGGTTTTAAGCGGAATGCGGGAAGAAAATCTTTTGAACCATGATTCCGATATTCAGGTTGTTTCCGACCGTGGTTTGTCTCCGTCTGATCCGGTAGGGAAGATCTGTTATGCAAGCGCAGATCCTGAGGTGGTTTATGTGGATCAGTCAGGACAGTATACTGCGCGCAAGGAAGGGACAGCGGATATTTTTGCTTATTATGAATGGAACGGAACATTTGCGCGATCGAACAGAATCCCGGTAACGGTAAGCGCAGGGCAGGCGCCGCCGGAAGATATAAAAATTGACGGAGATGACACGGTTATCTTAGACCGCATTGGAGCTTCTCATACATTTACAGTTACAGGATCAGAAAATGCGCAGGTTACATGGACCGTAGTGGATTTTGTGACTGGAAGGGAGACGGATGCGGCGCAGATCGATGAAAATGGCGTACTGACTGCAAACAGAAATGGAGCAGTTTGGGTGAAAGCTTCTTTCGGGTGAAAGTCTGACAAAAAAGCGGTAATCCTTGCGATCCCAAAAGTGGAGGGGAAAAATCCACTCATGACAATTACAAGGGAAAATGCCCCAAAATACCAGATGGAAAAGAAACGAGTGACGATTGAGTTGGAACAGGGCGATTTGTACGAGGGAACAAATACGGTTAAGAATCTGTTCTTATTCGATATACCGGAAACATTGGACAAAAATGATTTTCGGGCTGTGGTTACAATGGAGGGGCTTCCGGTAAAAGAATCAGAGCAGTGGGACACGGCGTCTTTTGTTCTTTACAAAGATGACGATAATTATTTGACAGTAGGGAAGAAGTCCCATAAAAAGGGAATTGCCTTTGTAAAAGAAGTAAGCGCCCACGCAACAGAAGAAGAGGAAGACGCGGAAGATAATAATCAGGTCACAAAGGCTGTCTTTGGATTTCATAAACAAAACAACAGTATTTCGGTTGACTATAAAATTGACGGATCGGACGAATGGCATCAGCTTAAGAATGTGACAGATATGGACTTCGGTCAGAATTTCAAAATAGGGTTTGCCGGCTGGGTTTCAAATCTCAGAGGAAAAAATTTAGTGTGTTCTGATTTGCATATAGGTTCTGGAAGCGCATCTTATGAAGATTTGCTTGGGCAGGAAGCGATTCCATTCTTGGATTTTTTAGACAATCCTCTGCCGGAAGCGTCTAATGTAACATTGGATCAGGCTTCTTACCAAGTGGGGGATACCGCAAACGTAACATTTGATTTTCTGGATGCTGATGAGGATACGCATGGGGAATCTTTGTACCGTTTTACATGTGTGGACGAAAATGGCAAAATCTGGGAGGAAGTGGGCAAGTCGCCGTCTGCGGTAATTATGCAGGCAGGTGAATTGACGTGTACGGTGTATCCTGTAGATGAATTGGGCTGTGTAGGAGAGCCGGCCTTAAGCCAGCCGGTAACAGTAAGTTCGCCAGAGAATGGAGCTGCAATTACTGAATTAAAGTTTAATGGAGACGTTTTATACCAGTTTGGCCAGACGCAGAAGGAATTTGACATATCGGTTCCTGCGGAGCTTTCTAAAGCAGTGATTGAATACCGGAATCATTCTGGTGACGTTACCATAAATGGAAACGCTGCATCAAATCCTGCAGTCGTAAATATAGAGAATCTGAATGAACTTACTATAGCATGTGGGGAGGAAACGTTTCTTATCCGGCTTCATGCGATTCAGGATAATTATGCGGAACTGACAGGAATATCCATAGAAGATTTATCCTTTGAACCGGACTCTTTGTCCGACGGCAGTTGGTTTTTGAATGCGGACGGCAGTGTTTCGGAAGCGGAATTAAAACTAACGGCAGATGAGCGGATCGGGAAGGTTGAGCTTTTTGGCGGATATGGACGTAAGGAAATTGCGTTGACGAAAACTGGGAATGTCTGGACGGGCCGGCTTAACTTTGTAAATGGACTGAATTCTTATTATATACGCGCAGTGGCAAAAGATGGAATTACAGAAAAACAGTATCAGACGCATGTCAATTATGCCGCTTCCACAAATGCGCGTCTGGCAGGCATTAAGGTGGACAATGTTTCTGTCGGGGAATTTAACCATGACGGAAAACGGATGCGCAGAACCTTAGAGGAAGGAAGCGATTCGGCGCGGATAGAGGTAGAAAAAGGCAATGCGGCCAATGTCTGTATTTTGTCAGGCGATCAGATGGTAGAAGGAACGAGCGCAGAAATTAGCGGCCTCGTATCCGGAAGCAATGAGATCCGCATTATTGCAAAGGCTGCTGACGGGACGCGTCTTTTGTATACGCTTCTGTTGATTGTGCCAGATGTGTCTAATGCAGAGCTTTTCGATTTGTCTATTAATGGTGAGAGCGTTTTTGACGCTGTCGAAGATGGCGCAGTTTCTTGGCTTCTGGAAGAAGATCAGATCACAGTGAAAGCTGTTGCGGAAGATAGCCGCGCAGTTGTAAATTTACAGACGAATACAGAGCGCAAGACACAGCAGGGCAGCGTTGAAAAAGAGATTGATTTATTTGAAGGAAGCAATGATGTATCCGTCCATGTGACGTCATTAGACGGCAAAGAGACGAAAACTTACCGGATTAACTGTGAGAAGGGCATTTATCTGTCAGATCTCACATATGAGCCGGACTCGACAGTCGGGTATGGATCTATCATGCGGGATAAAGCTTCTTCAGGAAAGTCTATCCGCCTTACTGGGGAAGATGGGAATCCTGTAAGTTATGAAAAAGGAATCGGCGCACACGCCAATTCTGAAATCACCTATGATATAAGCGCGTTTGCTTCTAAAGTTTTGCATGGAGCGGTAGGCGTAGATTACGAAAAACGCAATAGCCAGTATGCCGCGTTGGAATTTTCTGTTTTGGCGGAAGATGGGTCAAAGCTGTTTGAGAGTGGCAGAATGAATGGCTCAACGCCATTGGAAGGATTTACATTGAATCTTACAGACGTCGGAGCCGTTACGTTAAAAGTAATTCAGCAAAATAATAACTATGACGCCCACGCAGACTGGGCAGAGATGAAACTGTCATTGTCTTTTGCGGATAAACCGCAGGAATTGGCAGACGTTACGGAATTGACAGAGTCGCTTATTCAGGCAAATGGAATAGACTTTTCCACTTGTACGCCAGAACAGGCTGAAGTTGTTTTGCAGGCGGTAAAAGACGCGGAAGCATTATGGGAGAGGGTGAAAAAAGGAGAGTCAGTCTCCCAAAGTGAGATTAGCGCCGCAAATGAACGCTTACAAACAGAATTAGAGAAAGTTGGCATAAATGTTTCAGAGGCTGTGGACTTAGCAGACTGTACTATCACGTTAGACCCAGAATCCTGCATCTATAATGGCAAACCACAGTGTCCGAAAGTGACGGTGGAATATGAGGGGAAAGCAGTCCCGGAAACAAAATACAGTGTAGAATATTCCAATAATATAGAGCCGGGGACGGCAACGGTGACAATAACGGCTGCCGGAAGCGGATATAAAGGGACGGCAACGAAAGAATTTGAGATTACGGAAGAACAGATTACGGAGCAGGTGGATTTAAAAGACTGCGTGATAACGTTAGACCCAGAATCCTGCATCTATAATGGCAAACCACAGTGTCCGAAAGTGA
>CAJUST010000008.1:66635-101461 GCA_910589105.1 uncultured Lachnospiraceae bacterium
CGGAAACAAAATACAGTGTAGAATATTCCAATAATATAGAGCCGGGGACGGCAACAGTGACAATTACGGCAGCCGGAAGCGGATATAAAGGAACGGCAACGAAAGAATTTGAAATTACGAAAGGACAGGAGTCTGGGAAGATTGATTTAAAAGACTGTAGTGTTACGTTACAGCCAAAATCTTTCGTTTATAATGGGAAGCCGCAGCAGCCGTCAGTCGCGGTAAAGTATAAAGGCAAGACAGTTCCTAAGACAGAATATAAAGTGAGTTATAAAAATAATACCAATGCGGGAAATGCCGCGAAAGTGATTCTTACAGCCAACAATAAGAATTACGCCGGAAGCAAAACCGCGCAGTTTTCTATTGGAAGGAAACCATTGGCAGTTTCTATGGTAAAAATGGAACGTAATTTTAAGTGGGAGAGCGGCAGGCCAATCCGGCCGTCGGTAAGCGTGAAGAATGGACAGATTACGTTGAGAGAAGGAACGGATTATATAGCCGCTTATCCAAAGACAAGCGCGGACATTGGAGATTACACAGTGACAATTACCGGAAAGGGAAATTATACATCAGTTGTGAATATGAAGTTTTGTGTTTTTGCGCCACTAGGAGAGACTTGTACGGCTGGCAGTATGAAATATAAGTTTACAAGCGCATCGACAGTTATGCTGACAGGAACAGGCAATAAAAAGATTTCCTCTTTGAAGGTAAAAAATACGGTTAAAATTGGCGGAAAAACATTTCAGATTACGGCTATTGGGACGAATGCGTTTAAAGGAAGCAAGCGGCTGAAAAAAGTTACGCTGGGAGCGAATCTAGAAATCATCGGGAAAGGCGCTTTTTACAACTGCCGGAAATTGTCCAGCATACAGTTGAAAGGAAAGAAAGTTAAAACAATAGGAAAGAAAGCCATCAAAGGCATTAAAAAGAAAGCAGTAATCAAAATTCCGAAAAGTAAAAAGAAAGCGTATAAAAAGCTCTTTAAGAGGTCCACTGGCTATAAGAAATCGATGAAAATAAAAGCTGTGAAATAAAATTGGCAGTAAGAAATTGACATTACATTGTATGAGATGTAAAATAAAAGAGAGTAGGAGGTGTAAATCAATGGATATTCCGGGTTTATCTATGGCGCTCGCGCAGACGAAAGCGCAGAGTGATTTCAGTGTGGCAATGTTAAGCAAAGCGATGGATTTAGGGGAAATGCTTGGCGAAGGCATGGTAGATATGATAGATTCTGCCGCAATGGAACATTCTGTTACGCCTTATCTTGGCGGCAATATTGACATTTCGGTATAAGATGCTATGAATTACGGCGCGGCTGCGGCGGGTTTTCCCGCCTGCAGCCATTATTTTTGCAAAAGCGGATAGATGATTTTTAACGTTTTTTTCTGTAAAGCAGGATCTTTACAAAAAAGCTGTAAGGCAATTTCTGCGGAAACAGGCGTAATGCAGTTTGTATCCTGCAAAAATCGTATATGGCTTTGGGAGGGGCGCTCCGATAAAATGCCTAAAACAGCTTCATTCAGGCTGTGGAAATGGCTGATTAAGCGGGGATATTCCCAAATTGCATCCAAAATACAGTTTCCATAACGTTCTTTTTCAAAAGCGCATGTGGAAATAATCTGCATACAAATCCTAAGCTCTCCCGTCACATCAGATGCTTCCATCAGCACATCGGGCCGCTTTTGGTAATATTCCAAAAAATATTCTTTCGCGCCTTCATAATTTTTCTTGGCAAAAAATTCTGCTAAATGTTCTTTTAGGACAGTTGTTTCATATTTTTCCCCCACCATGCCGACCATACATTCACAGACGCGCAGCTTGTGGCAATGAATCCAGACAGTCTGGAGAAATTCCGACAAAAAACCAAACAGACGTTTCTGATAACCGTTATATCCAGTCATATCTGTCCGTTTCTGCGCTTCAAACAGAATGTCAAACAGCCATTCGCAATAGGCGTCATAGGAATCTTTTGCAGTTACAAAAATATTCCCGAAATAAGTATGCGGGCCTTTCAGCAGTTGATCAAAGGCATTGACATAAGAAGGGAACTTTTCTTTTAGAACCTCTCTGGTTGTGTAAAGATCTTTCACATGATGGTTTTCCCCAAATCCCTTTTCGTAGGAACAGGTCAGCGTCAGTAATTTTGTCGTGACCATATCATACTCCATACATAGTTTTTCTAATTGCGGTTCTGTGAAAATGGAGCCGGTTTGATTTAATAAATACCGTCTGTAATGGCAGATTCCAATGTAATCTGCGCTCTGGTAATTTTTCCAAATCCAGTATAATCCGGTTAATTCACAAAAATATGGGTTAAGGGCAGAAATGGAATCCCCTGTGTCATCTCCAAGGAAACCAAGTGATGCTGCATTTGCCCGCCCTACCTGAAGCGGGACATACATCGGATCTTTTGGGGGCGTAAATGGTTTGTGCGCCATAACAAAAATTCGGACAGACATAAGCTTTGACAACTCCTTTTTTCTCGTTCGAAATGTAAATATTAACTATACGTTTTCTTTTTTTTCTTTCACAATAGAAATAACTGCGAGCGCAGCGTTGACTGTGCACCATGCCGCCCATATGTTTAGATCTGAAAAGCTTCCGGCTAAAACAAATCCTGCCAGAGCTCCGATTCCGAACAGAATGCACAAGGCAATGTTTCCGCCGTTTTCTTTCTGTTGCCTTGTAGCAATGGATACAATGCCTCCGGCAAGCATCATTACGGCTAAAAGAATTCCTCCACTGCCGCTTTTTTCTCCATTTGCAAGCAAAGCGTTGGAGATTCCGGCGGCGCAGGATTGGAACGCGACCAGAAAAAACAGAAGAATTGAAAGTATTCCAGAGACTAGCTTCCATGTTTTCATATCTTGTCATTCCCCTTTTCCTTTTATAGTGGTTAAAATTATATCATATCTTTTAAATTATGAAAATAATTATTCTTTTCTTGTGTTTCTTATGAAAAGATAATTTTACAAAAGAGCATTTTTATTTCAGTAAAAATTTACGAATTAATAGGTAATGGAGGAACAGCTGGGACAAACAAAGCGTTTGCTGGAAGACTGTTAGAAAGTAAAGGCGGGTATTGCATGACATAAAAACGCCTTTAACGGTAATGCTAAGATATTTGGAAATTATGCGAAGCTGACAAAAATAAGCTCTTGAAAACAGACCTGCCTGAAAAGGGCAGAGTGTGGCGGGTGAGAAGCGCTTTGTAACGTTAAAAAACCTATGCGGCGTAAAACGGCATAGGTTTTTTGTTTAGATCATATTAAGATTCGGGCATATGAATGATGGAAATAGCATTCACTGCAAGTTCCATGCTTTGTCACCTTGCTGGCATCTGAAATCCGGCAAGAGCCTTGTTTAAATAATCGTTAAATGGCTTCATAATTTGGAACAGTCCAGCGGCTTTTGCAAGAAACGCCTCAGCATCGATTAGTTCTTCGTCTTTGACCGGATATTCGAGATACCAGCTTTTCAATTTTAGGTATTCTGCCTGTGGGTGTTCTTTTTCATATCCGGCAGGGACTTTTTTTAGCGTGGTTCCCTGTACGGTAAAATTTTTTTCAAACTCCGGCTCATGGATAATACGCTCTAATTCTTCTCCGTGTTGAACAATATAATCCCGCGTCATCTTCGTTGCCTCTTTGAACATATCCGCAAATAAGCCGCCGCCTAAAAAAGATTGATTGCCGGATTTTATCATAAGATAATAGCCGACTGGGATTGGAAGCTTTCCTTGTGAGGAAATATGCGCGCGGAAAGCCGGATTATATGGTGATTTATCGTGGCTGAAACGGGTATCTCTCGCCAATTTAAAGGTTAGGTTTTTGGGTTCATTATGCAGTACGCTGCTGTCAAATTTACCAATACGAAGGATTAAAGATTCAATCACTGCTTCAAATTCTGTGTCCGCCGCCTTTTTTTCCATTTTATGTGAGTGGTACCATTCCCGGTTATTATTTTCGTTTAAATCGGAAAGGTATTGTAAGATAAGCTGTGTATTCATTTGTAACACCTCCTAGGCATTTTTGACGACGGAATAAGACGTTCCGTCTAAAAATTTCTGAATGAATTTTGTCAGGCTTTCAGGGGACTGATAGGTTTTGCAAAAGGAGAATTTCTGTGAAAGATCGTCAATCTCCTCCATAGCTTCTTTTACTTCCACCATAGTTTCCATAGGGACGGCCGTTGTGAAGTATAACTGCGAAGGATTGATCCTATGGTTTTTAATGGCATAATTTACCCTGTGTTTACAGCGGCACGTTCCATTGCCATATTCCCCGCAGTATTCTTTTAAGAAGTCCGCCATTTTACTGCGGATTCTTGAAAGCCGCTGCCGGTAGGCTTCAGGAGTAATGCCTAAAATATCCCCGGCGATCCGGCTGTCTGCTTTGAACATGGTTCCTAAAATAAAGATACATCTGCTTTCAGCATCAAGGCATTGGAGCATAACATTGGCGCAGGACAGTTTGAGTTCTTCCGCTAAAATGGATTGTTCCACATTTTGCATCAAATCCGGCACATCGTCGATTTTCCCGTTTTTAATGTCATTTCCATAAAATTCAAAACTGAGTGGAAATTTTGCAAACATATGCTTTTGATAGTTTTTTAAATGGTTTGCCGCAATACGGAAAACCCAAGTGGAAAAGGCGCTTTCACCTTTGAAAGAGGACAGCCGCGTTATGATCTTCAATAGAATGTCCTGAGTGGCGTCCTCAGCGTCAGGGAAAGAGCCAAGCATACGCAAAGATAGGTTAAATACTAAATCTTGCACGCTTAAAATCACGGTTTCCAGAGATTCTTTGTCTCCGGCAGTAGCTTTTTCAATCAAAGCCAACAGTTCTTCGTTTGTTATATGTTTCATGGCTTTTTACCTCCTATATAAGATTAGACAGACAAGAGCCTGCCGTGTGACAGAAAAAATGAAAAATTTTTACTTTCTTGAGTTTAGGCGTTTCATCGCTTTTTTGTTCTATGGCATCGAACGCAGATATTTAAGTTTTGAAACGCGCGCATCTATTATACGCGGATCGCTTGAGAACAGCAAGAGACAGCAGATGATGCACACGAGAGGTTTTTTCAGGAGAGTTTAAGATAATTTAAAAGAAATGAAATCTGTCTGAATTCCTTCTAAATTTATGGAAAAATGATCAAATAAAGCCGGTTTAGAGAGATAAAGATCATAACGCTGTCCCTGTTTGCATAAAATACACTAATATCACACAGTAAGGTAACTGCAATGAAAAGCCTAACCCACAAACTACACCCATTTTTATGTGTATTGCTTCTTATATCCTGTCTGATTACATTCACGTCCCCAAACATTTCCTGTCTGGCTCGTCAAACCCAGACAACCCCAGAGCCAAGCCAGCTGTACGCCCAGTCCGCCGTCCTAATGGATGCCGATTCCGGGCGTATTTTATACGAAAAAAAAGGAACTGCCGTTCTGCCAATGGCAAGCACTACAAAGATTATGACTTGTATTTTAACCTTGGAAAACGCAGATCCAGAGAACATGGTGGAAGTGTCAGACTATGCCGCATCTATGCCGAAAGTGAAACTTTACATGAAAAAAGGGGAAACCTACCGTTTAAAAGATCTCTTATATTCCCTGATGTTAGAATCCCATAATGACTCTGCTGTAGCCATTGCAGAACATATCGGCGGAAGCGTGGAAGGATTTGCAGATTTGATGAATGAAAAAGCCGTTGAAATTGGCTGTAAAAATACATATTTCATTACTCCAAACGGATTAGACGCACAAAAAGAAATCCAATCCAAAGACGGAAGCGCACAGACCGTCGCCCATTCCACTACTGCGGAAGATTTGGCTTTAATTATGAGTTATTGTATCAAAAAATCCCCAAAAAAAGATGAATTTTTAGAAATTACCCGCGCCCCGTCGCACTCGTTTTCCAATTCAGACGGCACACGCAGTTTCACTTGTAACAACCACAATGCCTTTTTAACCATGATGGAAGGCGCGCTTTCTGGAAAAACAGGCTTTACCGGAAAAGCAGGGTACTGTTACGTCGGCGCATTAGAGCGTGACGGGAGAACCTTTGTCGTAGCCCTTCTTGCGTGCGGCTGGCCAAACAACAAAACTTATAAATGGAAAGATGCCCGCAAACTGATGGAGTACGGCATTTCGAATTACAACATCACAGATTTATCCAGCCAGCCTGTGTTAAAAGAATGGTTAAAGCCAATTCCGGTTGCCGGCGCGCAGACAAAGCAGCTTTTTCAGGAAGCGGAAGTGGAAGTGTATCTCAAGGAACAGGAGGACGCCCCGACCTTGCTTATGAAACATGATGAACGTCCAAACGTTACCTGTGAGGTAAAAACCCAGTTGGACGCTCCCGTGAAAAAAGGGGAAAAAGTGGGAAAAATCCAATATTCCGTAGACGGGAAACTTATCTGGGAACGCCCTATCTATGCAGGGAAAACCATTTCTAAAACGACGTATCAGTGGTTCTTTCTAAAAACTCTTCAAAATTATTTTTCTTGAAAATGAGAAAAACTATTGAAAATTTATGCGAAACAATATACAATTACTCTAGCAAATTTTTAAATTTATCAAAATAGATGGAGGGCAAAAAATGAGCAGTAGCAACAACAGCTTGGCAATGCAGCGCATTGTGAAGTTACTCGATGAGAGCAGTTTTATGGAAATTGGCGCTCTTGTCACAGCAAGAAGCACAGATTTTAACTTGTCAAACACAGACACCCCGTCCGACGGCGTTATCACGGGACATGGTTTGATTGACGGCAATCTGGTATTTGTGTATAGTCAGGACGCTTCCGTATTAAATGGGACCATAGGAGAAATGCACGCGAAAAAAATTGCGTCCGTATATGACATGGCAGTGAAAATGGGCGCGCCTGTCATTGGATTTTTAGACTGCGCCGGAATCCGCCTTCAGGAATCCGTAGACGCATTGGATGCATTAGGGAAAATTTATTTAAAAGAAGCGGAAGCATCCGGCGTAATTTTACAAATCTCAGCCGTGTTCGGCTCATGCGGCGGTGGACTGGCCACAGTGCCCGCTCTTTGCGACTTCAATTTCATTGAAACTTCTAAAGGCAAAATGTTTGTCAATTCCCCAAATGCCATTGAAGGCAACCGCATAGACAAATGTGACACTTCTGCGCCGGAATACCAGTCAAAAGAAACCGGATGCGTAGATCAAATTGGAACGGAAGACGAAATTTTAGAGTCCATACGTGAATTAGTGTGTATGCTTCCGGGCAACAGCGGCATGGGCGGCCTGACGGAAGAATGCGCAGACGATTTAAACCGAGTTTCTGAAAATCTGGCTGGCATGAAAGGCGATCCGCGTTACATATTGAGCGAAATTGCAGACGGCAATCTGTTTTTTGAAACGAAAAGAGACTATGCAAAAGACATGGTGACAGGCTTTATCCGGTTAAATGGGACAACCGTCGGAGCCGTTGCGAACTGCGTGGAAGTTTATGACGAAGAAGGCAAGAAAACGGAAGAATTTTCAAATGTCTTAAGCGCAAGGGGATGCGGCAAAGCCGCAGAATTTGTAAATTTCTGCGATGCGTTTGACATTCCGGTGGTGACTTTTACAAACGTGAAAGGCTATAAAACCTGTAAATGCGCAGAAAATAACCTTGCAAAAGCAATGGCAAAACTGACCTACGCATTTTCCAACGCAAACGTTCCTAAAGTAAACGTGATTATGGGAGAGGCTTACGGAAGCGCATATGTGGCCATGAACTCCAAAGCAATCGGCGCAGATTTAGTCTATGCGTGGGAAGATGCAAAAATCGGCATGATGGAAGCGGATCTTGCCGCTAAAATCATGTATGCAGACGCCAGCGCAGAAGAATTGGCAAAAAAATCAAAAGAATACGACGAATTGCAGTCAAGCGCGCTTTCCGCGGCAAAAAGAGGATATGTAGATTTAATCATCGAGCCGGAGACGACCAGAAAATACTTAATTGCGGCATTTGAAATGCTCTATACCAAAAGCATTCCGGAGTCTTTGAAAAAACATGGTACAAAATAATAGAAAGGTGAAGTTTCATGAAGAAAAAAATAATTCTGATTGCCGCCATGTGCTTAATGATCTTTGGTTTGGCGGCATGTTCAAAAACGGATCCGACAACAGTTGACTATAATGGGCATACATACGAAGAATTGCAGACGAATTGCCAAGGGACGGTACAGACGCTTGCATATCTGACGGAGGAAGATAAATCCTACTATATGTCAAATGGCGCAGAAACTGTTGTGAATCTAATTAACCGATGGGACGAAGCCGTGGAAGAATATGGCGCGTTTCTTGAGTTTGGCGATTTTGAAGTTACTAAATCCGGCAAAACCCTTACAGCGGCGCAGACGCTCCATATGGCGGAACGCGATGCAGTTCTTACATATGTTTACACATATCATTCCATGGAAGTGGAAGACATCACGATTGACGGCGTATATACCGTTGGCGAGAAAATGTCCACTGCGCTGATGAATACCGTAATGGGAATTGGAATCGTATTTGTTGTATTAATCATTATCTGCCTGTTGATTTTCTGCTTTAACATTTTCCCGTATTTAGAGAAAAAGAAGGCGGCAAAGAAAGCTCCGGCTCAGGATGTTGTTTCACAGATTGAAGCCCGCGAAGAAAAACAGGCGGCAGAAGAAGAAGCGGAAGAAGACGATGGAGAGCTTGTCGCAGTAATTGCGGCGGCGATTGCAGCATCAGAAGGAGCGGCTTCCACCGACGGGTTTGTAGTGCGTTCCATTCGTAGAAGATAAGAAAAATAAAATTTTAGGAGGAATTATTCAATGAAAAATTATACAATCACCGTAAATGGAAATGTTTATGACGTTACTGTTGAGGAAGGCGGCGCAGGAGCAGGCGTATCGGCGCCAGCTCCAAGAAAGATGGCGGCAGCTCCGAAGAAACCGGCAGCCCCGGCGGCTCCGGCAGCATCCGGCGGAGCAGGAAGCATCAAAATCGAAGCAAAAGCGGCCGGAAAAGTATTTAAAATCGAAGCAAATCCGGGAAAAGCCATTAAAAAAGGCGATCCGGTCTTAATTCTTGAAGTTATGAAAATGGAGACTCCTGTCGTTGCGCCGGAAGACGGAACCGTTGCAAGCATTGACGTTGCCGTAGGAGATCAGGTGGAATCAGGGGCATTATTAGCAACATTAAACAAATAAGCAGGAGGTTGAAAGACAATGTCATATATTCTCGATACAATGGGGAATCTCCTGCATCAGACTGCATTTTTAAATCTGACGTGGGGCAATTACCTCATGATCGCAGTTGCCTGTCTGTTCCTATATCTGGCGATTGCAAGAGGCTATGAGCCATTACTTCTTGTCCCGATTGCTTTCGGTATGCTTCTGGTAAATATTTACCCGGACATTATCGCAAGCCCGGAAGAAACAAGCAATGGCATCGGCGGTTTACTACATTATTTCTATTTAATGGACGAATGGTCCATTCTGCCGTCCCTGATTTTCTTGGGCGTCGGCGCAATGACAGACTTTGGGCCTTTGATTGCTAACCCGATCAGTTTCCTGCTTGGGGCGGCGGCGCAGTTCGGTATTTTCGGCGCATACCTGCTTGCAATTTTAATGGGCTTCAATGATAAAGCGGCTGCAGCCGTTTCCATTATCGGCGGCGCAGACGGGCCGACTTCCATTTTCCTTGCCGGAAAATTAGGACAGACAGGCTTGATGGGGCCGATTGCCGTAGCGGCTTATTCTTACATGGCGTTAGTTCCGATTATCCAGCCGCCTGTAATGAAACTGCTTACTACGAAAAAAGAGCGCGCAATCGTGATGGAGAATTTAAGGCCGGTTTCCAAATTGGAAAAAATCTTATTCCCAATCGTTGTTACGATTGTCGTATGTATGATTCTGCCTACAACGGCTCCGTTGGTAGGTATGCTTATGTTAGGAAACTTATTCCGTGAATCCGGTGTTGTGCGCCAGCTTCAGGATACCGCTTCTAATGCGTTAATGTACATAGTCGTTATTTTGCTTGGAACGTCTGTAGGGGCTACTACAAGCGCAGAAGCGTTCTTAAATATCAGCACAATTAAAATCGTTATTTTAGGGCTTGTTGCATTCGTATTCGGTACGGCTTCCGGAGTGATTTTTGGTAAAATTTTATGCGTTCTGACAAAAGGCAAGATTAATCCTCTCATTGGCTCTGCCGGAGTTTCCGCGGTTCCTATGGCTGCCAGAGTTTCACAAAAAGTCGGCGCAGAAGAAGATCCGACCAACTTCTTATTGATGCATGCAATGGGGCCGAACGTTGCAGGAGTGATTGGAACTGCCGTAGCCGCAGGTGTGTTTATGGCGATATTTGGGATATAACAAATATCTGCCCGGCAGATATTATGCTATAGGTAAAGAACGAAGCGGATGCAATGCCCTTTTGGCGTTGCGGGTATCCGCTCAATATTAGGAGGATAGAAAATCAATGGCAGAGAAAAAGAAACAACCACAACCATTAAAGATTACAGAAACCGTCTTACGCGATGCGCATCAGTCTCTAATTGCCACCAGAATGACAACAGAGCAGATGCTGCCTATTATAGATAAAATGGATCAGGTAGGCTACCATGCGGTGGAATGTTGGGGCGGCGCGACATTTGACGCTTCCCTGCGTTTCTTAAAGGAAGATCCATGGGAAAGGCTTAGGAAATTAAAAGCCGGATTCAAAAAGACGAAACTGCAAATGTTATTCCGTGGACAGAATATCCTTGGGTACCGCCCATACGCGGACGACGTGGTAGAGTATTTCGTACAGAAATCCATTGCAAATGGAATTGACATTATCCGTATTTTTGACTGTTTAAACGATATGCGGAACCTACAGACGGCAGTTACCGCCTGCAATAAAGAGAAAGGCCATGCTCAGGTTGCGTTATCTTATACGTTAGGCGATGCGTATACATTAAAATACTGGACGAATATGGCGAAGAAAATTGAAGACATGGGCGCGGATTCCATCTGCATTAAAGATATGGCGGGTCTTTTAGTGCCGTCGAAAGCGACGGAATTGGTTCAGGCGCTTAAAAAGGCGACTTCGCTTCCGATAGAGCTTCATACGCACTATACGTCCGGCGTAGCTTCCATGACTTACATGAAGGCAGTGGAAGCGGGCTGTGACATTATTGACACGGCAATGTCCCCGTTTGCGCTTGGCACGAGCCAGCCGGCAACGGAAGTTATGGTAGAGGCGTTTAAAGACACGAAATATGATCCAAACTTAGATCAGAATCTGCTGGCTGAAATCGCGGATTACTTCCGCCCGATGCGGGAAGAAGCGCTTGACAGCGGCCTGATGAACCCGAAAGTGCTTGGCGTAAACATTAAGACGTTATTGTATCAGGTGCCGGGCGGCATGTTATCAAACATGGTGTCCCAGTTAAAAGAGCAGAATGCAGAAGATAAGTATCAGGAAGTGTTAGAGGAAATCCCGAGAGTCCGCAAAGACTTAGGGGAGCCGCCTCTTGTTACGCCTTCTTCCCAGATTGTGGGGACACAGGCGGTATTTAATGTATTAATGGGCGAGCGGTACAAAGTGGCGACCAAGGAAACGAAGGACGTACTGCTTGGCAAGTATGGACAGACCGTAAAACCATTTAATCCTGAAGTTGTAGATAAAGTTTTAGGCGAAGATAAGAAAAATGCAATCACCTGCAGATATGCCGACTTACTTGAGCCGGAATTAGATAAGATTGAAGCAGAGATGAAGCAGTGGAAACAGCAGGACGAAGATATTTTATCGTATGCGTTGTTCCCGCAAGTTGCAACAGAATTTTTCAAATACCGTGAAGCGCAGCAAAAAGGCGTTGATGCATCCGTTGCAGACACAAAAAATGGAGCGTATCCGGTATAAATAAGGAACAATCAAACAGCCACTTGTCAGGAGCAGGTTCTGACAGGTGGCTGTTGGAATCATTGGCAGTATGGGAAGGACATTAGAAGCGAATGGGGAATACAAACGATTTGAGCAGCCGGATTAATCGGAAATACGGCAGTATGAGCAAGGGACAGAAACTTCTTGCCGCTTACATTACAGATAATTTTGGCAAAGCAGCCTTTTTAACAGCGGCAAAACTTGGAGAAGTCGTGGGCGTAAGCGAATCCACCGTCGTCCGGTTTGCCGCAAATCTTGGATATAAGGGGTATCCGCAGTTTCAAAAAGCATTGGAAGATTTGGTGAACAGTAAGTTAAATTCTATGCAGAAGATGGAAGTCATGTATGGGAAAATAAGCCAGCCGCAGATTTTAGAATCTGTCCTGCGTTCCGATGCCGATAACATAAAAAACACATTGGAAAAAATGGATCAGGCGACGTTTGAACTTGCAGTGGATATTATCCTGAAGGCGAAAAAAATCTATGTAATCGGAATCCGCAGCTGCGCGCCGCTTGCCGGTTTTCTGGCATTTTACTTAAACTTTATGTTTGACCAAGTCATTTTGTTAAATACAAACAGTTCCAGCGAATTGTTTGAACAAATGGTGCGGATTGGCAGTGACGATTTAATTATCGGCATTAGTTTTCCAAGATATTCTATGCGCACCCTAAAGGCTATGGAATTTGCGAACCACAGGAAAGCCAGAGTGATTACGCTGACGGACAGCGTGCACTCTCCAATGAACCTCTATTCTTCTTGTAATCTAATTGCAAAAAGTGAGATGTCATCTATTGTAGATTCTTTAGTTGCCCCTTTAAGCGTAATTAATGCCTTAATTGTGGCGTTATGTATGAAAAAACAGACAGAAGTCGCAAAAACATTTGACGCATTAGAGAAAATCTGGGGAGAATACCAAGTATATGAAAGTGACGAAATCGATCCGGTTCATGATTCCGTCAAAATGCGCTATGCAAAAGTCGGCGCGGCAGGAGAACAGAAATGAAACAGGTAATTGTAATTGGAGGAGGGCCGGCCGGAATGTTTGCAGCGCTTGCAGCGGCAGAATCCGGACATTCGGTCACGCTATACGAAAAGAATGAAAAATTAGGGAAAAAGCTATTTATCACGGGGAAGGGCAGATGTAATCTGACAAATGCGTCTGATATAGATGTATTATTCGCAAATGTCGTTTCAAACCGAAAGTTTTTATACAGCGCATTTTATGCGTATGACAATTTTCGGGTGATAGATTTTTTTGAAACGCATGGGGTAAAAACCAAGACGGAGCGTGGAAACCGCGTGTTTCCGGCTTCTGACCATTCATCAGACATTATTACAGCCTTAAAGAAAGCCTTAGAAAAGGCGGGCGTAAAGATAAGGCTTAAAACAAAAGTCCGTGGACTTTTGGCGGAAGGGAAAGAGATGAAGGGCGTGATATTAAGTGACGGCGCAAAAGCGTTCAGTGATGCCGTGATTGTGTGTACAGGCGGGATTTCCTATCCGGCGACAGGGTCGACGGGGGACGGATACCTGTTTGCAAGGGATTGCGGGCATACGGTTACGGATTTAACGCCGTCTTTAGCGCCGATTACGGCAAAAGAGCCGTATGTCACGGCGATGCAGGGATTGTCTTTGAAAAATGTAAGAGTGTCCATACGGGACGAAAGGAAAGTCCTCTTTGAGGAATTTGGGGAACTTTTATTTACGCATTTTGGGGTCAGCGGGCCTCTCGTTTTAAGCGCAAGCAGTGAAATAGGAACGAAGCTGCAAAAGAAGCCGCTTTTTATGCAAATTGACTTAAAGCCTGCATTAAACGAAACACAGTTAGATGCGCGTATCCTGAGAGATTTCTCGAAACAGCAGAATAAGCAGTTTTGCAATTCTTTAAATGCGCTGCTTCCCTCAAAAATGATACCGGTCATGGTACAGCTATCCGGCATTCCCCCTGAAAAAAAAGTAAATGAGGTGACGAAAGAGGAGCGGAAAAGACTGCTGGAGTTATTTAAGGCATTTCCTTTGACGCTTCTTGCGTTAAGGGATTTCCATGAAGCGATTGTCACAAGGGGCGGCGTGTCTGTGAAGGAAGTGGACCCTTCCACTATGGAATCTAAGTTGACGTCAGGGCTATACTTTGCCGGAGAAGTTTTAGATTTGGATGCAAGGACGGGAGGCTTTAATTTACAGATTGCATGGTCGACCGGATTTTTAGCGGGGAGCAGCATTTAGCCAGAGGTGAAGATAAGGTGGGCTTCATCATGAATATCGGAAAACTTTATTCCACGCAAATGGGCGCAGAGCGTATGAAAAGAAACTTAAAGCTTGAAGCGGACGATGCCGTGTTGTGGCATAAGGAAAAGATTTTAAAAGAAAACGCCCAGATAGAAAGGGCAATTCACTAAGAAAGAGGATTGGTAAATAGAATGAACATTGCGATTGACGGGCCGGCGGGAGCCGGAAAAAGCACAGTGGCGAAAATGCTTGCAAAAGAATTAGGGTTTATCTATGTGGATACCGGAGCGATGTACCGCGCAGCCGCGCTTTATTTTTTAATGAATGACATTGATGTTTCAGATGAAACTGCGGTGGCGCGCGCATGTGAGCTGACAGACGTTTCCATCCGCTTTCGGGAGAACGAACAGCAGGTGCTCTTAAATGGAGACAATGTCAATGGGAAAATCCGTCGGGAAGAAGTGGGGAATATGGCAAGCGCAATTAGCGTATTCCCTGTTGTCCGCCAGAAACTGACGGCTCTTCAGCAGAAACTTGCCGCTTCAGAAGATGTGGTGATGGACGGAAGGGACATTGGAACGTGCGTGCTTCCTAATGCGGAAGTTAAGATTTACTTAACGGCAAGCGTAACGGCAAGGGCAAAAAGGCGGTATCAAGAGCTTCTGGAAAGAGGAGAAAGCTGTAATTTAGAGGAGATCCAAAAGGATATATCGGATCGGGATTACAGGGATATGCACAGGGACGCTTCTCCATTGAAACAGGCGGATGATGCTGTTTTTGTTGATTCGTCTGAGCTTACCCTTGAAGAAACTGCAGAAGCGGTCAGAACGGTTTGTCAGGAGAAATTATCATGCGGGTGACATTAGCAAAGAGCGCCGGTTTTTGCTTTGGCGTAAAACGGGCTGTGGATAAAGTGTATGAAGAAGCAGGACGCAGCCATGCGCCGGTTTATACTTACGGGCCGATTATCCATAATGAAGAAGTGGTGCGGGATTTAGAGAAGCGGGGCGTACATGCCGTTTGCGATGAATCTGAGCTTTCGGAGCTTTCCGGTGGGATTATGGTAATCCGGTCCCATGGAGTTTCAAAGGCGACTTATGACAAAATACGGGAGGCGGGATTTCAAATTGTAGATGCAACTTGCCCATTTGTTTTGAAAATACATCGTTTTGTTGAAGAATACAGCAAAAAAGACTATCATATTTTAATTATCGGAAACGATTCCCACCCTGAGGTGGAAGGCATAAAAGGATGGTCGAATCCTGAGAAGACAACGGTCCTACAGTCGGGGAAAGAAGCGGAAGATTTTACCTTAGAAGCCGGCAGTAAGCTCTGTATTGTATCGCAAACGACATTTAATTACAACAAATTTCAAGAACTAGTTGAAATTATTGAAAAAAAAGGTTATGATATAATTGTTTTAAATACCATCTGCAATGCGACGGAGGTACGGCAGAGAGAAGCGGCTGAAATTGCGGCGGAAGTTGATGCCATGATTGTTATTGGCGGCAGCCATAGCTCCAACACACAGAAGTTATTTGAAATATGTAAAAAAGAATGTGAAAATACTTACTATATACAGACACTTGATGACTTGGATTTTAATCAGATTTGGTCCATTGATAACGTAGGTATTACCGCAGGGGCTTCGACCCCAAACAATATTATTGAGGAGGTTCAAAAGAATGTCAGAAGTAAGCGTTGAACAATTTGAGCAAATGCTGGAAGAATCAATTAAAACAATAAGAAATGGAGAGGTAGTCGAAGGCGCTGTTATCGATGTGAAACCAGATGAAATCGTCTTAAATATTGGATACAAGTCAGACGGCATCATTACACGCAATGAGTATACCAATGAGCCTAATGTGGATTTGACGGCCACAGTGTCTGTTGGCGATACCATGGAAGCAAAAGTAATTAAAGTAAACGACGGCGAAGGACAAGTCCTTCTGTCCCATAAACGCCTTTTAGCGGAAAAAGGAAACAAGAAGTTAGAAGAAGCGTTTGAGAACCACACAGTCCTGACGGCGAAAGTAGTTCAGGTATTAGGCGGAGGGTTAAGCGTTTCGATTGATGAGACGAGGGTTTTTATCCCGGCAAGCCTTGTATCCGATACATACGAAAAGGACTTAAACAAATACAAAGATCAGGAAATTGAATTTGTCATTACGGAATTTAATCCACGCCGCAGAAGAATCATTGGCGATAGGAAGCAGCTTTTGGCTGCGCAGAAAGCGGAACTGCAGAAGGCTCTTTTTGAGCGTATCCAGATTGGCGACGTGATAGAAGGGGTCGTTAAGAACGTAACGGATTTTGGCGCGTTTATCGACTTAGGCGGAGCGGACGGCCTGCTCCATATTTCAGAGATGTCATGGGGGCGTGTGGAAAGCCCGAAGAAGGCGTTTAAAGTTGGTGAAACGGTAAGGGTGTTTATCAAAGACATCAAAGAGACGAAAATTGCGTTAAGCCGTAAGTTCCCAGACGAAAATCCTTGGAATGACGCCGCAAATAAATTCGCTGTGGGAACTGTCCTGACAGGAAAAGTTGCGCGTATGACGGATTTTGGCGCGTTTGTAGAGCTTGCGCCGGGGGTGGATGCATTGCTGCATGTTTCCCAGATTGCAAAAGAGCATATTGAGAAACCGTCTGATGTTTTATCCATTGGGCAGGAAATTGAAGCGCAGATTGTAGATTTCAATGAGGAAGACAGGAAAATCAGTCTGAGCATCAAAGCCCTTTTAAATTCGGCGGAAGATGCGCAAGAGGAATCAGAAGCGGAAGAACTGCCGGAATCAGACGAATAATATTCAGTTAGGCGCTATAAACTATAATAAAGGCGGAGGATTAGAGATATGCTTGGCGATTACGAAAAATTTAAGAAAAGCATTTACTCTTTGACGCAGATTGATTTAAGTTCATACAAAGAGAATCAGATGCGCAGAAGAATAGATACTCTGATTAACAAGAATAAAATCAAATCCTATGAGGAATACGTTAGCTTGATCAAGCAGGATAAAGAGAAATTCGAGCAGTTTGTGAATTTCTTAACCATTAATGTCTCGGAATTTTACCGGAACGTTGAGCAGTGGAAACATTTGGAAAATGTCGTTTTCCCTGATTTAATCAAAAGGTTCGGGAAGAATTTAAAAATCTGGAGCGCGGCATGTTCTACAGGCGACGAACCTTATTCCCTTGTTATGGCGCTGTCAAGGCATCTGCCGTTAAGCCAGATTAAAATATTAGCGACGGACATAGATAAACAAGTGATAGAAACGGCGAAAATGGGTCTGTACAATGCGAAAAGCATTGCCGCTGTGCCGGAAGATTTGAAGAAGAAGTATTTTACCAAGGTAGGGGCTTCTTTTCAGATTTCCAAAGACATTAAATCCCGCGTTGAATTTAAGGAGCACAATTTACTGAAAGACACATATCCTTCCGGCTATCATATGATAGTCTGCCGGAATGTGCTGATATACTTTACGGAAGAAGCAAAAGAAGAAATTTATAAGAAATTCAATAATGCTTTGACGAAAGATGGGATTTTGTTTATCGGAAGCACGGAACAGATTTTAAATTATAAGGAACTGCATTTTAACCGGAATAACGCGTTCTTTTTTTCGAGAGATTACTAAATACATATCCGCCCTGTTGTGTGACAGGGCGGTATTTTTAGGGAGACGTATAGAAGGCGTTTAGAAGATGTCTGGCATACATGGCAAGTTTTTCTTTGTCGGATAGAAAGTCTCCTTGAAATGCAAAGTAAGAGCGTTTTGCCTTTTTTTCCGGATAGAAACAGGGGGTAAACAGCGTATCTTCCTGTGGGAGGAACGTCCCGTCTTGTTTGGCGTAGCAGGTGGCGGCAGTCGCTTTTTTCTTATGGGAACTATCGACAAATGCGGCGACGCTTTTATGGACAGCCCGATCTTCGTCTGGAAGATAGTAATAATCTTGATAAGGCTCAAAGTAATGGCGAAGAGGGCCTTTTAAGGCTTTTACATGCAGGCAGACGTCCTTTTGCCTAAATTTTATATCTGCAAGCGTAGACTGGCAGAGCATTTGTTTGGGAAATGGGACTATGGAAGGCAGCGTGAGGAACAAAGAGGGCTTGTCCGTTTCTTGTGTCAGTGACGCTTCGGACACAGAAACCGGAGATTCGAAAAATTCCTGATAGGAGAGAAGCGGGAGCAGTTTTGCCATTCCAAGCACATCTTCATAGTTATGCAGTAACAGCAGCGTTTCCGATTCGGCGTCCTGCTGTTTTTCATACCGGTAAAAAATGGGAATCAAATCACCGCCCGTAAATAAATCCTGACGGTCAATTCCAAGGAACTGCTCGATTGTTTTTTGTTTTTTATTAGGCAGTTTCAGCAAGTGGGACAATTTTCCCGCTGTTTTGTATAAATCCAAATAGGAAAACCCCTCCCAGTTAAACTTTAGATGATGGAGCGCTTCTCTTGTTTTTAAGAAAGGAATGTCAAATCCATTGCCATTAAAAGTAATAATTGCGGAAGCATGGCATATTTTTTGATAGAAGCGGTTGATTAATTCCGCCTCCTCTGCGCGGTTTTCTGCCAGAAATTGAATGATATGTATGGAATCTTTTTTTCGGATTGCCATGCCGATTAGGTAGACGAATGCAGTTTTCGCTGAAAAACCGGTTGTTTCAATATCAAAGAAAGCGGCGTTTTCTAAAAAGTAACGCCGGAGAAACGGGTCGTTTGGAATTGGGATTGTTTTTTCTAGTTCTTTCATAGTAAGATCCTTTCTTGGCTGTATTTTTTCTTAGCCAAATCATAACACATTTACGCAAAAAAATACAAAAATACTCTGTAAAAAACGACAATTTATGCTATAATGAAGTGATAGTAATTTTAAATTTTTATAAAGAATAAGAATCTAAAAGAAAGTGGGGCACGAAACATGGGTTTAATGACATTTAAAGGCGGCGTCCATCCATACGATGGCAAAGACTTATCGAAGGATAAGCCGATCCGCGAATTATTACCCAAGGGAGAGCTGGTCTATCCTCTGTCACAGCATATTGGCGCGCCGGCGAATCCGATTGTCGCCGTTGGCGACGCCGTATTACGGGGACAGAAAATTGCGGAAGCAGGCGGTTTTGTATCCGCGCCGATTTACGCATCGGTATCGGGAACCGTAAAAGCGATTGAACCGCGGCGGGTCACTGTCGGCGATATGGTGAAATCGATCGTCATAGAAAGTGACGGTGAGATGAAAGAAGTGGAATATACAGAAACAAAGGACAGTTCCTCTCTTTCCAATGAAGAAATTATAGGCAAAATCAAAGAAGCCGGAGTCGTGGGAATGGGCGGCGCAGGGTTTCCCACACACGTTAAGCTGTCTCCAAAAGAGCCGGATAAAATTGAATACATAATTGCCAACTGCGCAGAATGTGAGCCGTATCTGACTTCAGATTACCGCAGAATGATAGAACAGCCGGAAAAACTGATTGCCGGAATGAGAGTTGTGTTACAGCTTTTTCCAAAGGCAAAAGGCGTATTTGGCGTAGAGGACAACAAACCGGACTGCATTGCGAAACTGTCCGAATTAGTGAAAAACGAATCCCGCATGGAAGTTGCGCCGCTTCAGACGAAATACCCGCAGGGCGGGGAGCGCCAGCTTATTTATGCCGTAACGAAACGTTCCATCAATTCTAAGATGCTTCCGGCAGATGCAGGCTGCATTGTGGATAATGTCGAAACGCTAGTGGCGGTTTACAATGCCGTTGTCTTAGGGCAGCCGCTTATGAACCGTATTTTTACCGTTACAGGCAACGCCATTGCGGAACCGCAAAATTTCTATGTCTGCATTGGAACAAACTATCAGGAATTACTAGACGCGGCCGGAGGATTTAAAGGCGAATGCAAAAAAATGATTGCCGGAGGCCCGATGATGGGTTTTGCAATGTTTGACATAAATGTCCCGACGACAAAGACGACTTCTTCCCTTCTTTGTTTTACGGAAGATGAAGTGGCGGCGTATGAGCCGACGGCGTGCATTAACTGCGGCCGCTGCGTGGAAGCGTGCCCAGAGCTGTTAGTGCCTTCAAGGCTTGCTGACTACTCGGAACGCGCACAAAGCGATGTATTCGAGAAGTGGAATGGACTAGAATGCGTCGAATGTGGAAGCTGCAGTTACGTCTGTCCGGCAAAGCGTCCCTTAGCGCAGTCGGTTAAGACGATGAAAAAACAGGTGTTAGCGGCAAAGAGAAAAAAATAATTGAGAAAGAGGTGTATTTTTGTGAGTGACTTATTTCATGTATCATCATCACCGCACGTCCGTTCTAAAGACACCAGCAGCCGGATTATGCTTTATGTTGTTTTGGCGCTGCTTCCGGCGGCAGGTTTTGGCGTTTACAATTTTGGATACCGTGCATTGGTTTTGATTCTTGTTACCGTGGCGACTTGCGTCGCTTCGGAATGGGCATTTGAAAAAATTGTACATAAAAAGAGCGCAATTAACGATTTCAGCGCAGTTGTGACCGGGCTTTTGCTGGCTTTAAACCTTCCGGCGACGCTGCCGTGGTGGGAAGCTGTTATTGGCGGCGTATTTGCCATTGTGATTGTCAAAATGATGTTTGGCGGGTTAGGGCAGAATTTTATGAATCCGGCGCTTGGCGCAAGGTGTTTCCTTTTAATCGCGTTTGCGGCCGATATGACGAATTTTGTCATTGACGAATATACCGGAGCAACGCCGCTTGCGGCTATGCGCGCCGGCGAATCGGTGAATACATTTGATATGTTAATTGGGAAAACAGCCGGAACGATTGGAGAGACTTCTGTAATAGCTATTGTAATTGGCGCTATTTTCCTGATTTTAATGGGCGTAATTGATTTACGGATTCCGGGGACTTATATTATAACGTTTGTCCTGTTTATCCTGCTGTTTAGTGGACATGGATTTGACTGGAACTATATTACGGCGCAGCTTTGCGGCGGCGGGTTAATGCTTGGCGCGTTTTTTATGGCGACAGACTATGTGACGTCTCCGATTACGCCGAAAGGCAAGCTTTTGTTTGGAGTCTGCCTTGGCATACTGACGGGTCTGTTCCGTATGTTTGGCGCAAATGCGGAAGGCGTATCGTTTGCTATTATTTTAAGCAACTTGTTTGTGCCGATGATTGAAAAAATTACAATTCCAAAAGCCTTTGGACAGGTAAAGGAGGGGAAATGACATGAATAAAAAAATTGTGCATGACGCATTGATTTTAACTGCATTTACCTTAACGTTAGGCTTTGTCTTAGGACTTGTCTATGGGATTACGAAAGAACCGATTGCGGCGGCGGATGCGGCAACGGCTCAGGCGGCTTACCAGAAGGTGTTTGCAGAAGCGGATTCATTTGAAACGTATGAATCGTTTGACAAAGAAGCGGCCGCTTCCCTGATGGAAGAAAACGGCTATGCCGATGAAATTACGGACGTTCAGGTGGCAAAAGACAGCGCCGGCTCCCCGATGGGCTATGTCATTACAGTTACGGCAAAAGACGGCAGTCAGGCAAACATCACTTTTTCCGTAGGGATAACAAAGGAAGGGACAGTCAACGGCTATTCCATAACAAGCATTGCTGAAACGCCGGGGCTTGGGGATAAAGCGAAAAATGAAGAATTTTCCTCCCAGTTCCAAGGAAAACAGGCAGATGTTTTTAATGTCGTGAAATCCGCTCCGGCGTCTGAGAGCGAGATTGAGTCCATTTCCGGAGCGACGATTACATCGAAAGCGATGACGAACGGCGTCAACGCTTGCGTGACATACTTCCGGAACGTATTGGAAGGAGGGGCAGAGTAATGAATAAAAATATGGAACGTTTATCTAACGGATTAATCAAAGAAAATCCGACGTTTGTTTTAATGCTCGGCATGTGTCCGACGCTTGCCGTTACCACGGCGGCGATGAACGGGCTTGGCATGGGGCTTTCGACGACGCTTGTACTGGTGTTTTCCAACCTTTTAATCTCTTTATTCCGTAAAATCATTCCGGACGGCGTGCGTATGCCGGCGTTTATCGTTATTGTCGCATCGCTTGTAACTGTCGTGGAATTCTTGATGAAAGCGTATACGCCGGATCTTGCCGTACAGCTTGGCGTGTACATTCCGCTTATTGTGGTAAACTGCATTATCCTTGGCCGCGCTGAAAGCTATGCTTCGAAAAATCCGGTTGTTCCGTCGATTTTTGACGGAATTGGCATGGGGCTTGGCTTTACGTTAGGTTTAACCTGCATCGGAATTATCCGTGAAATTTTAGGCGCAGGGCAGATTTTTGGCGTACAGATTCTTTCTTTGGACTGGTTTACGCCGATTACCATTTTCGTTATGGCTCCGGGGGCGTTCCTTGTGCTTGCGTTTTTAGTTGCAATTATGAATATCGTGAGAGAAAAGATGGACGCAAAAGGCAAACCACTTGCAGCGCCGTCCGGCTGTCTGACCGGAGATTGCGCGCATTGCGGCCAGTCTGCAATGTGTACCGGTAAAAAAGCTGAATAGGGGGTTCGCAGATGAAAACATTATTATTAATTGCAATCGGTTCCGCGATTGTCAACAATGTAGTATTAAGCCAGTTTTTAGGCATATGCCCGTTTTTAGGCGTATCGAAAAAGACGGAGACGGCTGCCGGAATGGGCGGTGCCGTTATCTTCGTAATCGGAATTGCCTCTTTTGTTACGTCTTTAGTTTATAAATTTATCTTGACGCCGACAGATACGCAGTATCTGCAGACGATTGTATTTATTCTTGTCATTGCGGCGCTGGTGCAGTTTGTGGAAATGTTCCTGAAAAAATCCATGCCGGCTCTTTATCAAAGTCTTGGCGTGTATCTGCCGCTTATTACGACAAACTGCGCGGTTCTTGGCGTGGCGCTGACGAATGTGACAAAGGAATATGGGATATTAGAAAGCGTCGTAAACGGTCTTGCGACGGCAGTGGGATTTTTCATTGCCATCTGCATTATGGCTGGAATCCGTGAAAAAATTGAATATAATGACATTCCAAAACCATTTCAGGGCACGGCAATCGTATTGATTACGGCCTGTCTGATGTCGATTGCGTTTATGGGATTCTCAGGAATCATATAGGAGGAAAGAGAAAATGAGTATACAGGCTGTCATCATTGCCGCGGTTATCGTCGGCGGCGTGGGTATTTTTATTGGATTTTTCCTTGGGATTTCTGGGGAAAAGTTTAAAGTGGAAGTGGATGAAAGAGAAGAAGCCATCTGCGGCGTTCTGCCGGGCAACAACTGCGGCGGCTGCGGTTATGCGGGCTGTTCCGGCCTTGCGGCTGCGATTGTAAAGGGAGAGGCTCCAGTCAACCAATGTCCGGTCGGCGGCGCGCCGATTGCGGCGAAGATTGGTGAGATTATGGGCGTAGCGGCGGAAGAAGGGGCTAGGAAAGTTGCTTTTGTAAAATGCGCCGGTACTTGTGAAAAAGCGAAACAGGATTATGAGTATACAGGCATTGAAGACTGCGCAGCAATGGCGTTTGTGCCAAATGGCGGCTCGAAGTCTTGTAACTACGGGTGTCTTGGGTATGGAAGCTGTGTAAAAGCTTGTCCGTTTGATGCAGTGCATATTGTAGATGGGATTGCGGTGGTCGATAAAGATGCTTGTAAGGCGTGTGGAAAATGCGTGGCGGCTTGTCCGAAACATTTAATTGAATTAGTTCCTTATGATGCAAAACATCTGGTGCAGTGTAATTCAAAAGATAAAGGGAAAGATGTTATGAAAGCTTGTTCGGTTGGATGTATTGGATGCCATCTTTGTGAGAAGAATTGTCCTTCGGATGCAGTGCATGTGGCGGATAATGTGGCTTATATTGATCAGGAGAAATGTACGGGATGCGGAGTTTGCGCCCAGAAGTGCCCGAAGAAGATTATTTTGTGATGAATGGGGGCGCTATTGCTGTGGCCGTTGCGAAGAAACTGCGCCAATGGGTATTTGGCGCAGTTTCTTCGCAACTACGTTTTGGGCGTGGTTCGGTTGATGGTTTCTTGTTGTGATTTTGGGGTATATTTTCAATTATAAAATTTTAGAGTATGATTATTAAATTTAAGATTTTAGGGTTTAGTTTCAATTCGAATTATTAGGTTATGATTATTTCATAAGATTTTTGAGATTTTATTACTCAATATGATATTAAGAGTATGAGTTTGGTGTGTGGCTATGGGATTAAGATTTTTTATGTTTGATATTTTAATTTAATCTTTGATTGATGTAAGATAAGGAAAAGGAAAAAAATTTTATTATGAAAAGAAATGTATTTTGTAATTAAAATTTGTATTTGCTAAAATGCTAGTGGATAAAAAGAGATTACAAGTCCATTTGGACAAAAGTACAAATCCCCAGACCGTGTTGCATCACAGTTTGGGGATTCTTCTTGTTTTTTATACTGGCAAAGCGTCTGGCAGGCTATTCCTATGGACACTAAATTCGGGAAATTTTCCCGTAAAGCTAATATTCATTTTTACTAACTGAAAAACATTTTATATCTTTTTTCGGTTTGAATATCTGCTTTCACGCAATTTTAAGTGTCATCCTTATCATGTTTCATTTTTAGCGTAGTAAGCTATAATATGTTTTTCATGTCTTATTCTAAATATGTTCTTTCATTTATGATGCCTTAATGTAATTTTTGAATGCGCTTATTAATATTTGATATTCCGTATATTTGGTTTATATGATATATGTTAAGATTGTATTTTATGTTATGTATTAAGATTATATTTGAATTTATGTATAGTAAGATTACACTTGAATTTATGTATAGTAAGATTACGCTTGAATTTATGTATAGTAAGATTACGCTTGAATTTATGTTATAGTAAGATTACATTTGATGTTATATATATTTAGATTATATTTTATGTTATGTATATTAAGATTGTATTTGATGTTATGTATACTAAGCTTATATTTGAAATTTATTATCAAGTTAATATTTGATGTTTTGTATATTTTTAAGGTAGCGGTTTTAAATTTGATTTTATGTTTAGGGCGCTATTGATAGTTGGCTATATATTTTACAACAATAATTTTCTGGATATAATTTAGAGTGATTTTTGGAACCTAGTGGAAATAACAGTTAGTGTGAAGTTTTATATAATTTTAAGCTTGTAGCTTAAGCTGTTTTTGAGATGGATTCGTATTTTATTTGAACTGGTATAAATTTTTCTCTAAAATGAAAATTTGAATATGTAGTTTAAGATGTTTTTGGTATGGATTGGCATTAATTTTAACTGCTTAAAGTTTTTTGTGTTATGAAATTTTGAGGATATTATGTTAATTTAATATTGACATTTATTAACAGTTGAAATTATGCTAAATTAAGGAGCTTTCTTATTTGGAAGTTTTGTTGGGGTTATATATTGTTAGTTTAATAGTTGTTTTTGTGGAGTTGATAGGATTAGGAATTGTTTTTTGTAATTTTACTTTTATCGTTTGAATGTTTTTTTGGATTGATTTTTGATGAAAGAGAAGGGTATTTTATGATGAAGTATGGACGTAATAGAGGAATGCTTACGGTTTTTGCGTTTTTTATGTTTTCGATGTTTTCTATGTTGTTTTCTGGGTGCGCGATAAGTGAAAGGGAAAGTGTGGATATGGGGGAGGTGAAAATGGAGGAGGTTTCCAGTCAGAAAATGGAACAGACGGGGGAGGTTTCTGATAAGGATATAAAGTTGGAATTTTTGCAGGAGGATACTGGCGTTGAAGATACTCAGGAAGCGGGATCTGATTTTGATGAGATAAAGAAACAGTTTGGTGAAAACTGCATTTCGGATCAGACGTTTGAAGTGGAATTGAGTGAGTTTCAGGGAAAAGTGTATTTTGTTCCGTTTCTGCCGTCTTCTCAGGATGGGGAGTTTTCTATGCAGATTATTCAAGATGGGGAGGTTTTAGAGGAGATTCGGGCATATGTTCCGGAAAGGCTTAAAGAGGAATCTTTTAAGAGTTTAGACGCTGTTTCTTTTTATGATGTGAATTATGATGGAAATACGGATCTTGTCTTGATAGAGACATATGGAAATTTTATGTTTACGGCTGTTTATTATGGGGGTTCACTGGAAGATGGGCAGAATGGATATTTTAATATACAAGAGCAGCTATCTGAGAATTTATCGAATCAAGTGGAGCCGTTGTCGATACCAAAAATTCGCGAGTGTCTTTCAAATGGAAAGAAGAATGGTGAGTTTTCTTGTTATCAGGAAGCGTTTGAAGCGGTTGCAAAGTTGTGTGAATTGGAATCTGAGGATAGGCAGAAATTTAGCCTTATTTATTTTGATGAGGACGAAATACCGGAACTTGCCACTGGGGTTTTAGGATATTCCGCTAGTTTGTATTTGTACCGTGATGGAAAAGTGTATATGCTGATGGATCGCTGGCCTTATGGAGCAATGGGGAATACAGGGTATGAGTATGTTCCACGGAAAAACAGTCTAAGGAACGAAAACAGCGATTTTGCGGGAGCAATACATTATACGACTTATATGTCGGTTGGGAGCAGGCTTACGTTGGATATTGTTGCGGAGATTGAAACGTTTCTTTTTGATGATGTGAACCAAAATGGGATTCCGGATGAAGATGAGATGGAGTCGCTTGGCAATTATTCTGTGAGTTATATTGATGGGAAAAAAGCTGCGGACGAAGAATGTCAGGCTTATCAGGCAGGCGAATATGAATTTATGGATTTGACGATGGGGTTTGAGGAATTATTGGAAAAATTACAGGAAAAGGCACAGGAGTAGGAGAGAATGGATATAAAGTGGATTCGGTATGGAGTGAGTTTTCTTATTGTGGGGATTGTTGGGCTTTTTTTGTTTTTGTTTGGGCTTTCTACTGGTGAGGAGTGGGAAGATTCCAAACAGTTGGTCCAGCAGACGGAAACTTTAGGACAACTGTCAAAAGATTCAGATTCAGTGAATACGGAAATGGATGCGGCGGAGACGGGTTCCAATTCAGGAATGAAAGACACGGAAACGGAGAAAACAGGCGGCAAAACTGCGGCGGAAGCGGCGGCTATGGAAAAGGAAAGCCAAAGGATTTTATCGCTTTCTGCGGGAGAATTAGCGGCGGAGGGCATTGCGCCGTATGAATGGCTTCAGACGATGTTTTTTGCGGAAGAAATCGGCGATTCTGTGTTTGCCCGCATAAATGGATTATCCTATACGGAAAATGACGCTATTTCATTGGGGGAATTATCGTATCTGCGTATGCTGCACTATGGTGTAGATGGAAATACTTATGTGGGCGAAATGATTGTAAATCATAAAATTGCGGAGAAGGTTCTTGAAATTTTCCGGACATTGTATGAAAACCGGTATCCAATAGAAAGAATGGTTTTGATTGATGCATATGGGGCATCGGACGAAGCTTCTATGAATGATAACAATACATCTGCGTTTAATTACCGGACGATTTCCGGCAGCAGTAAGCTGTCGAACCATAGTTATGGATTGGCGGTTGACTTAAACCCAAAGTATAACCCTTATGTCAAAACGGCATCGGACGGCAGCGTTTTTTGCCAGCCTGAGAGCGGGATTGCTTATGCAGACCGTTCGAAAGAGTTTGATTATAAAATTGACACGGAGGATCTGGCGTACCAGCTTTTTACGCAGGCAGGTTTTATCTGGGGCGGTAGTTGGAAAAGCGTTAAGGATTACCAGCATTTTGAATTTCCTCAAACATAACAGTGTCCCCAATGCCGGAAGAACAGTGGAATTGATTGTCTTTTGTTATAAAAATGGCTTCTGCGCCGTTTGTGTTTTCAATTAGTTCCATGCCGCCCTCTAATCCGAGGGAAAAACAGACAGTGCTTAGTCCGTCTCCGTCTACGGAGTTTTTGCAAATAATGGTTACGCCTAAAAGATCGTTTTCATATGGGGCGCCTGTGGCGGGGTTTAGGATATGATGGTAAATGGCGTCGTCTAGTTTAAAATACCGCTCATAAATGCCGGAGGAAACGACTGTTTCTGACTGCACTTCCACGATGGCGCCAGCTTCGCCCTGTGCGGCAAAAGGTTTCTGGATGCCGATGCGGTAGTTGGAACCGTCTGGTTTTGGGCCAATGCAGAGTACGTTTCCGCCCAGATTAATTGTGCCGGAGGAAACGCCGTTTTTATTTAAAAATGCTTTCATCTGATCTGCAATGTAGCCTTTTGCTATGCCGCCTAAATCGATCGCGGCGTCTGGGTTTTTAAGCTGCACATTGTTTCCGTCAATCAGGATTTTTTTGTAGTCTATGGAACTTACGGCCTGCGCGATTGCTTCTGGTTCGGGAACAGATGCGTTTTGGCGGTCGGAAAAATCCCAGAGTGACGAGAGTTTTCCGATTGTAATGTCAAAACCGCCGTTGCTTAATTTGCAGTATTCTAATCCTTTTTTCAGCAGTGTAATTGTTTCTTCGCGCACTTCCACAGGCTTTCCTTTTGCTCGGTTGATTTTTGAAATATCACTGTCAGGAAGCGTTGCGCTGAACATGGATTCGTATTTTTCGGCTAGGGAAAAACAGTCCTCTAAGAGAGATTCATCGTTGCTGTCATAGAGGGTGACGGTGATTACTGTGTCAAAAAAGAATCCGGTTTTCGTCAGTGGATTCGACGACGGGGGGACGCATCCAAAGAAAAAGTTTATGAATAATAGGAAATAGAGCAATCGTATCGTTTTTATCTTTTTCATATCGGCACCTTTTTTGCTTTCTATTATAGTGGAATCTCCTTGACATGGCAATCTGTATGATCAGGAATTTTTTCGTTGTAAAATGAAACGAAGAATGCTAAAATAAATTCCAAATAAAATTTTAGAAGGTGGACAAATGAAAATATCGGATATTTTAAAAGAAGGAAAAGTGGGCATTTCCTGTGAGCTGTTTCCGCCCAAAATTGGAAGTCAGTTAAATAATGTAAAGGAAGTCGTGAGGGAAATGGCTTTGCTGCGACCGTCCTATATGAGCATTACATATGGAGCGACCGGAGGCACAAGTGAGTATACGGCCGACATTGCCAATGAGATAAAAAATGTGAATCATATTCCGGCGCTTGCGCATTTGACTTGTGTTTCTTCTACCAGAGAAAAGGTGCGTTCCGTGATTGAGCGGCTAAAACAGGATAAAATTGAAAATATTCTGGCGCTTCGCGGGGATATTCCAAAGAATGCGGATTTTCCCTTGCCGAATCAGTATAAATATGCGAGTGAATTAATTTATGACATTAAAAGCCAAGGGGATTTTTGCATTGGCGGGGCTTGTTATCCGGAGGGGCATCCGGAAGCGAAATCTATGAATGATGATTTAATCCATTTAAAAGAAAAAGTGGACGCTGGCTGTGATTTTTTAACGACCCAAATGTTTTTTGACAATAATATTTATTATAATTTTATGTATAAAGCATTACAGAAAAATATTCATGCGCCAATAATTGCAGGCATAATGCCCGTGACGAAAAGTTCCCAGATAAAGCAGATTATTTCTTTGTCTGGAAATATGGTTCCTCCAAGGTTTAAAGCGATTGTAGACAGGTTTGCGGATTATCCGGCCGCTATGCGGCAGGCAGGCATTGCATATGCGACGGAACAGATTATAGATTTAGTCGCGAACGGAGTAAACCATATTCATATTTATACAATGAATAAACCGGACGTTGCAGGGGCGATTCTGAATAATCTGTCGGAAATTATAAATTGATTTATGGGTGGAGGAGGGAAGTATGCGTTTTTTGATACAGCGTGTAAACCATGCGCAAGTTACGGTTTTAGATGAAACAGCGGGGCGGATTCAAAAAGGCTTTTTGGTTCTGATTGGAATTTCAGAAAACGACACGAAAGAGACGGCGGACAAACTGATTCGGAAATTGTTAAATTTGAGAATCTTTGAAGATAAGGAAGGGAAAACGAATTTATCTTTAAAAGATGTGGAGGGAAGCCTGCTTTTGGTTTCCCAGTTTACCCTTTACGCAGACTGCAAAAAGGGGAACCGCCCCTCTTTTACGAATGCAGGCAGCCCTGATTTGGCAAAGTCTTTGTATCAGTATATTATAAGCCAGTGCCGTGAGTTTGGGTTTGCCGTTGAGACGGGCGTGTTTGGGGCGGATATGAAAGTGGAGCTTGAGAATGACGGGCCGTTTACGGTTTTATTAGATTCAAAAGAATTATAAAAAGGCAGGACATGCTAATGCCGCGTACAGCCAAAACAAGGCGTTAAAAGCGAATGGGACGCAGGCGTGTCTGTATGGAATCCGGTTTCACTTCTGCCGCGTTTCGCATAAACTAAAAGAAAAGGCACAAAATGCGATGAATCAAGTTCGGAAAAAATTAAGGGCGGAATATGCGCATGAAAGGGGAATCACAGGCAAAGGGATCACAGTGGCCATTATGGATACGGGGATTGCCCCACATCCAGATTTTGGCGGCCGTATTGTAAATTTCCGTGATTTTACGCAAGGACGGGCGCGTATGTATGACGATAACGGACATGGATGCCACGTTGCGGGAATTATCGGCGGAAACGGCAGAATGAGCAGGGGGACTTATGCCGGAATGGCGCCGGAGTGCAATCTTTTTGCGATGAAAGTGTTAGACCGTAAAGGGAATGGCAATACGGAACAGGTGTTAAGCGCGATTGACTATGTAATCGAAAACAGAGAAAAGTACGAAATCAGAATTTTAAATATTTCTGTCGGTATGCTGCCTACCGCGGACGAGGCGGAAAAAGAACATCTTATGCAGGCGGTGCAAAAAGCATGGAATAGCGGCATTATTGTTGTGGCGGCGGCAGGCAACAACGGGCCGAAAGAAAACAGCGTTACCATTCCCGGCCAATGCAAAAGCATTATCACTGTTGGGAGCATTGACGATTATATGACGCAGGGCAAAGGGCTTCACAATGGTTACAGCGGCAGGGGGCCAACGGAATGCTGCGTAGTAAAACCGGAAATTTTAGCGCCTGGAACAGCAATAAGAAGCTGCTCCAGACGGAACAGCTACGAAATCAAAAGCGGGACGTCCATGTCAGCTCCCATTATCTCAGGCGCAATCGCGCTTCTTTTACAAAAATACCCAAACCTTACCCCTGCCCAGACGAAACTCAGGCTGTATGAACGGGCGGTTGTTTTAAAAGAAGCGGGAGAAAGAGAGTATTGGGGAGTTGTATATTTAGACCGTCTGTTATAAAATAGGAAAAAAGACAAAGGAGACTGACCCGATGAAGCGAATAGGCGGCATTGTTTTTAATAGAATGTTTATGGTGGCTCTTGCAATCCTTTTGCAGTTCTCATGGCTTTTTTATATGCTGTATGATTTTAGCATCCGCTATACATTTGTGGATATTATAATGCGGGTATTGGCGTTTATTTTAGTTTTGACTGTGTTGAATAACTGGACGAATCCTTATTATAAACTGGCGTGGACGTCGATTATCTTAATGGTTCCGGTGCTTGGCATTGCATTATACGCGGTGTTTGGCAGATCAGAGCTGACAAAAAAGACGCAGGCGCGTATGGACGTGGTGCACAGGGAGGTGTCTGCATGTCTCCATACAGACAAAGACGCGATTGCCGCTTTACAAAAAGAAGACGCAGGCGTGGCGCAGCAGTCGAAATACATTCAGGACTGGGCGCAGTTTCCCTTGTACCAAAATTCAGAAACAAATTATTTCCCGTCCGGTGAAGCGATGTTTGTAAATATGCTTGGCGCAATGGAACGCGCGGAGGACTTTATCTTTTTGGAATATTTCATTATTGACGGCGGAGAGATGTTAGATGCAATGTTAGACGTATTGCAAAGAAAGGTCAAAGAAGGCGTGTTAGTCCGGCTGATTTATGATGACGTCGGTTCCATTAAGACGCTTCCAAAGAATTTTGAAGCGCGCCTAAAAGCAATCGGTGTGGAATTTGCGGCGTTTAATCCGTTCCGCCCAATCTTGTCCATTATTTTAAATAACAGGGATCACAGAAAGATTCTTGTCGTAGACGGCCAAATAGGATTTACCGGAGGCATAAATATCGCCGATGAATACATTAACAAAAAAGTCCGGTTTGGATATTGGAAGGATGCGGGGATTGAAGTAAAGGGAGAAGCAGTCTGGAGCCTTACGACGATGTTTCTGGAGATGTGGAACTACATCCGGCAGACGACTGAAAACTATTACCGGTTTCTTCCAAAAATCTACCACAAAAAGAAAAATCCGGAAGATGGCTTTGTACAGCCATACAGTGACACGCCGTTAGACCATGAAAACGTCGGGGAAAATATTTATCTGAATATCATAAACCATGCCAAAAAATATGTCTATATTTATACGCCGTATCTGATTATTGACAATGAATTAATGGTTGCGTTGCAAAATGCGGCAAAATGCGGTGTAGACGTTCGGATTGTAACGCCGGAAATTCCAGATAAAAAGCTGATTTTCCTGCTGACCCAGTCGTATTATGAACAGCTTATTCAAAGCGGGGTGCAGATTTACCAATATACGCCTGGGTTTATCCATGCAAAATGTTTTGTCTGCGATGATAAAGTTGCGACAGTCGGGACGGTAAATTTAGATTACCGAAGTTTGTACCTGCATTTTGAATGCGGCGTTTTTATGTACCGTTCCCAAGCCGTTTTGCAGGTCAAACAAGATGCGCTTGACACAATACGCAAATGTAAAAAAATCACACTCGCCTTTTGCCAGAACAGAAATGTCTTTATTACCATGGCACAGAGCATACTGCGGCTGTTTTCGCCGCTTTTATAATAGATCACAGGAAATCCGTTAAACAGCAAAGGAGGAATCATATGTGTAAAAAGTTGTGGCTGTTCTGTGTGTTTTGTCTGGTCTGCCTGTGTGGCGGGCAGCAGGCAAAAGCGGCGGCTGGCGGCATGGCGGAAGTGGAAAGCTTAAGCGTTTCCATCGGGACGGACGGTTTTTGTCCAAGCGTGGGGAATTATGCCAGAATTAAGTCTTATGTCAGCGCTTCGGGGCAGACGGTTCGTATCCGTCTGCGGATTTATAACCAAAAGGGCAGATATGTGTTTCAAAAATTGTTTGATCATCGTTTAGGCATGTATTTAGATTATAAGTGGAACGGAAAGCCAAGCAAGAAAAATGAAGCAAAAGCGGCGGCTGGCAGCTATGTAAAAGATGGGGCGTATACTGTAGAGGCAGCTGTTATGCCAGTCAATGAGACGGAGCCTTCTTCTTTAAAAACCTGCCAGATTACCGTCAATTCAAATGCAGCCAGTGGCAGCTCGGGGCTTTCCGGAGCAAAAACAGTTCCTATTTTGACTGGGGACGCCAAAGTGGACTATATGGCGGAAGCAATTATAAAATCCGCTAAAATAAAGGAATCCATGAGTGACGATGAGAAAGTCAGACGCATTTACCATTGGATGACGGCGCATCAGAAACATACGCATTATTCCGAGGGAGGAAAGTTTAAAAAGTATTATAAACTGGCGTCTTCTAAGAAAAAAATTCAAAAATACAAAAAAGCAAACGATATGAAATTAAAGCAGGGCAGTCTGATTTACAACTATGATTCCAAATTGACTGGCGTGGCGTGGCAAATGGAACGCAGAATCGGAGAATGTACGGATCATGCGAAAATTTTTAAAATTTTATGCAACCATGTCGGCATTGAGTCTGAAATCTGCAGCGGCTTCTATCTAAACCGGAACGGATCGAAGCCGCCGCATTCTTGGAATCTGGCTGTTGTAGATGGGAAAACTTATTATTATGATGTAGATGTTGAAATTCAAAATTACGGCAAGGGACAGGGAGATTATTATTGGTACAAAAAAACCAAGTCTGAGGCAAAAAAGACGCATAAATTTGTCAGCATTTGTCAGTATAGGTGATTAAACGCTAACAAAAATAACGCTCTAATATTTCAAGCATGTAATCTTTAAAATCGGCTCTTGTGATGTTTTCTGTAGCGATAATATCTACAGAGCCGATTTTTTCATTGCCGATCCGGTAGACGGCGTCTCCGATTTTGTCTCCTTTTTTTACAGGGGCGTCTACGGTATCCGGCAGTACAAGTTCTTTTTCAATGGCAGAAAAATCTGTCCCGTCTATGGAAAGGTATTGGAATGAATGTTTAAATTCCAATGCGACGGAATCCGAGGTTCCTTTTAAAACGGTGAGCGGTTTTAGTTGTTCTGTATGCTCATCTGTGAAAATTTTGCATTTCGCAAATCCGGCGTTTAAAAGTGTCGTGGCGTCCCGGAACCGTTCATTTGGATTTTCCGCTCCCATAATAACGGCAATCAGTTCCATATCGTCTTTTTCGGCAGTTGCGGAAACGCAAAATTTTGCAAGCCCTGTCGAACCTGTCTTAAGACCGGTAGCGTATTCATACTGCCGGATTAGTTTGTTAGTATTCGTCAAACCAAATTCTTTAGAGCCTTTTGCCGTCACATGCGTCATTGTGTCCATCCAGATTGTACAGTAGTCATGGATTTGCGGATAACGCGCCGTTAGTTCGCGTGACATCAGCGCCACATCATAAGCGCTTGTCATATGCCCGTCAGTATCCAGCCCGCAGCAGTTGACAAACGTGGTGTTTTTCATTCCAAGAGCTTTTGCTTTTTCATTCATGGATACGACGAAAGCTTCTTCGCTTCCTTCGATAAATTCAGCCATTGCCACACATGAGGCATATAGAAATAGTAGACAGATAAAATCCCCGTATCGTGCA
>CAJUST010000009.1 GCA_910589105.1 uncultured Lachnospiraceae bacterium
CCTGAAAAATTTAATAGCCACTCTGTATAAAGCAGAATGGCTATGTATGGGTTTTAGGCAATAAAAAAAACGACTGATTCTCGTTTTGAAAATCAATCGGCTATGTACGTATAATTCTATCAATTTATTATTTCGCAGGTTGATAACTCTATTTGCATCTTTTGGTATCCATCATTATAATCTCCCAGTAGTGTTTGCAATCGGCAATAAATCGGAAATTTCCAAATGTCAGTTTTGTTTTTTCATCTATTGCATATTCATCAAAAGAACCCATAAATACACCCATAATATATCGCAACACTTCAATAAGCTCATTTTCAATCTGTACTTTGTACCCCTCAGTATCAATCTTAATCGGTAACATATAGTCCCCATATAAGGTTACCTTTTTTTCCGTTTCAAAGTGTTTATCAAAATATGAATGTGGAATCCCATATCCTAAAAGAATATCGTACAGTTCTGAATCATAAGGACTACTCCATTCTAATCTTACATTTAAAGCAGAATCTTTTCCTACATTTGCAAATCTCATAAAACTTGTATTAAACGGATTAAACTCAACCTTATGATTGTCAATATGCTCTCCTCCAATAGCAGGCATATCCGCTTCAATGCTTTCCTCTAATATATAAATTCCTTGTCCTTTCTTATAATATCCATATAAAACTGTTCTCATTGGAATAATATAAGCCATTATATCTTGTTTCAAAGATACCAACGTAAAATAAATAGCAATCAAAGTTGCTAATCCACCTAAAATACCTCCCAAAAAACTTCCTAAATATGACATCCAATTAGAATTACCAGAACATGTCCATGCAACTATGCCAAAACTTATCGTACATACTAAAACATAACCTATAATGAAATTTCTAAATATTCCGATTTGCTTTTTCCCCATAATTGGTTCCTCCAAACATCTTATCCCTATTCAGGGGCTTTTTTCATTTATTTTAATTCATTTTGATTTTCATCGGCAATATCCTTTTTCAATTTTCTATATTTGCATATATCCCATTTAGGCAAATTTCCTTTGTAGTATAAAGTTGATTTAAAATATTTTTTACAGTAATTATCTCTATCATGTTCTTAGATTCAATATTTTGATTATATAAATCATCTCTATATAGTAGCTGTATATTATCAGGATATTGTTGCAAACTATCATATTCAAAATCCTCTAACATCGGTCTATGATCTGGTTTATTATTAACTTTTCTTGCAGCCATACGATATGTTCCAATAATAGGGATTTCACTTTGTACTGCTAATATTTTAATACTCTTAAGAATATAATCCATTTTATCCCAAACATACTGACTTCTTTCAACTTCTTTTCTTTCAACCTCTATCATATGTAAATCATCTACTATTACCAAATCAGCATTACTCTCTTTTATAGTTAAAAGAATTTTATCTAAGTTCCAATGATTTCCAGAAGTATTATAAAAGAAAAGAGAAGTATCTTTTTTTGCCGCGATACTTTCCAAACAACTATCCCAATCTTTATCACTCATCTTTCCTAAAAGTAACTCGTTTATTGGCACTTTACTATCTATGGATAAAATCCTCATAGATAAATCTTCCACGCTATCCTTTAAATTTATGAATAAAACACGCTTCCCTTTCTTTGTATTATAATTCGCAATATTTAATACATATGCAGTTTTACTACTGCCACTTACACCTGCAATTAAAGTAAAGCTCTGACGTGAAATCAGCATACCAGAATCCACATTAACAATGCCTGTCCTAATATCATGTTCCATCGGATTCCTTAAATTATTTAACATCACATCATTAGCATTTATGATATTTCTTTTTTTCTTTTTCAACCATTCTAACTGTCCTTCATATTCCCATTGAAACTCTCTCCATTTGAATTCTGGCAATTGAACATCAAAATATCCTTCGTCTTTAAACTGCGTATTATACTTCGGACGATTCTCGTTAATCAATATTGCTTCATATGCAACTTCTTCTGATTCATTAACTATTTCAACATATTCAACTTTCTCTGTTTCCAAATAGCATTGATTTGGTAAATGTGTGTTATCTGTAAAATGTTCTTTTAATATTCTACGTTCTATATCATTCGTCCTTCCAATATATATAATCTTTCCATCTATGTCCATAAATCTATATAAACAAAAACTCATTTTGTACCTCCTCATACTATAGTTTTTCTCATCTATCATTACCCTGTTATTTTATATTACTTAGTCCATTACACGAATCCAGGTCACAAACTCCACCCATCCGCCTCGTGTTATTTCGTCCATAATCCCCTATCTTGTCCACAAAATACTCTACCGAGTATTCATTTTACCCTTCCTACATTATAAATTATTTCATATTTTTCATCAATCCATATTTTCCATATGATAACTTATAATAATTTAAGGGAAGATACACCATTTTACATTCAAATTTGGAGGATAGCGCTATCCCCCAAAAAGAAACACCAAGCAAACTTCTCCCCTTTTCCCAAAAGAACGAGTCAAACTTTCACACACCATTTGGGGGATACCCTTTCCCCCAACTCTTCCCCCAAAAATCCCCCAAATCGGCACTCAAAATACGGTAATTTACGATAAGTTATGAACCTCTCCCAAGAACGCAAAAAACCCCTGAAAATGCCCATTTCATGGGATTTTCAGGGGTTCGTGAATCAATTTCATTCAAAAGTTTACTGATTCATCTGCGCCGCAACCTCCGCCGCAAAATCCTCATTCTTCTTCTCTAATCCTTCACCCGTCTCAAAACGAATGAATTTCTGAATTGAAACTGTCGTCCCTACTTCTTTAGAAACAGCTTCTAAATACTTCCCTACGGTCTGTTTGCCGTCTTCTGCCTTTACATATACCTGATCTACCAGACAGATTTCTTTTAACTCTTTATTCACACGGCCTTCAATCATTCCATTGATGACTTTTTCCGGTTTCTGGGATTCTTTCGGATCATTTTGGATCTGAGCTAAAAGAATTTCTTTTTCATGTGCAATATATTCTGCGCTTACTTCGCTTCTGTCAATATATTTTGGATTCAGCGCCGCTATCTGCATTGCAATATTTTTCATAGCATCTTTGACTGTGTCATTAACTGTTTCTGTCTTTGCGGCAACAATAACGCCAATGCGTCCGCCGCCATGGATATAATCTACGATACATCCGTTTTCAGCAGTCACTTTTTCGAATCTGCGAATCTTCAGGTTCTCGCCGATGACAGCAACCTGCTCTACTAAAACGTCTTTCACTGTTTTTGAAGAATCTTCTAACCAAGCTTCTTCCATAAATGCGTCCATATCCGCTGCGTTTGAAGCCAATGCCTGTTCTGCCACTTTTCCAACATATGTCTGGAATTTTTCGTTTTTTGCAACAAAATCCGTCTCAGAGTTTACTTCAACGATTGCAGCCGTATTCTCTTTTACCGCAACTTTTACAATTCCTTCCGCTGCAATGCGGGAAGCTTTTTTCTCCGCTTTCGCCTGACCGTTTTTCCGCAGATATTCAACTGCTTCGTCCATATTTCCATTTGTTTCATTTAAAGCTTTTTTACAATCCATCATGCCTGCGCCGGATAATTCACGCAGTTCTTTTACCATTGCCGCTGTTATAGCCATTGTTTCTATCCTCCAAATCCTATGCTTGCTTATACTGCTTCTTCTACAGCTTCTTCTGTATGATCCACTTCAATCGTTCCCTGATTTGCTTCAATTACTGCATCCGCCATTTTTGACACAATTAATTTCACTGCGCGGATTGCATCGTCATTGCCCGGTATTACATAATCTAATTCTTCCGGATCGCAGTTTGTGTCTGCAATGCCAATCAATGGAATGCCAAGCGTATGCGCTTCCTGAATGCAAATCCTCTCTTTTTTCGGATCAACAACAAAAATTGCATCCGGCAGACGTTTCATATCTTTAATCCCGCCGAGGTTCTTTTCTAATTTATCCCATTCTTTCTTAATCGCAATGACTTCTTTTTTCGGCAGCACATCAAATGTCCCGTCTTCTGACATAGCCTCAATCTCTTTTAACCTTCCAATCCGGCTTTGGATTGTCTTAAAGTTTGTCAGCATTCCGCCAAGCCATCTCTCATTGACATAATACATTCCGCAGCGCTCCGCTTCTGCCTTAATTGCATCCTGAGCCTGCTTTTTCGTGCCGACAAAAAGGATCGATCCGCCTTCCGCTACAATATCCGCAACTGCCCGGTAAGCCTCGTCCACTTTACCCACAGATTTCTGCAAATCAATGATATAGATGCCATTTCTCTCTGTGTAAATGTAAGGAGCCATTTTCGGATTCCATCTTCTTGTCTGATGTCCAAAATGAACACCCGCTTCCAGTAACTGTTTCATTGTAATAACGCTCATTTTCTTACCTCCATCTGGTTTTTCCCTCCATATGCTTCCTCTCCTGAAGCGCCGTCTCCGGCACCACTCCATCATCCGCATATGTGTTTATTCTTGGCTTTTTGCCATATCTTAAATACTATACCATAATTTAGACAAATATGCAAGCGCAGAAATTTAGTTTTCAATAAAATTATGCGTTTGCTATGGACTAGGCGCGCCTTTATAAGTCATAGCCTGCAAAACGCATCCGCCTTGTATTTCCTTTTCTCCTATGCTATAATTGCGCTATACTTGCATCAAAGAAAGGAGAATCCCATGAACAACGAAACAAATCCAATCCCGCCTGACGATGAAGATATCTGCGTGACGCTTGAGCTTGATGACGGCACACAGGCAGAATGTGAAATCCTTACTATTTTTGAAGCGGACGGCAGAGACTACATCGCGCTTCTTCCTGTAGATGAAAACGGGGAAGAATTAGAAGAAGGCACAGTTTACATCTATCGGTACATAGAAAATGAAGAAGGCAGCCCTACCCTTGAAAACATTCTGGACGATGAGGAATTAGAAGCCGTCGAGACTCAGTTCAATGACCTCTTAGAAGAGATTGACGACGCGGAAGAATAGTTATGGCAGTCTTGCATGGTTAAACCCGCTTCCGCCATAAATCTGGAAACTTCCGCTTCTTTATTTTGAATCTTCTTGGAAGCATACAGATACAGGCTCTTTTTTGCGCGGGTGACAGCTACATAAAACATACGCCGTTCTTCCTCCATATCTGCCGGAAGGACGGCTTTTTTATATGGCGTAACGCCTTCGTTTACATCTATAATATGCACGGTTTCAAACTCCAGCCCTTTTGCGCTGTGGAATGTCGCCAAAGTCACGGCGTCTTGTTTTTGCCTTTTGTCTGAAAAAACCTCCTCTAACTCCTTTTGATAACGCAAAATGTGCGCCTGCCACTCCGAAAAATCCGCATATGGCTTACTGCTCTCCTGCAATTCTTCGATTACCTCAAACAAGCCGTCTTTGTCAATCCTACGGTAATCTGCGTATTCTTCCAAAAACCCATCGTATCCGATTGCTTTTCTTATATAATTAATTGCGGCAAACGGACGCATCGTTTTCAATGCCTGCAAATCGGCGTAAAGCGTTTCTATCCGTTCTTCTATCCAAGGCCGCTCTGAATAAAACGCCTGCCATGCTTGGAATGAAACCGTTTCTTCTCCTAAACTTTCCCGACTTAAATAGCGTTTCGGGCGATTCATAATCATGAAAAAATCCCTGCGCTGGCGGCTCCCTAGCGCCAGACGGAAATATGCGTATAAATCTTTCGCAATCCAATGCCCATAAATGTTTGGCGCTTTATCTTTTGCAGTAAACGGAATGTTGTATTCCATGAACTGTTCCATTAAAAATCTCGCCTGCGTATTCGTCCGAAATAAAACCGCCGTACCGGAAAGAGGCGTATTGCCTGCGCGGATTCGCTCCACAATTTTCTTGTTTACTTCCCGCTGGTTTACGTGCAGTTCCGCCGTAATGCTGCGTTCCGTTGACCCTGCCGCAAAAATTTCCTTTGGGAAACGTTCTTTATTATAAGAAATCAATTTCCCCGCCATCTGCGTCACATCTTTTGGACAGCGGTAGTTACAGGGTAATTGAACCGTTTTTACATTAGGATAATCCTTTGGGATATGCAGCATAATTTCAGGACGCGCGCCGCGGAAACGGTATATGGACTGGTCGTCGTCTCCCACAAGAAACAGATTCTGCCTTGGCTCCGCAAGCATCCGTAAAATATCATACTGAATCTGATTCACGTCCTGAAATTCATCAACAAGGATATAGGGATACTTTTTCTGCCACGCAGATAAAATATCTTTCCGTTCAGAAAACAATTCATATGTATACACAAGCATATCGTCAAAATCGAGTTTTCTATGCCGCTTTAAATGGCTTTGGTATTCGTTGAAAAGGTCGCAAAAAACTTCTTTCGCGCAATGAATGGGATAATAATGGGCAAGGCTTAGCCTGCTGTTTTTCACAGAACTGATTTCCGAAAGCAAATCCTGCGTAAATTCCGTTTCGTCGTCAAATTCCAGACGCATGGAATAAATCAGCTCCCGCATCAAATGCATCCGTTCTTCTTCCCTTATAATATTAGAAGCTTCATAATGATACGCATGTTTTAATATCATAAAAAACACAGCGTGGAACGTCCCAAACGTCACCCGCGTCCCCATATCCTGAACGATTCGGCAAAACCGCTCTTTCATCTCGGCCGCCGCCGCTTTAGTAAATGTAATGACTAAAATATGGGAAGGATCAATTTTTGCATGTTTGATTAAATATTCGATTCGTTTGGTAATGACAAACGTCTTGCCGGAACCGGGTCCGGCAAGCGTAAGCATTGGGCCGTTCAGATGTGAAACTGCCTGTTTCTGGGCAGCGCTTAGAGTTTGATTCATAGAAATTCCTTTAGTTTACGGATAGTTTTTCAATTCCAATTTTTATTCTTCTTAAAGATTCCTCTTTTCCTAAAATCTCCATCAGCTCCGTCGCCCCGCCCGGCGTCATCTGTTTGCCCGAAACCGCCGTCCTAAGCGGCCAAAGCGCGTATCCGTTTTTATATCCTTTTTCCTTGGCAAAACTTAAAATAGCCGCATAGAGTGTATCGTTACTGTAATCTTCCTGCGCCGTTAAAACCGGAAGCAGCTCCGTTAAAACCACGCGTGAGGATTCAGCCGTGGTTTTCATCTTTTTGTGCGTATACATTGCAATGTCATATTCCGGAAGTTCTTCGAAAAAGTCAATATGCCCTGCAATATCCGGTAAAATTTCAATTCTGGTCTGTACGAGCGCTGCAATTTTTTGCAAATCATACTCTTTCGTGACGGATTTTTTGATATAAGGCTCTGCAATCGCATAAAACGCCGCGGGTTCCATTGCCTTTAAATATTCTCCGTTCATCCATTTTAATTTTACCACATCAAATACGGCAGGGGATTTGCTCATGTGATGATAGTCAAACGCTTCCACAAGCTCCTCTAACCGGAAAATTTCACGGTTTTCTGACGGGCTCCACCCTAACAGGGCGACAAAATTGACAACCGCTTCCGATAAAAATCCCTGTTCCATTAAGTCCTCAAAGGAAGCATGCCCGCTTCTTTTGCTTAACTTTTGATGTTCTTCATTTGTAATCAGCGGACAGTGGACATAAACCGGAATCTCCCAGCCAAACGCTTCATAAAGCCTGTTATATTTTGGGGAAGAAGAAAGATATTCATTGCCCCGCACGACATGCGTTATGCCCATCAGATGGTCGTCAACGACATTTGCAAAATTATAAGTCGGATAGCCGTCGGATTTTATTAAAATCATATCGTCTAATTCCGCATTGTCGACTTCAATCCTGCCATAAATTTCATCTTCAAACACAGTTACGCCTGTATTTGGATTGTTTTGACGGATTACATAAGGGATTTTAGCCGCCAGTTTTTCTTCAATTTCTTCTTTGCTTAAATTTAGGCAGTGTTTATCATAAATATTGATCTCTTTGCCGGAAATCTTTTGTTTTAAACTTTCCAAACGCTCTTTGCCACAAAAACAATAGTAGGCTTTCCCTTGCGCAACAAGCTGTTTGGCATACTCTAAATAAATGCCTTTTTCCTGACGCTCACTTTGGACATAAGGCCCATATCCTCCGTCTTTGTCAGGCCCTTCGTCGTGGATTAAACCGGTTTGTTCCATCGTCCGGTAAATAATGTCTAACGCTTCCGCAACGTAACGCTCCTGATCGGTGTCCTCTATCCTTAAAATAAAATCCCCGCCCGCGTGTTTCGCAATCAGATAGGCATACAGCGCCGTCCTTAAATTGCCGATGTGCATACGCCCAGTCGGGCTTGGGGCAAATCTTGTCCGTACTCTTTCCATAATCTTTCGTTCCTTTCTTTTCACTTTTTATAATCTAGCATAGAATAAATCTGTTGGCAAGTGATTTTACTTTAAAACAACAACGCCGCTTATCCTTTGTGGTACAGCTTTTCATAAATCCCTTGTTTTTGCAGAAGCTCCTCATGCGTCCCTTCTTCCGCAATCCCGTTTTCCGTCAAAACCAGTATCCGTTCCGCGTTTTCTATTGTTGAAAGCCTGTGCGCAATTACAAATGTCGTCCTGTTTTCTGCCAGTTTCTCCAAAGAATCCTGTACGACTTTTTCACTTTCGTTGTCAAGCGCAGACGTCGCTTCATCGAAAATCAAAATCGGCGGATTCTTCAAAAATACCCGCGCAATCGAAAGCCGCTGTTTCTGCCCGCCGGAAAGCTTTACGCCGCGCTGTCCGATGTCCGTGTCGTATCCATCTGGCAAAGCCATAATAAATTCATGCGCATTGGCGCATTTTGCCGCCGTAACCACTTCTTGGCGGGAAGCTTCTGGTTTTCCATAGCGGATATTGTCAAAAATACTGCCCGCGAACAAATACACATCTTGCTGAACAATCCCGATATGCCCGCGCAGGCTCTTAAGCTCTAATTGCCTAACATCGGTCCCGTCTATCTTTACCGCCCCGCCCGTCACGTCATAAAACCGCGGAAGCAGACTGCACAGCGTGCTTTTCCCTGCCCCTGAGGAACCGACAAGCGCCACATATTCTCCGGCGTTTACATGCAGGCTGACATGGCTTAACACTTTTTCACTGTTTTCTTCATACCGGAAAGAAACATTGTCAAAATCAATTACGCCTTTTACATCATGCAAAGGCTTTGCGTCCGCCGCGTCCTGAATTTCCGGCTCAATCGCTAAAATCTCTAAAAAGCGCTCAAATCCCGTATACCCATTCTGAAACTGTTCTGTAAAATCAATCAGCGTCTTAATCGGTTCCGTCAGTATATTAATATAGAGCAGAAACGTTACCAAATCCGTCACTTCCACAGCGCCATAAGAAATTAAAATCGCCCCAGCCGCTAAAACTAGAATCGTAATCAGCAAAGAAAAAGAACTTAAGCCCGCATGGTATCCGCCCATATAAAAATAACTGTTTTTTTTCGCCGCCAGAAAACCGCCATTCCCTTCCGCAAACTTTTCTTTTTCCATCTGCTCATTGGCAAACGATTTTACGACTCGGATGCCGGAAAGATTGTCTTCAATGCGGCTGTTGATTTCCGCAATTTTTTCACGGTTTTTCCGAAATGCGCGTTTCATTTTTCCATTGAAAAAATAAGCGTACGCAAACATCACCGGAACAAGGATAAAGGCAAAAAACGTCAAAACCGGGCTAATCGAAGTCATAATAAAAAATGCGCCCAAAATCTTTATCAAAGAAATTACAATGTTTTCCGGCCCATGATGCATAAGCTCCGTAATGTCAAATAAATCCGTCGTAATTCTCGACATTAACGCCCCGACTTTCTGGTTGTCATAAAAAGAAAATGAAAGCCTTTGGTAATGCTCAAATATCTCCGCGCGCATGTCAAACTCAATCTTTGCGCCCATCACATGACCGTAATTCGAAATATAATAATTGCAAAAACAGGAAATGATAACCAAAAACGCCATAAACAATCCCAGTAACAGCGTCTGGCGAAGCGCCTCTTTTTGTTCCATAAAAATAACCGCCGATGTGATGTAACGGACGATTAACGGCAGCGCAAGCGCAATCGCTGAAGCGAGAACCGCAAAAAACAAATCGGCGGCAAACACCTTCCGGTAGGGTTTATAATACGAAATCATTTTTTTCAAATTCTTATCCATAATACGCTTCCTTTTTTTATACATTTATATTATACTTTTCTTATATTTGTCAATATATTTTTAGGAGGCAGCTTATGGATTCCATACAAATCTATTATGAAAAACTAGCGGACACTGTTATTTCAAACCTGAAAAAGAGACAGATGGAAGGTTACTACTTCCCTACGGCAAAAGAAGCCGTAGAAAAAGCGATGTCTCTACTGCCTGAAAATGCCACGGTCGGTTTTGGCGGATCTATGACATTAGTGGAAAGCGGAATGTACGATGCATTAAAATCCAGCCCGTCGATCCGGCTTTATGACCGGAACGAAGTGTCTTCGCCCGAAGAAATTGAAGCTCTTTATCACAACTGCCTGACGGCGGACGCCTATTTTATGAGCAGCAACGCCATTTCCTCAGATGGGATTCTCGTTAATATTGACGGCAGGGGAAACCGCGTGGCGGCGCTGATTTACGGGCCAAAAGAAGTGTTCGTCTTTGCCGGAATGAACAAACTCTCTCCCACCGTAGAAGACGCCGTCCGCCGCGTCCGCAATACCGCCACCCCGCCCAACTGCATCCGGCTGCAAAAGCAGACGCCTTGTTCCATAAACGGAACCTGCAGTGACTGCCTGTCGCCCGACTGCATTTGCAACCAGATTGTCATTACGCGAAGAAGCGGCGTGAAAGGACGCATTAAAGTTTTTCTCATTGGAGAACCGCTCGGATTTTAAACTATTTTTGGCAATAGATCAAAATCGCTTGTTCCGCAAATGCCGCTGTGCCGCTTCCGCCAGCCTTATCAATGTTTTCCGTCATGCTTCCGCCGCCCGCATACATGCCGCCCAATGACTTTAAAATTTCCAATGTGCACTGATAGAAATGCTCCGTGATAAAATCACGCAGTTTCTGCACTAATGCCTGTACGTCGGCATCCTGTGGGCGCTTTGTCCGCATTTCGCCAAACTCACGGAATATGCCCATCATGTCTTCACTTATTTTTTTGTTTTCTTCGCCTGTCCTTCCTTTCATCTTTTCCTCACATTCCCGATAAGCGTCCGTACCGCCCCACCGTTTTTTCGCTTCCTCTGCATATTCATCTATTTTTCTAGTGTCAAACGCCTTAAAATCCAACAATTTCTTCACTCCCATCACTTGTATTCCTTTTGCTAAGTCTATTAAATTTTCAATGTGTTCTTTTTGCAGCATCAAAAGATGTATTTGGTCTTCCAATGCTCTCGCCCTGTCGAATGCGGGGCTCTCTATAATTCTTTTTATTTCCTTCAATGGAAATTTAAGCTCACGGAACAATAGAATCATCTGTAAACGTTCTATTGCCGTTTCGTCATACAGACGATACCCTGCTTTTGTGGTTGCGCTTGGGGAAAGCAGACCAATTTTATCATAATGATGCAATGTGCGCGCGCTTACGCCTGCCAGTTTACTGACTTCCTTCACAGTGTTCATTCTCTCACCTCCTTGAAGGTCAGTATAAACTATAACGCAGCGTCAGAGTCAAATGAAATTTTTCGCACCGTTCATTTTCGTTTGTCGCTTAAAAAGGAAAATTCTCTGAAGCTGTCTTGCGCTGCAATGAAGATGGAAAGCAGCCTGTTCTATTACACGCGTTCGGCTGCTTGCGCATAAATATTGCCGCTTTTGGAATAAAAAATATCCATATCTCCGAGAAAGTAATCTGACGCTCCGTTTGAAAGAGAATAACGTGCGCCGTCGTCACAAATAAAATAGATGTTGATAGAACCCTGATTTACAATCTATCTGATATTGTAAAACGAGCCGTTTTATATGGCGTTCTAATGGGAGCGCGTTTACTCTTATTTTTATGATTTTTGGATAGAAACAGAGATATTGCATCACGCCTGCGCAAAAAACTCAATATAAGCGTTCTTCTGTATTGCTCATAGATAAAATGGCAAAAAACAACAAAAATTTCCCTTGTTTTGGCTGAGAAAAACCAACACAAGGGAAAACAAAAATACAAACCAAACTTTGCAGAGTTCCGCTTTATTCTTTTATCTGTCCTTCCAACACAACTTTCACTTCTGCAAGCGCCTCCGCAATCCCTGCCGGATTTTTCCCACCGGCCTGAGCCATATTAGGGCGTCCGCCTCCGCCTCCGCCAACTTTGCCTGCAATTCCTTTAATCAGATTTCCGGCATGCGCGCCTTTTTTCATTGCGCCGTCAGTTGCCATTGCAATTAAATTGACTTTGCCATTCTGCTCAGAAGCTAACACAATGACGCCATCTCCTAACTTTTCTTTTAACTGATCCCCAAGCTCCCGAAGCCCGTTCATATCCACGCCGTCGGCCCTTGCCGCCAGCATATTTATGCCTTTTACTTCTATCACCTGATTCATTGCGTCTCCAAGGGATTCTTTCGCCGCTTTGCTCTTAAGCGCATCATTTTCCCCTTGTAAAGATTTTACTTCATTTAAAAGATGGTTAAGCCGCGCAATGACTTCCGAAGGACTAGTTTTTAACAGCGCAGCCGCCTGTTCTAAATCTTTTTCTATTTTGTCATAATAAGCAAACACTGCTTTGCTTGTCAGCGCCTCAATTCTTCTGACCCCTGCCGCAACGCCGGATTCACTGACAATCTTAAACGCTGTAATTGCCGATGTATTCGCCACATGCGTGCCGCCGCACAATTCCGTGGAAAAACCACCCATACGCACGACGCGGACCGTTTCCCCATATTTCTCCCCAAACAGCGCCATTGCGCCTGTTTTTTTCGCTTCCTCTAATGTCATAACGTCCGTGACTACGTCAAGCGCGGCTTCGATCTGGGCATTCACGGTTTCTTCCACTTTTGCAAGCTCCTCTGCCGTCATTGCCGAAAAATGCGTGAAATCAAACCGAAGGCGGTCTTCATTCACATCGGAGCCAGCCTGCTCTACATGGCTTCCAAGCGTTTTGCGCAGAGCTTTTTGCAAAAGATGCGTCGCGCTGTGGTTTTTGCCAATCGCCAGACGCTTTTCTTTATCTACGGAAAGTTCCACGACATCCCCTATTTTTACCATTCCTTTTTTCACTGTTCCGACATGTCCGATTTTGCCGCCTAACAAGGATACTGTGTCTTGCGCGACAAATTCAAAATCTTTGGCGCGAATCATTCCCGTATCTGCATTCTGCCCGCCCATTGTCGCATAAAACGGCGTCTGCTCTACAAAAATGGTTCCCATTTCACCGTCTGACAACGCTTCCACTAACTCTTTTTCCGTCGTCAACGCCGTTACTTTGGAAAGATACGTTAAATGCTCATATCCGACAAATTCTGTCGTTAGTTTCGGATCTAAGGATTCATATACCGTTGCATCGGTTCCCATGTAGTTCGTCGCTTTTCTCGCTTTTCTCGCTTTCGTCCGCTGGTCTTCCATAGCCGCCAAAAATCCGGCTTCATCAATGGCAAATCCTTTTTCTTCCAAAATTTCCTGTGTCAAATCAATCGGGAATCCATATGTGTCATATAGTTTGAATGCGTCATCACCCGAAAGGATCTTACTGCCATTCGCTTCCATTTCTTTTTGCAAGTCCGCCAAAATGGAAAGCCCCTGATCAATCGTCTTATGGAATTTTTCTTCTTCCTGCGTCAATACGCGGAAAATAAATGCTTTCTTTTCTTCTAATTCCGGATAGCCGTCTTTGCTTTCTGCAATTACGGTTGCGCTTAATTCCGCTAAAAACACGCCGTCAATCCCAAGCATTTTTCCATGTCTTGCCGCGCGCCGGATTAATCTGCGCAACACATAGCCGCGGCCTTCGTTGCTTGGCATAATGCCGTCAGACACCATAAACGTGGCAGATCGGATATGGTCGGTGATTAAACGTATGGAAATATCGTCCACAGTATCCGTCTGGTATGTTTTTTTAGCAAGCTCGCAGACTTTATCGCGGATTGCTTTCATGGTGTCAATGTCAAAGACAGAGTCCACTTCCTGCATAACAACGGCAAGACGTTCAAGACCCATTCCGGTGTCAATGTTTTTCTGTTCTAATTCCTCGTATCCGCCTTTTCCATCTCCGTCAAACTGCGTAAACACATTATTCCAGACTTCCATAAAACGGTCGCAGTCACAGCCAACTTTACAATCTGGCTTTCCACAGCCAAACCGCTCTCCCCTGTCATAATAAATCTCAGAACAAGGCCCGCATGGCCCGGCGCCATGTTCCCAGAAATTGTCGCATTTTCCGGTTTTAGGATCACGGTAAAACCTTGTGATTTTGTCAGCGCTAACCCCAATTTCCTGATTCCAGATTTTAAACGCGTCCTCATCTTCCCCATATATGGACGGATATAACCGATCTTCCTCCAAACCAAGCGTTTTCGTCAAAAACTCCCAAGACCACGCAATCGCTTCCCGTTTAAAATAATCCCCGAATGAAAAATTCCCAAGCATTTCAAAAAAAGTCAAATGTCTGGCCGTTTTGCCGACATTCTCTATATCTCCGGTACGGATACATTTCTGGCACGTCGTTACGCGTTTCCTCGGCGGAATTTCCTGCCCTGTAAAATAGGGCTTCAAAGGCGCCATGCCTGCATTAATTAAAAGCAGGCTGTTGTCATTGCGCGGCACCAAAGAGAAACTATTTAGCTTCAGATGATCCTTACTTTCAAAAAATTCCAAATAGAGCCTGCGCAGCTCATTTACTCCAAACTTCTGTTTCACTGTCGTTTCCTCCAACTAAATCATTTATTCTTCCGTTTTTGCATCTTTGCGTTCTCTTAACTTTTTACCCGCAAAAATTCCACATACCGCTAAAACCGCATAAAAAACAACTTTTAACGCATACTGCGCCAAACTTGATAAAAATGCCATGCTATGTCCTCCATTCTTTCTACTTTAAAAATACCTCTATAAGCAGCGATCCAAATCTTTCTACTTTAGAGATAACCATACATTTCAAAATACTTTCCTGCTTTTATTATAACGAAAAGCTTCAGACGTGTAAAGACTTTCTTTTGCCTTGCCGTAAAACCAATTTCCAAGCCCGGCTATGCGCCTGCGTTGTTTTCACTGTTTACCAATCCCTCTCGCGGATTGCCTGTTCTACGTCTATGTCAAGATCAAACCATTGCAAGATATATGCCACTGTTTCTCCGATGCTTTCCCGCGCGCCGGTTTCTAATTCACTGTCGTTTTCTTCAAATTCTTCCTCCAGATCATTAATTTTGGCTGTCATTTCATCAAATTTTTCCTGAATTATTTCAATGCCACGTTCCCCTGTTTCCAGAAATAAAATAACATTTTGTATCAATGCCTTTATTTTGTCCACTAAAAAATCAGGAAAAAAAACATCTGCGTACATTTCTTCTAACAATTTGTACTCTGTATCAAATGTTTTCATATTGCCTCCTTATTTCATTCATTTATGTTTTCGTTTTGATATTCTTGTAAATCCTCACTTGAACCATTTTATAATTCTTGAAATGCCAAACTGTGTCATTCTATCATTCTTGTAAAACCTCAACTAACTCAATAAATTATTTTTGCAAAAATGATCTTAATCATTAAATAAACTTTTAAACCTTGCTCTTTACAATGTTTTATTTATTTTACCATAGAACCAAAATAATTCCAAGACATAACTCTGGGAAGAAATCATTGCGCTTCTCTAAAATGGAAAACCGGAAATATTATAAAAGACAATCCTGTTTTAACTGATTTTAATATGATTTTCATAATGTATCCATGGTTTCTGGAAAAAGCTTTTGAAATTCATTCAAGATATTTTTGCATTTGCCACTAAACATCATCTTCATCTTCTTGATTTCAATTACATTTTTATCTCCGCATATTCCATATTAATATAAAAACAATGCTCCCGCTCAAACCTGAAATACATGGAAATCTAAGAAATCTCCCGAAAATGATCAATTATTACTTTTCCAATAACGGAAATTATGCTATAGTATGATACAAAAACAGCCTCAGGAGGAATATATGGCAGGTTCAACATTTGGAACAATTTTTAAAATCACCACATGGGGAGAATCCCATGGAAAAGGCATAGGCGTTGTTATTGACGGCTGTCCGGCAGGGCTTTCTTTATCCGAAGAAGATATACAATGCTTTTTAGACCGCCGCAAACCGGGGCAATCCCGATATGCCACGCAGAGAAAAGAAAACGATTCCGTAGAAATCCTCTCCGGCGTTTTTGAAGGAAAAACAACTGGAACGCCACTTTCTATGCTTGTATGGAACCAAGACCAAAAATCAAAAGATTACAGTGAAATTGCAAGCTATTACCGCCCCGGACATGCAGATTTTACGTTTGATGCAAAATATGGATTTCGGGATTACCGCGGCGGCGGGCGGTCTTCTGGCAGAGAAACGATTGGAAGGGTTGCAGCAGGCGCGGTGGCGGCAAAATTATTACAGCAGCTTGGCATTACATGTATTGCATATACAAAATCCATCGGCCCTGTTGAAGCGAAATCATTTGACGTTACTTCCATTGGCAAAAACCCACTTTTCATGCCGGACGAAAACGCCGCGAAAGAAGCGGAACGCTATTTAAAGTCTTGTATGGAACAAAAAGATTCCGCCGGAGGAATCATTGAATGCGTCATTGACGGCATGCCAGCCGGAATCGGAGATCCTGTATTTGAAAAACTAGATGCGAACCTTGCAAAAGCCATTTTCTCTATCGGCGCAGTCAAGGGCTTTGAAATAGGCGATGGCTTTCATGCAGCATATGCAAATGGCAGCGAAAACAATGACAATTTCTATCTTTCAGAGCAAAACGACATTAAAACCCACACCAACCATTCCGGCGGCGTGCTGGGAGGAATCAGCAACGGTTCCCAGATTGTGTTCCGGGCAGCAGTAAAACCAACTCCATCTATAGCCGCAACCCAAAAAACGGTTACAAATTCCGGCGAAGAAATTGAAATATCGATCCATGGCAGACATGATCCCATTATTGTTCCCCGCGCTGTCGTCGTTGTGGAATCAATGGCTCTTTTGACAATCGCTGATGCATTACTGTTAAATATGTCTGCAAATTTAGAAAAGATACGCAAATTTTATCAAAATCCTTAAATAAAAGCCTAAGAATATTCTATTATACAAGACTATATTTTCAAAAGGGCATCCGAAGATTGCACAAACTTTGTTTCCCAATGCGTATGGGCTGGATATGGGAGAACGGCAGGGGTTACAATACCAACTACTCCTACTGTAAATGACCGAACGCATATCGCGTTGAAAAATCGGGTAAAAGCAAACCGCCTTATGGCAAGCGCATGGTTTGGGAGAAATTATTCCAATACGCGGCATACAGATGAAATGGTAAGCAAAATAGACATGAAGCTCTGCCTTTTGTGCGGAATTTTTTCCTTGTCATAAAATAAACCTTCAAACTGAGTAATTTTATCTTACATCAGTTCGAAGGTTTATACTCTGTCCATTCGAAAAACAATCCTATTCCATCTCTGAATGGCATTCTAAAATAGTCCCTGACGATGCATCGATTTCATATTCATATTCCATGCCATCTTTTAAAAACTCAATCTCATATACTGTGATCCCATCTTCACTATCTAATTTTTCTTTTGTAAATGCCACGTCCGAAACAGAAAATCCGGCATGGCTCACGGCGATGGACTTTGCCTGCTCCATGTCAACTTGAGATTCAGAACTGCCAAAATTTTGCTGTTTCCTATCTTCTATCTCTTTACTGTATATTTCCCCTGTATCCGCTTTGATTTCATATTCATATCCCTGCGTTTCCGTAAAAAATTCAATCTCATACAATGCAATTCCATCGTCATAATCCAGTTTTTCTTTTGTAAAAGTAACCTCCGAAACAGATAAGCCTAAATCGAGACATGCCGTTTTTTTGGCTTCTTCCATTGTAATCTGACTTTCCATCCCTTGCATTGGAGCTTTTGGCGCAGCCTGATCCGCTGAGTCCTGTCCTGTATTCTGCACTACATTCTGTTCCTGTGATCCGGACTGATTTGCCGAAAAAAAAGCTCCCGCCATTACTCCAATTCCAAAGACTGCAAGAATCGCCGCAATGCCGGCAGCTAAAAATATCTTCTTATTTTTCATATGCCTAAACCTCCATATATATTAGAAATACATTTCTAATATATACCATATTTTCATTAAACACAACAAAAAAATAACTTATAGTTGAAAAATATTTTCCCCTAATACATTTTCCGCCTGTATCCGATATAAAATCCATCAAATACAGGCGGTTTTATTTACTCTTGAAGCCCTAAAATATAAACGCAGTTCGGTTTATCAATCTTAAGCGGTTTTCCGTCCATTAAAGCGTATTTCTTCTCATAATCCATACGAAACGTACAGATTTCATTTGACTCGTGGTTTAAACTGATAAAATGCCGGTTCCCCGGTAAGACTGCAAGCGCTTTCGGAAAATCGCCGCTAATCGGGATAACGCAGAGCAAATCCAATTTCCCCGTTTCGGGATCGCGCTCAAACACTGCCATTTCCGTCGTTCCCGCATTTGCGCAGTAAAGATATTTGCCGTCCGGTGAAAATTCCATATTCTGTGCGCTGCAATGATCGTTTTTCTTCTTCTGCGTCGACACTTTCTGGATACGCTCAAACTCTGCCCCATGCTGACCGACATAGTAAGAATAAACATCCACTGTAGTTTCCAATTCATTTAACACATACGCGTTGCGTCCGTCTTTGCTAAAGCGGATCATCTTAGGCGCAGAATCTAAATCGCTATGGATAATATCCGCCAACTTCAACTTTCCATTCTGGTAATCAATCTTATAAACTTTCACATGATCCAAACCGCCGTCCACGGCGCATAGATACTGCTGATCTGGCGTAACCTTGACGCAATTTACATGCGGCCTTGAGCTTCTGTCCGCCGCGCTCCTTCCTACGCCTTTATGGAACACCCCGTCTGCAATTTCACCTACTGACCCGTCTTCTTCTAAATGCAGCATCGACACTCTCCCATCATGGTACCCGCCGACAAATACATAGCGGTTTTCGTCGTCTACATCTAAATAACAGCCGCGCATCCCGCCAATCCACTGTTCATTCATCATCTCTAAATCCCCGTCCGGCAGGATTTTAAACGCCCGGACGCCATCATCCGTAATGGAATATAAAAACTTCCGGTTACGGGACACAAGCAGATCGGAAGGATTTGTAATATTGATTACTTTCCGCTTCTCCATACGTCCGGCTTCTGCGTCTACATCATAAATATGGATTCCGATACTGTGTTCATGCGTGTAAGTCCCTACATATGCAACATATTTTTCCTGTTCCATCGTCAACACTCCTCTGCTTTTCTGCGTAAAATATCAAAACGCGCAACTGGTATGCCTAAATCAATATATAGTTTCTGTTTTGGATGCGGCGCATCCGGTATGGAGTTGCCATCTTCATCGAAGATCTGTTTTACAACGGCTTGTATGTTTTCTCCATTCGGCTTCATTACCTCGATTTGCTCACCGACGGAAAATTTATTGCGCTGTTCAATCTGACAGTATCCCTCTTTACTGCATCCGCCCGCGATCCCAAGGTAGATATATTTTGTCACATAAGTGTTGTTATCGTAAATCTGCGCCTCCTCTGAAGGCTTCCCAAAGAAAAATCCTGTCGTAAACTGCCGGTAAGTGCAGCTTTTAATCTGTTCCAAATACCACGGCATATTTTTCCGGTAAAGTTCCAAAGACTCCATATAGTCGTCTATTGCCTTCCGGTATGTCCTTGCAACCGTCGCCACATACAGCGCCGTTTTCATTCTGCCTTCTATTTTAAAACTGTCAATCCCTGCCCCAATCAGCTTTGGGATATGCCCAATCATGCACAGATCCTTGGAATTAAAGATATAAGTGCCGCGTTCATTTTCATAGACAGGCAGATATTCTCCCGGCCTTGTTTCTTCCACAAGCGAATATTTCCAACGGCAAGGGTGCGCGCAAGCGCCCTGATTGGCGTCCCTTCCCACAAGATAATTGCTAAGGAGGCATCTGCCGGAATAAGAAATGCACATCGCGCCATGGACAAACGCTTCAATTTCAAGCGTATCGGGGATTTCCCTGCGGATCTGCGTAATCTCAGGAAATGACAGCTCCCTTGCGCAAACCACCCGTTTCGCCCCTAATGTATGCCAGAATGAAAATGCGCCGTAATTCGTATTATTCGCCTGTGTGCTGATATGGATTTCAATTTCCGGACAGATCTCCTTTGCCGCCGCAAATACGCCCATATCGGAAATAATTAACGCATCCGGCAAAATTTCTTTTAATTCCCTGAAATATTCCCTGACTTCCTCTAAATCTTCATTATGCGCCAAAATATTAGCCGTCACATAGACTTTCACTCCATGCTTATGGGCAAAATCTATGCCTTCTTTCATGTCTTCCAAAGAAAAATTTTTGGCTTTCGCGCGAAGCCCAAACGCCTCTCCTCCAATATATACCGCATCTGCCCCAAATACAACAGCAATTTTTAATACTTCTAAATTTCCTGCCGGAACAAGCAATTCAGGACGTCTCATAACTTCTCCTTCTCCATGTGGTTTTTCGTTTCTGTTTTAAAACTGACGGAAACGCCGTCTCCGGTTGGCAGGATCGAGCTTATCAGTTTTTCATGGCGCATAATCTCATAAAGATAGTCCCGCATCCGCTTATGGATTGTCCGGTTCCTCCTTGGAATGGCAAACCGCGATTCCAAAATATCCCCGTCCTGCAAAACGTTATCCGTCACCAAAACCCCGCCATCTTTTAAGAGCCGGACAAGTTCCGGCAGAAAGAAAATATACTGCCCCTTCGCCGCATCCATAAAAATAAAGTCAAACGGCTCTTGCAAAGAAGGGAGGATCTTCTGCGCATCGCCTTCTAACAAAGTGATCTGGCCTTCTCTTTTTGCTTCTTTAAAATTTGCCCTTGCTATGGGGATTCTTTTTTCATAATTTTCTATCGTCACAATTTCACAGGAAACCGGATTGTATTCCGCCATAAAAAGAGCGGAAAACCCAACTGCCGTCCCCACTTCCAAAATGCGTTTTGGACGCTGCATCGCTAAAAGAAGTTTTAAAAGCTGCTGCGTTTCCCTCCGTATCACAGGCACAAATTCTTCCCTTGCGTTCTGCTCTAAACGCTCTAAAAATTCGGTATGATCCGGCTCTAAGGAATTGATAAATGTAATTAGGCGTTCATTTCCTATCATATCCGTTTATTCCTCTGTTTCTGTGTCTTCAATTTCCGATGCGCTCATTACCTGCATCATTTCATATGCCGTCATCGACGTAGACAAAGTATAGGTTCCTTCCTTCATCTTATTAGAAAAAGATGATAGCTTTAATTGTAAAAAAAACAATTTGGAATCGCGGATTAACCCCTTCTTTTCCAATAAGTCCCCCAATTCCATTGCGCCCATGCCGGGAGTAATCTCTACGACTTTTTCCTGCCCGTCTTCCGGCAAATCCACGGCGGTTTCCGTAAAGACGCGATGCCCAAACTCAAACGCCCATTTCCCGCCCCGGTAAAAGCCCATAACCAGCAGAATGACAATCAATATGGAAAAACAGAAACTTACAATTTTCATAACTACTTTGCTGGCGCTCATTTTTTCCTCCGTATCCCATACGTTTAATTACTGTCAAATGCCGTTTCAAAATCCAATTCTTCCAAAAGACTGAAATTCACCTGACGCAGTATGCGGCAAAGCGCATTTTCCGCATTCAGGCAATCCCATATAATCTGGTTGTCAAACATTTCCCTGTATTCCTGGCGCATGCGGTCGCCTTCTTCATAGAGATTTGCGTTCCTGTTCTGCATCTCATAGTTTTGCCTTAAAAACTTGTCCGCCTGCTCTTTTAAAAGAGGATACTTTGAGATTAACTCTTTCGTCCTCAAATATTCCTTATATTCTTCACTGTCTTTTACTGCTGCAACCAATGCATCGATTGCCTGTTGTACCTGACTCATCACAATGCCCTCCGCGGTTAAACCTCCATGATAATCGGAATAATCATCGGCCTGCGCTTCGTTTCTTTCCAAACAAACTCGCCCAAAGATTCCTTGATTTCCATTTTGATTCTGGTCCAGTCCGTAATATTTTTATCCATCATCTGCTCCATCGTGTCATAAAGCACTTGTTTCGCCTCGTCCATCAAACTCTCTGAGCCCCTGACATAGACAAATCCCCTCGATACGATGTCCGGCCCTGCAAGCACCTGTCCCGAACCGGCCTGTAAAGTCAGCACTACGATAATAATGCCTTCTTCCGCCAAATGCTGGCGGTCGCGGAGCACGATATTCCCAACGTCGCCCACGCCAAGGCCGTCCACCATCACATTTCCTGTCTGCACATGCCCAGTAAGATCCGCTCCATTTTCGTCCAGCTCCAACACATCGCCGGAAGATAAAATAAATATATTTTCTTTATTATATCCCAGTTCTTCCGCTATTTTCGCCTGCGCCATTAAATGCCTGTATTCCCCATGCACCGGAATGGCGTATTTCGGACGCACCAAAGAATAAATTAATTTAATGTCCTCCTGACAGGCATGTCCCGAAACATGGGTGTCTTGGCAGATAACGTCCGCGCCCTTCCGGAACAATTCATTAATCACGTTTGAGACGGCTTTTTCATTCCCCGGAATCGGGTTTGAACTGAAAATAATCGTATCTTTCGGTTTTATCGTAATTTTTTTGTGCATGCCGGACGCCATGCGGGACAACGCCGCCATAGATTCCCCTTGGCTTCCTGTCGTAATCAAAACGGTCTGTTCGTCCGGATAGTCTTTTAATTGTTCTACGTCTATTAACGTATGCGCCGGAATATCCAAATACCCAAGTTCCGTCGCCGTCGAAATAATATTTACCATGCTGCGTCCTTCGACTACCACTTTCCTGCCGTATTTGCAGGCAAAATTGATAATCTGCTGCACGCGGTCTACATTGGATGCAAATGTGGCAATAATAATTCTCGAATTCCTATGCTCTGAAAAAATATTGTCAAAGGTTCTGCCAACGGAACGCTCCGTCATCGTAAATCCCGGACGCTCAGCGTTCGTGCTGTCACACATCAGCGCAAGCACGCCTTTTTTGCCGATTTCCCCCAGCCTTGCCAAATCAATCGCATCCCCAAAAACCGGAGTATAGTCCACTTTGAAATCTCCGGTATGCACGACAATTCCTGCCGGAGAATAAATCGCAAGCGCGGCCGCATCCTGAATGCTGTGGTTCGTCTTGATAAATTCCACACGAAAATTGCCAAGGTTGATATGCTGACCGTATTTTACGACTTTCCGTTTGACAATGCTAAGCATATTGTGCTCCCTAAGCCTGTTGTCAATAATGCCAATCGTCAGTTTCGTCGCATAAATCGGCACATTCAGCTCCTTTAACACATAAGGGATTGCGCCAATATGGTCTTCATGCCCATGCGTGATAAAAAAGCCTTTTACCTTATCCGCGTGTTCCCGAAGATAGGTAATGTCTGGAATGACCAAATCAATCCCCAGCATATCGTCCTCTGGGAAAGACAATCCGCAGTCCACAACAATAATACTGTCTCCGTACTCAAAGGCAGTAATGTTCATTCCAATCTGTTCTAACCCTCCTAGTGGAATGATTTTAAGCTTTCCATGTTCAGTTTTTTTCTGTTTCAAAAAATAATACCTCCGTTTTTCTAGTATTCAAAATCCACATCGTCCATCAATTCGGTAAAGACTTTTGCAATGGCTTCAAATTCCGCTTCTTCTTCTACCATTTCATAAACCGTTTCTTCGTCCTCCGATGAGGTTTCTTTTAAAATATAAGCTTCTGAATCACCGTCTTCTTCCTCAGTGACCAGCAGATAATTCTGATTATTAATTTTCGTCTGTTCCAGACAGAAAAATTCCTTTATTTCCTGTGAGACAGGAGAATTAAATTTCACTTTTTCCATAATTAATCAGCCTGTTCCTTTTTCTTCATTTGCAGGGAATCCAAGTATCCCTGAAGAATCAGCATTGCAGCGATTTCATCGACATATTCTTTTTGCATATCGCCGCGTATCCCGCTTTCCGTCATAATATTGCGCGCTTGGGCAGTCGTTAAGCGTTCATCCCACAATTCCACCGGAAAATCAAAACGCCGCTCTAACTTTTCCATAAATTCCTTCGTCAATTCACAGCGTTCGCCTTCCGTGTTATTCATATGCTTCGGGTATCCTAAAACGATTTGTTCCACATCATAAAAGGAGACAATCTCCTCAATCCTAGCCAATGTCCTGCGCAGTTTATTTGGAGATTTCCGCCGGATAATTTCTACGCCTTGCGCGGTAATCCCCAATGCATCACTGACTGCGACTCCTACCGTACGTGAGCCAAAATCCAATCCCAGTATCCGCATGACAGCCTCCATACTTGCCTGCATTCCATCTTGTCTTACTCCACTATGGCTGCATCTTTTCTTTGATATATTCCTGTAACACTTCTTCTACGATTTCATCACGTTCCACTTTCATAATCAGACTTCTTGCATTATTATGGCTGGTAATATAAGTCGGATCACCTGACATAATATATCCAACAATCTGGTTGACCGGATTATACCCTTTTTCCGTAAGCGCATCATAAACGATGGCAAGTACATCTTTGACCTGCATTTCCGGTTCTTTCTCTACTTTAAAAAATTGTGTGTTTGTTAAATTCTGCATATCTCCACGCCCTTATTCCGCTCTTTTGTTTTATGCACGCAAAAGCATTGCTATATCTATTGTAATATATTTAACCTTAAAATTCAACCCATAAGATACATGCCGTCTGCATTTCGGATCAAACTGCCTTTTACAAACCTGTTTGTGAAGTCCTGTTCTGTCCGGCATAACACCTTTACATATTCTTTTGTATACCCGCTAAAATAGGTCTGCCCGCCTAAGGTAACGCGTTCTTCCATCAAAGCTTCCACTTCTTTTCCTATATAATAAGAACGAAATTCTTCTGACATTTCATTTGCAAGCGAAATTAAGATTTCACTTCTTTCTGCTTTGGTTTCTTCGGGAATCTGGTTTGGCATAGCGGCGGCTTTTGTGCCTTCCCGTCTGGAATACTTAAAAATGTGCATTTCATAAAACCGGACTTTTTCCAAAAAAGCTTTTGTCTCATCAAATTCCGCCTGCGTCTCCTGTGGGAACCCTACAATAATATCCGTAGTAACCGCCGGATGCGAAAAATATTTCCGAAGGTAACCGCAGCTTTTATAAAATTCTTCTGTTGTATAAGCGCGGTTCATTCGCTTTAATGTGGCGTTACAGCCGCTTTGTAAGGAAAGATGGAAATGCGGGCAGATTGTTTCAATTTGCGAAAGCGCCTTTGCAAACGGCTCGGTTACGATTTCCGGTTCTAAGGAACCCAGACGAATCCTTCTTATGCCCTTGATTTTACTGATCTCCCAAATCAAATGAAGCAAGGTTTCCCCAATGTCTGCGCCATAGGAACTTAAATGGATTCCGGTCAGCACAACTTCCTGATAGCCGTTTTGGGACAAAGTTTTGGCTTCGCTGACTGCTTCCTCAAAAGAACGGCTCCTGACCCTTCCCCTTGCATACGGGATAATACAGTAACTGCAAAACTGGTTACACCCGTCCTGAACTTTGATAAATGCCCGCGTCCGCCCCGCTGTATGGGTAAGGCTTAGATTTTCATAAGGCTGCCTGTGGCTGATTTCTGTCATGGAACCATTTTTGCTATGGTCTTTTTTATACGCTTCAATGGCAGCGATTAAATCCTGTTTCTGGTTATTCCCAATGATAAGATCGACCGCTGTGTCAAGCTTTGCTTCTTTTGCCTTCGTCTGGACATAACAGCCGGCGGCAACGACAATGCCATTCGGATTGTTTTTTTTAGCGCGATGCAGCATTTGTCTGGATTTACGGTCTGCAATATTCGTTACAGAACAGGTGTTGACTACATATACGTCCGCTTTTTCGGAAAAGCTTACAATCTCGTATCCGGCTTCCTCTAAAAGCTGCTGCATGGCTTCTGTTTCATAGGCATTGACTTTGCATCCTAAATTGCGCAGCGCCGCCGTTTTTTTTGCGGGAGCATTCATGGCGTATGGCCTCCTTTTGGTTTTTATTCATTTTCCGTGGATTTCAAGTAAATGGCATTGACTTTTTCTATTAAAACAAGTAGTATATAAGCAAACAAAAAACGAAACAAAGGGAGGATATCACACATGAAAACAGTTCAAATTTCTTTAAATTCCATTGACAAGGTGAAAGCTTTCGTTAATACAGTCACTCAGTTTGATTACGATTTTGATTTGATCTCCGGAAGATATACCATCGACGCAAAATCCATCATGGGTATTTTCAGCTTGGATTTATCTAAGCCGATCGATCTTGCTATCCATGTCGAAAGCGACGAAGCGGATATTTTAGAAGCTTTAGATCCCTACATTGTAAAATAATTTTAAATGCGTTCAAAAGAGTTCCAAAATGGAACTCTTTTTTAGTTTAAAAACGCATTAAGCGGATTCCTCTGCCGTAATGGTTACAATTTCCACTGTCTCTAAAGCTGTTTTCACCAGCCCTTCAATCATGCCTTCCAGTTTTTTCTCGGAACGCTCAATGACACGCAGATTTGGTTTCGTGACGGGATGTTTCGCCACAAATATTGTACAGCAGTCTTCAAACGGCTGGATACTGGTCTCATAAGCGTCAATTTTTACTGAAATGTCTATAATTTCATTTTTATCAAACCCAATCAACGGCCGGTACACAGGAAGATTGCACACGGCGTTTGTCGCCGCTAAGGACTGCAGCGTCTGACTCGCCACCTGCCCTATGCTCTCTCCTGTTATTAAGCCAAGACAGTTTTGCCCTAACGCGAAATGTTCCGCAATCCTCATCATGTAACGGCGCATTAGAATCGTAAGCTCCGCATGTGGGCAATGCTCGTAAATGCTTAACTGAATATCGGTAAAGTTTACAATATGAAGCTGGACAGGACCTGCATATTTCGAAAGAATCCTTGCTAAGTCAATGACTTTTTGTTTCGCGCGCTCACTTGTATAAGGCGGGGCATGGAAATAAACCGCATCAACCGCTACGCCGCGTTTTGCAATCATATAGCCTGCAACGGGGCTGTCAATCCCGCCGGAAAGCAAAAGCATGGCTTTTCCATTTGCGCCGATTGGCATCCCGCCGGGGCCTTTGATTTCTTTGGAATAAATGTTGATTTCTTCCCTGATTTCCACGCACACCAGAATATCCGGATTATGCACGTCCACTTTCATCTCCGGAAACGCATCTAAAATTTTTCCGCCCAATTCCGCGTTCAGCTCCATTGAATCCATTGGATAATTTTTTCTGGCCCGTCTGGCGCGGACTTTAAAAGTCTTGTTTTTGTCTGGATATTCCTGATCCAGATACTGTATAACGTCTTTTGCCAATGCGTCAAAGCCTTTATCTTCCGTTAGAACGACAGGGCAAATCCCCACAATGCCAAAAACAGTTGTCAATGCGCCAATAACTTCATCGTAGTCATATTCACTAAGCGCGTCCACATAAATTCTGCCCTGTGCGCGCCGCGTCTGAAATTCTCCTTCTATAAATTGAAGCGCATACCGGATTTGCCGGACGAGGGCTTCTTCAAACAGGTATCTGTTCTTGCCTTTTATGGCAATTTCTCCATATTTAATTAAAAAAGATTTATACATAGCGCCTCCCACTGCTATTTTCTCGTGAACTTTCTGCAAAATGGAATGATTTCGGACATACAATCCAAGGTATAGTCAAGTTCTTCTTTCGTCGTCGTTTCGCAAAAGCTGAAACGGACGGTCGAATCTAAAAGATCCCGTCTTAAAGCGATTGCCTCAAGAGTGCGGCTTACCGAAGGCTTATTCGAAGAACAGGCGCTTCCCGCTGAAATATAGATGCCTTTTTCTTCTAAAGAATGCAAAAGGACTTCGCTTCTGACTCCCTCTACGCTTACGCTTACAATGTGCGGGGCGGATTCTCTGCCTAGACTGCCGTTAATGGTTACATTGGCAATGCGGGACGCTTCCTGAATGAAATACTCCCGCAGTCCATACATTCTGTCAATTTTTTCATCGAAATTTTCATATGCCAAAACGGCCGCTTCGCCAAGCCCTGCGATTGCAGGAACGTTTTCTGTCCCGGAACGCATTCCTTTTTGCTGTCCTCCCCCAAACAGGATTGGACTTAGTTTCGTTTTATCTTTGATATATAAAAAACCGCTTCCTTTCGGGCCATGGATTTTATGCCCGCTGGCAGAAAGCAGGTCGATCCCTGATTTCTTTGGGTTTAAACGCATTTTTCCGTACGCCTGTATGGCGTCTGCATGGATCAAGGCATGTTTACAGCGGTTCCGAATCTGCCTGACTGCCTCGTCAATCGGCGTAATGGAACCGATTTCATTATTTACTAGCATCATGGAAACAAGGATTGTATCTTCGTCTAACGCTTCTTCTAATGCGTCATGGCAAAGGATTCCGTGGCTGTCTACAGGAAGGTATGTGACCCGAAAGCCCTGTTCTTCTAAATAACGCATAGGCTGCTGCACAGAAGCGTGCTCAATGGCTGTAGTGATAATATGATTCCCCGCCCGCCTGTTAGCCTGCGCGCTGCCTAAAATGGCAAGGTTATTTGATTCTGTCCCTCCGGAAGTAAAGACAATCTCTTTTTCTTGGGCTTTTAAGGTTTTAGCAATCTTTTTTCTGGCCGTTTTCACTTCTTCTTCTGCTTTTACGCCCATGGCATGAAGGGACGACGGATTGCCATAATCTTCCATGATTAGCCGCATCATATATTCTGCGGCGGATTTGCAGCATCGCGTTGTCGCCGCATTGTCTAAATATACCGTCATGCGTCTTCCTCCATTTCAAATTTTAACATCAGCATAGACAGTATGGCAATGCCTGCCGTATCCGTTCTTAATATCCGCCTGCCCAAAGAAATCATCTGCATGGAATCTTTCGCGATGGAAATTTCTTCTTCGGAAAAGCCGCCTTCCGGCCCGATCATGACACTGATAGAATTGCCTTTTTTTATGGATTGTAACGCTTCTTTTGCCGTCTGCATTCCTTTGGCGTTTTCATAGGGAAGCAGGCATATGTCACATTGGGAAGCATATGCGAAGGCTTCCTGAAAAGACAGAACGGAATGAATGTTTGGAATCCTGCTGCGTTTGGATTGTTTTGCGGCTGCTTCGGCTAATTTCTGCCAGCGGCTAATGCGGGCGGCTTCTTTCTTTTTATCTAATTTGACGACGCAGTATTTCATGTCTACGGGAATAATTTCATATACTCCAAGCTCCACCGCTTTTTCTATGACAAATTCCATACGGGTTCCTTTCGGGATACCCTGAAACAAATAAATTTTTCCGGAAAGCTCTGTCGATGCGGCTTCTTCTTTTAAGATGTCCGCCTGCACAAAATGTTCCGCAAGTTCCGTAATGACGCAAAAGTAATCCGCCCCGCTTTTACTGCTGACTCTGATTTTTTCACCGGTTTTCATTCGCAGCGCGTGTTTGATATGGTTTACGTCCGCGCCTGTAATGGTAATAAATTCCCGTCCCACCTGTGTGTCTTCTACAAAAAACTGTTGCATTGGCTACTCCTTTATGGCAGTAATGCTGACCCATTCGCCCTGACGGTTAATTTCGTCTATTTTCATGCCTGCCGCCTCTATTGCTTCCCTGACTTCATTTTCTTTAAAATCAATTATGCCGGACGTAAGAAACCTGCCGCCCGTTTTTAAATGGCGGACGATGACAGGAGCCATTGGGATAATCACATCGGCAAGTATATTTGCCACGGCTATGTCAAAACGCTCTGCCCCAATGGTTTCCTGAAGCGCGCTGTCACAGGTGAGGTTTCCAATGTAAAACTTCGCTAATTCCCCAGAAAGACGGTTGACCTTCATATTTTCCATTGCAGACTGCATACAATTTTCATCTATATCAGTCCCAACGGCGGACGCCGCCCCTAATTTTAACGCCGCAATCGTTAATATCCCACTGCCAAACCCTACGTCTAAAACAGTCTGCCCGCTTTCTTTTTGAATATATTTTTGAAGCTGGCGGATGCAAAGCTGGGTCGTTTCGTGTTTGCCTGTCCCAAATGAAATTCCGGGGTCAATTTCAATGACGCATTTCCCCTTATCTTCTTCTTTTAACGCTTCCCATGTGGGCTTAATTAACAAATCCCCTATATAAAACGAATGGAAATACGTTTTCCAGTTATTGATCCAGTCAACGTCTTCCGTGACGCTTTCTGTTATGCTTCCTTCCCCCAGATGGATGAATTCCCGCAAAGATGCAAGCTCCTGCCTGACTTCATGCAGAAACTCTTTGGAATCCGCATCGGATTCAAGATAAAAACTGACAAAACTTATGCCGTCGTCCGGCTCTGTATCTGGCAGAAAATCAATAAACATATCCGCTTGGTCTGCTTTTGTCAGCGGGACTTTGTTTTCGATTTCCACTCCGCCCGCCCCAAGTTCCGCCAACATGGCGCTGATATAGTCTTCGGCTTCTGTCGTTGTCTGTATGGTATATTTTTTCCACTTCATTTTGCTTCCCCTGCTTAAAAAATAACCGCTGCACTTTTGTGCAACGGCGTTTATTTTTCCATGCCGATACGCTTTCGCAGTACCTCATATTCTTCGTTGATTTTCTGAATGACGTCGGTGTCACCTTCTGCATTGTCCGGATGGAATATTTTAATCAAATCTTTATAACGTTTTCTGAGTGAACGCATATTGTTCACGCCGCTGAAAAATATCGATGCCGGAACATTGCTAAAGGAAATCCTCTCGTCATCGTCCCCGTTTTTGGAATAGACGCGCTCTAGCTGTTCCCGCTCCGCCGCGAGCTTCCTCCAGCCGTCTTCTAACATTTTCCATTCCATGTCAAATATATGCTTTTCCCGCTCTAAACGTTTTTCTTCGAACTTTTTATTTCTTAGAAATTCTTGTCGCTCATACTCTAATAGTCTCTGCTGCCGCCTGATTTCCACATTTTCATCCGATTGTTTTGATTCGGCCGCTTTCTCCTGAGCCGCTCTCTTTAAACGCCAGTCTGAAAGAACGTTTGCAGCCTCTTCCACCATCGTATATGCCTGATCCATTTACCCTGCTTCCTTTCCCGCCGCGCCAATTCAGATATGACGTTTCGTAAAAGTCCCGACGCCTTCCTGCTGCGGCATCCTATCAGTCACCAGTTTCACTTAGGATACAACATCTGGAAAGTGGCAACAATAGGAAAATGGTACTAGTTTATATAAAAACGTCACTTTCATAAGTCTTCAAGCGACTCCTTTATTTTTTCTTTGAAGCTCTTTTTTTTAGGTTTTTCATGTTTTTCCGCTTTTGGAGCATCTGATTTTAAAGAATTTCCCGTTTCCGCATCAAATTTCCGCAGAGCTTCTTTTGCCGCTTCGTTTAATCCAGTCGGCACTTGTACGACAAGCGTCACATAGTGGTCTCCTCGGATTGCTTTGTTTCTTAATGAAGGGACGCCCTTCCCTTTTAAACGGATTCTGGTATCTGTCTGCGTGCCTGCTTTTACATTATAGAGCACGTCGCCGTCTACGGTATTAATGCGCACTTCGCCGCCCAATGCCGCCTGCGCGTAGGAAATCGGGGCAGTCGAAAAAATATCCATGTCTTGGCGCTGAAAAATCGGGTGTCTTGTCACCATTATTTCTACAAGCAGATCCCCTCTTGGCCCGCCGTTTCTGCCCGGTTCGCCTTTTTCACGGATGCGCACGCTCTGCCCGTTGTCAATGCCTGCCGGAATTGTGACTTTAATCCGCTTTTTAGAAGCAATGTAACCGCTTCCCCGGCAGTCCGAACATTTTTCTTTGACGATTTTTCCGGTTCCGTGGCACTCCGGACACGTCTGGACGTTTTGCACCATGCCAAACAAAGACTGCTGGCTGTACATAACTTTTCCTTTTCCCCCGCATTTTCCGCATGTTTCCGGTTTTGTGCCTTTCTTTGCCCCTGTGCCATGGCAGGTTTTACATTCATCTTTCAATACAATTTCAAGCTCTTTTTCACATCCCGTAATAGATTCTTCAAAAGTGATGCGCACGCTTGCGCGTAAACTGGAACCTTTCCTCGGCCCTGTGTCTGCGTTCCTCCTGCTTCCGCCGCCAAAGAAATCGCCAAACAAATCGCTGAAAATGTCCCCCATGTCCATGCCGGAAAAGTCAAAACCGCCCCCGCCTCCTGCGCCGTCAAACGCCGCATGGCCGAACTGGTCATACTGCCGCCGTTTGTCTGCATCGCTTAATACGGCATAAGCTTCCTGAACTTCTTTAAATTTCTGTTCCGCATCCTTGTCTCCCGGATTTACGTCAGGATGATATTTCTTGGCAAGCTGACGGAATGCTTTTTTGATTGCGGCATCGTCTGCGCTTTTACTGACGCCTAATACTTCATAATAATCTTTTTTATCTGCCATACTCTATTCCCTCTTTCACAGATATGCCATAGGGTTTTAGAATAATTCTAAAACCCTATGGCGATTGCTGTTTTCTATATTCTTAGACTTCTTTGAAATCTGCATCCACTACGTCATCTTCCGGAGCGTCCTGCGCGCCTGCGCCCATGTCCGGGCCTGCGCCGCCTGCCGCCTGTTGCGCTGCCTGAGACTGCTCATACATTTTTGCGAATACCTTCTGCGCGCTCTGTGTAAGTTTCTCATGCGCCGCTTTTAATTCGCCGATTGCATCTTCTGGCATCTCCTCCGCGTTTGGATTTGCTTCTAAGATGTTTTTGACTGCTAAAATATCGGCTTCCACTTCGGATTTGTCTGCCGGATCGATGGCTGCGCCGACTTCTTCTAATGCTTTTTCTGTCTGGAATACGAAAGAATCTGCATCATTTCTGGCGTCAATGGCTTCTTTTCTCTTTTTATCCTGCGCTTCAAATTCTTTGGCTTCTTTTACTGCTTTTTCAATGTCGGAATCAGACATATTCGAGCCGGCCGTAATTGTAATATGCTGTTCTTTTCCGGTTCCAAGGTCTTTTGCCGATACGTTTACAATGCCGTTTGCGTCAATGTCAAACGTCACTTCAATCTGTGGAACGCCGCGGCGCGCTGGCGGGATTCCATCAAGACGGAACTGGCCTAAGGATTTGTTATCCCTTGCAAACTGGCGCTCGCCCTGCACGACATTAATATCTACGGCTGTCTGGTTGTCTGCCGCTGTTGAGAATACCTGACTTTTCTTCGTCGGGATTGTAGTGTTGCGTTCGATTAATCTTGTCGCTACGCCGCCCATGGTTTCAATAGATAAGGACAGAGGCGTAACGTCTAATAAGAGAATATCTCCTGCGCCTGCTTCTCCGGCTAATTTACCGCCCTGAACAGATGCGCCGATGGCTACGCATTCGTCCGGATTTAAAGATTTGCTTGGCTCTTTTCCAGTAATCTGTTTTACTTTATCCTGTACAGCCGGAATGCGGGTGGAGCCGCCGACTAAAAGCACCTGCCCAATATCTGAATTTGTCAGCCCTGCGTCTTTCATGGCATTTTGTACCGGAATCGCTGTTTTCTCCACTAAGTCATGGGTCAGTTCATCGAATTTCGCCCTCGTCAGGTTCATGTCAAAATGTTTCGGGCCTTCAGCGGTTGCCGTAATAAACGGAAGGTTAATATTTGTCGTTGAAGCTGAGGACAGTTCTTTTTTCGCTTTTTCTGCCGCTTCTTTTAATCTCTGAAGCGCCATTTTATCTGCGGAAAGATCCACGCCTTCCGCTTTTTTAAATTCATTGATCATCCAACGCGTAATCCGGTTGTCAAAGTCATCGCCGCCAAGATGGGTGTCCCCGTTCGTTGCCAGCACTTCAATCACGCCTTCGCCAATTTCGATAATGGATACGTCAAACGTGCCGCCGCCAAGATCATATACCATAATTTTCTGTTCTTTTTCATTGTCAAGCCCATACGCAAGCGCCGCCGCTGTCGGCTCGTTGATAATACGTTTTACTTCAAGCCCTGCAATTTTTCCAGCGTCTTTGGTCGCCTGACGCTGCGCATCATTGAAATATGCCGGAACGGTAATGACTGCTTCCGTTACTTTCTCTCCAAGATAGCCTTCTGCGTCTGCTTTTAATTTCTGTAAAATCATTGCGGATATCTGCTGTGGGGAATACTTTTTCTCGTCAATCATGCGGCCGTTGTCTGTGCCCATATCCCTTTTAATGGAAGATATTGTTTTCTCTGCGTTTGTAACTGCCTGACGTTTTGCCGGTTCCCCAACTAACCGCTCGCCGTTTTTCGTAAAAGCGACGATGGAAGGAGTTGTCCTTGCGCCTTCCTGATTGGCAATTACAGTTGGTTTGCCGCCTTCCATTACTGCGACGCAGCTATTTGTGGTTCCTAAATCAATTCCTATAATCTTACTCATAATCGTTTCCTCCTAAATCATTAAAATGGTTCTATATTAATTTGCTACTTTTACCATACTGTGGCGCACTACGGTATCATGGTACAGATACCCTCTTTGAAGTTCTTCCGCTATTATATTCTCTCCGAAAGAATCGTCTTCTATGTGCATAACGGCATTGTGGAAATCCGGGTTAAATTCCGCCCCGACAGCTTCAATCGGCGTTACGCCCGCTTCTTCTAACATCGCCATCATCTGTTTGTATATTTTATTCATGCCATCTACAAATGCGTCTTCTTTCTGTTCGTCTGGCACAGCGGCTAAACCGCGTTCGAAATTGTCGATCACCGGAAGGACTTTTTCTACAATGCTTTTGGCTCCCATCGCATACATCTGGGATTTTTCTTTGTCCGTCCGTTTACGGAAATTTTCAAATTCCGCCATCTGGCGTTTCAGACGGTCTGTCAGATCGTCAATCTGCTCATCTTTTTTATCTTTTTTCTTTTCTTTTTTCTTATTAAAAAGACCTTTCTTTGGTTCGCCTTCTTTCTCGTTCTCCTGCGCGTCTTCTTTCTCGTCTCCGGCTGCCTGTTCCATTTCTTCGGCTTGTTCCGGCGCTGGCGTTTCTTGCGCGCCCGCCGCTTCTTCGTTGATTGTGGATTCGGTTTTTAGATCTTCCTTATTTTTTTCTTCCACTTTCATACCACCTTTCTTATGTCTTCTGTTCTATGGCAACGGCTTTTCTTTTATTTAAAGATGCCGTCCAACTGCATTTTCAAATCTTTTAAGCTGTCCATGACTTTTTCGTAGTCCATGCGTTTTGGCCCGATAATTCCAACGGTGCCTTTAACGCCTTCCCCAAGTTCATACGTGGCAGTCACTACGCTGCAGTCCTTCATTGTCTGAATCGGGCTTTCATTTCCAATATATACCTGAATGCCTGTTTCGTTTTCACTGTTTAAGCTGTCTGACACTAAAGTTTTAAGCTGCTGCTTTTCTTCCAAAGTGTAGATTAACTCACTCGCTTTTCTTGAATCTGACAATTCCGGATATTTGAATATATTTGTCGCCCCGCTTGTGTAAATTTCAAGTTCTTCCTGACTGATGGATTCCACGATTGCGTTTAATACAATATCTACAATGTCGCTGTGGATGCCTGCCTGTTCTTTCATCTTGCTTATGGTGCCAAGATTGATTTCCGGTATGGATAATCCGTTGAGAGTGGAATTGCAGAGTACATTTAGTTTGAGCAATTCTTCATTATTTAATGGCTGTGTAAGCGAAATGATTTTATTTTTTACGACGTTGCTTTCCATCACGATGACTGCCAATAACTGGCCGTCGTCTAGTTGCGACAACTGGATAAATTTGACTTTGTTGCCGCTGTATTTGGGGGAAGAAATCATCGTCGCATAATTTGTCGTCTGCGCTAACATCTTCGCCACTTGTTTTAGCGCTTGCTCCATCTTTTCCGTATGCTCTATGACAAATTCTTTCATATCGGAAATTTCTTTGTCTTTGGCGGCTAAAAGATGGTCGACGTAAAACCGGTATCCTTTGTCAGACGGGATTCTGCCGGCGGAAGTATGGGGAGCCGCAATGTAGCCGAGTTCCACTAAGTCCGACATTTCGTTGCGGATTGTGGCAGAACTTAAGTTTAAATCTGCATATTTTGAAATGGTGCGGGAGCCGACCGGCTCGCCTGTTTCTAAATATGTCCGGATAATTGCTTCTAATATCTTGATTTTTCTCTCGTCCAATCCGTCCATCGCTTCACCTCTGTGTCGGTTGTTTGTTAGCACTCGATTCGTAGGAGTGCTAACATCTATTGATAAGATAGCGCTATGCGTTTTTTTTGTCAACAGTTATTTTGAATTTTATTTTTTCTTTAGAATTTTGCAAAAAGACGCTAGTGCGAGAAGATTGCTCTTCTTTAATTATTTATCTTGGTTTGGTTTTCGGGAGCTTCTGATTTTTGATTTCTCTTATTTCTGGATGCTGGATAGTTGTGTAAACTTTGATATATTGATTTGGCAATATTTTGTTATCATTCTTATCTTCTGTCTAATATCTGTTTGTCTTTTGTTTTTTCCTCTTTTTGTCTTCTGTTTTTTTCTGTCTGTCTTCTGTTTCCTCTGTCTGTTTTCTTCTTTCTGTCTTTTATTTTTCTCTATCCGTCTTCTGTTTTCTCTATTTTGTTTTTTGTAGTTATGATGTTGATTATAAATTGGTTCTGGGAGATGTCGGATTTCTGCTTGTTTTATTGTTTATTGTTGTTTTTTCTTGTTTTGGGGATTAGTTATTTTTTCTTTTGAGGGGGATGATGTGTTTCGTTTGTTTTTCGTTGTATCCTTGCTGCTGGTTTGGTATAATTTCTTTGGTTTGATTTTTTGGTTTGTTTTGTTGTATTGAATATTTTATAGGAAGATGTGGTTGTATGAGGTATAATTGTTTGATTATTGATGATGAGAAGCTTTTGGCTGACAGCGCGATGGAGTATTTTAATCTTTTTGGCGTTTCGACCGCTGTCGCTTATGGGGTTTCTGACGGGCTTTTGTTTTTTGAGGAGAATACGGCGGATTTGCTGCTATTGGATATTAATTTAGGCGATGGCAGTGGTTTTGAATTGTGTAAGAGGTTACGGGAAAAGATGGATTCTCCGATTCTTTTTATCTCGGCTAGGTCGAGTGATGATGATAAAATTATTGCTTTAAATATTGGCGGTGATGATTATATTGAAAAGCCTTGTTCGCTTGCGGTTCTTTTGGCGAAGGTGAAGGCTGTGCTGAAACGTTGTGGCAGACGGAATCTGAAAGTTTATTCGGACGGCTGGCTTCGGGTTAATTTTGCCGCTAAACAGGTGGCTGTGGACGGCAGGCCTGTAAAGTTGACGGCGTTGGAGTTTAAATTGCTTGCTTTTCTTATGGAGCATGAGGGGGCTGTGCTGTCTAAGCAGGAGCTTTTTGAGCAGGTCTGGCAGGATAAATGCACTGGGGACGGGACGCTGAATGTCCATATCCGCAGGCTGCGCAGGACGATTGAAAGAAATCCGAACCAGCCGCATTATATCCAAACTGTATGGGGCGATGGATATAAGTTTGAGGGAGGCGCAGAATGAGGAAATTTGCCTGTTTGATCCTGCTTTTTCTGCCGCTTTGCGCCGGTCTTTTTTGTTTTCTATTTTATGCTTTTTGGGCTCCGGATTTTTCTCTGGATATGGTTGCGGTTAATGAGATTTACCATTCGGTGAAAAGGGACTGGGAAGATTTGAATTTACATCGTAATGAAACTTCTTATGAATATGTTGTTTTGGATGCGCAGGGCGGTTTGCTGTACCGGACGAAGCGGGGGTTAAATGAAACGGCTGCGGCTGCTGTTTCCCACCGTGACACGGTTCTGGTTTTGGAGGAGGAAGGCGTTTTTTTGGGGAAGATTTTGATCTTTAATGACTCGGAAGGTGTTTTCTTGAAGCAAAAACGGGCGCTTTTATTTTTGTCTGGGACGGCAATGCTGGCCCAGACGGTTGTCTGCGCGGGGATTATGATTTATTTCTATCGGACAAGAATCCGTCCGTTTCATGTATTAAAGGGATTTGCGGAACGCATTGCTGATGGCAATTTGGAGATTCCTCTGCAAATGGATAAGGGAAATGTGTTTGGCGCTTTTACGGAAAGTTTTGACATTATGCGCGCGGAATTGAAACGGGCTAAAATTGCGGAAGCGAAGGCGAACCGTGAAAAGAAGGAGCTGACTGCGAAGCTTTCCCATGATATTAAAACGCCTGTCGCATCAATTAAAGCGGCGTCGGAAGTGGGGCTTGCGCTTGCGAAGGAAGAAAAAATAAAGGAAAATTATGCCCGTATTCTTATGAAAGCGGATCAAATCCATGCCTTGGCAATGAATTTGTTTACTGCCACGATGGAGGAGCTAAAACAGCTTACGGTTACTCCTGTGGATTTTGACAGCAGGCTTGTTTATGATATGCTGGCAAATGCGGATTATCTGAACCGGGCGGTCTTGCCTAAAATACCGGAATGCCTTCTTTTTGCGGATACACTGCGTTTACAGCAGGTGTTTGACAATTTATTTTCTAATTCTTACAAGTATGCGGACACGGATATTTTGGTTTTGGCAAAAAAAGAAGTGGATTGTCTTTGTATCTGTATTGAGGATACGGGAGGCGGGGTTGGCAAGGAGGAGCTTCCGCTTTTAACGGAAAAATTTATGCGCGGGAGCAATGCGGCGCAAATGGAAGGGGCGGGCCTTGGGCTTTATATTTCGGATCGGTTTTTAACGGAAATGGGCGGCTGTCTTTGCCTTGAGAATGGGGCAAAAGGATTGCGGGCTGTTGTGCGGATTGCGTTTAGCGGAACGGCATAGGGATTCGCGCATCTTTGTTTATTTAAGGGATATTTAAGAAATCTGTAAAGACTGTTAAGGGAGAGAAACCGTACAATAAGTTGGAAAGGAGGTTTTCAAATGGATAAAACGATTATAAAAACGGAAAACCTAAGTAAAACATTTTCCAACGGCGGCAGGATGCAGCATGTGTTGAAAAATATTGATTTGGAACTGTTTATGGGAGATTTTACAGTGATAATGGGCGCAAGCGGCGCGGGGAAGTCTACGCTGCTTTATGCGCTTTCCGGCATGGATACGCCTTCTCTTGGAAAAATCGCTTTTGGCGATGTGGAAATTTCTAAGTTTACGCCGGATCAGCTTGCCGTATTCCGGCGCAAGCATTGCGGCTTTGTGTTCCAGCAAATTTATCTGATGGAAGGCATGAGTGTTTTGGACAATGCGCTTGCCGCAGGATTATTGACGCAAAAGGATAAAAAGGCGCTTCTTTTACGCGCAAAGGAATTGTTTGCGGCTGTCGGGATTGATGAAGCGGCGCAAAAGAAGTTTCCTTCACAAATATCTGGCGGCGAGGCGCAGCGCGCCGGAATTGTGCGGGCGTTAATCAATTCACCGGAAATATTGTTTGCGGACGAACCGACAGGGGCGCTTAATTCTAAAACGGGACTAGACGTGTTAAACACCCTTACGGAATTTAACCGCGCAGGGCAAAGCGTTGTAATGGTGACGCATGACATTCGCTCGGCAAGGCGTGGAAACCGTATTTTATATTTAAAAGACGGCTGTATTACAGGTGAGCTCCGTCTTGGGGCATATACGCCAAATGAAAAGGAACGTCATGAAAAACTCACTGCATTTTTACAGGAAATGGGGTGGTAAAATGAGAAAAACAATGCTTCTCGCCCGCGCAAACCTTAAGACGTCCAAAGGACAGGCGGTTTCTATTATTGCCCTGATTATTCTTGCTTCCATGCTGTTAAATATTTGGATTATACTGGGGTTTGACTATAAATGGAACTTTAACCGCTTCCATGACAAACTGCATTCAGAGCATGTAACAGTTTTATTTGACGATACAAGTAAAGAGGCAAAAGAAGCGGTAACAAATCTGCTAGAGAACGATGGACGGACGCAGGAATATTCTATGAATGACGTCCTTTGGTTTGACGGATCGTTTGATTATAATGACGGATCTTTTTCGACGAATTATTTTGCATTGGAAAAAGAAACGGCTTTAAAGAAAGAAATTGGCTGTTTTGAAATTACGGAAGAATCGGCGTATCAAAATGGCGTGTATCTTCCGATGTTATACCAAATGGGAAATAATTATCAGACAGGGGATACGATCTGCATAAAAATAGGAAACCAGAACCAGACGTATACTGTTTGCGGATTTTTTAACCATATGATGGCTGGATCACATAACTGTGGCACGTGCGCGCTGCTGTTCACAGAAGAAGCTTACCAATCGCTTGCAAAACTGCCTTTTGTCAGTAAAGCGACACAGCTTTCTGTACGCATACAGGATAAATCCGACAGCGAAAGTTTTGAAGCGTCGGTAAAAAATGGGATTGCTTCTGCCCTTCCATCCATACGCGCGCTAAGCAATTCTTATGAAACGGTTTCAATGTCAAGATTTATTTCTCAAATGATATTGGCCGGCATTGTAAGCGCAATGGCATTTTTTATTACGCTGATTGCCCTAGTCGTGATTTCTTCTAATACGGCGCATCAGATCCGTGAAAACATGAAAAACCTTGGCGCATTAAAGGCAATCGGCTATACGGGAAAACAACTGATCGCTTCTCTGCTGTTTCAGTTTCTATGTTTATCATTTGTCGCCCAAATTGCGGGAATTGCACTTTCGTATGCAGTGTTCCCGAAACTTAACGCTATGATGATGACTCAGACGGGAATCCCTTATGAAGTCCGGTTTTTGGCAATGCCATTTCTCGTTACGGTTGGCGTGATTAGCGGGACTGTTTTTCTGGCGGTTTCCCTTTCTTCCCGAAAAATACAAAAAATTGAGCCTGTCACTGCGCTTAGGCAGGGCATGAAAACGCACAATTTTAAACGAAATCCCATTCCGCTTTCCAACGCCCGTATGCCGCTTCCTTTTGCGCTGGCGTTAAAGACGACGCTGTTTGAAAAGAAACAAAATATAACGGTCTGCATTACGATGCTTACCCTTTCTTTGATGACGGCGTTTTCCTGCGTAATCCTTAGAAACGTGATTTTAGATAAAGATCCGATGGTGGAATTAATTGTCGGGGAAACTTCCGATGCGTTCGTGAATATTTCATTGGATGCCAAAACAGATTTTTTACAGGCAATGGAACAAGATCCACGCGTAGAAAAAACATATCTCTACCATGATATTGAAGTCCGCCATTTCGGGCATCTTGCTTTAACTGCCACTGTGACAGAGGACTGCAAGGCACTCAACAACCAAAATCTTTGCATCAAAGGCAGGTTCCCAAAATATGAAAATGAAATGCTGATTGGCGCAAAATATGCCCAAGAAGAACATTTAAAGATAGGGGATTCCATTACTTTGACGGCAGACGGAAAGAAGGCGGATTTTATTATCTCTGGATTGACGCAGTCCTCAAATTATCTTGGAAAAGACTGTATGCTGCTCCGCAGTGGATATGAACGCATGGGAAAGCTTCCTTCTGAATGTTATTATGTAAATGTTGCAAAAGGGACGGACATTGACGCTCTGCTGGAAGACATAAAAAAACAATTTTCCAACAGAATCAATTATTCCGGGAATGCGCAGGAAATCCTTGACAGTACAACAAGCGTTTATACTGCGATTATGAAAGTGATTGTCGCGGCATGTCTGCTGCTATGTTTAACCGTTATTGCATTTGTATTGTTTTTGCTGATCCGCGCCATGCTTACGCATAAGAAACAAGAATATGGGATTTTAAAAGCGCTCGGATTTACGACAGGACAATTAGTCCTTCAGACAGCCGCAAGTTTTCTTCCTGCGCTCATTTTATCTGCCATAATCGGGCTTTCCATTAGCGCGGTGATTATAAACCCTTTAATCGCCCTGTTTTTAAAAGGAATTGGAATGATCAAATGCACGTTTGAAATGCCCGCTGCGCTTTTAACGGTTTCTGGGATTTGCATTGTGTCCGCCGCTTTTTTGTTTGCCTGCCTGATGTCTTTTAAAATACGGAAAATAACGCCCATGGGAATGTTGACGGAGGAATAAAAAAAGAACCCAATTCCTCTCATTCTTGTGCATAAATTAAGAGGATTTTTTCCAAAGCTTCGTATATAATTATAGATGCAAACTTATGGAAGGAGGAAATTTGAAATGGATTGGATTTATCGTTTCAACGAAAGCATCGAATACATGGAACAACATCTGGCAAATGAAATCGACTACGGGGAGCTTGGAAAAATTGCCTGTTGTTCGACATACCACTATCAAAGAATGTTTACCTATATGGCAGGAATCCCCCTGTCTGAATACATTCGGAGACGGAAAATGTCTCTGGCCGCTGTAGATTTGCAGCAAAGCAATGCAAAAATAATAGATATTGCAGAAAAGTACGGCTACCGTTCCCCGACAGCTTTTAACCGCGCATTTCAATCTGTGCATGGAATAGCGCCATCTGCTGTAAAAAATGAAGGCGTATCCATCAAATCATTCCCTCCTATCCGCTTTCAACTAACAATCAAAGGAGCTGAGGAAATGGAATACCGCATTGAAACAAAAGAAGCATTCCGCATTATCGGCGTCGCAGCGCCACTCTCGAAAGAACTTGAAAAAAACTTTACAATCGTGCCCCAAATGTGGCAGACTGCCTCTATGGATGGAACGTTCCAAAAACTTGCCGCTTTAATGGACACTCCGTTAAAAGGATTGCTGGGGGTCAGCGCCTGCGGCGATGCAGAAGAATGGAAATACTTTATTGCCGTAGCAAGCAATCAAACAGAAACGGATTTTGAATCATATGAAATTCCCGCTTCGACATGGGCTATCTTCTCCGGTGAGGGCACAAATCAGTCGATACAACAACTTGAACAACGTATCGTCACTGAATGGCTTCCAACTTCTGGTTATGAATATGGCAATGCCCCAGATATCGAAGTCTACTTAAGCCCAGATCCCAACAATGCAAAATACGAAGTCTGGATACCCGTTCAAAAAAAACAATAATCTAGCTCCATTCCGGAAGCTGCCGCTTAGGATTCAACAATCTGAAAACGGCGGCTTCTTTCATTTTTTCTTTTTTAATATCAAAAAAACAAAACCAATGTAAAAGTTGTTACAATGTATGGGTGAAGGGCAAACATAAGACGTCTTATAAAATGGAGAACCAAATGACAAAACAAGAATTTGAAACCTGTGTCGAAGAATACAGCAAAGATATTTACTCTTTTTGCAAACATCTGACCTGCTCCTTACAGGAAGCGGAAGACTTATATCAGAATACGTTTTTAAAAGCCTTAGAGCTGAATGATAAAATTGATTTCAGGCACAACCCGAAAAGCTATCTGCTTTCCATTACGATCCGTATCTGGAAAAACCAGAAACGGAAATTTGCATGGAGAAAACGCATTACGGATATGCATCCTTTAACCGATGCGTCTTTGGAACAAACCAGCAATCCAAAAGAACCTTCGTTAGAGGAAATCATTTTAAAAGAAGAAGAAAAATCGCTGGTAAGAACCGCAGTCAGCCATTTGCCGGAACGTTTAAAACTACCAACGCTTCTGTATTATATGGAAACGCTCTCTGTCACGCAGATTTCAGAGCTTCTGCATATTCCGGCAGGAACCGTAAAAAGCAGGCTGTATCAGGCCAGAAAACAATTAGAAAAAGAATTGGAGGTTGTTTTAAATGAAGAACATAGATAATTTATTAAAACAAGCCCTTACTCCAACGGACGAACCGGATATCCGGCTTAAACAAACGCTTTTATCCAAAGCAAAGGAGGATTACGCTATGAAAAGAAAAAAATTTAAAGCTGCCGCAGTGGCGGCATCTGTGGCTGTCGCGCTTGGCATAGGCTCTGTTTCTATCTATGCCGCCCGTAAATTTTTACTTCCCGAACACGTTACGCAGGAAATAAATGATTCCAAATTAACGGCGGCATTCCAAAGCGAAGACGCGATTACAATCAATGAATCCCAGACATACGGCGGATACCGCGTCACGCTTATGGGCATAGTTTCCGGAAAAGCAATCACAGAATACGAAATGACCGGTAATGACGGCGTGCGCGACGACCGCACGTATGCCGTCGTTTCGATTGAACGTTCCGACCAAACGCCTATGCCGTCCACTTCAGACGATTCCTACGGAGAACAATCTTTTTTCACTTCGTTTCTGATACAAGGTTTAAACCCTGCCCTTTATAACGCTTTTACCTTTGGGGGCGGCTATGTTGAAATAGAAGAAAACGGCGTCCTCTACCGGCTTACCGAATGTGACAATATCGAAATATTTGCAGACCGTGAAATCTATATGTGCGTCTCAGACGGGTGGAGCTATAATTCGGACGCCTATTCCTATGATGAAACAAGCGGCGTCATTTCCCGTAATGAAACGTATGACGGACTAAACGCCCTATTTACGCTTTCCCTTGACGCTTCAAAAGCAGATCCCGCAGCGGCGGAAGAATATATTAAGAAAATTGACAATGGAACATTCGATCAGACAGAAACAGAAATAGAATTAAACGGAGAAGAAAAAGAAGTATCCGAATTTATTAATAAACTCACTCCGGAAAACCTGAATGAATATGCCGTTCCAATCGAAGATTCAAAACAGACGCTTACGCCGGACAAAGACGGAGTTCTTTCCTATGAATACAACTTAGAAAACGGAACTGGCGGTTCTGGAACTGTCAATCTGAAAGATTTATTCCCGGATCAGATAGCCGGAACCTGTAATATATCCGATGCTTCCTCTGAAGGAACGGTAGAATCTATAGTAATCACTACGTTTACATTAAATGAAGATGGGACTGTCACTCTCCTGCTCTATGTCCCGAAATAAACCACTGCAGCAAAACGCAGCTTTGGGAAATAAACTCCCAAAGCTGCGTTCATTTATTCTGCGCCGCCGTTATTTTGCAGCCAATCTACGTCATACTCTTTTTCCACAGCAAATTTTATCATCTTGCCATCGGCGTCAAAATTCAAATCATACTTATAGTCCGTCCCATACTGAAGCCACATATTCTCGTCTCCCGTAAAATCAGGACACATCTCTCCTGCTTTTTCCCTTGTGATTTCATTGACAGGCGCGCCGTCAAATGCAATTTTAGCAAGTTCCTCATCTGACGCAGCCGCTAAACTAAACTCCAGACGCGCAATCACTGCATCGCCCATTCTGCACGCTTCTTCTGTCGCCACCGAAATGTTGGCAAAAATAGAATCCGTAATCCAAACTGATCCGCCGGAATAATAAGTATTCGCCTCTAACTCCTGTTCCGGATCAATCTCAAATTGCGTAATTTCGGAAAAATCAGCCGAGCTGTCTGAAACAGTGACTTTAAACCCAGCGTCCAATAAAGTCTGCACTTTCGTTTCCCCAACTTTAATCTCACTGCCATTTATGCTGACCGGATATAATTTCTGTGCAGGAGTTTTTTCTTCTTCTTTCCCGCATCCTGCCGCAAACAATGTCAATGACATGATAAGAGCCCCTAACTGAACCAGCTTTTTCATAACTTCCTCCTCTAAATATGTAGTTTTCATTTCATATCCTATTGTAGCGCTCTGCAAATTTCATTTCAAGGCTAACTGCCAGAAATACGGCAAAAACGGCAGAAACAAAATCCTATCTCATGGAATCTCGAAATGCTTTTCTTCTGCCGAAAAACGTTTCCTATGAAATACAATTTTGCTTCTGCCGCTTGTACTATCTTATAACATCAGAGATGTATCATTAATCTAACAATCTTACGACACAAACCGGACTGCGATAAAACGCATTAGAGATTTTAATGCCGGTCCTAGCCGTACTTGCATGGACAATCTGACCGTTTCCAATATAAATCGCTACATGGCTGATTCTGCCGCCGCCATAGAAGAATAAGTCTCCGGGCTGCGCTTCGCTTGGGCTTACCCTTCTTCCGTAGTTTGCCTGCGCCGCGGAAGAATGTGGCAGATAAATGCCGTATTTCGCATAAATGGATAATGTAAACCCAGAACAATCCGCTCCATGCGTCAGGCTCGTACCACCCCAGACATATGGATTCCCAACAAACTGGCAAGCATAAGAAACCAAATCCACTTTGACATTTGAAACGCCTTCGCCGTATTTCACTTCCGTCATCGTCATCGCTTTCGGAAGCTCATTGGAAACGTCAACATATTCTGCGCTGACGTAGCCGACTTCACTGTCGACGGACACTTTCAGCCATTCGCCTAAATTCTCCAGCACTTCCACTTCTTCGCCTTCCGGCATAAGCGCTAAAATCTCACTTTCCGTAGACGGTTCCTGACGAACGCGCAGCGTCGTCGTCTTGCAAGTCGCTATCGCCGACATAATCTCCGGCGCATATGCCCTTGCATCCGCTCCCGTCCTCAAAAATTCGCTTTTGACGTATCCGGTCACTTCCCCTGACTGAATCTGCGCCCATTCGCCTTCCACGCCTAAAATCTCACAGCCGGCATCCCTTGGAAGCTTGCCGACAAGCTCGGCTTCTTCACTCGCCTGCTCCCGTATATTCAAATTGCTCTCAACATTAGCAATTCCAAGATTCGTATATCCGCAAACGCTTTCCTGCCACCCTGCAGCCGTCATCGATGCATCTCCGTCTGAAATAGTGGCTCTCGCTGTGGAAACGTCGATACAGGAAGCCAGAGCAGATGAAACGCCTGCATTTGCCGGTATGGACGAATTTTCCATGCTTGCCGCAATTTTCCCAGATACTCCTGCGCCGCCTGTAATGGCTTCCGCTGAAATGGGAAGCGTCAACATAATTGCTCCTGCTGTCAATAAACTGATTAATTTCTTATTCCTGAATTTCATAAATTCCTCCTAAGACTTCTTCTCCTATATTGTAACCGCCGTGACCACACAGCAATGTCATATCTTTTATAGAAGTATAGCAATAATCCGTTATATTGTCAACACATTTCCGTAACATTTGCGTAATATTTTATGCCAAAATCTATATCTTTATACATCTGTTTCTTTAATTCCTCTAAAGAATCGAATTTTTTCTCCTGACGGACAAACTTTAGAAACTCTACTTTTATCTCTTTCCCATAAATCTGCCGGTCGAAGCCAAATAGATGCGTCTCTACCCCCGCTTCCTTCCCGCCTTGTACAGTCGGCTTACATCCGACATTTGTAATGCCGCCGAACGCCTGCGCCGGGTCTTCGCGAAATACCGTCTGTGTCAGATATACGCCAAATGGCGGCAAAAGCTTGTCCTTTTGTGGGATCAGATTTGCCGTCGGGACGTTTATGGTCCTGCCAAGCTCATTTCCATGCACAACCGGCCCGCTGACAAAGTAACGGTATCCCAAAAGGCGTCCCGCTTCTTCCATCTTCCCTAACAGAACCGCTTCCCTTACGCTTGTACTGCTGATGAAAGAGCCATTTTCCTTAACTTTTTCCACAACTTCCACTTCATATCCATAACGCTTAGACATCTCCTGCAAGAAAGCAATGTCGCCTCTGCCACAATGCCCAAACCTAAAATCCGCACCGACTACAAACCATTTGACATGAAGCTTTTTTACAATGTCTGCGATAAACTGTTCCGGTTCCATGCGCATAAATGAATCTGTAAACGGACATTCTATCAGACAGTCCACCCCCTGCGCGTAAAATAAACCCGCCTTTTCTTCGTTTGTCGTCAGAACTTTGGTTTGCCCGCTTTTGCCTATCTTCTGTTTCGGCGGAATGTCAAATGTAAAAATTACGGTTTTTAATCCTGCGCGCCCTTTTTCCAATAAACATTCCGTCAGGCGCCTGTGCCCTTTGTGAAGCCCGTCAAACTTCCCTAAGGAAACAGCCGTTTTTTCCTCTATCTGAAATTCTGTCGTGTTTCTGATGTATTCCATGTCTTTCATCCTATGATATGAATTATAAAAACATCTTCTGGGGATAAAATTCCAGTTTCTTTTCATCGTAACGGAATAATCCGACAAATTGCCCTTCTGCGTTATACATACGGTACAGCGCCGGAGAAAATCTGTCTTGCCCCATCGTTTGTTTTGCCAAAAGCCTGCCGCCGTTAAAAAGGATTTTTTCCGTTCCTTTTACCGCGGTCACACACGGATATTCACCCAATACGCTATCAATCGGAAACATGAGATCGGATAAGCGCTTCCCTTGTGGATGCGTCCCTTTGGCGGCCGCTTCAATTTCATCTAATTTATAGGCGTCCTGTATGGAAAAAGAGCCTGTTTTTATGCGAAGCAGGCGCTCCATACAGCCGCCGCAACCGGCAGATTCCCCGATGTCATGGCAAAGCGCGCGGATATACGTCCCTTTCGAGCAATGAACCTGAATGGTTACGCAGGGCATGTCTACCGATAACGCTTCGATGGAATAGATTTCAATCTCCCGCGCCTTCCGCTCTACAGTAACGCCTGCGCGCGCCAAATCACAAAGCTTTCTGCCATTGACTTTTAACGCAGAATACATGGGCGGGATTTGCATCTGTTTTCCGGTAAACGTCTGTATAAGTTCAAGAAGCCTCTCCTCGGACAGATTGGGGCTGCATTCTCTTACTACTGTCCCTGACATATCCTGTGTGTCCGTCGTTACGCCAAGCCTTAACACGGCGCGGTAGACTTTATCTTTTTCCAACAGGTATTCACAGACCTTTGTCGCTTTTCCAAGGCAGATTGGAAGCGCTCCTTCCGCATCTGGATCTAATGTCCCAGTATGCCCGATTTTCTTCTGTTTTAAAATGCCCCGTAATTTTGCAACTACGTCAAATGACGTATAGCCTGCTTCTTTGTATACATTAATAATGCCGTCCATATGCGTTTCCCTATAATTGCTTTTCTATCTCTAAAACTATGGTTTTCATTATTTCCTCCAGCGTTCCCTGAATGGAAAATCCTGCCGCTCTTGTATGACCGCCGCCGCCGAATTTTACTGCAATCGCCGCCACGTCTACGCGTCCATTGGAACGGGCGCTGACTTTATAAGAATGACTGCCGCTTTCATAGAGGAAAATCGCTGCTTCTACTCCTCTTGTAATGCGAAGCTGATTTACGATCCCATCTAAATGCCTTGGCAGGACATGATAGGTTTCCATATCCTGCGCAGTCACTACGCTGGCTATAATCCTGTCATTAGAATAACGCTCACACGCAAGCAATGCTTTCCCCATAATTTTATTTTGCTCAAATGTTTTTGTATAAAATGTGTCATCTATTATTTTGGAAAAGGGAATGCCTTTTTCCATCAGCTTGCCTGCAACTTCCATTGTCTTTGCAGTGGCGCAGGAATATTGGAACACGCCTGTGTCATGCACAATGCCCAAATAAATGCATTCTGCGATCTCTTTTGTGACATTTTCCTCCCCTATCAGCCCAAACACAAGCTCTGAAGTGGAACTTGCATTTGGAAAAATATAATTAATATCCGCAAAACTGGAATTGCTGATATGATGGTCTATGCAGATTGTCTTTTTCGCCGTTTTAAAATAACGGGCGGCGTCTCCAAGCCGTTCTATATCGCCGCAGTCCTGCGCAATAAATAAATCATACGTCTTCTCCTCCTCACAGGAATGGACAATCTCGTCTGCGCCTGCAAGAAATTTAAATTTGTTTGGAATTTCTTCCAAATAAAGCGTAACTGAAATCTCTGTATGATACCGCTTCAAATATTGATAGGTGGCAAGACAGGAACCGACGCAGTCCCCGTCCGGACGGATATGCCCCGCGATTGCGGCTGTTTTTACCCCTTCCAACTGTGACTTCAAATCTTTCATTCCATGCTCCCCGTGATTTCGTCAATTTTTTTAGACATATTCACTCCGTATTCAATCGACTGGTCTAGGATAAAACGCACCTCCGGCGTATTCCGCAGGTTCACATTTTTCGCCAGCTTCATACGCGCATAGCCTTCCGCGCTTTTTAAGCCTTCCAGCGTGTCTTTTTGCGCTTTTTCATCTCCAAGCACACTGATATAGGCTTTACAGGTTTTTAAATCTGGCGCAACCTCCACGGCAACTACGCTTGTCATCGGGTGAATCCGCGGGTCTTTAATGTCCCCACGGATAATATTGCTTAATTCGCGCATGACTTCTTCATTTATTCTTGTATTTTTTATGCTGTTTTTTCTCATCTTCTGCCCTCCGGCATTTTTAATTTCTATCTTGGCACTTCCACCATTTTATATGCTTCTATCTGGTCAAATTCTAAAATATCATTAAACCCTTCTATTACCAGACCACATTCATAGCCTGCTTTCACTTCTTTTACATCGTCTTTAAACCGCTTTAGGGATGCGAGGTTTCCTTCGAAAACCTGTTTTCCTTCACGGCTTAAGCGGATCTTGCACCCACGTTCAAACATGCCGTCTAAAATATAGGAGCCTGCGATATTGCCGATGCCTGACGCTTTAAAGATCTGGCGGACTTCTGCGTGGCCTAAAATCTTCTCCTCAAATATCGGGTCTAACATTCCTTTCATCGCCGCTTCCACGTCTTCAATCGCATTGTAAATCACCTTATACAGACGAATGTCCACGCCTTCCCGCTCTGCAGTCGCTTTTGCCGTAACGTCTGGGCGAACGTTAAATCCTATAATAATCGCATTCGATGCGGACGCTAAAATTACGTCGGATTCGTTGATGGCGCCTACGCCGCCATGAATCGTCTTGACAATGACTTCTTCGTTTGACAGTTTCTCCAAACTCTGCTTCACAGCTTCGACAGAGCCCTGAACGTCTGCTTTTACGATAATATCCAGCTCCTTGACATTTCCTGACTGAATCTGGCTGAACAAATCGTCTAGCGACATTTTAGATTTCGTTTCTTCTAACAGGCGCTCTTTTCCTTCTGAGATAAATGTCTCCGCAAAGTTTCTGGCTTCTTTTTCTGTATCTGTTGATACGAATACTTCCCCTGCGTTTGGAACGCCGCTTAAACCTAAGATTTCCACAGGCGTAGACGGCCCTGCTTCTTTGACCCTCCTGCCATTGTCATCTATCATCGCGCGCACTTTGCCATAACAGCTTCCGCAGGCAATCGGCTCCCCGACTTTTAAAGTGCCCTTCTGCACAAGAATCGTCGCAACGGCCCCACGCCCTTTATCCAACTGCGCTTCAATGACAAGCCCTCTCGCATTCCGGTCCGGATTTGCCTTTAATTCCGAAACTTCTGCAGTCAAAAGTATCATTTCCAAAAGATTGTCAATCCCATCATGCGTATGGGCGGAAACCGGACAGAAAATCGTGCTGCCGCCCCAGTCTTCCGGTATCAGTTCATATTCGGAAAGCTCTTGTTTGACGCGTTCCACATTTGCATTCGGTTTGTCAATCTTGTTGACAGCCACTATAATTTCAATGCCTGCGGCTTTTGCATGGTTAATCGCTTCCACAGTCTGCGGCATAACGCCGTCGTCTGCCGCCACTACTAAGATTGCAATGTCCGTCGCATTTGCGCCGCGCATACGCATTGCCGTAAACGCTTCATGGCCGGGCGTATCCAAAAATGTGATTTTCTGATCGTTGATTGAGACAACGGATGCGCCGATATGCTGTGTAATGCCGCCCGCCTCGCGGTCAGTGACTTTTGTGGAACGGATTGCATCTAACAGAGATGTTTTTCCATGGTCGACATGCCCCATTACGCAGACAACTGGAGGGCGCGGAACTAACGTGTTTTCCGCTTCTTCTTCTTCCTTTAGCAGTTCCGCAATTACGTCTATTTTTTCTTCCTGTTCCGCAATGCAGTTAAATTCTAATGCAATTTCTTCCGCCGTGTCATAATCGACTTCTTGGTTGACTGTCACCATCGTCCCTTTTAAAAACAGCTTTTTCACAATAACGGCTGCCTGAATTTTCATCTTATCCGCTAATTCTTTGATCGTTAAACGTTCCGGCAGAACAATGCTCTTAATCACGTCTTCCGCCTTCTCCTGTTTTGGCTGCTGCGGTTTCTTTTTCCCGCCATGCTTCTCTAAGTTGATAAAACGTTCCTGTTTCTTGCCTAATTTATCCCGATCCTGCTTGCGGTTATTGTTGTTTTTCCTGTTTTCACTACGGTCCCTTGTCTCTTTTCCACGCAGTTCGTCCGTCGTAACAGCGGCTTCTTTGTTAAATTTACTTAACTCGCGGTCTAGTTTGCCTTTAAATTCCTTCGGGCGATTCGAATGGAATCCACGGTCACTGCGATTGCCTTGCGTATGATTGGAATTTTGGCGGTTATTTTGATAATTCTTCTGATTCTTTTCATTATTTGGCCTTCCTCCACGCTCTCCCTGTGGGCGGTTTCCATTTTGCGGGCGGTTTTCATTCCGGTTCCCAAATTTTCTGTCATTTACGCGACCACGCTCAGATGACGGCTTTCTGTCCGTCCTCTGCGTCTTTTCTAAAGAACGCGTTTTCTCGGCAGACTGCATTCTTTCTGAATTATGCACATTCCCTAAAATTTTTATCCTGTCTACCGGTTTTAAAATTGGAGTGACAGACACACTTTCGGCAGGAGCCGTGCGTTCCGGCGCTTTTTCTGTCTTTTCTATCCTGTCCGCCTTTTCCGTTTTTTCTGTCTTTGGCAAAATCTCTGCCGCCTGTACTGGTTTTTTGGGCTTTTCCTGTTCCGGCGCCTGTATGCTCTGCGCCGTTATTGTCTTTTCCGGTTCTTCTTTCTTTTTTGGTTCCGGCTTAACCGCCTGTTTCTCAAGCGGTTTTTCTAAGGGTTTTGCCGGATGCCGCAAAGCGGCCCTGTCCGGCTGGGGACGCTCCCTTCTCCTTCTAGGCTGGCGGCGCAGCCCCTGCTGGCTGTTTTGCGGATTAAACACCGCTGTAATGCTGGATTTCTTTTTCGGGCGCTCCCTCGTCGCTTCTTCTTGTTTTTCTTGTGTTTTCGGTTCTGTGTTTGGCTTCGTAATGGTCGTCGTCTCCTTTTTCCCAAATTTATTTTTCACAAGCTCTACGGAAGATTCCTCTAACTTGTTCATGTGGCTGCTTATTTTAATGTCTTTTTCAGATAAAAAGTTTATGATGTCTTTTGATCCAATATTCAACTCTTTTGCAAGTTCATACACTTTGACTTTCTCCATATACAGTCTCCCTCCATTATTCAGTTGTTTTTAAGCGCAAGTTTTTTTTGCAATGCCTGCGCAAGCCCTTCGTCCACTACCGCTAAAGAAGCCCGGAAACGCCTGCCAATGCTATGGCCTAAACTTTCCTTGTCTCCAAAAAAAACGATTGCGGTTTCATAAAATGCGCATTTATCCCGAAACATCTTTTTCGTATTTTCTGACGCATCTTCCGCTACCACCACAAGATACGCTTTTCCCTCTTTCACAGCCTGTTCCGTCATAAATTCGCCGCTTACGACTTTTTTCGCTTTTGCCGCAATGCTTAACATCGACAATATATTATTCTGTTCCAATATCTTCCATCTCCTTTTGAAACACAGTGTAAAATTCCGGCGGAATGGACATTTGGAAAGATCGTTCTAACCCTTTTTGCTTGATTGCCAGATGGAAACAATCCATGGAAGGGCATATATATGCGCCCCTGCCATTTTTCTTTCCCGTCCTATCAACAGACAGCTCCTGCTGCTTGTTTTTGAGGATGCGTATTAATTCCCGTTTCGGTTTCATTTCACGGCATCCGATACATTGACGCATGGGAATTTTTTTATTCATCATACCCGCCGCCTTTTTCTCCGTCTTCCAGTTGCTCTGCGTTATCTTTAGGTTCTCCGTCCTCTGTCAAACTTTCGTCTTCCGCGCGTTTTTTGTCTTCTTCCTGTTCTTCATTTTCTGTCCGTTCCATGTCTTCTGTCAGGACTTCATTTCCTATCGGAACTTCGCTTCCATAAATTGTCCCGCCGCCGTCCGGATCGTCTTTTGTTTCATATCCTTCTGCGTCATATTCGCTTTCTTCGCCTTCAAAATCGCTGTTTATTGTCTCGTCTTCTCCGTCATATCCGCCGACTTCCGTCTCATCTTCTCCATCATATCCGCCGTCTCCGGCTTCATATTCTTCGTCATAATACTCGTCATCATAGTATTCATCGTCATATTCTTCGTCTTCATAGTCATTTTCATAATCCATAAAGTCTCCGGCTTCCCGCGCCTGAGTTTCGCTCTTAATGTCTATTTTAAACCCAGTCAGACGGGCGGCAAGCCTTGCGTTTTGCCCTTCTTTTCCAATGGCAAGCGATAACTGGTAATCCGGCACAACGACTTTCGCGTTCTTTTCTTCCGCATCCGCAATAACGGAAATGACTTTCGCCGGACTAAGGGCGTTTTCAATCAGCATGGCGGGGTTTTCATTCCAGTTGATAATGTCAATTTTTTCTCCCCTCAGCTCTTTGACTATGGTGTTGACCCTTGCCCCATTCATGCCGACGCAGGCCCCAACCGGATCGACGTCCGGATCGTTTGACCAAACCGCGATTTTCGTCCGGCTTCCCGCTTCCCTTGCAATGCTTTTTATCTCTACAATGCCGTCTTTCACTTCCGTCACTTCAGATTCAAACAGGCGTTTCACTAATTCCGGATGTGTGCGGGAAACTAAAATCTTTGGCCCGCGGTTCGTGGATTTGACTTCCAAAACATAAACTTTGATCCGCTCCGTCGGCTGGAACGTTTCGCCTTTGACCTGTTCGCTTTCATTCAGCACAGCATCCACTTTCCCAAGATTAATGCTGATATTTTTTCCGGCATACCGCTGTACAATTCCAGTCACGACGTCTTTTTCTTTGCTGTAATATTCGTCGTAGAGCACTTTTCTTTCTTCTTCACGGATCTTCTGCAAAATTACATTTTTTGCATTCTGGGTGGCAATTCTGCCAAATTCTTTCGATTTGACTTCTATATTGATAATATCCCCTAGTTCATATTTAGAATCAATCATTTTTGCGCTTGAAAGGCTCATCTGTGTGACAGGGTCTTCGGCCTGTTCCACAATTTCTTTTTCCTGATAAACGTGATATTCGCACGTCTGCGAATCCATCTGCACTTTTATATTGTCCGATTTCCCAAAATGGTTTTTACATGCAGTGATCAGTGAGTTTTCAATGGCATCCAACAAGGTTTCTTTTGGAATATTCTTTTCCTTCTCTAAGAGAGTCAACGCCTCTAATAACTCATTACTCATTTTTTCATATCCTCCTGTTTTTGTAATCTGCCGTCTCAAAAAGTAAATGCCTGACGAATTAAGGCAATCTCTTTTCTTGCAATTACGATGTCTTGCTCATTTTCATCTATGATGGTAACACTGTCTTTATCATAGGCCTTTAAGAACCCTTGAAACTCTTTTTTATGGTCTATCACACGGTATGTGCGGATTTCGATTAATTTCCCCATATTGCGAATATAATCTTTTTCTTTTTTCAGAGGCCGTAAAAGCCCGGGAGAACTGACTTCAAAGATATAAGAATCTTCTACAAAATCTTCTTTGTCCAACAACTCGTTCATCTCACGCGCGACTGTTTCACAGTCGTCTACCGTGATGCCGCCTTCTTTCTCAATGTATGCTCTTAAATACCATGAGCCGCCCTCTTTTACATATTCTACATCTACAAGTTCAAACTGGTTTTTTTCCAAAACCGGCAAGATCAGCCTCTCCGTTTTTTCTTCGTACATCTGGCTTTTTCCCACTCTCTCACCTTCCTTCTCATGAACACAATTTAAGAGTGGGCGTTAACCCACTCTTAAATCATTTACCATATAACAGTAATTAGTATAGCGCTTTCTTATAGAAATTGCAAGCTCTATCCATTTTATCTTTTTGTAATTGAATGTTACGGAAGCAGTTTCCCCTGCTTTTTTAGTTTCCTATAATAAAGAATCCCCGCCAAGTCGGCCAGAAACCAGCCAATTGGGACTGAATGCCAGATTCCCATTATGCCGACGGATGCAAGCGGCGCCAGAGAATACGACAGCCCTACGCGCGCGCCAAGGGAAATTACAGTCAGCGCAACGGAAACCATTGGTTTTCCAATGGCGCGGTACAGCCCATATAATAAGAACAAACAGCCAATCCCACAATAAAACGACCCGATGACATGCAGGCATCGCGCGCCTTCCGCCACAATCGCCGTTTCTTTCGAATCTATAAAAATCAACAACAGCGGTTTTGCCAAAAACCAGAGCAGGACAGACGCCGCAAGACAATAAGACAGGCTTGTTAAAACCGCATAACGGATGCCTGCAAATACCCGCTCTGGTTTTTTAGCCCCTACGTTTTGGGCAATAAAAGTCGAAAATGCGTTTGCATATTCCTGAGCCGGCATATAGGTGAAGGAGTCAATTTTAACCGCCGCCGCAAAAGCCGCCATCACTTGTGTCCCAAAACTATTGACTAATCCCTGAACCATTAAAATCCCAAAATTCATGACTGACTGCTGTAAACACGTCAAAACGGAATAATTTGCAATTTCTTTTAATCTGTCTTTTTTTATTTTAAATGAAAAAAAAGCTTGCCGGATATTTGGGTTTTTGAAAAAGGCGTATGCCATAATCCCAATGCCTGACGCATATTGGGAAAGAACAGTCGCTAAAGCCGCGCCCGCCGCGCCTTTCCCTAAAACCGCCACAAAAAGCAAATCAAAAGCAATATTTAGCGCCGTGGAAACGCCAAGAAACGCCAGCGGCGCCGCTGAATTGCCAAGGGATTTTAAATAAGCCCCAAAAAAATTATACACTGCGACTGCGGGGATTCCAAAGAACACAAGAAACATATACTCTCTTGTCATTCCAACAATTTCTTCTGGCACATTCATAAAAAAAATAATTTCGTCTATCCCCAAAAGCGCCGCCCCCGTTAGCGCCGCCGAACAAATCCCCGCTAAAAGAAACGATGCGCAGATGCTTTCTTCTAACCGTTTCATGTCCCGTCTGCCAAAACACATGGAAAATACAATCCCGCTTCCCATGCAAAGCCCCAAAAGGACGGAAGTCAAACATGTCATCAAGGCAAACGCCGCCCCTACAGCCGCCAATGCATCCGGCCCGACATAATGCCCCACCACCCATGTGTCCACTACATTATATCCCTGCTGTAAAATGTTCCCTATTATCATCGGCATCGCAAACAGGCACATTGCCTGAAATACAGGGCCTTTCGTTAAATCTCTTTTCTCCATTTGCAAAACCCTCCAAACTGTATCCCAGTATACCACGCGCCTTTCTATGCGTAAACCCATATGCGGTTGACACCGCCCCATAAATGCCCTTGACATTTCTTTTATTCCCTTATATAATCCGTTGTATGATTTCGTACAAATAGGAGGCAGTTCTCATGAAAGAACTTTTATCGGAAGACATGAAACGATTCAATTATCTGGCAAATGAAATAGACAACGCCTATCACGAAGCCGCCCTCAAACTGCATTTGTCTGACAGTTCCATGCTTATCCTATATGCGATTTGCAGTGGAGGAAAAACCTATTATCCGCTGAGTGACGTGTACAATCTCTCAGGAGTCAGCAAACAGACCCTCAATTCTGCCCTGAGAAAATTAGAAGCCGAAGGAATTGTTTATTTAAGATTGTTCGGTAAGAAAAAGAAAATGATACACTTAACAGATAAAGGCAATAAAATCGTAACGAATACCGTAGCCCGCCTAATCGAAATCGAAAACATGATATTTAATTCATGGACAAAAGACGAACAGAATACCTATCTGGAACTTACCCAGCGGTACCTGAATGATTTTAAAGAAAAAATTAAACACTTATAAGAAAGGGGAATGACGCCTATGGCAATCCAATTATCCGACCATTTTAATTATAAAAAACTGCTGCGTTTTACGCTGCCCTCCATTATTATGATGATTTTCACTTCCATCTACAGTATAGTGGATGGCTTTTTTGTTTCTAATTTTGCGGGCAAAACGCCTTTCGCCGCCATCAATTTCATTATGCCGTTTTTAATGATTTTAGGCGCCTTCGGGTTTATGTTTGGAACCGGAGGAAGCGCCCTAATCGCAAAAACGATGGGAGAAGGCAAACAAGAAGAAGCCAAACGGCTGTTTTCCCTGTTTGTCTATGTATCCTCAGGATTTGGCGTAATCATCGCCGTCATCGGGCTTCTATTTCTAAAGCCGATTGCCGCCGCGCTTGGCGCAGAAGGAGAACTGCTTACAAACTGCGTCGCATACGGCAGGATTATCCTGCTTGCGCTTCCCGCATTTATGCTGCAATATGAATTTCAAAGCTTTTTTACAACAGCGGAAAAACCAAAACTAGGACTAGCCGTTACCATAGCCGCAGGCGTAACAAATATACTTTTAGATGCGCTTTTTGTCGCCGGATTCAACTGGGGGCTTACCGGCGCGGCCGCCGCGACTGCCGCAAGCCAGCTTGTAGGCGGCATCCTTCCTGTTTTTTATTTTTTACGCCCAAACACAAGCTCGCTTCGCCTTGTCAAAACTACATTTGATGGAAAGGCTCTGGCAAAAGCCTGCGCAAACGGCTCCTCTGAACTTATGACAAACATTTCCACGTCCATCGTAAGTATGCTCTACAATATGCAGCTTATGAAATACGCCGGAGAAAACGGCGTTGCCGCGTATGGGGTGCTGATGTATGTGAATTTTATTTTCCTCGCCGCCTTTATCGGCTACGCAGTCGGCACAGCTCCCATTATCGGATACCAGTATGGCGCCGGAAACCATGCCGAGCTGAAAAACCTATTAAAACGAAGCCTTGTCATTATCAGCATTGTTTCCGTCTGTATGTTTGGGCTTGGAGAAGTTTTAGCAAAGCCCCTCACTCATATCTTTGTGGGATACGATAAGACACTGCTTGTAATTACGCTCCGCGCGTTCTTTATTTTTTCCTTCTCCTTTTTATTTGCCGGATTATCCATTTTCGGGTCGTCCTTTTTCACCGCCTTAAACAACGGATTAGTTTCCGCTTTGATTTCCTTTTTGCGGACGCTTGTCTTTCAACTGGCGGCTGTGCTGATTTTCCCGCTTATCTGGGAACTTGACGGCATCTGGGCGTCCATTATCGCTGCAGAATGTTTATCGGCTATCGTAACCGTCCTGTTTTTAATCCGGATGCGGAAAAAATACCACTATTAACCATGGATTTCATAATACCTTGCCGAATACGGCTCTAAATCCAACACATACGTCCCATCTTCCGATTCCGGCTCTATACGCCCCGTTTCTTCTTCCCCGCGGCTTGACAGCAAAAGAGTAAGCATTTTGGAGTCCGGAATTTTTAGCCTGTAGTTTGGCTGCTTCTCATCGGAAAAACAAAAAACTGCCGCAATGCGTTCCGTCTTGCTTCTCCGTTCAAATGCGTAAATACATTTGCTTTCCTGATGGCAGTCCAACCAGACAAAACCGGACGTTTCATAGTCTTTTTCAAAAAATGCCGTATGTTTTAGATAAAAATGGTTCAGGCGGATCATAAACTGATGAAATGACTTGTGCGCCGGATATTCCAATAAATTCCAGTCCTGTTCCCGCTTTTCGTCCCATTCCCGCAAATGCCCGATTTCATTGCCCATAAAGTTCAGCTTTTTTCCGGGATGCGCATACATATACATATAAAACGCTTTTGCCTGTAAAAATTTGTCGTCATACAGTCCATACATTTTCTGTAAAACCGTCGCCTTTCCATGCACAACCTCATCGTGGGAAAGCGGCAAAAGAAAGCGTTCGTCATAATAATACATCATGGAAAAGGTCAATTTATGATACTCTTCTATGCGCCGCTTGGGCGGGTTTTTAAAATAATCCAGCGTATCATTCATCCAGCCCATATCCCATTTATAGTCAAACCCAAGACCATGCTCTATAGCAGGTTTTGTCGCATCTTGAAATGACGTGGAATCCTCCGCCACTAAAATTGCGTCTGGGCGCCGTTGCTTTAAGCCTTGGTTCATCTGCCTTAAAAATTCCACTGCGTTTACGTTCACGCCGCGTTCCGGGCAGCCCTGCCAGTAGATTGCCCGGCTGATGGCGTCCATACGCAATCCGTCCATATGAAATTCACTCAGCCAAAACTCTGCCGCTGACTGCAAAAAGCTGCGCACTTCTCCCCGTGAGTGCATAAAATTACAGCTCCCCCACTCACTGACGCCGACCGCCTCATGCGGGTACTCATATAAAGCCGTCCCGTCATACTTCGCCAGCGCATACCCGTCCACCGCGAAATGCACGGGGACAAAATCCATAATAACCCCGATTCCATTTTGATGGCAGGCATTGACAAACGCCTTTAACTGCGCCGCAGTCCCATACCGCTTTGTCGGGGCAAAAAATCCCGTCGCCTGATACCCCCAAGATTCATCGCAGGGGTATTCATTTAATGGCATAATTTCCAGATAATTGTAGCCATTCTCCTTTACATAAGGAATCAAGATATCCGCCATTTCCTCGTATGAATGCCAGCCGTCCGGCTCTTTTGAAGGCTTTTTAAACGATCCAAAATGGATTTCGTAAATGTTTAGCGGCTTTGTTTTACAGTCAGAACGGGAACGCATCCAATCCTCGTCGTCAAATGTATAAGACAAATCGCAAATATACGATGCGCAGTTGGGCCGAAGCTCCATTTCATGCCCATACGGGTCGCAATGGTCTGCGCATTGGCCGTTTCTGTCATAAATGCGGTATTTATACATCATGCCAAACGCCGCGTTTTCTATATGGCATTCCCAGAAATTGCCGTCATGCGCTTTCTGCATCGGCGTCTCCTGCCAGCCGTTAAATTCCCCAATCACGGAAATCCGTGACGCCAAAGGCGCAAACGTCCGAAACGTCACGCCGCCATGTTCAGAATGCGCGCCCAAATATTGATATGCATCAAAACTTTTTCCTGTATAAAATCCGTAAAAATCCATGGGTACCTCCTTTGATAATAGACAACCGTCGTTTTGTAAGCTATAATAATCATATCTACAGCCAAAGCGTATGTCTACCGACAATCTGCCGTTTTTGGCGGAAAAGCAACGATTTGGGAAAATTGTCGTTTTTGGAGGATTGTAAGTTATGGATATCCGGATCGAAAAAACAGAAAAGGCAATACGCAATGCCTTTTTAGAATTGCGGTCAAAGAAACCGTTAGAAAAAATTACAGTCAAAGAACTCTGCCAAACCGCCTGTATCAACAAATCTACGTTTTATTCGCATTACTCTGACATTTACGCGCTCTCTGAGGCTTTGGAGGTGGAAACTGTGCGTTCCATCTTAGAAAGCCTTTCCAAAGAACAGGGATATTTCATACATAATTTAAAGCAGTTTACGACAGAACTCTGCTTTGCGTTTCTGTCGCACATTTCCTTAATTAATATTTTATTTTCTGGAAAAGAACGTCATCTTTTTGCAAACCGCTTAGAAGAAGAACTGAAAAAAACGGTTTTCCAAAAATATCCGGCATTTGAAACGGACAGCCAGATGAATATTCTGCTCTCCTACTGCATCCAAGGGGCATACCATGCGTATCTGAACAACCAGTCTGTCGATGCAGACACGCTGGTGCAGACGATTGCCAAAATTGTAGAATCCTTACAGCCGTTATACCGTTTCGTCTAATGCCCGTTCTTCCATTCTAAGATTTCCGAAAGACGCATCTTTACGCGCGCTTCTTCGCCTTTCCCGTCAGGGCAGTAATAGCGCCTGCCCACAAGCGCATCCGGAAGGCACTGCATCCGCGTAAGTTTTTCTTCCGTGTCATGGGCGTATTCATAACCCTTTCCATAATCCAGTTCTTTCATTAAACCAGTCGGCGCATTGCAGATTTGAAGCGGAACCGGCTCCGCAGGAAGTTCCCTTACGTCGGTCTTACAGGCTTCACAGGCGCGGTAAAGGGCATTTGATTTTTCTGCCATCGACAGATAGACGACGGCATGCGTCAAATGCACGTCGCATTCCGGCATACCTAAAAAATGGCACGCCTGATAAACAGAAACCGCAACAGAAAGCGCGTGGGAATCCGCCATTCCAATGTCCTCACTGGCAAAACGGACAAGCCGCCTTGCAATATATAACGGATCTTCCCCGCCGTCTAACATACGGCACAGCCAGTAAACAGCCGCATCCGGATCGCTGTTCCGCATGGATTTGTGCAGGGCGGAAATCAGGTTGTAGTGTTCCTCTCCATTTTTATCATACAATAACGATCGGCGGTTCATACACTGCGCAAGGATTTCTTCATCCACGCATAAAACCGCATCTTCATTCATTCTGCCATTAAATACCGCCATTTCCAATGTATTTAACGCTGTCCTTGCATCACCGTTAGAAAAACGCGCAATCGCTTCTAAATGGGCGTCTTTAATAGAAATCTGCATATTCCCAAGCCCTTTTTTGCTTTTTAGGGCATGGAGGAGCAATGCTTTTAGATCTTCTTCCTGTAAAGCTTTCAGGATAAACACTTTGCATCGGGACAAAAGAGCGGAATTAATTTCAAAAGACGGATTTTCCGTCGTCGCCCCGACAAGGATAATGCTTCCTTTTTCCACATAGGGAAGGAACGCATCTTGCTGCGCTTTATTAAATCTGTGGATCTCGTCCGCAAACAAAAGCGTGCGGATTCCCATTTTACGATTCCTCTCCGCCTGTGACATCACTTCCTTAATTTCTTTGATTCCACTTGTCACCGCGCTAAATTCCACAAATTCCGCTTTCGTCTGTTTTGCAATAATCCTTGCCAGCGTCGTTTTCCCAACCCCCGGCGGTCCCCAGAATATCATGGAAGATATTTGGTCTTCTTCAATTAACCTTCTTAAAATTTTTCCTTTGCCAATCAGATGTTTCTGGCCAGCGTAATCTTCGAATGTATCCGGCCGCAATCGGCTTGCCAGAGGGGTTGTCTGCTCTCTGTTATCAAATAATGTCAGTTGTTCCATTTTATTTTCCTCTTTTTTCATAAGGGTTGATCCGTTTCTTTATCTATCCAATAGTCTTTTCTTTGCCATAGTATGGTAACAAAGAACATCGCCGTTCTCCGTTTCTATTGTTTCATAAGACACGATTTGATAGCCGCGTTTTAAATACATGGATTCTGCGGGAAAGGAAGCGGCCACTTGTATGCTTTGATATGTTTGGAACAATTCTTCTTCTATCAAATCCATTGCGCAGCTGCCATATCCTTTTTTCTGATACTCTGGCAGGATAAAAAAACGGCAGATTTCATTGGCTCTTACGCTTATCGTTCCTATCACGGTTTCTTTTTGGCAGACCAAATATATGCGTTCCTGATTTTTCACAGATGCAATATTCAATTCATTATGTAAATTTAGAAAAAATGCGACTGCTCCGGACGGATAATATTTGGGATAACTGTCTTTTATTGTTTCTTCTGCGATTGCAGCTATCTGAGCCGGACATTCTTCCTGTTTAAGCGTTATCTTAGGTTTTAGCATTTAAAATCCTCTCTTTTCCCGTCATTTTGCCTATTGTTCTATTATACTATAAGACACGCATTGAAAAAAGATTTTTGTTGCAGATTTCTGAAAATGGCGGTTATAATAATAAAAGAAACCCGAAAATCATGAAATAAGCATGGAGAAGAAATGAATTACAATGATTTTACCACAGAACTCAATAGATACTGGAATTTATTCAATCAGGGATTAAAGAAACAGGCGAACCAATTCCTATTTGAATTTACAGAACGCTTTGAACAAGAAACGCCCGAACGCGATGCAGATGACGTCCTGTATCAATTCTGCCACGAATATTTTGACACATCATACATTCCCTCAGCGCTAAACCCACGCAAGAATCTACCGTACCAGCTTACCAAACTGCTCAACGCCTATTTGAACCGCGAATGCCGGAAAAATAAAATGCCGCAAATGCGATGGGCGCGCCAATTATTTGGGGAATACTATAATCCATACCATGACCCAAATCCAAATGAACCGCCCTACCGCATTTTAGAACGCGCTTATGCGCATAAAGCGTGTGACCAGATGACGGCAGAACTTTACTTTCATGAGCAGTTAGAATCCTTATGGCAGGGGCAGCATCATTTCCCAGAATGCAGCCTGATTACGCAGGAAGCCTTTGAACAGATTTTACAGACGGCCAAAAAAATTCTTTCGGAAAAAATATCCCGAAATCTCTGGCAGAAGAATTAAACGAATATGAAATACTCTACCGAACGTATTTTAACTGGGAAAAAAACAATAAAAACGGCGATTTCTGCGCATTATGCAGAGCAAATGGATTAGAGTATACGCCGGCTGCCACAATCTATTACGAAAAATAAGCGTTCAGGCAAACCAAATCCACTTCATATCCGATCTATGCGTTTCCATGGCAGAAACAGACCACGTCAAAAATGACAGTCTGTTTCTGCCATTTTTAAAAATAAAATTTTACTTGACATCTTCCCTCAAATGTATTATTGTATTACTATCTTAATACAATAAATAAAAAGAGAGAGGCGATGCTATGCCATGGAACTTAAATTCCAGCCGTCCTATTTTTTTGCAACTGATTGAAATTATTCAGATGGACATTATATCCGGTAAATACCCGCCCGGAGGAAAACTCCCTTCTGTACGGGATTTGGCTGCGCAAGCGGCTGTCAACCCGAATACAATGCAAAAAGCGCTGTCAGAATTAGAACGGAGCGGGCTTGTGTTTTCACAGAGAACCAGCGGACGCTTTATCACGGAGGACAAACATATGATTGAAGAACTAAAATCCACTCTTGCAAAAGAAAAGATTAAAGAATTTTTATACAGTATGCAGCAACTGGGATTCCAAAAAGAAGAAACCATTGCTTTAATGACAGATTTATTGAAAGGGGAGCATCTATGAGCGCAATATTAGAATGTAAAAACTTAAGCAAGGCGTATGGAAACAAAACAGCATTAAGCCATATCAACTTAACGTTAGAAAGCGGCCGCATTATCGGCCTGCTTGGGCCAAACGGAAGCGGAAAAACGACGCTTATCAAACTTCTGAACGGGTTGCTTACACCCAGCGAAGGCGAACTGTATGTAAACCAAACCCCCATTGGCATTGAAACAAAAAAAATCATTTCCTACCTTCCTGACCAGACATATTTGAATGGCAGTATGCGCATACGGGAAATTATCCGTTTTTTCAAGGATTTCTATGAAGACTTTGACGAAACGAAAGCTTATGATATGTTGAAAAAACTAAATATCGAACCAACTGCCAAGTTAAAAACCATGTCGAAAGGCACGAAAGAGAAGGTGCAGCTTATTCTGATTATGAGCCGCCGCGCAAAACTCTACGTCTTAGATGAACCGATTGCCGGAGTTGATCCGGCCGCAAGGGACTATATTTTAAATACGATACTAAACAACTATGCGGAAGATGCGACCATCATTATCTCGACGCATCTAATTTCTGATATTGAAAATATTTTAGATGAGGTTATTTTTATTAAAGACGGGCAAATTTCATTGACTTCTTCCGTAGACAAAATACGGGAAGAAAACGGTAAATCCGTAGACGCGCTATTTCGGGAGGTATTCAAATGTTAGGGAAACTTTTCAAACACGAAATGAAAGAAACAGGAAAACTTTTACTGCCGTTAGATCTTATCCTTATTGCCGCAACGTGTATCGCAGCGTTTTTGGTAAAAATGGATTTTTTCATGGGTACAACTTTACAAATCATACCCCAGATTTATATGATTCTGTATGTACTCAGCATAGTTGCTTTAGTTGTTCTGACTTTTATCTACCTTGTCATACGCTATTACAAAACAATGTATTCCAGCCAAGGCTATTTAACGCACACGCTTCCGGCCTCCACTGCTTCCATTCTAAATGCAAAGCTATGTTCCACTTTGGTTTGGATGCTGCTGCTTATTATCCTCTGCGTTATTTCCATTTCAACGATTGGCTTTGCCGGCGCCGGATTCCCTAGTGTATCTGAATTTGACGCTATCCAACGCGCCCTTTCAGAAATATTTGGAATGGGATTTATTCCCATACTCTTTTTGATTGTCACTGCCATTATTATTTTCTCTCTGACTATGATCTTAATGGTGTACGCATGTCTGGCAATCGGACAGCTTTTTGGGCAATACCGGATTCCTGCGGCAATAGTGGCATATATAGTGTTTTATATTCTCCAGCAAATTGTCTCTCTTATTACCCTGATTTCCTTTGGGGCAACTACGATAGATGCCATACATGCATCTTCACAATTATTTATAACGACCGACCTGACCTCCTTATACCGGAATCTTATTTTCTTACTTACAGGCGAATCGTTATGTTTTGGAATCGCATATTATATAACAAGCTTATGGATTACCAAAAGGAAACTGAATTTAGAATAAGCAATGTATAAAAATCCGAATCAAATTGTTTGATATTTGAATCGAATTACGAATCCACAAATCAATTACGAAAAGACGGATAAGAAATAACTGACTCTTATCCGTCTTTTCATTCTCTATCAAAAGCATGATACAATTTAATCTAGTCGATTTTGCCTGCATTTTGATCGTAAGGATAAAACTGATCTGCCTCCGCAAGTCCGCTTCTAGCTTTCCACATAAGTATAAGACTGCTTTAACGATCAAGCCCACTTTCAGATTTCCACATATGCAGAGAACTGATTTACCCAATCAAGTCCGCTTCCAGCTTACTGCAAAATCGGCATACAGATGAATTTAATCGGTTCCGCCCTATTTCTGGTTCGTCAAATACTCATGGATTCCTTTTGCCGCCGCTTTTCCGGCACCCATCGCAAGGATAACTGTAGCCGCTCCCGTTACGGCATCCCCGCCTGCAAATACTCCTGCTTTGGAAGTTGCGCCGTTTGCTTCTTGCGCCACAATACATTTTCTGCGGTTTGTCTCCAAACCTTCCGTTGTGGAAGAAATCAGCGGATTCGGAGAAGTCCCAAGTGACATAATGACTGTATCAAGCTCTATCTCAAATTCAGAGCCTTTTATCTCTACCGGAGATCTCCTGCCGGAAGCGTCTGGCTCGCCAAGTTCCATACGAATGCACTTCATTCCTTTCACCCAGCCGTTTTCGTCCACTAATATCTCAGTCGGGTTCGTCAGAAGGTCAAAAATAATCCCTTCCTCTTTTGCATGATGCACTTCTTCCACCCTCGCCGGAAGTTCCGCTTCGCTCCTGCGGTATACAATATGCACTTGAGCGCCAAGCCTAAGCGCCGTTCTTGCCGCATCCATCGCTACATTCCCGCCGCCGACGACAGCGACTTTTTTCCCCTTCATAATCGGCGTATCGTATTCTTCACGGAACGCTTTCATAAGATTATTTCTCGTCAAAAATTCATTTGCGGAAAATACGCCGTTCGCCTGTTCGCCCGGAATGCCCATAAATCTCGGCAAACCTGCGCCAGAACCGATAAATACAGCTTCATATCCTTCTTCTTCCATCAGCTCATCAATCGTTGTCGCTTTGCCAATGACGACGTTCGTCTCTATTTTTACGCCAAGCGCTTTGACGTTTTCCACCTCTTTTGCAACTACGTCCTGTTTGGGCAGACGAAATTCCGGTATCCCATAGCTTAACACACCGCCCGCTTCGTGCAATGCTTCAAAAATCGTCACATCATAGCCAAGACGCGCCAAATCGCCTGCGCAAGTCAGACCTGCCGGGCCGGAACCAATTACCGCCACTTTTTTTCCATTCTTTTCCTCCACACCTTTTGGCGCAACCCCATTTTCCCGCGCCCAGTCCGCTGTAAACCGCTCTAATTTTCCAATCGAAACCGGCTCTCCTTTAATTCCGCGGATACATTTTCCTTCACACTGGCTTTCCTGCGGGCAGACCCTTCCGCAGACTGCCGGAAGCGCTGAGGACGCGCTGATTACCTCATATGCTTTTTCAAAATCCCCGTTTTTAATTTCTGAAATAAACGCTGGAATGTCGATTGCAACCGGACACCCTTTCACGCACTGCGCATTTTTACAGTTTAAACAGCGTTCCGACTCGCTTACCGCTTCCGCTTCATTATATCCAAGGCACACTTCTTCAAAATTTTTCGCGCGCTCCTGTGGCTTTTGCTCCCGCACTGGGACTTTATGTAATATATCCATTAGTTTTCACCTTCACAATGTCCGCAGCCGCCGTGATGGGTATCGCCCTCCTGCAGTTTTAACATTGCCCTTCCTTCCTCTGTTTTATAGATCTGCTGGCGTTTCATCGCCTGATCGAAATCTACAAGATGTCCGTCAAACTCCGGCCCGTCCACACAAGCAAATTTCACTTCCCCGCCAACCGTCAGACGGCATGCGCCGCACATTCCGGTTCCGTCCACCATAATCGGGTTCATAGAGACGATTGTCGGGATATGTAATTCTTTCGTCAAAAGACAGACAAATTTCATCATAATCATAGGCCCAATGGCAACGCAATGATCATACGACTTTCCCGCATCCACAAGCGCCTGAAGCTGGTTCGTTCCCATGCCATGAAAGCCATAGCTGCCATCGTCCGTCGTTACATAAAGATTCGCCGCAACCTTTTTCATCTCGTCGACAAGAATCAGCAAATCTTTTGTTTTTGAACCCATAATTACATCACAAGGCACGCCATGCTCATGCAGCCATTTCACCTGAGGATACACAGGCGCAGTCCCCACCCCGCCTGCAATAAAAACGATTTTCTTTTTTTTCAGTTCTTCAATGTCTGCGCCAACCAGCTCTGAAGCGCATCCAAGAGGACCTACAAAATCCCCAAAAAAATCTCCTATTTCTAAATACTGCATACGCTCTGTAGAAGCGCCTACAGTCTGAAATACAATCGTAACTGTTCCCGCTTCTCTGTCATAATCACAGATTGTAAGCGGAATCCGCTCCCCTTCCTCATCTATTTTCACTATGACAAACTGTCCCGGTTCACAAGACTTTGCCACTCTTGGCGCTTTGACGTCCATGAGAAAAATCTTATCTGCCAATTTTTCCTTTTTTACGATTGGATACATCTTTATCCTCCTAAAGTTTTCTTCCAAAATAAGTTATATTGTTACCGCTTTAAACATCATACAAGATTTTCCGCTAAAATTCAATGAATTTTTTCTTACTGCAGCGTTCCCCAAAAATCCAGAAGAAATTTCCAAATGCCATTTTCCAAATCTTTTCCCCAAAAATGGTTCGTCACTTCTTCCAAATGGGCAAGGGCTTTGTTCGTCCGCCAAGTCATTTCCTTTCTTTTTTCCAACGGAATTGCAGTCAGCCTTTCATCTTTTACACGAAATCTAACGTTCTGTAAAAATTCACTATATCAATATATGCTTCATCATCTGCTTTAAAAACCGTAAAATCGGGAAACGTCTGAATGACAGCCTCAAATGCCTCTTTTATATCCTGCTGTTTCAGTTTACTTAAAGTTTCCGCTATATAAGGCACAAAATCCCCTTGTTCGCATATAATAAACCACCAGCCTTCATTTTCCCAACTAAGCGCCGGATTTACTCCGACAAAAAGACAAAAACGATCCAAACTGGCTGTCTCCCTTATCTTTTCTAAAATTTATCTCCATACAGTTCTTTTCTCAATTCCTCACAAATCCCCGCCATCTCCATCATATTTTCTTCCGGCTCCATTTCACTTAAATCATATGCGAGTGGATTCATTGAAAAATCCTTTAGAATCTGAATTCCTGTAAATCCACACTTCCGTTTACTTTACATTCCAATAATAAGGCGGCAATGTCTGTCAGAAAGTCAATCGCATACTTTATATCCATTTCCCAGCCATCTGCATTTTCATATGCCAGCGGAATCTCCGTTTTCTGAAATTCTCCATGCAGCTGATCCAATCCAAAATCCGCAAACAATTCTGCAAAAGACAATTCCTTTTTTTGTTTTTCCTCCAAATGCTCCACTAGCGCCATACTATCGTCTGTGTCACCGATGTAGTTGTTCCAATACTTTTCTGCAATATACATGTTCCCGCCTCCCTTTTCTCTGCGCCTGATTTTTCATACATATGCCTGACGTTTCGCCCAGCGCCTAAACAGCGCCAAAACTTCTTACATTTACAGGCAAAATCTCCTCTCTATCTGAAAAAGCAGCAAAAACATTATGCTTCTGCCGCTTTTTTCATCTATTCTCACTGGACTGTTTCTGAATATAGAGCAAATTCATACCCTGCTTCTCTCGCTTTATCAATAAACTGCCCTAAAACGTTTGTATTTGTCCAAGATTCTGCATGGAGGAGATAAATCGCTCCCGGATGCAGTTTATCAATCATTTTTTGCAATGATTCCTGCTCATTTGGCTGGTTCTCTACATCATAATCTAAATATGCAAAACTCCAAAATACACTGCGGTACCCGCAATTATTTAACACTGCAAGCGACTGTTCACTGAATTTCCCTGCCGGAAAACGGAACAGATACATATCGTAATCGTAGTTTTGTTTGATATAATCATGCAGTCCCATTACTTCCTGCGTCTGATTGTCTACAGAAAGGCTCGGGATTCCGGCGGAAGGATGCGTCACGCTGTGATTCCCCAAAATATGCCCTTCATCAATCATCTGACGGATATAATCCGGCTGTGACTTTGCATAAGGCTGTGTGACAAAAAAGACCGCTTTTACATTTTTTTCTTTTAATGTCTTTAAAATGTCAGGCGTACAGCCATACTCATAGCCCTCATCTAAAGTCAGGTAAATCTTCTTCTCCGTCGTCGGTATTACAAAATCAGCCGTATAATTTTTGTATTTTTCATTGAAACTTAACGTATCTGTCGGACGGTTATATTCATCAACGTTGACTCCCTGTCCCCAATTAAAAATTTCATTGCTTAACGCGCTGACATTGTCTATTACCGGATACGTCAGCCGCCTTCCATGCAGGCCATTATCCTGACTTGCGCCTTGTTCCGTACTGTCAATTTCATCTGGAGGCAAATCTTTTGTGTCGCCCAATTTGCTGTATGTCCCCTGCACTGCCTGCGTAATCGCTTTTGCATAGCTTTCCATATTTGCATCATAGAGACGGTTATCCTCATCATTGTTAATAAAACCAAACTCAATCAGACAAGCCGGCATGGTTGTATTGGAAAGCACATAATAGTCTGAGCCTTCTCCTGAATCCGTTCCGACTTTCACGCCACGATCTCTTTGGACGCCTGCGGTTACAATGGCATTGTGTACATTATTCGTCAATTCTTCTGTCGCATTGCCCGAATTTGCCGTCATCCATGTTTCAATCCCATAGCCGTCTCCTTTATTCCTGTGAAGGGAAATAAAATAATCAGCCTCCGATGCGTTTGCAATTTTCACCCTGTCTTTTAAGAAAACTTTGGTATCATTGTCTTCCCTTGTCAATACAACTTCAATTCCGGCCGCTTCCATTTCTTTTTTCAATGCAAGCCCCAGTTTCCAGTTGTCATCAGATTCTAACCTGCCATTATGGTCACATCCGGGATCCATGCCGCCGTGGCCGGGATCGATGCAGACGCGCAGTCCCTTCTTTTCCGGTTCTTCTTCCGTCTCTGTCTCTTTTAACGAAAGTTCTGTGCCTTTTGGCTCATCTGATCCGGAAACAGCATTCCGGATTTTGTCTACAATTTTCCCATCATTCAATTTTTTATCTAAAAATTGACACAATAAAACCGTTAATGCCAATAAGCCAATGCAAAAAGTCCACTTTAAAACTCCCTGTATCCAATAATTGCGGCTGTGTTTTGATTTCGTTATAATTTCACGTTTTCCATCTCGTTCCCGAATATATTTCATCTTTTTTATCCTATCTATTCTGCCATTTTAGGGTTGCCAATATCCAGTATAACATAATCCGACAAAAAATACATAGCCAAAATAAGGAAAATTCTTAAGGTTTCCTTAACATTGCCGTATGGCATATTGGTATCCTTTATTTTTAAGCTTTCTTGCTTCAGACGTCACTTTAAGAAAAATAGACCAGTTCATCTTTTGGTTTTTCTGCCGCTTCTACTAGTATTGGATACAAAACAGGCCCTTTCCCTTTATATTCCTTTGCAAACTCCACGTGAATCTCCGCTATAATATGCACCCATGATTTATGCGGAATTTGCTTTGAATCAGCATATTTGCATTTAAAGCCCAAAAACGTGACATCTTCAATGCAGCAGGTCATGGCAAACCTGCCCGGCACAAAGACGCCCTTTTTCATTTTTTCGGGATTATAGACATAGCCTAAAAATTCCACCTTTTTTCCATCATATTTTTTATAATTTTCCTGCGCATCCATATACCAAATCGCATAATCGGCATCGGAAATCTCAATTTTTTCCTGACTCAAATCAAAAGGAAGTTCTTCTTCACTCTCATCTACAGAACCGTCTAACCTTTCATAGACGATCTGGGCCGGACGGTTGACTGCTTTAATGGAACGGCGGAATTTCCCTTTTGGCGTATTGTCATCACAGCGGTTAATAATCACTGCATCCACCCCAAAAAGCTGTTCCATAATCATAGAACGCATATTCGTCAAATACATGTCAAATGTAGAGCCGTCCACTGTCGCCAACGACTGGACAATCTGCCAGCCGGCTGGCAATTTTGTTTCTAACAGCGTATCCATGCCCCATGTTCCGTTATATTCAATAAATACCTGTTCCGGCAAATATTGGGCATTGATGTTTTTTAACAAGGTTTCCGTAAAATCTTCCTCATTTTCAATCATCAACATTTTAACATTGATGTCCTCTAACTGCTGCGCGTCGTATTCTTCATCTCCATCTTCACAGACAATTAAAAGCGTTTTTTCCCCTTCGCCAAACCCATCTTCTTCTAATAATGTATGACGGATCAAAGTAGTTTTTCCGCTATCCATAAATCCTGAAATCACATATACTGGTATTTCTTCCATCTGCCTGTTTCCTTTCTCAGCCGATTCCAAACAGTTCCTTTAACTTTGCTTCCTCAATATTCGTCCCAATTACGCAAAGACGCCCAGTATATTCCGGTTCACCTTCCCGAATATCATATTCTCCCGGCGTCATATCAAAATAAATCCAGCCGCCGTCTTTATTTTCCACCATTCCCTTTGCCCTTAAAACTTCTCCATATTCATTCCCATCTGCGAATGCTTTCACTGCCGTTTCAATTTCCGCTTTCGTAAACTTATGCGGCGTCTCAATACCCCAGCTTGTAAATACTTCATCTGCATGGTGATGCCCATGCCCACCATGTCCGTGCCCATGCCCATGATTTCCATGTCCGTGTCCTTCATGTCCATGTTCATGCTCTCCATGTCCATGTTCTTCGCGCCTATGCTCATGTTCTCCATGTCCCTCATGCCCTTCATGTCCGCGCCCTTCATGTCCATGTTCTTCGCGCCCATGCTCATGTTCTCCATGTCCATGCGCCTCATGCTCATCTGCGTGTCCCTCATGCCCATGCCCATGTTCCGCCGCTTCCCTCTGATGCGCCGCTTCGGCAAGCGTTTTCGCTTCCAGAGAATCCTGACCTTCTATTACTTTCAAAATCTGCTCTCCGGAAATTTTATCCCATGGAGTTGTAATCACTGCCGCTTTCTGATTTAGCTCTTGCATTTGTCTCACGCAAAGTTCCAACTGTTCTTCCGTTGCAGTCTGTGTCCGGCTGAAGATAATTGTCGTGGCAAACTCAATCTGGTTGTTAAAAAACTCCCCAAACGCCTTCATCTGCTTTGACGCTTTCTTTGCATTTACTACGGTCACAAGAGCATTTAAACGGACGTCCTGCTCTTTTTCTAAATCAATCACCGATTTCATCACATCTGACAGTTTCCCTACGCCTGAAGGTTCAATAAGAATACGGTCCGGATGATACTGTGTAATCACCTCATTCAAATTTTTCCCAAAATCACCTACCAAGGAACAGCAAATGCATCCCGAATTCATTTCCGTAATATTTACGCCCGAATCCTTCAAAAATCCTCCATCAATTCCGACTTCGCCAAATTCATTCTCTATCAACGCAATTTTTTCATTCTGGTAGACCTCGTCTAACATCTTTTTTATAAATGTCGTTTTTCCCGCTCCTAAAAATCCGGAAATAATATCAATTTTTATCATACTATACGCCTTCCTTCCTTATTTAATAATAAAATATAATGGTAACGCGGTTATTTGTCAATATCCTATCCCTTTATAAAAGCCATTTTCAAATGCCGCCCTCATAAATTTCATACGCCGCATATGTATGGCTGAAACGGTATCCAAGCTTTTTTGCCAAAGCCGCCGACCATGGATTCTGCGCATCCCAGCTTGGATACCATTCTCTTTCCAAACAGTCCAATATCAGCTTTGCCCCACAAATAAATGCAAGGCCTCTCCTGCGGTAATCCTCTCTCGTGTCAACCTCAATTTCAATCCCTCCACAGTACCCAGAATAAGAAGATGCGCCCGAAACCATCTCCCCTTCCTTTAAGATGACTGCCCCAAGCCCATATTTTTGATAAAAATTATAATCGGCATACTGCGCTGTGAAATCCCTGCACCACTCCAATTCCCTGCATTGCCAAAACAATTCCTCATCTAATCTTTTTATCTCATAGCCTTTCTCCAGATTTGAAACCGCCCTGCCAAGCATAGCCCTGTCAAATACATCTCTCTCCTTGCGAAACGCATACCGGAGCGTCCTTTTTGCCTTTCCCCCAAAACAACGCTCAATGAAAGCCGCCCATTTTTCATTCTGTGGAACGAAAATCTGGAATGGATTCTTCCCTATCCCACAATCCAACAACTCCCTGTCCGCTTCACCCGCCAAAAAATAAAAATCTCCAAGAACCGCCAAAGCCGACGTCGGATGCTCCAAAGAATCTGCGTACACACTCCCCATTACATTCTGTAGGCAAGACCATATCATCGTCTCCTCCCAGCCTTCAAATAAACCAGCCGCCTTCCTTGGATCTCTCATCTGAACTGCCATTCCCATTTCTCCTTATTTCATCTCAAAAATCTATTCAGTAAACTGTCCAATCCCTGCAAAATAACTGCCGCAATCCCAAAGCCCGAACCAAAAACCGCCCATAAGCAAATCAAAACGTCCGCCAGCTCAAATTTTCCCGACAAAAACATATACCCGCTCCCAATCCCTGCCAAAATGCCAGTTGCCGTCACTGCCAGAACTCCCGCATACCCCAAATAGGTCAATTTTCCTAAATCAGCCCTATAAATATCTTTTTCACACTGCATAAGCGTAAAAAACCTCTGATAAGCTGTCCTTGCCCGAAATGCGCGGATAAACCGATGCCCGCCGCGATAAGATCGGAACTCACACCCCGCCGCAAGCATATTGTAAACGCTGAATATAAAAAAACAAATGTTTAAAATCTCAACTCCAACCTGAAAAACCCCCATCTTTGCCCCTATTCCCTATCCCTTCTTTTTATCAGCCAGCCAAACCCCCATACGCAATACGGCAGCAGGCAGACACAATACGGCAGCGTATACTGACCCTTTGCCTCCCAAAACAAATGAAACAAAAATCCGCCAATAAACACTGTCGGAAGCAGCAACTCCAAAGCAGAAATCTTTTTCCACTTCCCAAACACAAAGACTAAAGTAAAAAAATATAAAAAACTCTGGAAAAGATTACAGATAAAAACATAAAACTCCGTCAGCCTGCCGCCCCCAAAGAGGCTTTCCAACGCCTTTGGCAGTTTCGTATTTGATTTGCGGTTTTGTTGAATCCAAATGCTCTCATACGTTGGCTCGCTCCACTGCGAAGCCGTCTTATGAAGCATAAATTTCGCTCCATAAGCCGGATCGTCTTTCATTTTTTCCAAACTCTCCATAAGCATTTGCCTGCCATATTCTGCGGATTCTTCCACATCAAACCCATGATTTAAGAAAATCAGCTCATGGAACCCCGTCCACCAGCCCGGTCCTAACTCCCCTTCCTGAAACCCCATCACTACAAATAAGATTGGCGGAACCCCGCCTTCTGAAGTTACGCCTGTCAAATGCTCCGTATAAGAGGAAACCAAACGTCCTGACAAAAACACAGAAGCCACCAGAAGGCCAACTGCCGCCAAATGCCGTATGCGGGCTTTTTTTAGAAAATCATATGCCAATATAGCGGCCATCGCAATCACAAATATCAAGAAATTACTCTTTAGCAATTTTGCCGCCGTAATCAGCAATACCGCAAAAACTGCATTGGAAAACCTTCCTTCTTCCAAATATTTTACCAGACAGAGACATGCCGCTAAAGCCAAAAAAAGCCCTGGCGCCGTTCCATATACAAATGTCGAATAAAGTAAAAAAGGAAAAAAAAGAATGGAACATATCCGAAATCCCGATTTCGAAATGCTTCCAGAGAATTTTTGATAGAATTTCTCTAAAAAATAATAACTCCCAGCAATAAAAAAACAATTTGCCGCCTGACATAAAAACACATAGTCAGATCCAAACAAACGATAAAGCGCCGCAAACAGATAGGCAAGCGTCAATTGATGCGGCTGGTTATAAAGGTACCCGCCTTTTAAAAAATCCTGATAATTCCCTTCCACAATATGCGCCGCCGCTTCCCCAAGCAGATAGGAATCCCCTTTCGGCCATAACTGCGTCAAAAACACAAACGCCAAAAGACACGCGGTAAGCCCTCCATAAAACGCCTTCGAAGGAATCCGCACTCTTTTTTTCTTAGACAAAAACGTCCCAATCCCCACTGCCAAACCCAAAAACAACACATGTAACAACGGCTGATCCCAATGAAAAGAAATCTGTTCATCGCTATTTATCTTACATGTCCCAAAAACAGAAATGAAAAGCAAAACAAGAAGAAGAAAACCAAAAAGACCAAACACAAAATTCTTTACTGCATTTTGCAAACTACTCATAATAAACACCATTACTTTCTATCGTCACATCAAGCCCATCTTCTGCCAACTGCCGGAAAAACCCTTTCTGCACTGACGTATCCGCCAGCACAGAGCTAAACGTAAACATCAGACGGTCGCCATAAGAGCAGATCGTCCCTTTTAACGGCTGTCCTTTCGACATTGCAAGAAACGCCCCAAACATCTGGATATACGGCTCATAATGCTCCGCCACGCTGATATTGCCAATATTTGTCACCGTCGTCGTATTTGCGAGCGCCGCTTTCGTATATACATAACGGATTGCAAGATTTTTAAAAAACAACGGAACCGCCCTTGCTACAATATTTTTTTCATTCGAAACATTATAAGAAAACAAATTTTCCAAATGCTCCTTTGTAATCTGGCTGCGTAAACTTTTACGCACGATTTCAAGCGTTTCCGAAAACGTATACGAATCCTTTTCCGGAAGGAACTCCGCAGAAACCATTACAAAAAAATTCTTCGTCGTAACCGAGCCAAAAAACGGACGCAAATTTACCGGAACCGCCGCGCGGATTGGAGGATTGCCCGTCATTTTATGCAGATATTCCGTATAAATGCTATATACAAACGCTCCAGTCAGGTATTCATTGATGCTCACTCCATAGCGGCGAACAGCCTGTTTTAACGCGTTTACGCCCATAATCCCATGAATCACGCCAAATTCGCCTTTTTTTAAACGCTCGCCCTTTAACAGATACGCTTTCTGCGTCTTGTATTCTTTTGCATGGCTTTTTTTATAATTTTTTAAAAAACTATCCTCCCTGTTCAACGAAGTGTCCACGGATAACTGATTGCCGCAAATCCCGCAAAGCTTTGGATGCGCAATGCGAAGATACTGATACGTCAATTCTTTTAAAAAATTAATCCCGCCCATGCCGTCCGTCAGCGCATGAAACACTTCCAAATTGATACGGCATTTAAAATAAGACACACGGAACAAGTAACTCCTATTCTGATTTTGCACAATATAACGGCAAGGATATGTACCTTCTTCCCGTACCTTTGGCGCAGGTTTGCCATTTTCCTCAAAATAATACCAAAATACTCCTTGGCGGAGCCGCACATTAAATCCGGCAAACTTTGGAAGCACCAGATTCAAAGCGCATTGTAAAATATCTTTGTCCACTTCTTCCTTTAAGATTACAAAAATACGGTAGACATTTGTCATGTCTTCTCCCGCAATCACCGGAAACACATGAGCCGTATTATCTAACTTTTCCCAGCCGATCCGCGCATTCGTGCCATACCTGCGCTCTTTCTTTAAGGCTTCTTTATACCGATGGCGCTCCTCTTTTTGTTCCTGTTTTATTTTGTGTTTCCGTTCCTTTACATTTAGCTTTTTGGCTTCGTTCTTTTTCTTCTCCAAATGAAAACCCTATCCTTTTACCCTATATTTAAAAAAATTTCTTTTTCTTAAAAAACCAAAGACATATCGCCACAATAACCAAACTAATGCCGGAAACGACTGGATACCCATATTTCCAGCCTAGCTCCGGCATATTGTAAAAATTCATTCCATACCAGCCCGCAATCAAAGTCAGCGGAAGGAAAATCGTCGTCACAACCGTCAAAAATTTCATCACATTATTCTGATGGATTGAAATTTCAGACTGATAAACGTCCTGAACCTGCATGGCATACTCCCGAAGCGACTGCGCTTCCTGTTTCATACGGTCTACCCGGTCTGAAAACCTGCCGCATGCCTTTTCCCGTACAGAAAGAACCTCTCCAATATCCGTCATCTGGCAGTAATAACAATACAATCGGGAAATCTCTTTTTTGATCCCGAGCATACGGTAATGGAAATGCTTCGTTTCCCCCTGAAGCACAAGTTCTTCCATATCCGCAATCTTCCGTTCTAAAGACGCCAAATACAAAATATCGTCTTCTACCAGCTCCATAAAAAAATCCCCCAGAAACTGACCAATGGAATATGATTCTTTTCCGACTCTCCTCTGTATCGTATGAATCAAATTTTTGATATACGATTCTTCTTCAACAAAAATTAACCTGTCTTTTAAAATATAAACGGCAAAGTTAAAACTTTTCTGCTCCTTTTTCTTCACCGGAATATGGAACATGCCAAACAAATACGAAGCATGTGTTTCCAATTTACAAAAAAATGCATCTTCTTCTTTTCTGCACAGGGAAAACTCCTCCTTTAGCTTTAGCTCATCGCGCCATTCTTCCTCATCAAAAATCCCAATGCCGCCAGAGGCCTCATCAAATTCCGCCCTGTCTGTCTCCAACATTCCATGTTTGCCAATACGATAATACATTTCAGAAAAACCTTCTTTTTAGATAGCTATCTCCCGATTCTCCTGATTTTATTCCTCTATATTTTCTATTTGCCAGTCTATCGGCTCTATGCCCTGCCCTTTTAAAAATTCATTTGCCTGACTAAAATGCTTACAGCCAAAAAATCCGCGGTACGCAGACAACGGGCTTGGATGCGGAGCTTTCAAAATCAAATGTTTCGGGTTATTTAACATAGACATTTTATTCTGCGCCGGCCTGCCCCATAGGAAATAGACAATCGGCCGGTCTTGCGCATTCACTGCCTGAATCACTGCATCGGTAAACGTCTCCCAGCCTTTTCCCTTGTGCGAATTTGCCTGATGCGCCCGCACTGTCAAAACAGTGTTTAAAAGCAACACACCCTGATCCGCCCACTTTTTTAAATATCCATTATTCGGGATATAACAGCCTACATCGTCATGAAGCTCCTGATAAATATTCTGTAAAGACGGGGGAATTTCTTTCTGGCTGGGCAATACGGAAAAACTAAGCCCATGCGCCTGATTCACATTATGATACGGATCCTGCCCCAGCAAAAGCACTTTTACTTTGCTCAAAGGAGTAAAGTGAAATGCGTTAAAGATATCGTCTGCCGGAGGATAGATCGTCGTTTTACCGTATTCCTCTTTGACAAAGGTATACAATGTCTTATAATAAGGCTTTTTAAATTCGTCTGAAATCTCATCCAGCCAGTCATTTGAAATCATTCCCATCTTTCTTTCCTCCTGCCGTATCTACCTTCTCACAGAAACCCCATTTTCTGCAAGATACTCTTTCAGATCCTTTAATTCCAATTCTTTATAGTGAAACAGCGATGCCGCCAGCGCCGCATCTGCCTCCCCTTTTGTCAGCGCCTCTAAAAAATGCTCCTTTTTTCCTGCGCCTCCGGAAGCGATCACAGGAACCGAAACGTTTTGCGCAATCATGCGGGTAAGCTCAATATCAAATCCGCCTTTTGTCCCGTCACAGTCCATGCTGGTCAGAAGGATTTCACCCGCCCCAAGCCTGTCTGCGCGCATTGCCCATTCCACAGCATCAATCCCCATATCGATCCGTCCGCCGTTCTTATAAATATTCCAGCCGCTCTTATCCGCCCTTTGCCTTGCATCGATTGCAACGACGACGCACTGGCTCCCAAACTTTTCCGCCGCTTCTGAAATTAATTCCGGACGGTCAATCGCAGAAGAATTGATGGAAATTTTATCCGCCCCTTCCCGAAGCAAGGCTTTAAAATCCTCCACTGTACGGATACCGCCGCCTACCGTAAAAGGGATAAACACATGCTCCGCAACCCTCCCAACCATATCAATGACAGTCTTGCGGTTGTCTGATGATGCTGTAATATCCAAAAACACAACTTCATCTGCGCCAGCTTTATCATAAGCTTCCGCGATTTCAATCGGGTCTCCCGCATCTTTTAAATTTACAAAATTTACGCCTTTGACTACTCTTCCATTTTTCACATCCAGACAGGGAATAATTCTTTTCGTAAACATCAGCCGTTCCCTCCCTGTATTTTTGCAAAATTAGACAACATTTTAAGTCCTGCGCCGCTGCTTTTTTCCGGATGGAACTGGCAGGCAAAGAGATTCCCCCATTCCACAGACGCATGGATCGTGACGCCATATTCCGTAAAAGCCGTAACGATACGTTCTTCTTTTGCTTTTAAATAGTAAGAATGAACAAAATAAACGTATGGCTCTTTGCCAATGCCTTCAAATAACCTGCCGTCATTTCTCAATTCTAAGGAATTCCAGCCAATATGCGGAATTTTAAGGCCGGCGCAATCCGGTATCCTCACAATCTCCCCTTCGAACAGATGCAGACCTTCTATGCCTTCGCTTTCCTCACTGCCGTCAAACATCAACTGAAGCCCAAGGCAAATCCCAAGCAGCGGCTTCCCCTCTGCCGCCGCTTCCTGTAACATCTTGTCAATCTCATACTTTTTTAACTGTTCCATGGCAAAGCCAAAAGAACCTACCCCCGGCAAAATAAGCTTCTCTGCCTTTTTTACTTCTTTTCTTTCCCGCGTGATTACGCTTCCTTCTCCTAAAAATGCCAATGCCTTCTCTACGCTTTTTAAATTTCCCGCATCATAATCTAAAATTGCAATCATACAAGTACCTTTACTCTATTAAACCAAGCCCTTTTACAATGTCACGGATTCTCTTTGTATATTCAGTACGGCTGTCCAGAGCATAGATTTCTCTTGCCGTCTCTGCGCTTACGCCAAATTTCTCTGACATCTGCGTCTGGATCTGTTCGGCTAAAAAGTCATATTCTCCCTGTACATGGTATGCCGTCGCTTCTGTATAATTGACGTCATGTCTTCCCAATGCGCAAATATAAGAATCTAATGACATTGTATACTGTCCAAGCCCATACAATGAATCCCCATTCAGCAATTCACCCTGAACCCTTGCAAGCAGCATCATCTGCTGATAAAATTCCGCGTCTTCTTCCTTCGTCTTTAACCCTGACAGTTTCTCATAGGCTCCCACATAATCCTGTACAGCATATGCTTCCTTCGCTTCCGATATCTTATTCGAATATCCGGTCAGGTTTGTAAAGAGTAAAATTAAAATCAAAACAGAAGCAGCCATCACTACAATTAAGATAACCGGAGCTTTTTTCAAAGGCGGCGATAAGTCCACTTCTTTCGGCTTCTTCGGTTCCTTTTCTTTCTTTGGCTTTTTCTCTTTCGGTTTTTTCGGCGCTTTTTCTTTTTTCTCTTTCTTTTCTTTCGCTTTTTCTTTTTTCGATTTCTTTTCCTTTTTCTTTTTTTCTTTTTTCTTTGCCGATCCTGCGCCTTTTCCTGCCTGTTCTGCATCGTTTAATTCCTGCAGAATCTGCATATTTTCGTCCGACATATCCCCTAGATCTTCGCCTTCCGCCCCTGCTTCGCCATCTTCCGGAAGGGCGTCCTTATCTTTTTTTGAAAACAAAGACAGTAACTTTTGTAAAAAACCGCCTTTTTTCTCTTTCACTTTTTTTGCAGGCGCCTGCTGGTCTTCTTCTTCGGAATCCTGCTGCGTCTCTTCTAGGTCAAAATTGCTGTCTTCTCCCGCAAACATATTACTGATATTTGACAATTCTTCTTCAGAAGGAAGCCCTTCGAGCAAATCCAAAATTTCCTGCGCTTCATTTGGAGGCAAATCCGGCTGTGGCTGTGGCATTTCTTCCATTGCCGGCATATCTTCCATGAGCGGCATTTTTTCCATTTGCGGCATATCGTCCATAAGTGGCATCTCTTCCATTTGCGGCATCTGCATATCCGGCAAATCCGTAACCGGGGCGGTCCAAGAATCATCCTCTAAAGTATTCACTTCAAATGGCTCCGATTTTGGAAGCTCTGGCGCTTCTTCCATTGCCGGCGGCGCCGCTGATTCTTTCGCTTGATTGACAATCCCTTCTAAATTGTCAAAAAAACTGTCCTGCGCATTCTGCGATTCCGGTTCAATGACCGGCGCCGTAACCGCCTGCGTCTGACTTGCAGATGTGGAAGCTTCCATGTCATCCACTTCATCTTCAAAATCCCTGATAAAATCGTCGATGGCTGTATCATTTAATTCACTTTCAAATTCAGCCCCAAAATCCACAACACGTTTCTGCCTTTTTTGCTCCGCTTTAGCGATCCGCTCTGGAGAAACGTTATTCAGCAGGGAATCCAAATATTCCTCTGATTTATTCACAAAAGTACCTCCCGTTTATGTAAACTTAAGAAAGGATGTGATGATCCATCACATCCCCCAATCGTCTTAATCACCGAAATCAGAATCAATCAATTTGTCAATCGTGTCTACCAGATTGCCAATCTCCGGCTTCGTCAATTGAGCATTTGCGCCAAGCTGCTCTCCTTTACGGCGCATTTCATCATTCACAAGAGAGGAAAAGATAACCAACGGTATGCTCTTAAGCCCATCATCACTCTTAACTAATTTTGTCAAACGATGCCCATCCATAATCGGCATTTCAATATCAGTTATGATACAGTGAACCATATCATCCAGCGTTCCTTTTTTCCGATATTCACATATCCTGTCCCATGCTTCCTGCCCGTTTGCCGTGACAATCTGCTTTGTATAACCGGCTTTTTTCAGGCATTCCGTAATCAGTTTGCTTAAAAGCGGGGAATCTTCCGCAATCAAAATCGGGTGGTCGCTTCTGTCTCTCCCCTCATAGTCATCCACTTCTGACGTTTTCAATCCTGTTTCCGGGCTAATATCCGTTACAATCCGCTCAAAATCCAAAATAACCACCAGATTATCTTCCAACTTCACAACTCCGGTCGACACGCCGCCATCGTCAGAATTAATCGTAGAATCCGGCTTAATAATATCTTCCCAAGACACTCTATGTATTCCGATTACCTCATCCACATGAAAAGCGATATTCAATTTATTAAAATTCGTAATAATGAATAACCCTTCTTTTCCGTCATCTGGAATCCCAATGCAGCGCTTTAAATTAATCACAGTAATCATAACGTCACGCGGCATAAAAATCCCTTCCACACTGGGGTTTGCATGAGGAATTGGCGTTACCGGCTGATACGATAAAATTTCCCGTATCTTCGCCACATTGATCCCATAACGGTTCGTCCCTAATGCAAATTCCAAAATCTCCAGTTCATTTGTCCCGCTTTCCAAAAGTATATTAGTATCCATAAAGCTATCCTCCCGGCATATATTTACTATCTGCGCTGTCCGCAGACGTTTATTCTAATTCTATTTTTTATTATAACACAAATCTTGCTGTGTTGTGTATTATTTTTTTATAAATTTACGGTATGCTCTGCGCCCGCCATCCGGATTTTTAACTGAATGCTTGAAATTTCCTGAATTTCCTGAGGAATTTCAAATAAGAGCACAGTGTCTAAGGATTCTCCCGCCGCAATCTTCCCTTGATAAGTAGACAAATCATTTGGAAGAATCGTCGTCTGGGCCGGAACAAATACGGCTCCATTTACGGCTGCGCCAAATGCCGGCGTCATAGACAGTATGTCAATCTGCAAATCCTGATTAGAAGGATTTGTCAGTTTCACATTTACTGCAAGAAGCTGTTTGCCTGCCGGAGCATCCACAACAAATGTATCTGACTTCTCATATGTAGCGCACAGGCTGTTCCCTGTATATTCCGCTTGGACCACTCCCAAATCCAAAGCCGCGTTGATGGAAGAAAGTCCTTCCCCTTCCCCTAAAGGAGCTTGTGAATCCGCTTCCGGAGATTCTTCCGGCGTCTGCGCATCCGCCTTAGGCGTTTCCTGAGTGGAATCCTCCTCTTTTACGTCCGGCTCTTCCTCCGTCTGCGCTTTCTCCGTCTCCGGTTCGGGCGTATCTTCTCCAATATACACTTCTCCGTCCCGCTGATATTTATTATACTTCGACAACACCTGTGAAGCATAACTTACAATGGCCGCTTCTTCTTCCGGCGTCATCTCATATAACGCTTCCCCGCATCCGGAAAGCAAAAATGCCGCCGCCAAAAGAATTGCAGTCATTTTCCACTTTGAGCTTTTCATCCCACGCCTCCACTATGTTAAAATTCTATGAATAAATCTATTCTAACATTTTTTTCAAGATTGGGCAACCTCTATTTATAAATTCTCATAACTTACCGGCTCTTTGTATCCAGTTCAAACCAAAACTCCACGCCGTCCGCATGATTTATGACGCCGCAGCCCCGATGGAAGGAATCCATAATCGCCTTTACAATCGAAAGCCCTATCCCACTTCCTCCGTATTCCCTCGTCCTTGCCTTATCTACTTTATAAAATTTAATCCAAACCCTGTCCAGATCTTCCTCTGGAATCTGTTTTCCCGTATTAAACACGCTGACGCGGACATAATCTTCCATCTGCGTATATTTAATGTCAATGCGTTTTTCCGCTTCCGCATGGTGAATCGCATTGCTTAAGAAATTTGTAATCACTTCTTCTACCTTAAATTCATCTGCCCATACATACATCGGAATATCCGTCTTAAATGTCAATGTAATCTCATTTTGCTTTAACAGGATAGAGGACGACTGGATTACCCCATGAATCAATTCCGTCAAATCAAACCGCTCCATTGCCACATACTCATTTCCAAATTCAAGCTGGTTTAAAGTTAAAAGCTTCTTGACCATCTGGTTCATTTTATCCGCTTCGTCCATTATAACTTCACAATAAAAATCCCTGCTTGCCTCGTCCTCATGAATGCACTCCCGAAGCCCTTCCGCATACCCTTGGATTAAAGCAAGCGGCGTTTTCAGCTCATGAGATACATTCGACAAAAATTCTTTGCGCATTTCATCTATCTGAGTTTTCTTCTCAATGTCTATCTGAAGCTCATTATTGGCGCTTTTCAGCTCGGAAATTGTCTTTTCCAATGTCTCAGAGAGCTGGTTCATATGCTCGCCCAACTGATCAATTTCATTTTCTCCCTTGATCCGGTATTTTGCGTTGAAATCCAAATCCGTCATCCGCCTTGAAATCTCTGTCAGTTCCAGAATCGGCTCTGCAATTTTCCTCGATGCAAAACTGCTGATAATTGCGCTGACAATCACCGCAAAAATCCCGATATACGCCAAAAAACGGTTAGATATCCACACGCTTTCACGGATACTCTCTAAAGCCGTGCGCATCAATATCAGATTTCCATCGGAAAGCGTCCCCCATAAAATAAGATATTCCGCGTTTAACCTTGTATCTGCCTGTTTTTCCAACACATAGCTGTTCGTCTTTTTTAGAACCTCCGAGGACGTATCTTCATAATTGCCAAACAGCACATCTAAAAACTGGCGTTTTAAGGCTTTTACGTCATTGACGGAAGCGCGGACAATCGATCCATCCGCGCTGATAATCAAAATTGCAATATTCCCATTCACGCATATCTTTTCAAACCCTACGTCAAAGTCTTCACTCTCAAGCGCTCCCTGCGCGCTTTGGGCGTTGATGGTCGAAAACCCATCCAGCATTACATTTTGTTTATTATAGGTATAATAATATTCTAAAAATGTCGAATTAATCACCCAGCACAATAAAACCGTACCGGCAACCAGACTAAGAATTGTCCCCGTATACTGCAGGGTAAGGGAGCGTTTTATCATCCGCCGTTCACCTCTTATCCTTTCATTTCAGATATTTTTTCACATACTGCCCCGTATAAGAAGCGGAAACCTCTGCAATTTCCTCCGGCGTCCCACACGCTACGACGGTTCCGCCGCCTTCGCCGCCTTCCGGCCCCATGTCAATAATATAATCCGCTGTTTTGATCACGTCCAAATTGTGTTCAATTACAACGACTGTGTTCCCGCCCTCACAAAGTTTATGCAGGATCTCAATTAATTTATGCACATCTGCAAAATGCAGCCCTGTCGTCGGTTCATCTAAGATATAGATTGTTTTTCCGGTGCTTCGTTTACTAAGCTCCGTCGCAAGCTTAATCCGCTGCGCTTCGCCTCCGGAAAGCTCTGTGGACGGCTGCCCCAGACGGATATACGAAAGCCCTACGTCATAAAGCGTCTGTATTTTCCGCGCAACAGTCGGCACGTTTTTAAAAAACTCCACGGCTTCTTCCACCGTCATATTTAACACATCATAAATGCTTTTGCCTTTATATTTTACGTCAAGCGTTTCTCTGTTATACCGTTTCCCCTGACAGACTTCGCAAGGCACATACACGTCAGGCAGAAAGTGCATTTCAATCTTTAAAATGCCATCGCCGGAGCAGGCCTCACACCTGCCTCCTTTCACATTAAAGCTGAATCTTCCTTTTTTATAACCTTTGGCTTTCGCATCCGGCGTAGCCGCAAACAAATCACGGATCATGTCAAAGACTCCGGTATATGTCGCCGGATTCGAACGCGGCGTCCTGCCTATTGGGGACTGGTCTATGTCTATGACTTTATCAAGCTGTTCCATGCCGCGGATCTCTTTGTGCCTGCCCGGAATCGTCCTTGCGCGGTTTAATGTCTTTTGAAGCGTTTTATAAAGCACTTCATTCGTCAAAGAGCTTTTGCCGGAACCTGAAACGCCTGTCACGCAGGTCATGATCCCAAGCGGAATATCCACATTGACTTTTTTCAGGTTATTTTCCGCAGCGCCAATGATTTTCAGGAATCCGGCCGGCTTTTTGCGTTCCGACGGTACAGGGATTTTGATGCGTCCGCTTAAATACGCCCCCGTGATGGAATTTGGGTTCTGCATAATTTCTTCCGCCGTTCCCGCGGCAACGACTTCCCCGCCCCGTTCACCGGCTTTTGGGCCAATGTCCACAATATAGTCCGCTTCCCGCATCGTGTCTTCGTCGTGTTCCACTACAACGAGCGTATTGCCTAAATCCCGCAGGTTTTTCAGCGTGGCAAGCAATTTGTCATTGTCTCTCTGGTGAAGCCCTATGCTGGGTTCATCTAAAATATACGCCACCCCGACAAGGCCTGAGCCTATCTGGGTTGCAAGGCGGATGCGCTGCGCTTCTCCGCCGGAAAGCGTGCCCGTAGCTCTGGAAAGGCTTAAATAATCAAGCCCTACGTCAACCAAAAACCCTACTCTGGATGCAATTTCCTTTAAGATCTGTTTTCCAATTAATTTCTGCTGCTCGCTTAATTCCATCTCCAACAAAAACTTTTGAAGGTTATGGATAGATAAATTTGTAATTTCAAAAATGTTTTTCTCGCTTACGGTTACGGCAAGGGAAGTTTTTTTCAAGCGCTGCCCTTTACATTCTTTACAAGGGGTAATCCGCATAAATTGTTCATATTCCTGCTTCATCACGTCAGATCCTGTTTCACGGTATCTGCGCTGCGCATTCCGGATTAAGCCTTCAAACGCTACGTCATACACGCCTTCGCCCCTCTGTCCTTTATAATAGACCTTCACTTCCCTTCCATCTGTCCCATGAATCAGGATATTTTGGATATCTTCGCCTAAATCCTGATAGGGCGTGTTTAAGTCAAAGCTGTATTCTTTGGACAGAGCCTGTAAGATTGCGTATGTGTAGCTGGCCGGATCTGTGCAGGACTGCCATCCCATCACTTGGATTGCCCCTCCGGCAATGCTTAAGCTTTTATCGGGAATCATTAAGTCCTCATCAAATTCCATCTTATAGCCCAAACCATAACAAACGGGACAGGCTCCAAACGGATTATTAAAGGAGAAACTTCTCGGTTCAATTTCATCTACGCTGATTTCACAGTCCGGACATGCAAAACTCTGGGAAAAGTTTAAGAGTTCACCGCCATTCACTTCCACCATAAGCAGCCCTTCTGCAAGCGAAAGAGCGTTTTCAATGGAATCGGTCAGACGTTTTTCAATGCCTTCTTTAATCGAAAGGCGGTCAATGACGATTTCGATATTATGTTTTTTATTTTTTTCCAGTTTGATTTCTTCCGTTAATTCATAAATATTCCCATCGACGCGCACACGGACGTAACCGCTCTTTTTGGCTTTTTCAAACAGTTTTTGATGCTCGCCTTTGCGGCCTCGCACGACGGGAGACAGAATCTGCGCTTTTGTCTTTTCCGGAAGGCTTAAGATCTGGTCGACCATCTGGTCTACGGTCTGCTTTTTAATCTCTTTTCCACATTTCGGGCAATGCGGGATTCCAATTCTTGCATACAAAAGACGGAAATAGTCATAGATTTCCGTCACTGTTCCGACAGTGGATCTTGGATTGCGGTTTGTCGATTTCTGATCGATGGAAATGGCAGGAGGAAGCCCCTCAATCTTTTCTACATCTGGTTTTTCCATCTGTCCTAAGAACTGTCTGGCATAGGAGGACAGAGACTCCATGTACCGCCTTTGCCCTTCCGCATAAATCGTGTCAAACGCTAGGGAAGATTTCCCAGAACCGCTTAGTCCGGTTAAGACAATTAATTCATTTCTAGGAATGTCAATGTCAATTCCTTTCAGGTTGTGCTCCTTTGCTCCTCTGATTTTAATGTATTTTCTCTCTTTCATTGCCTGCTCCTGTTCTCTGTCAGTCTTTGTCATGTTTGAATTTTTTTAGTTCTATCATCTTATCACGCAGTTCGGCGGCGGCTTCGAAATTCAAGTCGGCAGCGGCGCGTTCCATCTTTTTCTTTACCTCTGCAATAAGTTTGCTAAGTTCTTTCTCACTCATGGATTCCGGATCTTTGTCAAATTTCTGTTCTTCTTTGGCAACTTTTTTGGAAATGCTGATTAATTCCCGTACGGATTTCTGTATGGTCTGCGGCGTAATGCCATGCGCTTCGTTGTATTGCTGTTGAATGCTCCGCCTGCGCTCCGTTTCTTTAATGGCAACCCGCATGGAGTCCGTCCAATTATCCGCATACATAATTACATGCCCTTCAGAATTTCTCGCCGCCCGTCCAATCGTCTGGATTAAAGAAGTTTCAGAACGCAAAAACCCTTCTTTGTCCGCATCTAAAATAGCGACAAGCGTAATTTCCGGTATGTCAAGGCCTTCACGCAAAAGATTGATGCCAACAAGAACGTCAAACACGTCTAAACGCATATCCCGAATAATTTCGGAACGTTCCAAGGTGTCAATATCGGAGTGGAGATACTTAACGCGGATGCCGACTTCGCTCATATAATCCGTTAAATCTTCCGCCATCCGTTTCGTCAGGGTTGTAATTAGTATTTTATGATGTTTGGCCGTTTCTTTTTTCACTTCGGCAATCAGATCGTCAATCTGCCCTTCCACGGGACGCACTTCCACTTTTGGATCTAACAATCCCGTCGGACGGATAATCTGTTCCACGCGGAGCAGTTCATGTTCTGTTTCATAGACATTCGGGGTCGCGGAAACAAACATCATCTGATTTATTTTGCTTTCAAACTCGCCAAAATTTAAGGGACGGTTGTCCTTTGCCGAAGGAAGGCGGAAACCGTAGTCCACCAATGTGGATTTTCTGGACTGGTCGCCTGCATACATGCCGCGCACCTGAGGGATCGTAATATGGGACTCGTCCACAATGATTAAGAAATCTTCCGGAAAATAGTCAATTAACGTATGTGGCGTGGAACCGGCAGGCATCCCGGCTAAATGTCTGGAGTAGTTTTCAATTCCACTGCAAAACCCTGTTTCCCGCATCATTTCCACATCGAAATTCGTGCGTTCCGCAATCCTCTGCGCTTCAATTAGTTTGTCCCTGCTTTTAAACCACTTTACGCGTTCTTCCATTTCCTGTTCAATTTCTTTACACGCTTCGTTTATTTTCTGCTGGGGCACAACGTAATGGGATGCAGGGAAAACGGCAATGTGCTTTAACTGCGATTTAATTTCTCCGGTTAGGACGTCTATTTCCGTAATCCTGTCTACCTCGTCCCCAAAAAACTCCACACGGTACGCAGTTTCGCTGAAATTGGCGGGAAAAATTTCAAGGACGTCTCCATGCACACGGAACGTTCCGCGATGAAAATCCATATCGTTGCGCGTGTACTGGATACTGATTAATTTTTGAATTACTTCATCTCTGTCTTTTTCCTGTCCGGGGCGTAAGGAAACCATCATGTTTTGATAATCGACCGGACTTCCCAAACCATATATGCAGGATACGCTGGCAATGATGACAACATCCCTGCGCTCCACTAACGCCGCCGTGGCAGACAGACGAAGCTTGTCAATTTCCTCGTTGATGGCGGAATCCTTTGCGATATAAGTATCGCTGGACGGAATGTAGGCTTCCGGCTGGTAATAGTCATAATAGGACACAAAATACTCCACCGCATTCTCAGGGAAGAACTCCTTGAACTCCCCGTACAGTTGGGCCGCCAGTGTTTTATTGTGCGCTATTACCAAAGTGGGCTTGTTAAGCTGCTGGATGACATTCGCCATCGTGAAGGTCTTGCCGGAACCCGTAACCCCTAGTAAAGTCTGGAATTGGTTGCCTTCTTTGAAGCCGTTTACGAGGGCTTCGATCGCCTGCGGCTGGTCGCCTGTGGGCTTGTATTCACTGTGTAATTTAAAGACATTTTGTGCAGTTTGCACAAACATCACCTCCAACATCCATAATCAAAAAGTTCAATATTTCGCCCGCAATTCGTACAGTTTAAGTATTCCATTTCTTAAAAAATATCCATTACACGAATTTTGGTTACTCAGCCGGGTTTTCCAAACTATGCGGACAAGATAAAATCGAACGGAAAAACTTGGGATACAACGGCTTTTATTGTAACATCTCGACTAACGTCTCGATGAAAGCATTCGCAAAATGCCGGTCCGAGCAAGCTCGACCGTCACTTTGCTCATTGTAGCATAATACTTGTCATTTGTCTATGCGCAAACAAACATTTGTTCATGTTTCTATCCTTTTGTCTATACATCTGATTTCACAGCCTTTTCAGGAAAAAATTCCTCCATGTCAATCAATGTATCCAGCACTCCCTTCCCATCCGTTTCCGAATCATTACCCTGCAGCGTCTTTTTCGGCATGACTTCATCCATGTATGAGATTAGCTCCGGTATTTCTTCCGGAATGATATTCGTATTGTCCCCATATACATCTATTGTTATCAATTCCCCTGCATGGCCCATAAGCCTTGATACAGCTTCCGGGCTAAAATCATTGTTCAAAAGCAGCGTACAGTAGGTGCTTCTGAGGTCATGCCATCGGATGTCCGGCAGCCCCGTCCTTTTCAGAAGTTCCTTATAGTGCCTCCAATGAAAATCCTTGCTTCTCGGTTTCCCGCTGAAATTCGAGCAGCAGATATAGCCGTCGTCATGAAAGACAGACTTTCTGCGGCTCCTCCACTTCTCATATTTTTTACGTTCTTCCAGAATCGCCTCAAACACATAATCCGGAATCGGAAGGATTCTCCTGCTGGACGGTGTTTTGAGCGGAAGCTCACATTTTGTCATGCCTTTGGTTTTGCCATGCGGGGTACGGTCAAGTTCTTTCCCAAGCTGCCGCTCCACAGAAAGAGTGCGGTTTACATAATCTATATCGGAATACTTGACAGCATTGATCTCCTGCCTCCGAAGCCCCATAAGCACATTGAACAGCACCTGCATATGGATAGGGGTTTTCCTGCTTTCCTCAAGCAGCAGCAGGATTTGACCCATATCCAGCGTTTTCGTTGTATCAATGTTCCTTGTATGATAAGGTTTCCTCTCCGCTGTCTTCGGCAGTTCAATTCCTTCTGCCGGATTCGTGTTGATCAGCTTATATGACAGGGCATAGCGCAAAGAAACGTTCATTACCGTTTTAACCAGCCTTGCAATGGATTTGGAATATCCGGCACGGTCTTTATACAGTCTCTGAACGTCTCCCTTGTTAATCTCTGTCAGTTTTTTACTGCCCATGAACGGGGTAATATGGTTATGGACGACATTGGAATAGGAATCATAGGTATTGATGCTCTGCGCCCTTTTCCTGATGTCATATTCAAGCCAGTATTCCAGAAAATCCTTCAGCCTGACATGATCATTTATGATAAATGTCCCATTTGCAAGCTCTCCCATTGTGAATTTTCTCGCATCCTCAGCTTCTTTCTTCGTTGCAAAGCCGGAATACATTTTCTTTCGCTTCGTGCCGTCCTTAAAATACAGGACGACACGGTAGGCGTATTTGTTTCTGTCACTTCTTTTAAACACCGACTGCACATCCCAGTTGGTATAATCCCGCAGTTCCATGTCAAACATCTTCATCCCCTCCTTCCGGTACGAATGCATCATTCATAAATCCTATTATTTTTTCATTCTCGTCCATGACCTCGCAATAATATTCAAACGTGGTATGTACGGAACTATGTCCCAGGAGCGCGCTGACTTTCACCAGCGGCACACCCTGCTCGGTCAGTATGGTCGCGTACATATGCCGCAGACTGTGTACTGTCAGGTGAGGAAGCCCATTTCTGCCGCATAGTTTTGTCAAAGCGTTATTAAACGCAAATGCGGAATGTGAAGCCCCATTTTCAGCACAGGAAAGATAATCATTGTCCATGTATCCTTCTCCAAACTGTTCCTTTTTTAAATCATTCTGCTGCTTTCTCTTTCGTATTTCATCCATTATGGTTTCCGGAACTCTGAGCGTCCGGTAACTGTTCATGGTTTTCGGCTCTTTCTCAACCATCCTGTACTTTACGATTTTTGAATCACCCTTTCCCACATACGGATCTGATGTGACCTGCCTCTCAATCCGAAGCGTCCTGTTCTCAACATCAATATCACTGAATTTCAGCCCGCTAATCTCTCCTTTCCTAAGCCCCATGAATAATCCGAGCAGAATCTCCAGATACCAGTTGCTGTCTGAGGCTTTTTCAAGAAACAGCTTCATTTTCTCTTTACTAAGCACGACTATTTTCGGTTTCTTCCTTTTATAAGGCTTTGTATCCGGAACCGGATTGCGGTGTATAAATCCTTCTGCTGCCGCATCCTTCATGGCAGCATTCAAAAGCTCCCTGCATTTATTTCCAGCCGATGCGCAGGATCTGGAAGCCTTTTCCAAAAGCGAATCCAGATACTCCGCGTTCATATGCCTCAGCCTGATGCCATGTTCCATATTCGGAAAAAGCAGATCGTATAACACATATGAGGCAAGCATATACGTCGTGTTTTCAACCCTTGCACGATAGATCTCATCCATCCAAAAAACCAGGTACTCTTTCAAATCAAGGTTCTTTATCGAAGCAGCATGGTAAGCCCGGTAAGCTTTTTTGTATTCCGCTTCATATTTGCGGTAACTCTGTTCTGCTTCTTTAGCAGTCTTGAATCCGCCTTTTTTAGAATACTTCGTCGTGCCGTCTTCCTGAAACAGCTTAAACCGGTGATACCAACTGCCCCTCTCGAAGAATACGGCTCCTTTTCTGTCTGCCATCAGGCTCACCTCCTTCCAAATACTTCCTGTCATCTGTTTGCCGCATTCACCCAGCTGTCAAACGACTGTTTAAGCACCCTCACAGAATTTCCCACCTTGATGACACGAAAAGGCGGCTCTTTCTGCTCATAAACTTCATTTAAGAACTCATATGTCTTTGTCTTTCCAATCCCCAATGCCTTTTGAATATCGGATGCCATGTACACCTGTCTCTCCATAATGATTCCTCCTTGTTCATAATCTTTTGCTTTACCTGTCTTACAAGACAGCAAGACAGGTAAGCCATGTATTACAGTTCCCGCAGATATCCTATACATATAAAAAATATATCCGTTAAATATTGAAAAAAACTGTTTAATTCCACTCTCTGGAGGCGTCAGGCACGTCCGTATCCGATATTGCCAGATTCTTGTAACGCCTCCCATTACTCCCATTCGTGTCATCCCTGATTCCATGTTCTTTCGTGATCGGCTTAAACTGCTTCTCGAAAGCCTCTTTTGAAATTGCCTGCATCCCATTTTCAGCGCAAAAAGCACAAAATGCCGTATAAATTTCATCTCTTGTCAGCTTTAAACCTTCCTCGCAATAGCATCTGGAATAAAAAAATCTACTTGCCTGGGTCTCACCGTTAGAATAATAACTTGGCTTATAGAACTCCAATTCTCCGATTCCTTCAAATTCATATCTGCCAATTATAAATTCCCGAAGTTCATCCATTACCTGGCGCAAAACAGCCTGCATATCGTTTTTAATGTCTTCCAGCAGATTACGATTTATCTCGTCCTCCTGAAGCGACGTTGGCAACGGAATTACCAGCATCCTATCCTCCAGTGCCTTGTCAGCAAAATTCGGATAATAATTGGAAGCAAGGATAAATCTGCATTTGCTGACGTAACTGAATCCGTCACCGTGCTTTTTTTCTGCCAAAACTGTATCTCCGCCTGTCATCTTTTTCAACCACGACGCAGCGCTTTCGGAAACCCGCTTATTACTCATATCCGTTGACAATCCGAGCATCTTTCCCACAAACGGATAACTGCTGAACCTTGTCAGATGCTCAAAATCAAACGATTCTGTGTTCGCCTGACCTACAATCGTCTTTATGATATTCCCGTAGGTACTCTTTCCGCTGTTTGGTTCTCCCATAACCAATGCTATCTTTTTAAGCGGCGGGATGTTGCTGCAGCAATTTCCCATAAACTGGAGCATCCGTTTCTTTACATGATCGTTGTCTTGGGACGATGTATCCAAATATGCATTAAATATCTCGCTGTAATTCCTCCTGTCAGGTTTAAAATCAAAATCAATAAAGGTATTGAAAGGATATTTATGGAAGTGGGGAAGCATCTTGTCTTCCAACACGTCATAAACACCGTTTTTAAAGCAAACCATATGGTGTATGGTTGGATCTAATAATTCCAATACCGGACATTCCTCGATTCGGCTTGTAATTATTTTATATATTTCCCCCCATTGACTATCATTCAATGATCTATGGCACGGAATAAAATCATATGCAGCCGACCGTAACTGGCTTTTTGCATCTAACGGTTTCCATGTAATATCCTTATAAAAATACGGTTTCGTATCAACCCTTTTTATATGGAGCGCCTTCATAATCGCCTCCGCAATTTCTGAAAGCGCTTCCTGCTGTTTCCCCCGTTCTTCTATAATCTGTATATTTGCCGGAGAAAGCCTGCAAATATTTTTCTTTCCCTTTGGCTTTTGGATGCCCTTGCCGAAGTCTGCCAGACTAATCGGTTTCCCCATGCTCATATGCCCTACATATATGGGTGCGAACATATCCTTCACAGGCACGCCATGCCCAAGATGTCTCCGGTTCATTTCCTCTTTTTTACCTGTTTGCGCCGGATCATCTATTTTTCTGCTTTCTTTTCCAATATAAACTTTTTGGGCCTGTTCTCGGTTTACCCTGTCAATTATTTCTTTTGCTTCATCTCTAACTGCACCCATGAGAGCCACACTCCTCTCCTAAAACATAAAACATGTCAAAATAATCCTTATCATGAGAATAGCATCGCAGCTTTAGGGCACCGCTGTTTGTCTTCCCATACCAAAGCACTGCAAATTCCAGTGCGTCATCTTCTTTTGCTTGAACATCCTTTATCATTTTCATGACGCAAAAGAAATTTCCCTCTTCCTCTTTTGACAAAAGGACGCCTTCGCTTTCCACACATATTCCCCTGTTTTTTTTGTGTTGGCATATGTCGAATCTGATAAACTCTTCTTTCTCCATTAGTTCTTCAAATTCATCATAATCACGCACTATATGTTCATTCACAGCCGAATACGAACGGAAACAAGAAAAATCACCTATCTGGCAGCTCAAGACATATCCGGCCAACTGAAAAATTCCGAAAGTGCTTTCCAAGAATCCGGATCTCTTCCTGTCTTTAGGGATGTATAAAGTGAATGATTCATTTCCATACTTCTCCATTGCTTTCTTAAACTCTTTCACCTTATAATTGTTCTCATTCTTGATTTCTTTGGCAGCTACTGGTATTTCCATATTGTTCTCCTTTCCCGGCATAATTGCCATTTGTTTTTCAGCAACAAATATAGCATATCTGACCGAGGGACAGGGTAACCCACCCGCAGACTTGTTCATCGGGTGAACCCCTTGACAACATATTTCTCCGATTACTTTCCATCGGTACAAGCGGCGCTATTAACAACTATACAAACACCTGACGATGGCTTCACAATAAGACGGATGGTAAAATAAAAATGTCTTATTGCCTTATTATGGCAAATGATATGAAAAAGGAGAAACAACCATGGAATCCTATAACAACAAAATGAAGGGGTATATTAAAGAAATTTTATCGGAAAACCCTTTCTACGACCGAACTGCTATAAAAGATGAATTTAAGCATGATATCTGTGAATCAAATTTTACGGAAAAGTTAGACCTTGCAAAAATTTTCAATCACGATACCTACGCAGAAATGTTGGAAAGTATCTATAAAGATATTTATCATGAAAAAAAATTGAACCAGTGGATTGAAAGAAAGGACTGTCTTGTTGCTTCTAAACTTCCCAAAATAAATTCCACTGAAGCAAAAAATGCGTTTGACCTATCATTTCAGCATCTTATTGACAACTGGCATAAGTTTACATCCCGATCAAAAGACTTGGACTGCATCGCACAGAAATACAATGATGAAAAAATTGATTTCCCATTTTCCATTTTTAAAGCAATTTATAAGCGATGCCCCCAACTATGTGTCAGTGCCTTTCCGGTTATTATTTTTATAATTGCAGATTCCTTCTATGACTTTTGCAAAATTGCTTATACCGGGAAAAAACGCCTGCTCCCAAAAGAACTTAATCCACAGCAGGAAGAAAAAATATATAATCTGTTCCACAAAATAATGACGGAGGATCATAAAACATACTATCTGCTTTCATTGCTAAATTCCAAAGGTATTGCTTATGCCGAAAGCTCGTTTGACATTGGGAAAGAAATACATACGCTTGTTCTTGACGAATATAAAAAGCACGAAAAAGGTATTACTGAATTTATACGCGCATGTGAAATTTGCAACTGTGAAGATCCAGCAGAATACGCAGCGCAACACCCTGAATTTATATGCAAATCCGACATTTGCGACCTTGACAAATGTTACCAGGACAAGTGCTCCACTGACAAGAAAGACCCCAAAGATTGTGACATGAACGACTGTGAATCTAAGGAGAGGTATATAAGATTTCACGCATTAATGGGTGCCTCTGCAATAATAGATGACTGGTCTGATGAAGAAATCATCACGAGAGGAATTAGTAAGTTAAAAAAGAGATTCAGTGACAATCTTAAAGAGAAACAGGAAAAACGCAAAGAACGAAGTTCTACTTTTCCAACAGAAATTATGGTTGGGGAAAATTATTTAGCATTTTTGAATTTTCTCAAAACACAACCTGACAACTGTTGGAAAAAGGGCGTTGACAAAGCAGCCAGCCTTTATATAATAAACCATATTACAGGATGGATTGCGCTTCATCTGCTTTACAACACCTACCCACATACAGATCCGGAATATGGGCTATCTTTATTTGATATAAATCATCTTCATACCTTGTATTTTATTTATGAAAAAATTTATGAAGAATCAGATTATGATGAAACAGATTATAATGAAGCAAATAATGACAGAACAAAATATAGAAAAATCTATCCCTCTCACGCATGTGTACAACAATTATTATCAGATGCACAAAAAATATATCAAACTGCTTTAAAAAAATTTTCTTCTGATTATTGTGGCGATGTCACATTTGGTAATAATTCATATCTGCTTGATACTAGATTTATAGATAAACTAGGTATTTTCGATTGGTTTAGTCACATTAACCTTGCAGAAGTATTTACTTATCATACCTATATTCAATATATGGACAGTATTTCTACACTAACTGCAGATGAAGAATAAACGACAAGACAGCAAGACAGGAAAAACAATATTTATTACAGTATGCTGCTATCTCTCAATAAATCACTTGTATTCCTGTCTTGGTGTCTTTACATAATCACATTTCCTAATATTTTTATTCCAAATTAACAGAAGATTTCCTAATATTGTTATAATCCCAACCGCTCATTTTCACTCATTCACATTTATGTCTACAGCCAAATTTTCAGGTATTCAGCTATCCCGTTTGACTAATCCCATTTCGAGTCATTTCTCTTCAAATCTTCACACTATTGACCAATACTTCCTTTAATAGCTTATTCCATATTATTTTTTATTATTTTGTATAACACCTATATAAAATAATAAAATGGAGGCGTAAACATGGTATCTATACACACATTTGAGTTCATGACTGCCCTCAGCAAAAAAGAACAGCTGAAAATAAAGGAAAAACTCAAAATTCAAGCAAAGCATGAAAACTGGACCGAACATCGGTACAGCAACAGAGGGATACAAATAATCTTATATAAAGGAAAAACAAAAAAATTCATATACCTAAAATATCAAGTAAACCTGAAACGTATCTTTGACGGCAATGATTACCTTCATCTACTGGAGCCATCCGATAAAAATATTGACTATATCTGGCAAACCATTAAACAGACATGGGATGAGATCGGATACGGCATCCCTTTTGGCAGATTCTACCTCTCACGGCTGGATTTTACCTGTGACATTTATCTGGAAAGCAATACGTTGGTGCAGGAATACATACGTCTACTGAGGAAAGGGATTTTGCTTCCCAATGCAAAAAAATATTCCGTTGAAGGAATTTACCACAAAGAGGATCTCCCTACGGAAATAAAAGAAACGTTGCAGCAAAATGCCTGCAAATACAAAATAACCAATCTGGAAAACATCCAATACTATAATAAGATGTATCAGCTCCAAAATGAAAACCTTCCTATTCCGGAAGATGCACCTTTGGATAACAGCATCCTCCGTATTGAACTGCAGATCCATAAGACAAAGCGCATCACACAGTTCCTTCAGGAGTTCGGCATACATTCCAAACCCATAGAGGAACAATTTGCGTTTTTTATGATAAATGCAGAATTTTTTCTCCTGAACCGTTTAGAACGGCTCTATCCACATGGGAGATACCATACAAAAAACTACATCAAATCACTGGTACAGAGCGATACAACAATCAAAAATAAAACAAAAAAGAACATTCTCCAGTTTGTATTTGACTGCAACAGACAGAATACCTTGGGAAGATGCTTGGAGATAGACAGCGAAATGCAGACTACAAAAAAGCGGAAGAAGTCTCTGAATTACCTTACATCCCATCAGATCAATCCCATCATTATTAGTTCTTCCTTAAAGGAATACAGCGATCTGCCGGATATATTCGAGTTGATTTCTACTGCGGCTACATATCCATTTAAAATTTGATTTCAATAAACAGAACAGATAATCAAAAATATCAGCATTGCAGCCATAAATTTAAAAGATGGTTTGAAGAAGCAAAAATTTATCATCATTATAATATTTCAGAAAACGAGGAGGATTTCTATGGATAACAAGAATTTATATACCATGAAAGAATTATGTGATTATCTCGGTATCGGAAGGAATACGGCGCTTTCCCTGATACACGAGGAAAGACTGAAAGCATTTAAGGCCGGAAAGCACTGGCTGATTCCAGCAGAAGAAGTAGACGCTTACATTAAAAACGAGCTAAAACGCCAAAGCAGCAAACCAGCGACAAAGAAAGGAAAGGTGAAGTAATATGACAAGCTTAACCAGTTTTAATTTAACTGCAGCTATGGATCGGAAAACTCTCAGAAAAGTCAGGAAAGCATTTGATAAGCGTCATTGTTACTACTATAGCGAAGATACAAATACTGATGAATCATGTGAACCGTCCATAAGCATTAGGATCGATGATGACCGCGAGACAGCTCCTGCAACTGTAGAAATAACTGTGGATATCGAAAAGCTATCTGCGGAAATGGATATGCCTGGTCTATTGGAACCGGCATTGGAAAACGGATACAATCTTGTTGAAATAATCCGCAAGAGATATGGTGAACTTTCAAATGTACTGCCTTTTGACAGGTTCTATCTCTCTGAACTGACATATACAAGCTGGATAAATTTTCCTGACAAAGAGCTGACAGAGGAATACATTCACCTGTTAAAGCGAAGCATATTTCAGAATGACAGCGCTATATTTGGAACAAGAGAATTCGAGACCGACCCTGACAAAGACATGGTTATTTCATATGGTATTCTGCCAGATCACGATATTACATTCTACAGGCAGACTGACAATGGGTTGTCTGATGCATCCACACTCGTGGTTAGAATCTGCGAACATAACATCAAATCCATTGATCAAAAACTGATATCTTCTTCCAACCTCAATAAACCTATTGACGAACAACTGTCATTTTTCATAATGACCTATATGGATTATATGACAGATATACTCAGTCCCGAATTTCCGAAATCACCCTATACGAAAAAGGATTCTATGATTAAATCAATTCTTGCAGCATTGGATAAGAAAAATATCCCGCAAGCGAGAAGCCAGGAAATGATTGAACTGATAACGAATGTTCCTGAAGATGTAAATGTTTATACATGGCTTCAGGATAATAACATGCTGTCCGCCAAAGATGGAACACCCTCACTTTGGTCAGATTTAATTCGTAACCGGATACAGCTCACCTGTATAAGCGACAGCTTTGACAGAACAGAAGAATTTCCAGATATCTGTACACTGGTGGAAAAAGGGAGTTATGCTCCATGACACAACGCGTGTCACAGTTGAACTTTCTATTGATTATATTACTGGAAGCATTTTTTGCTTCCAGTAATCATATTTGTGGCGAAAGGAACTGTCGCTTTAACGATTGAATAATCGTGAAGCGGCAGCTTCCTTTTT
>CAJUST010000010.1 GCA_910589105.1 uncultured Lachnospiraceae bacterium
ATTTTTTTGCATAGAAAAGGAGCTGCGCACTAATTACTTAGTGCGACAGCCCCATAAAGCATAAATTTCTTTTTGGAGTATTTGCGCTCAGACAGATAGCAAATCACAATTACATGGCACAATGCTGTAATGAGCAATCCCGGAATCTGGTATGGCGCACTCATTTCATCGCCTCATTTCGACAAAAATCCATATATGCTTTCTGCACTTTCCCACTGCTCCTTCTTGGAATGGGGATTTTTTCTCCAGTATACATATTCATGGCATTAACAGAAATTTTACGGACAAAGGAAAGATTGGCAATATAAGAAGCGCCAACCCGGATAAATTCAGAATATTTCTTTATTTCCTCAAACATTTGAAATATTTTTTTCCGCATGCGCAAAATCTCACCGCAAGAAAGTCTCAACATCAGATAATGGCCCTGCGACTCTATGAATACAATCTCACGAATGCGGATGCGGTACACGCCGTCTACGCAGGGCAGGGAAATAACATCACAATTCGCCACTTTTTTCACAGCGCGGCTCATAGCTGTATCAAATTGTTCCTGCGAAAAAGGCTTGAGCAGATAATGGGTGGCGTTCATTGCAAATGCCTCCACCGCATATTCACTGCTTATCGTCAGGAAAATGATCCCCATATCCGGACTTTTGGAAAGCATTTCCTCTGCAACATCTGTCCCTAGGATTCCTGCCATGCAAATGTCCAGAAAGGCATTATCATATTCTTTTCCTTTTTCCACTGCATATAAGATATCCATCGCCGTACTATACTCATCAATTTCAAAACACAGTTCCGGATGCGCCTTTTCATACACGTCTAACGCTGCCAAGATTTTTTCCAGCTCTTTTGGTATATCGTCGCATACAGCTATTCGCATGCCATCACCTTCTTTCCCCTGTTCCAGCACAATGCCGCATGGTATTCTCCTTCTCTCCAATCCTCTATCCCATACTCATCGTTATTATAGCGCTGTTCCACTTGTATATGCCTGCCAATCTTTATATTAAATTCATTCATAGGAAGCATCAGACCGCTTCCAACTGCTTTCATAAAGCTTTCCTTTATCGTCCAAATGCGGTAAAAAGCTTCTTTTCTCTCCTGCTCCTGACGTCCCATAATAAACTCATATTCAGGCTTGCAAAAAAATCTTTCCGCCAGCTTCAAATCTATCGTGCCTATATATTCAATATCACATCCTACTTCAACATCTGCAAATACAGCAATCACCATTTTTTCTGAATGGGAAACGTTAAAGTGAATATCCGGATAATCAGGAAAATACGGCTTCCCATACGTCCCTTCTGCAATTCTTACATCTGATTCACGAAGCCCGAACTTTTCCAAGCCTTTGTCAATCAAAATTCCTGATCCAAGTGACAGCATCTTATCCTTTTTCATTCGGTAACCATCTATCTTTTGCCGACGTCTCCGCGATAATTTTTCATAAAAATAAAAAAAGCTTCTGAATCCTCCAGCATTCTCGTATTAAGCTTATAAACCTGTTTCATATGTCCTGCGCCGCCTTTACACTTTTGAATCATTTCGCAGACTCAAATCTATCATGCCAGTATAGTTTTGTCAATTAGTTTCATTTGGAAGACAAAATTTTCGGCTTTGCAATGCTGCCACCATCTTCTTTGCTTTTTCACTCGGCTTTTTTGATTCGATGGGCTAGTCCTATAAAAAACAGAGCCGATAAACCGTGATAACTTTTATATCGAAGAAAATCCCTGAAGCATTTCCACAGCTCCACTGATTCCCTGTTTTTCAAGATTTTTCTTACTTAGTCCAATTATAACAGCAGCATACAAAAACAAATCCCTCTTTTGCGCAATCCCCCATTCCATTAATAACGCTGCGCTTCCTGTCACAAACGGCGCCGCCATGGAAGTTCCACTCCTCGCCGCATACCCGCCACCGGGAGAAGCCGAAATAATATCAACGCCCGGAGCCGCAAGATCCGGTTTTACCTGATTCGTCCACGCTGTAAACCCCCTGCCGGAAAACGCCGCCACACTGTCCGTGTACGAATCATACGCCGCTACGCTGATTAGTTTTGGCGTTGTCGAGGGAATTGTCAATGTCCGTATTTCAGACGGATACGCAAAACCTGTCCCTTCATTTAAAACGCCGCCGGACGGAAGCCACATATCATAAATCCCTTCCACAACATTGCCTGCTTCCAGACGGATTCTCCACAATCCGGACGGGATATACTCTCTCTTTGCTATAAAATCAACATAAATTTCCTGATAGATACTGTACGGAACCGGCTCCCCATAAAAAATAAGCAATTCTATATCCGAAAATTCCACACGCTGTGTTCCTTTTCTAATTAACTGGCCGCTCGTTCTCCCGTCCGGGGTAATTATTTCCACGCGAAGCTCATCTTGATACCGCTTCCATAACTGTAAATTCAGCCTCTTTTCATATTCACTGACAGTAAGTTCCACTTCCTGCGTCTGACCGCTTTCGATCCGGTTTTGGTAATGCGCTGTGCTTGCGCCATCATTTCCTGTGCCTGCTATGATACAGCACTGATGATGGTCTGCCATATCATTTAAAAATGTTTCAATCAAACTCGCGCCACTGTGCGATCCATAATTGTTTCCAAAACTCAAATTAATCGCCAATGGGCGCTTTAATTCTTCTGCCGCCCGTATGCAAAAATCCACTGCCGACATCAATTCCGTCGTCTTTGGAAACGAATTTTCAGAAGGCGTTCCCAATTTTACAATCAATAGATCCGCCTCAAATGCCACCCCACGGTATTTTCCCATAGAAGCCCTTCCATTTCCCGCCGCAATGCCTGCAACGTGCGTGCCATGTCCCGATATATCCCGGCTTGGAACCAGCTTTTGGCGGATTGTGGGATCTTGTTCCGCCAATGCAAGGTTAATCTCTTTTCTCGTAAACAGCGTCCCATGGGCATATCCTTCCGGAGACTTATACTCCATCTCGCTGTTTGTTTCCGACTTTGCCGCATTTAAAGCCGACGCCTGCAAAGTTTGATCCCACAGAGCCGCAATTCTTGTTGTTCCATCTGCGTTACAGAAATCCGGATGCGCATAGTCTATGCCACTGTCAATGACCGCGACCAAACAGCCCGCCCCACTAAGTCCAGTATCCGCCACGCCGTGAGAAGTTTGCGGAAGATTGCCCGAAGACTGTACAGACGTAATACAAGAGGCCCTTTTTGCCGCATTTAAAGCAAAAAAGAGCCTCTTTGGTTTTTCCATATAAATAATTTCGTCCAATCCTGCCACAATATCCACAAGAGAATCCGGCAAAGTCAGCGTAGCATAAGAATTACTTAACTGGACTATTTCACGGATAAGCATGTCATATCCTTGTTCAGCCAACAGTTTTTCCACCTGCCCAATGCCATTTCGGATAAAACGCACAATCACTTCCCATGTCTGTTCTTTTGCCGAATATCCAACTCCCAGATTGAGTGACTTTTCCCTTTCCGCCGGATTTGCATCCAAAGCAAGATTTAAAAGATTTTCAATCTTCGCATTACTCATACGAAACTCCTTTAGTGTTTCTATGAGTATATGCCGCCACATATGTCTTTATTTCTAAAAGCTACGCCATATTTTTTTCAATACAGCGGACAATGTCGGCCTGAACCGGAAGCGTTTTTTCTAAAACCGCTTTCGCCTCATTTGGCTTGTCACTGCGCAATAACCCCAAAATTTCCGTATAAGATTCATAAAGAGGGGTAATTGACAGATTTCCGGCAGTCCCTTTTATTGTATGGGCTTTTTCAATAATATCCTGATAATTGGAACAATCAAAATCAGGATCGACTGCATTTGCATTTAAGGTTTTCAAAAATGAGCCGAATAACCTTGTATACAGCTTTTCATTTCCATTTAAACGTTTCAAACCGCCATCTGTATCCACACCCAAATCTTTTAACTCATCTAAAAATGACATCATGCCACCTCTCCTTCTCTTAAAAAGCGCTGACACAGGAAAGATTCTTTCCCTGTGCCGCGATTTACCCTTTTAATATTTACCAAAATCATCTTCCAGAGAAATCATTTGTTCATTCATATTCTCCCCTGAACTTTGGGACATGCCAAAACTTGAGGAATCTGAGGAAGCCGCTCCCAAATTGTAAATGGAAAGCATATCACGCATCCTTGCCGCCTGATTCGACAATTCCTCACTAGAAGCCGCGCACTGCTGGCTGGTTGCGGAATTAGTCTGGACAACTTGTGACACCTGATTGATTGCCTGTTCAATCTGCGCTACAGCCGTAGCCTGATAATTGGAAGATTCTGCAATGCCATTGATAATGACTTCACTTTCCTGTACGACATTTGTAATCGCTTCTAAAGCTTTTGCCGTATCGTCTGCAATTTTAGAGCCTTGGCTGACTTTATTGATGGAATCCTCAATCAACTCGGCTGTCTCGCCTGCTGCAGATGCGCTCTTAGCCGCAAGGCTTCTGACTTCTTCTGCAACCACGGCAAACCCTTTGCCTGCTTCTCCGGCCCTTGCCGCTTCCACTGCCGCATTCAACGCAAGGATATTCGTCTGGAATGCGATGTCATCAATTACTTTGATAATCTTAGAAATGCTTTCAGAAGACTTATTAATATCCTGCATTGCCGTCATCATGTCTTCCATCTGTTTGTTGCCTTTTTTCACGTCTTCAATCGCATGGATAACCAGATTTGCGGCTGAATTTGCCTGCTCCGCATTCTGTTTCGTCTTTTCTGCAATTTCATCAATCGAAGCTGTAATCTCCTCGATTGCGCTCGCCTGTTCCGTGGAACCCTGCGCTAAGGCTTGGCTTGCGCTTGCAACCTGCGAAGAACTCACTGTTACCTGTGAGCCGGCGTCACTAATGCTAGAAAGCGTTGAAAGATTATCTTCCACTAATTTCTTAAGAGAATTTCCAAGTAAATCCTCCGGTGACCTCGGCGTTACCGTAACAGTCAAGTTCCCGTTAGAAACTTCCTGCGCAATCGTAGCCTGATATTTGACGTTTTCAATTACCTTGCGGTATTTGTCTACCAAAGCGCCAAATTCATCATTGTTATATTTCACCATTTCAACATCCACATGCCCCATGGCAATCTCGTCCGCAGCATTTGAAAGCTGCTTTACCGATTTTTCAATCGCCTTAATTATAACAAAGGCCACCCATACCGTAATAATAACGGAAATTGCAGCTACGACAAATGTAAAAATAGATGAATTTCTCATATAGCTTTCCTGCTCGGCCGGCTCCGTAAGATGAATCGCCGTCTGTGTAGACATATTGCCGATTATAATGTTAAACAGGGTAAGCGCAATAGGAATGAAATACCCTAAAATCAACTTTGTCTTCATCTTCATGTTTTTCATTTTTATACCTCTTATTCTTTCATTGAAATCATATTGTTTGTCTGTTCAATCGCTGAAAAATCCTCATCATTCAGCAGTTTGTCCGGGTCAAGCAACAGTTTGACGGAATTTCCTACTCTGGCAATGCCATACACAAATCTGTGATCCGCCTTATCTGTGCGCCCCAGTTTCGGAGGCGGCAAAATATTCTCTTCCTTAATCTCAATCACCTCGGCAATCTGCTCGACAATCAGCCCAACAGTCACATCATTCACAATAACAACGATGATACAGGTACGGTCATTATACTCAAATGTTTCCTGCTTAAACCTTAGACGGACATCAATGACGGGAATGATTTTACCCCGCAAGTTGATTAGGCCCTTAATATACTCCTCTGTCCTTGGAACCTCTGTAATGGATGGAATCTGGATAATCTCGTTGACATATTGGATTTTCAATCCAAAAAATTCATTTCCTGACTTAAACGTCATATATTTGCTTTTCTGCGCATCGTCTTCTTCTGTAACGAGAAGTTCATCATCCACCTGTTTGCTCAGTTCATTTAACTTTTCCATACGGCGTTCTCCTCCTTTCCATCTAATTTTCTATGATGCTACATCAATCCGGCAGGGTCCAGAATCAAGGCTATGCTTCCATCGCCAAGCTGTGTACAGCCAGATAGGCCCTTCACCTTCTTGACATAAGAAGGAATTGGCTTGACTACGATTTCCTGTTCGCCTATCAAGCGATCCACTAACAGACAGATTTTCTTATCTTCTATCTCGATAATTAACATCATTCCGTCTTCTACAGACTTCACATATTTATCCGGCGACATGCCATACCATTCTCCAAGCCTTAAAACAGGGAAACATTCCCCGCGGATCATAATATACTCATCTCCGTTTGGCTCATAAATCATCATTTCTTCCCTGACGCGGACAAACTCTTTAATTACGCCGATTTCCACAACAAAAGAGGAATTTCCCGTTTCCACGACAATTCCGTTGATAATTGCAAGCGTCAGCGGAATTTTTAGGCTCATAATGCTTCCTTCGCCCGCCGTGCTTTCAATATCAAGATTGCCGCTGATTTCCTGAATATTCTGCACAACAACGTCCATGCCAACGCCCCTGCCGGAATATTCCGTTACATTTTCATTCGTGGAAAAACCGGGCATCGTGATAAACTGGAACACTTCTTTATCTGTATAAGCGGCTTCCGGCTTGCCTTCTTCCAAAAGACCCTGTTTACGCGCTTTCGCTAAAATCTTATCCCTGTCAAGGCCCTTTCCGTTATCTTCTACGCTAATCCAAACTTTGCCCGCTTCTGTTTTTGCGGATAAAATAACTTTGCCTTTTTCCGTCTTTCCGCTGGCGGCGCGTTCCTCATTCGTCTCTATTCCATGGTCAACCGCATTTCTCACCATGTGCATTAGCGGATCTGAAATATGTTCAATAATATTTTTATCCACTTCCGTATGTTCGCCGACCATTTCAAATTCAATGTCTTTTCCAAGTTTTCTGGAAACGTCAAATACAATACGGTTCATCTTCTGGAATGTCGTCGTCAGAGGAACCATTCGCATAGACATAATGACATTCTGCAAATCCGTCGAAATCTTAGACATCTGCACAGCCGCTTTATTAAAGTTATCCAAATTTAATCCCGGCACCTTTAAATCAGGATTCTGAAGCACAACGGATTCCGAGATAACAAGCTCTCCAATCAAATCCATCAACTGATCCATCTTTGCGACATTAACGCTGATAAACGAAGATTTTTCCGCTTTCGGCTTATCCTTTGCAAGCTTCTTTTGTTTCCCCGGTTCTTTCGACTGGATAACAAAATCTCCCGGCGCCATTTTGGGCTTTCCAGCGCCATTTGCCGCGCCGCCCTCATTTTTGCCGGGCTGGCCTGCCTTCGCTTCACTTTCTTGCGCATTAGAGCCCAAATCAATATGCGGCTCATGTTCTCCAAAATCAAAGCCTTGGAAAAATTCTTCCGCTTTACATTCAAAAATATCTACTTTTTCAATTTCATAGCCTTCCCCGATAATTTCACTGACTTCTTCTTTGTTGCTCTTGGTCTGCAAAAGAATCTTAAACCCATCTTGCAGAATCGTCTCCGCACAGCTTTCATCTGAGATAATATCCTCAGGGGAATACAAAAGATCCTCCGCAATCTCTTTTAACGCATATACGGTTTTATATGCGTGTACGTTTGCCATTTCCGTTTCCGGCGAAAACATAATAAAAATTTTAAAGAAACAACTGCTTGTTGTAGCCGCTGGAGCGATATAGAATTGCTTCGGCTCCTCGTGTACATTTCCCGACGCCTCTGTTTCTTTGCCCTTTTTGGACTTCCCGCCTTTAATCATGGTTAAAAACTCATCTAAGTCCGCTACAATTTCCGAAGAGTCTCCGTCAGCAGCATCGCCGCTTTGGATTTTCTCTAATTCATTCCCGATAAAATCCGCAACAGTCAAAACATGTTCGACAAGCTCCATGTGGGGCACATTTGTAGGATGCGCATCCCTCAAAAAATAAAAGACATCTTCCAGTTTGTGTGATACAGCTGTGATGTTGTCAAACATCATAATACCTGACGAGCCTTTGATGGTGTGCATCGTTCGGAAGATTTCATTAATGCTGTCTTCATCAAAACACTCTTCATCTTTCTGTTCTAACACAATATCCTGAAGCTGTTCTAACAACTGCTGGTTTTCGAACAGATATATGTCAAGCATTCCTTCGGTGTTAAATTCCTCAGCCATATACTTCTCCTTTCCTGCGTATTCTATAAATGCTATGCGCCGCGAAACGCAATCACTCTCTTGTTAAGGTTAGATCAGCTCTAATTTCTTCAACGCCTGTTCAAACCTGTCTTTATCAATAGGCTTACCGGAATATATTGTACAGCCCAAATCAAATGCCATTTTTACATTCTTTTCATCGTTTAACTGTGTCGTCATAATGACTTTTGCAGCCTTATCTTCCGGAATCTTTCTTTCTTTTTCCAGATTCCTAATGCCTGCAAGCGACTGATACCCGTCCATCACAGGCATCATAACGTCAAGACACACCAAATCATATGGTTCATCGTCTTCTAAGGCCATCATAAACGCATCCACTGCTTCCATCCCGTCTACGGTAACGTCACACTCGCCATACTTAGAGAGAAAATTCACCATAAACTTCCTTGTTGCAAAATCATCTTCCGCTAACAAAATTTTCATACTTTTGTCTCCTTTACATTTTATTTAATAATGCGTATGTCCTTCCAGCAATATCATTTAGTTTCTCCTGATACTGCACAGCTCCCAGATCATATGCAACTTTGGGCATTCCATAAACGACACAGGTGGATTCGTCCTGTCCGATTGTTTTCGCTCCGGCATTGCGCATGGCAAGCAGCCCTTTCGCGCCATCGCCGCCCATGCCTGTTAAAAGGATTCCAACGGCATTTGCCCCCGCCGTCTTTGCCACGGATTCAAAAAGCACATCTACAGAAGGGCAGTGGCCGTTTACTTTCGGGCCTTTTTTACATTCTACCTGATACATCCCATTTACTTTCACCAGATGCATGTGCATATCCCCGCCCGGGGCAAGCAGCAAATGACCGGGAAGCACTCTGTCTCCCGTCTTCGCTTCTTTCACCTGAATCCGGCACTGGTCATTTAAACGCTTCGCATACATTTCCGTAAATCCTGCCGGCATATGCTGCGTGACAACGACCCCGGGTATGTCGGTTCCAAATTCTTTTACAACAGCAAAAATCGCTTCCGTTCCGCCTGTGGAAGCCCCAATCGCCACAACGTTATTTTTTCCTTTCGAGGAAAGCGCCTGTGGTTCCTGAACGGCTACCGTCCTCTTTATATTGCTGATTTTCGCTGTCGATGCAATCTTTATTTTGACTAAAAGCTCATTTCGGATAAATTCTTCTAACTGCGCGCGGTTTGAAACCGCAGGTTTCGCCACAAAATCTACAGCTCCCGCATTCAATGCATCAAACACCTTATCATTTAAGGAACTAATGACTAATACGGGAAGCGGATACTGCGGCATAAGCTTCCGCAAAAAATCTATCCCGTTCATTCTTGGAAGTTCCACATCCAACGTCATGACGTCCGGTTTATACTTGATAATCGCATCTCTTGCTTCATAAGGATCTCTTGCAGTCGCCACCACCTGTATTGCAGTGTCCCGTTTCATATTTTGGACCAGCAGCTCCCGAAAAACTAAGGAATCTTCCACTACCAGAACTCTAATTGGTCGCATGCCTAATCATTTCCTTCCTTCTTTCTGAATATCGACGGATAAACAATTTGAAACGGCACATTATTCCTGTCTATCGTTTCTGTCGTCCCTACGAAAAGATACCCGCCGGGTTCCAAAAAATCATAAACTTTTCTTAACAACTGCCGCTTTGTGTCTTCATCAAAATAAATCATAACATTCCGCAGAAAAACTGTGTGCATTTTCCGTTTAAACGGAAAAGGATGCATAAGGTTAAACTGGCGGAACAGCACTTCTTTTTTTAATTCGTCTGTCACTATATACTGCTCTCCTCCGGCAACCGGCTTAAAAAAATGCTTCTTCCAATTAGCGGGGAGATTTTTTAACTGCTCCGCGCTGTAAACTCCGGCAACTGCCTGCTTTAACACTTTTGTGGATATATCCGTCGCCAGAATCTTAGTATCCCAGTGGTTTCGCTCCAGCCCGAAAAAATCAGCCAGCACCATAGCGATGGTATAAGGCTCTTCCCCGGTAGACGCCGCTCCGCACCAAATCCGCAGATTCCTATTCGCGCTTTCTTTTGCCTTAAGCCACGGAAGCACGTTTTTCCGAAAAAAATCAAAGTGCTCAAATTCACGCATAAAGTAGGTATGGTTTGTCGTTAAAAGATTTACCAGAATCTTTTCCAGTTGACCCGTATTGTCTTTTTTCAATGCGTCCAGATAATCCGTACAGGTGTTCCACCCGCCTTTTCTCAAGTAATTTTCAAGCCTTCCATTGATAATTACTTTCTTCTGGCTTAAATCAATGCCATAATTCTGTTTCATATAAACGGAAATTCTCAAAAACTCATCATCCGTAATCAACTTTCATCCCCCCTGTTATATTCAGGAAAAAAATCAGCAAAATTGACGGGATATTTTACAACATATGTCGAAAATATCAGGATTAATCTTTGCGCCCGCTTCTTCTTTCATAATCGCAAGGGCTTCTTCCCTGCCGCAGTCCGGCTCGTCAGTCAATGCGCAATAGCGTTCTACAATCGTTACAATCTGCGCGGAAAGCGGTATTTCATCTTTGCTAAGACCATTTGGATATCCGCTTCCATCCCAGTTTTCATGGTGGCAGCGTATAATATCCGCCGTCACCGCCATAAAATCGTTATAATCATTTGTCACATCTAAATCTTTGATAAACTGTGACCCAATGTCAGTATGTGTCTTAAGCACTGCAATTTCTTCTTCTGTAAGCCCCTCTTTTTTCCTGAGGATTTCTACGGGAATCCCAATATTCCCGATGTCGCAAAGCGGAGCGGCAATTTCTATCGTATCTATAAAAGTATCGGAAACTTTACTCTCAAACAGCGGAGATAACTGCATCCCCTGAGCCAAAAAACGGCAATTCTTCTGAAACCGCTCCAAGCGCTCTTTGCTTTCATTGGAATTTTTCGCCACAATGTTTGCAAGGGCATATAAAATGTTTTTCTTTTCCTGCTCAATCTGCTTCAACTGTTCATGCACCGAAACTGTAAGCCTGCGGTTTAACTCAATTCTCGCCTGCTTTTCTTTGTACAGACGCAGATGGACGCCGACGCGCGCTTCTATGACTTCCGTCACAAACGGCTTTGTGATATAATCCTCTCCGCCAAGGGAGAGACCCTCGACAATATCTTCCGGATGGTCAAATGCCGAAATAAAAACAATCGGTATTTGTTTCGTTTGTTCATTGCTTTTTAAAATACGGCATAATTCATATCCATCCATCTCCGGCATGGATATATCCGTTAAAATTAACTGCGGCTGCGCTTTCGAAACCAGTTCTAGCGCCATCTTCCCACTGTCCGCCAAAACCGGCTCACAGCCCATATTTTCAATAATATCTTCAAGAATCAGCCGGTTCGTCTCCACATCGTCTACAATGAGAACTTTCGAATCCATTTCGTCTTACCCCTCCTCCCTAAGTCCCAAGAAGATTATTTAATTCTGCAAATTCCGTCGTAATTTTATCGTAATTCTCTTTTTGTATCGCCATCTTAAGCCTTAGCGCGATACGCCCGATTTCACGGGGCGCCCCTGAAGTCAGCGTCCGAACTGTTTCCATAAACATTTCCGCTTTTTCCCAATTCTCCATTTCTACGCAAAGTATCAATTTAGAAAGGTTGTTCTTTAAATTCTTCAGGTTTTCCGGCGTGCCAAACTGCCGGATATCTTCCGCCGAGGAATCTTCCACGTCCCCTGCCGGCATTTCTATGTAATCTGTCTGTTCACAAAGAACTTCTTCTTCATTTTCACTAATGCCGACCCAGACGGAAAAAGAAAATGTGCTTCCTCTGTTCTTTTCACTTTCCACTTCAATCCTGCCGCCCATCAATTCCACTAACTGCTTGCAGATATTAAGCCCTAAGCCCGTACCGCCGTATTTTCTGGAAATTGACGCATCGACTTGCGAAAAACTTTGGAATAATTTATCTTTATCTGCGGCGTCAATCCCTATGCCTGTGTCTTTTACCATAAAAAACAATTCAATCTTATCATTGACGCGCGCCGTCCGCACTGCCTCAACGGTAATTTTCCCGACAGAAGTAAATTTCTGCGCATTGGAAATCAGGTTTCCTAAAACCTGGACAATGCGTAGTTCGTCACCGATAATATATTCCGGTATCTGAGGCGATACCGTCATAAAAAAACCAAGCCCTTTTTCTGTAATTTTATTGATATGGTTGGATTTTACATAGTCTAACATGCTCCGGAAATTAAACTTCCGCGGCTCAAGCGTGAATTTACCGGCTTCCAATTTCGAAAAATCTAAAATGTTATTTATAATTTTGTTCATATCGCCGCAACAACGTTCGATAAGCCTAAGATAACGCTCTACTTTCGTCTCTAATTCTTCTCCTAAAAGCTCTCTGACATTGCCCAGTATGCCATTGACGGGCGTCCGAAGCTCGTGCGTCACATTTGCGACAAATTCCGACTTTACTTTCATAGCCTGCTGGGCTTCCTGTCTGACCTGCTCAATTTCTTTAGTCAGAAATTCCTTTTCCAGAATATCATTTGCCATGCAAATATATAAACCGGACGTTTCGGTATGATCGACAATTCTGGCTTCCACAGGAAAACAAGTCAGGTTCTTGCGGTACGCCACAAGATTCTGAAGCGCATTCCCAAACGGACAGTCCGTTTCAAACCCTTCCTGCGCAGACCGGAATGTATTCGGAAAAATATCCTGTATACATTTCCCAGAGAAACCTTCCTCATATTCCAGTTTCTTCCTTGCGGCTGCATTCATATATGTAATCTTTCCGGTCTTATCAAATGCCAAAATAATTTCCAGCGTGTCTTCTATTGGAAATACGCCATTCTTTTCCAGTTCCATAACTTCCTCCCACATGAAAGCGAAAAACGGCAGCAAAAAATATATATACTTCTTTGCTGCCTGCTAACCGTCTTAGGTTCTTACGAAAAATTGAACATATTACTTACTTCCACAATATCAAAAAAATCTCTTTTTGCAAGCCTGAAGCATTCTAGTATGTCTGGCGAAAACTGGCCACACTCACCGTTCATAATCATTTCAAACGCTACTTCCGTAGCATAGGAACTCTTATACACCCTCGGACTTATCAGCGCATCATAAACATCTGCGATCGCAACAATCTGCGCGCTGAGCGGAATGTCATCTCCGGCAAGATGGTCAGGATAGCCGTTGCCGTCCCATCTCTCATGATGATGCCGGCAGATTTCATAGCAATACCGGACAAATTCGTTTGACGTATCCCGGTAAAACTTCTGAAGTATGTCACACCCAATCGTAGTATGCGTTTTCATAATCTCATATTCTTTATCTGTCAAAGCTCCCGGTTTTAATAATATGGCATCCGGTATGCCAATCTTCCCAATGTCATGCAAAACGGAAGCCCTTGCAATTAAATCCATCTGTGCGTTCGTCAAGCCATAATTTGGGAAATATTTCATTACATACTTCAACATCAATCTCGTGTAATACTTGATGCGCCTTGTATGCTCTCCCGTTTCCGCGCTTCTGGATTCCACAACGGAACTAAGGGCATCAATCATAAACTCATTGTTGTCGTTAATTTCCTTTTGCTTCGCTAAAAGCGCTTCTTCCTGCTCTTTTAAACGCAGTTCCATATTCTTCTTATTCTGGTAGAGGTCGATAATATTGCGGCTTCTCTTACGAACAATGTGCGGATAAAATGGTTTATGTATTACATCAGCCACCCCATAGGAATAAGCTCTGTCTTCACTGTCCCCGATCGTTTCGCTTGTAATTAAAATTACAGGGATCTTTTCTAAAAGCTCTTTCTCTTTCATAAATTCCAGAACTGTAAATCCGTCCATGACCGGCATTACAATATCTAACAGTATCAATGTAATCTCAGGATTTTCCTGAATGCGGTCAATCGCTTCCTGTCCATTACATACCTGAATCGTCTCATAATCATCATGAAACATACCGTCAAGTATCATACGGTTGATCTCTTCATCATCAACAATCAATATTTGTTGTTTATCCATGTCAACTCTCCATTTATCTGCTTCCTGAAATCTTTTTTTTCTGTCATCTACGATAACACGTTTATTTGCAAATGTCAAATAAATTCTGCTCCTTTCACCCGCAAAACCGGCTTGGTTATTTTATGCAAAACCGGCTCTTTTCACTATGCCGGTTTGCATTTATGATAGGAAAACAAAAAAGGAGGAACTTATGCTATGCAAAAAACAACAAAAAAACTGGTTCTTGCCGCGCTTATGGCAGCTTTTACCTGTATTGCCACCATGTTAATAAAAATTTCAACGCCGACCTTTGGCTATATCCATTTTGGAGACGGTTTCGTTTTATTAAGCGGAATTTTATTAGGCCCAGCCTCTGGAGCGTTGGCGGCGGGCATAGGCTCCATGTTCGCAGATCTTTTTTCCGGCTATGCCGCATGGGCGCCTGCCACGCTTCTTATCAAAACGTGTACCGCCATGGCTGCCGGTTTTCTCTTCTCTGTAATGAAAAACCGCCCAAAATCTCCCCGCGCGCAAAGCGCCGGAGTGATTCTAAGCGGTTTTATCGGCGAAACGGTTATGGTGACGGGATATTTTCTCTACGAAACAGGACTTGCCGCAATGTCTTCCGGTGGATTTACAAAAGCTGCGCTTGCGGCTGGAGCCGCTTCTGCCGCTTCCGGCGTCCCATTTAATATTGCGCAAGGCATTGCCGGAATCCTGATTAGCCTTATCCTGCTTCCTATCCTGTCAAAAATCCCTGCTATTCGGAATCCACAGTAAGCTTATAAACAGTAACGGCTTTATAATCTTCACCCGCTAAAAGCAATGGATTTTCAAACGCCGGAATATGGCAGGCGTCTGGAAATGACTGGGATTCCAAACAAAATCCCTGACGCATTCCATAGGAAGCTTTTCCCTTTCCATTATGTTCATGGATAAAATTCCCAGTATAGAGCTGGACGCCTGCGCGATCTGTATATGCGTACAGATGTATCCCGGTTTCTTCGCAAACAGCTTCCGCCATAAGCGCTAGCCTGCCATGATTGTCTAACACAAAATTATGGTCATACCCTCTGGCATATGTAATCTGGTCATAATCAGCTTCAATATCCCTGCCGATTTCTTTCCAATCCGTAAAGTCAAGCGGCGTCCCCTCCACAGGCCGGATTTCCCCTGTCGGGATTGAGCCGGCCGGCGCCAAAGGGGTAAATGCCTTTGCATAAATTTTTAATTTCTGTTTTAACACATCGCCGGAATCGTGGCCGGCAAGATTGAAGTAACTATGGTTTGTAAAATTAGCGATTGTGTTTTTATCGGAAACCGCATGAAATTCAATTCGAAGCGAGTTATCCTCTGACAAGGAAAATACAGCATGGATTACCATATTCCCCGGAAATCCCTGCTCTTTATCCGCGCTGGCAGTCTTTAAGACAAGGCGGTTTAAAGCTTCGTCCATTTCCTCAATTTCCCAGATTTTAAAACTAATTCCATTACTGCCGCTGTGCAGGTTATTGCTGCCGCTGTTGGCCTCCAAAGGATACTCCACGCCGTCTATCGTAATGGAGGCATTGGAAATGCGGTTCGCGTTCCTCCCTACGGCAGCGCCAAAATACAGGCCGCTGTTCTTTAGATACGCTTCCGGCGTATCATATCCCAACACAACGTCGCGCATAACGCCTGACTTATCTAAAACGGCAAATGACACAACCGCAGCTCCAAGCGTGCTGATTTTGACGCTGGCGCCATTTGCATTTGTCATTGTAATAAGTTCTGCATCGATCCCAAAATTTTCCTTTGTCATGCAATCCCTTCTTTCCTTAGCTAATTTTTGTCTGAAGATAGCTTGAATTTCCCAACCTCATTCTCTAAACGGCCGACAATCTGTTTGTTCAAGTCTGCTTTATTTTCAATATCTTTCATGCTCTCCGACAAATCTGCCGACATTTCTGAAACATTCATTACGCCCCTTGCGCTTTCTTCCACAGCAAGGTTAATTGCGCCCATATTTTCTTTAATGGCGTCCATAGACTGCTTTAAGCTCTCAAAGTCCTCTGCAAAGCGTTCCATCATTGCATGGATATCCTGCGCATCTTTGCTGTAGTCTTCACTTGCGGCAATCAATTTCTGGTAGCCGCCCAGCGCCGTTTTATCCATAAATTCCAACATACGGCGCGCTTCTTTGGCAAGGCTGCCTACAGATGAAATCACTGCGCCGCTGACCTCCTTAATTTTGACAGCCGCTTTCTCTGAATCCGTGGCAAGGTTTCCAATTTCATTTGCCACAACTGCAAATCCTTTGCCCGCATCGCCTGCCCTTGCCGCTTCTATGCTGGCGTTTAACGCAAGCAGGTTCGTCTGTTCTGTAATTTTGATAATATTTTCTGTTAGAAGATTAATTTCCTCCACCGCCTTTGCGGCTTCAATTTTCTCCGCAACGGACTGCTCCATTTCCTTAGTCAAATCAAACGCATTTTTCTGCTCTAAGTCTGCATTTTCGTAAATCTGGCCCGCTTTTTCCGCAATCCGGCGGGCGGATTCGTCCCCCTTCTCCGCCTGTGTGGACACTTTTGCAATCCGGCGGTAAACCTCATCGACTGCATCGCTGATTTGCCCCATGGAAGCGGTCGTCTCCTCCATGCCGGCGCTCATTTCTTCCATCGTCGCGGAAATATCAAGCAAATGACTACCCGCTCTTGTCAAATGCCTCACAACCTTATTCGTCGAACCGTCTAAGGAGTCGGAATCTTTGAAAATATTTGTCATAATGACACGGATATACTCCAACAAAACATTTAGGTTATCCGCCATTAATTCCATTTCATCTCCAGTACGGACATGTAAGGTCTGCGTCAAATCCCCTTCATTGTGCGCCAGATCATAAATTTTGCGGTTTACGCTTCGGATGCTCTTTGTAATGCTGTTTACAAGAAGATTAATGCCAACCAAAACAATAAAAATTGCAAGTCCGCCTATTTGCAGAATTTTCATTTTGGTCTGCTGCATGATTTTTACGACTTCCGATGCATCAAAATCACTGCCGAGAGCCGCGCAGACATTTCCCTGCGAATCTCTTACCGGCGCATATGCCGTAATTAACGGGCCTTGATCCGTATCGTCAATATAATGCTGAACCGATTCCGTCCCTTCAAACACCTGCTTTAGCTCCTCATATGGAACCTCAAACGGCTCGCCTATCTTTGCCCGTAAATCAGGCGTATCAGAATCCACTCCATAATAGGCCTTTGTCCCATCTGTAGAAAGTGTGTACAAAAACGCCATGCCGCTGTCCTGCTTTAAACTGTCTAACTGTTCCACAACATTTTTATACTTTTCCGTATCCTCCTCTCCGGGCTTTATCTGATTTAAACCGTCCCCGTCTAACTGCGATGCAGTCAGTCTTGCAGCAATACGCGCCTGCTCTACGCCCATATCAATCATACTTTCTGACATCCGCATATAGAACACATATCCCATGAAACAAATTGCCGCAATAACCAACACATTTGTAACAAGCAAAATTTTTGCCCGGATGCTTAAGCGCCGTGTTTTTGTCTTCATGTAAATCCCCAGTCCTCTCCTTTTTTATTTTGCCATTCTGCCACAACATTGCTTATACTTCTTGCCGCTTCCACACGGGCATGGAGCGTTTGGATAGACTTTCGCCTTATTTCGTTTTTTCGGCGCGTTTGCTGACGAATCATCTTTATTCGTCCCTGTTACTTTCGCAACCTGTTCCCGTTCCACTTTCTGCTCAATCCTCATATGGTAGAGCATCCGCGCCGTGTCTTCCTGTATGCTGGCTATCATTCCGTCAAACATATCAAAGCCGCTCATTTTATATTCTACAAGCGGATCTCTCTGCCCATATGCCTGTAAGCCGATTCCCTGACGGAGCTGATCCATGTCGTCAATATGATCCATCCACTTCCCGTCAATGACTTTCAAAAGGATTACGCGTTCTAACTCACGGAACTGCTCCGGCTCTGGAAATTCTGTTTCTTTCGTTTCATATAGTTTGACCGCGCGTTCTTTTAGGATATGCTTTAATTCTTTACTGCTTTTCATATCCGCAATGATATCCGGCGTGACAGGCTCTATGGGAATCATCGGAAGCAGGATTTCATTTAATTCTTTTATATCCCATTCTTCCGAAGACATCTCACTTGAAATGCAGGCGTCCACCACGGCTTCCACACGGTCTGTAATCATTTTAAAGATGACGTCCCGCATATTTTCCCCATTGAGCACGCGGAGCCGTTCTGCATAGATGATTTCCCTCTGCTCATTCATCACCTGATCATATTCCAAAAGATTTTTACGGATTCCAAAGTTATTGTACTCAATTTTACTCTGCGCTTTTTCAATCGCTCCAGAAAGCATTTTGTGCTGGATTTCTTCCCCATCGGGAACGCCTAACGCATTAAACATCGACATAAGTTTCTCGGAGCCAAACAAACGCATAAGGTCGTCTTCTAACGCAATGTAAAACTGTGACTCTCCCGGATCGCCCTGACGGCCGGAACGTCCTCTAAGCTGATTGTCTATACGCCTTGATTCATGCCGCTCCGTTCCGATAATCTTAAGCCCTCCGGCCGCTTTCGCTTCGTCGTCTAACTTAATGTCGGTTCCACGTCCCGCCATATTCGTCGCGATCGTCACCGCCCCATGCTGCCCCGCCTGCGCTACGATCTCCGCCTCCTGCTCGTGGAACTTGGCATTTAAAACGTTGTGCGGGATGCCGCGTCTTTTTAAAAGTTTACTGATTTCTTCCGATATTTCAATCGTTATCGTGCCGACTAATACCGGCTGTCCCTTTGCATGCGCTTCCTCCACCGCATCACAGACTGCTTTAAATTTTTCTTTTTTCGTCTTATAGACTACGTCCTGCAAATCTTTTCTCTGCACTGGGACATTCGTCGGGATTTCAATTACGTCCATACTGTAAATGTCTCGAAATTCTTTTTCTTCTGTCAGGGCTGTTCCTGTCATGCCGCATTTTTTCTCGAATTTATTGAAAAAGTTCTGGAACGTAATTGTAGCTAACGTCTTGCTTTCACGCTTTACTTTGACGTGTTCTTTCGCTTCAATCGCCTGATGGAGCCCGTCCGAATAACGGCGCCCCGGCATAATTCGTCCGGTAAATTCGTCTACAATTAACACTTGATCGTCTTTTACGACATAATCCTGATCCCGAAACATCAAATGATGTGCGCGCAGCGCTAAAATAATATTGTGCTGGATTTCAAGATTTTCCGCATCAGCAAGGTTGTCTATACGGAAAAACTGTTCGACTTTTCTTACGCCTTCCTGCGTTAAGTTCACGACTTTGTCCTTTTCATTTACGACAAAATCGCCCGTTTCCTCAATTTCAACGCCCATAATCGCGTCCATTTTGGAAAACTCCTGACTTTCCTCACCGCGCGTAAGCTGCTGCGCCAATATGTCGCAAGCTTCATACAGCCGTGTGGACTTCCCGCTCTGACCCGATATAATAAGCGGCGTCCGCGCTTCGTCGATTAATACAGAGTCCACTTCGTCAATAATCGCAAAATGAAGCCCACGCTGTACAAGTTCTTCTTTATAAATCACCATATTGTCACGGAGATAGTCGAAACCAAGTTCATTATTCGTGATATAAGTAATATCGCAGTTATAGGCTTCGCGTCTTTCGTCATTGTCCATGGAATTTAATACCACGCCGACTTTCAGTCCTAAAAATTCATGGACTTTTCCCATCCATTCCGCGTCACGCTTTGCCAGATAGTCATTGACTGTAACGACGCACACTCCCTTTTCTTCCAAAGCATTCAGATATGCGGGAAGCGTGGAAACGAGCGTTTTTCCTTCTCCTGTGCGCATTTCCGCAATACGACCCTGATGCAGGATAATTCCGCCGATTAACTGCACTCTGTAATGTTCCATATTCAGCGCGCGCCTTGCAGATTCCCTGACAGCGGCAAACGCTTCCGGAAGAAGCGAATCCAGTGATTCCCCTTCTTTATGCCTGTTTTTAAATTCTTTCGTCTTGTCACGAAGTTCTTCATCTGTCAGCGCCATCATGGCATCCCGATAAGACTCGATTTTGTTTACAATTGGAGTAATCCTTTTTAACTCCCTCTCACTATGTGTTCCAAATAATTTTGTAAATGCTCCCATATATTCTCCTATCACCCATTTCAGAATGTTTTCTAATTTGTGTTTCCCAGCTAAAAATACACTGCTATTTTACCACTTTCTATAATCTGACGCAATAGCGAAAATTCCATGAAACAGATTTGGCAGTTTTTCCACTGCCGCACCCCTCCATTTGCAAAACACATAATCCTGTGTTATACTGATTATATTTAAGATATCCAGTAAACGCGCAACACAGAAAGGAGCTGCAAATGAAATATTCATACCGCACAAAAGGCACCTGTTCGTCCCTAATTGAACTGGAATTAGACGGAAACGTCGTCCATAATGTAAAATTTACCGGAGGGTGCGACGGAAACCTAAAGGCAATCCCCCAATTAGTGGAGGGAATGACGGTAGATGAAATTGAAAAGCGTTTAAGCGGCATCCGATGCGGCTTTAAAAACACTTCCTGCGGCGATCAGCTTGCAAAAGCCTGCCGTCTCGCGCTTGAAAATAATGCTTGAAACAACCGCCAAAAGATTTGACGTTTTCTTTTACGTCAAATCTTTTTTTGGAACTTTTGACAACAGAAAAGGAGAATGACCATATGAACAAAGATTTGACAACAGGGAACCCGACAGCCGTTTTATGGCGTTTTTGCCTGCCGCTGTTTGGCAGCATTCTATTTCAACAGCTTTATAATATTGCGGACAGCCTTGTAGCCGGAAAGTTTATTGGAGAAGGGGCGCTTGCCGCCGTTGGGAACAGTTATGAAATTACATTGATTTTTATTGCGTTTGCATTTGGATGCAATATGGGATGCTCTGTCATTGTGTCGCAGTTTTTCGGAGCGGGAAAATACAGGGACGTGAAAACAGCCGTCTCTACCTCTGTCCTTGCCACTGCGGCATTGTGCGCCCTGCTTATGCTCACCGGCATATTAGGCGGCGACTGGCTTTTAGATCTGATTCATACGCCGGACGAAATTTTTGCGGATTCAAAGACATATCTTAATATTTATGTATGGGGGCTTCCCTTCCTGTTTTTTTACAATCTCGCTACGGGCATTTTTACCTCAATGGGAGATTCGAAAACGCCATTTTTCTTTCTGGCCGCATCTTCCACGGCAAATATTGCCATGGATATTTTATTCGTAAAAATATTTGGCATGGGCGTTTCAGGCGTTGCGTGGGCGACGTTTCTTTGTCAGGGAATTAGCTGCCTGCTTGCGGCTGCCGCCGTGTGTTTGCGGCTTTCCAAAATGAAGACGGAAGCGTTTCCTCTATTTTCTTTCCCGATTTTAAAAAAAGTGGCGGCGATTGCCGCGCCAAGTATCATGCAGCAGAGTTTTATCTCCATCGGCAATATGATAATCCAAAGCGTCATCAACGGTTTTGGCCCCGGCGTAATTGCCGGATATGCGGCGGCCGTAAAACTGAACAATCTCGTCGTGACTTCCTTTACAACTTTGGGAAATGGCATTTCAAATTTTACGGCGCAGAATATTGGAGCAAATAAGCCGGCGCGCATAAAAAAAGGGTTTTACGCCGGATTGAAAATGGTCTGGCTGTTATCTCTCCCGCTTTTTCTATGTTATTTTTTTGCCGGACATACCGTATTGGGACTATTTATGGAGCAGCCAACGGAAACCGCCATGCAGACAGGCGTCCTCTACTTAAAAATTTTGTCCCCATTCTACTTTATCATTTCCGCTAAATTAGTGGCGGACGGAATTTTACGGGGAGCGGGCATGATGGGAAAATTTATGGCGGCAACGTTTACCGACCTTGCGTTACGCACGGCTCTCGCTGTCTTTCTTTCCAAAACTGCATTAGGGCAGACAGGCATATGGAGCGCTTGGCCGATTGGCTGGACTGCCGCTTCTGTTTTATCCATTGTTTTTTACCTCCGCAGGTTTCACGCCGCCTCATAAATTTTCTTTTTTAAGCCTGCTTTTCGTGGATTGCGCCGTTTTATTTACCCTAAATTTTGAATCACATAAAGCGCCGCTTTTGGAATAGGCGATGAATCACTTTGCGGCTCCGCCGCATTCCCGAAAATTGCAAATGAATATTCCTTATATTCCCAAACTGCGATTACCTGTTCTTCTAAACAATACAGTTTTACATACACAGTCTGCCCCTGCTTCGCTGTCCCTTGCCACGTCTCGTCCGCTTCCTTTTCTTCTGCGAAGCGGGGGAACGGTATGTGTCCGTCCTTTACTGCCCACAGCGTACACTCCCCGCCAAATATTGCGTCATAATAGCGAATTTGAATCTGATTTTCATCAGACTGCATCACTTTCCGCTTTTGAATCCAGCTTGTGTTTGGCGGCAATTCTACTGGGATTCCAATTTCCGTAATCACAGGTTCTTTTTCCAGTATAATGTATTTATCCAAAATATTGCCTGCATGGGCGGCAAAGGCTTCAAACCATTCCTGACCAGTAGAAGCTGTTTTTGCTTGAACGGGGATTTTTCCTTTTATCCCCAAAAGCTCCTCACAAACAAGCGCCATTATGTGGCCTTTGAGCCCTGTTTTTTCTTCCGGTTCTCCCTGATAAAAACGGTCTAAGCAGTATTGTATTGTAAATTCCCCATAATTACGCAATTCCATATACTCACCGTCATGCGCACGGATATAATCCTGTGGATTCGAAGATTCTTCCGGCAGGCTTTCACAAATCTGATTCAATAAATTTTCAATGATAAAATCCGTATCTAACTCCCCAGACTTTACCGCCTGCTTATAACAGGCCTGTGTCTGCCCCAAGACAAATTTCTGGCTGTCCAATCCATCTGCCGCCACCGACGCCGGAAACTTCCGCTTAACATCGGATGCAAAATAACTTCCGTCTCTGGGTTGCCAATACTCTTTCAAATGATACCCTTCCTGATCCAGCGTAAATGCCAGCGCAACCGGAACATGGGAACTGCCAACGTCTTTTATCCCATATGTAGAGAACGCATACTGGGCATAATATGCCCAGCCATAAGCAGTGACTGTCTGTACCCCATTCTTTGCATCTTCCTTGCCATAGTCCGTTTCCAGTTTGGCAAAATCACAACAGGCAATATCATATTCCGTTCCATAGCCGTCTGCATTATGTTCAAAAACAGCTTTTTGCGCCGCTTTTATTAAATCTGCATCAGATACGTTATATAACGCTGTTTCCGTTTCTGCTGCCTCCGTCCCTGTAAGCGGCGCCTCCTCCTCTTGGATTCTTACTACAGCTTCCGCTTCTTTTTCCGGTTTGCTCTTTTCCGGCGTTGGGTTTGTCGCAAGGCAGACTGCTCCGATGATACAGATAAGCCCTGCCGCCGCCCCAACGAAAGCTTTCTGCTTTTTATAGTTCATTATATTTTGAATGCGGCCTTTTAAGCTCCCTTCCCCAAAAGCCAGCGGCGCTCCCGCAATTCTCCATTTCCCTGTGGAAAGCCTTAACAGGGTTTTTGCATATTCTTCCCGCATATCGCCTTCCATATTCCGCATGACCGCTTCGTCACAGCTCATTTCCATGTCTTTTCCTGATAAGAGAAAAGAGAGCCAGACAAGCGGGGAAAACCAGTGCGCGCAAAGCGTAACATAAGCCGCCGCCCTTATCAGATTATCTTTTCTGTTTATATGGCATTGTTCATGCAAAATGACAAACTCGCGCTCACGCAAAGGAAGCGGAGACGGCAGATAAATCCGCGGCTTTAAAATCCCAAAAACAAACGGAGTTTCTATGTAATCCGCCAGATATATATTGTCCCGCAGTTTCATCGAACAGGCTAATTTCCTTTGCAGTTTCACTGTGGAAACAATCCCTGCGACTGCCAAAACAACAACTCCCGCCAGCCAAATCACGCTCCAAAACGTCTCTGGCTGACGAAAGAACGCATCGTTTGGCATAGGCTCTAATTCTTTCGTAAGCCCTGACATCGGGATCTCCTTATACGCCTGCCCGACAGGTTCCTGCGCTCCTCCAGACATCTGCCCGGTTTGAAAGGATTGCGCCGTTTCCCCATTCGTGACGCCCGAGAGATCCAGAACATTCAACACAGAAAAAATGGAGGAAAACGTAACCGGACAAATCAGGCGGAACCATACAATTCCCCATAAAAAGTACGAATACCGCTTCGGCGCCTTTTGCAATAATAAACGGATTCCTAACACCAGAAGGATTGCTATACTGCCTGTCATATCCATGCTTAAAATTTGAGAGAAGATTTCTTGCAGCCTGTCCATCTGCCTACCCCCTCCCCTTATGAATCAGATCCATGATTTCTGAAACTTCTGCATCCGACAGTTTTTTCCTTGCAGTAAACGCAGCGATAAACGCCGGAAGGGAACCGTCAAAAGACTCCTCTAAAAATTGCTCCCCCTGAATGACGTAAAAATCCTGACGGCTTATCCTAGACGACACAATTCCGTCATTATTTTGAAAAATGCCCTTCTCACATAATTTTCTTAACACGTTATACGCCGTCGGCCGCTTCCAGTTTAATTCTTTGGCGCAAATTTTTGCCAATTCCCTAGAGTGAATTGGCTCATTTTTCCAAATTATTTCTGCAAAACGCGTTTCTACAACGCCCAGATTTGTATCAATCATAAAACCGCCTCCAGTTCATCTCGAATAAACTAAATGTAGTTTACACCAAATGAACTGGATTGTCAATATGGATAAACCGCTGACTTAAAGCAATTCTTGCATTAACTTCAACTGATACTCTTTATCCCATGCCGCCCGTTTTAAATCCTCTGTCCGGTTTTGTTCTAATAAAATCATGTTAAGGTCATTTACCTGCTCTATTCCCTGTTTAATTCCCCGTTCTATCCCTTTTTCAATATTCTCCTGCTCCCGCATTAATAATGTCATATATTCATGCCTCCATTTCCTGTTTTGCTCCCTGAACCGCTTCTTCTAATTTTTCCGTAAAAGTATCCTTTGGCTCTTTTCCTGACACATAATCTAAAAATGCCCTTAATCCTTCGTTTACGTCTTCCTTAATACTTTGCGTATTTAAAAAGATCTTCCTTACGCCATCTTCTAAGGCTATGTTTGGGTTCTCCAAACACATATTTTGAAACGTATATTTTTGCCTGCCTTCCTGAAATAAATCAAACATACAGATAAATATAATATAGCACGGATTCAGCCGCTTATAATGCTGCCCATACTATTTGTTTGCTCTCTTTTTTAATTTTACCCGTTCACCCCGTATAACCCCAGACGTATGCGTTATCCATGTATTCTATAAATATTATACACGCCAACAAATAAAAGCACAACGGAATCCTCTAAATGATTCCTTCTTTCCATAGGAATCCCAAGGCAAAACAGGAAGCATTTGACAAGCTTTTCCCAAACCCTTATAGTAAAACTAAACTATTAAAAAAGGAGCCGATCCATGCCATGGTGCAAAGAAAAGACCTTCTAACCTTTCAGTTTTATAAAAAAGAAAAATTCACAGGAAGCTGCTGCGGCATCCGTTATTTAATCCGGAAAGAAACCCAAGATGAATCAGACGTTTTTGCTTTATATACATGGAATGGCCCTTATGCCTTTGCGTCCACTCCTGAAACGGAACGAACCAAACACACATTCCCCTTTACCGAGGAATCCTTAACCGAAATTGCCGCCTGTATAAATGCCGCCTGCCAGACAAAACAGAACAAAAATGAAATCCCCTCTTTACCTTCTATCTGAAATATGTTATGATGCCTTTTATAAAAAGACTATGAAAAGGAATAGTACCTGTCCATTCAGATTACAGAGAGCCGCCGGCTGGTGCAAGACGGCAGATGAAGCTCAGGGAACTCACCTTGGAGTCGCTGCCCGAAATCCCAACGAGAGTAGACGCAGACGGAATTCTCCCGCCGTTATCCGGGAAAGGTATACGGATTATAATTTCCCGTACCGCAGAGCGCATGATTTTTCCATGAATTAGAGTGGTACCGCGTAAGATGTCTTACGTCTCTAAACATTGTATAGAGGCGCAGGGCTTTTTTTATACCAAAAACAAGCCCTGACCGCTGAAACGATTTCAGAAAGTGAGGATATGGATTTATGAAAGGATTCGAAAAGTATCGTAAAATGTATTTCATGCCGCCAGAGGACTGCTTTGACTGGGTCAAAAAAGACTCCATTGCAAAAGCCCCTATCTGGTGCAGCGTCGATTTGCGCGACGGCAATCAGGCGTTAATAGAGCCAATGAATTTAGAAGAAAAAATAAAATTCTATCAAATGCTTGTCGACATCGGCTTTAAGCACATCGAAGTCGGCTTTCCCGCCGCTTCTGAAACAGAATACCAGTTCTTACGCGCCATTATCGAGCGGGGCATGATCCCAGACGATGTAACCGTACAGGTTTTAACGCAGGCCAGAGAACATATTATCAAACGCACTTTTGAAGCGATCGACGGCGCGCCAAACGTCATTGTGCATGTATACAACTCTACCTCCGTCGCCCAGCGTGAGCAGGTTTTCAAAAAATCCAAAGAAGAAATTAAACAAATCGCCGTAGACGGCGCCAAACTCGTCTACGATTTGTCCAAACAGGAAAAAGGAAATATTTCGTTTGAATACTCGCCTGAAAGCTTTACCGGCACCGAGATGGATTACGCTTTAGAAGTCTGCAATGCCGTATTAGACATTTGGCAGCCCACGCCGGAACGAAAAGCCATAATCAACCTGCCTTCCACCGTACAGTATTCCATGCCTCATGTATTTGCGAGCCAGATTGAATATTTCAACAAAAACTTAAAATACCGTGACAGCGTCCTGATTTCCCTGCATCCGCACAACGACAGGGGAAGCGGAATAAGCGACGCGGAACTTGGCCTGTTAGCGGGCGCAGACCGTATAGAAGGCACCTTATTTGGCAATGGAGAACGAACCGGAAACGTCGATATTGTAACGCTTGGAATGAATATGTATTCACTTGGCGTAGATCCGTGTTTAAACTTCCATAACATGAAACAAATCCGCGAAACTTACGAAAAGCTGACTAATATGGAAGTTTCCATGCGACAGCCCTACGCAGGGGATTTGGTGTTTACCGCTTTTTCCGGCTCCCATCAGGATGCAATTTCCAAAGGCATGGCCTGCCACGCCGCAGAAAAAGACGCTTTCTGGACAGTGCCTTATCTCCCGATTGATCCAAAAGATCTGGGACGCACCTATGATTCCGACGTAATCCGGATTAACAGCCAGTCAGGAAAAGGCGGCGTAAGTTATGTCTTAAAACAAACATATGGAATTATGCTTCCCGAAAAGATGAAAGAAGAATTTGGCTACCTTGTCAAAGACGTTTCCGACAAAGAGCACAGCGAGCTGGATGCAGAGCGGATTTACAAAATATTCAAAGAAACGTACCGCAATATTACCAGCGCGTTCCATGTTTCAGAAACCCATTTCCGTCAGCATGACGGCATAGAAGCCACCATCACGATCCAAACGCCGGAAAAAACTGAAATCGTAACCGCAAACGGAAACGGCCGCTTAGATTCCGTCAGCAAAGCGCTGAAAAAGCATTTTAACATCACCTACGAACTGACGGAATACACCGAACATTCCCTTTCCCGCGGTTCCTCCTCCAAAGCCCTTGCTTATGTCGGCATTACCGCGCATGAGAAGTTAATATGGGGCGTAGGCATGGATGAAGACATTATTAAAGCTTCCATTAACGCCTTAACCGCCGCCATTAACCGGGCAGGGCTTCACACATTAGACAGGGCAAACGCCAATCAATATAAATAATCAAAAAAAGCCGGACGCGCCTAAGTCCGGCTTTTTTTAATTCATTTTCCCATATACTTCCATCGGCACATACGCGCGGATAAAAATCCCGTCCGCTTCATACGATTCTTCTAATAATTCCCCCTGCTTTCGCACAATCTGTAAAATTCCGGCATCCGGATACGGAATCAGACGTTCCACTAAAATCTTTTCTTCGCGTAAAATTTCTGACAATGTTTCCTTAACCGCTTCAAGCCCCTCTCCGTATTTTGCGGAGATAGAAAGCGTATAATCCGCCTGAAAATCATGCAAAGGCTCTGTATCCGCCCGCTTGTCCCGCTTATTGAACAATGTTACAATCTTTTTTTTCTTGACGCCAAGATTTTGCAGCGTTTCATAGACGATATGCATCTGCCGCTCTGCCGCTGGATTGGAAGAATCCACTACATGCAGAATATAGTCCGCATACTTCGCTTCCTCTAACGTGCTTTTGAACGCTTCCACCAAATGATGCGGCAGTTTCCGGATAAACCCTACTGTATCCGTCAAAAGAATCTGTTGTTTTCCGGCAAGCTCCAATACCCTAGTCGTCGGGTCAAGCGTCGCAAACAGCATATCTTCTTCTAAAACTTCTGCATCTGTCAGCGCATTTAACAACGTCGATTTCCCCGCATTTGTATAACCGACAACCGCTGCCACGGGGATCTGTTTTTTCACCCGCCGCCCTCTCGTCACCTCACGATGGCTCCGCGCCTCAGCAAGCTCCCGTTTTAGCTGGGAGATCCTGCTGCCAATCAGCCTTCTGTCCACTTCCAGTTTCTTTTCTCCCGGACCTCTCGCGCCAATCCCGCCGCCAAGCCGTGACATCGCCCGACCCATTCCGGTCAGCCTCGATGCGCGGTACTTTAACTGCGCCAATTCCGCCTGAATCTTCCCTTCACTCGTTAAAGCGCGCATAGCAAAAATATCTAAAATCACCAACGTCCGGTCCATAACCTTTGTGTCCAGCAAATCCGACAAATTCCTTAACTGCGCCGGAGACAGTTCATCGTCACAGACAATGCCATCTGCCTCCTTCTCAAAAATCAATTCCCGAATCTCCTCAACTTTGCCTTTTCCGACATAAGTGGCCGGATGTATCCGTTCCCGCTTTTGAATCAGCATACCGGCAGACTCCGCTCCCGCAGTCTCCACAAGTTCTTCTAATTCCGCCAGAGACTCCTCTGTATCATCTCCATCGTGTTCACTGACGCCTATCAACAAAAAACGCTCCTTCTTCTGATCTGCCTGAATCATTTTTGCTCCGGCTCCTCTCTGTTTTTCGTTAAAAAGAAATACTCCCGTTTCGCAGCCGCATCAAGCGGATACTCCTTTTGGTACTCCTTCATCTTCTCCTTCGCGCTTTCAAAGTCTCCACTGTATTCATATGCGGCAATTAAATTACTCCAAAGCTCCTGTTCATTTGTCACTTCTTCCAGCTCTAAGCCTTTTGAAAAATAAGAAACCGCCTCTTGATACTTCTTATCCCCAACCGCTTTCTTTCCAAGCTGGTTATAAGCTACGCTGCTTTCCGGGTTTACCTCTATGTAAGCGTCTATGCGCGAATTGGCTTTCTGTTCCTCCCCCATCGCTTCATATGCCTGCGCAAGCGTCAGATTTGCTTCAACGTCTCCTTTTTCCACGGCAGTCAAAAGATGTTCCACGGCTTTCTCATAATCTCCACGCAAAAAGTAAATCTTTCCTTTTACCGTATGATTTTTTGCAGGGCGTCCCGCCTTCTTCTCAAGCGCCTCGTCTAAATAGCCTTTCGCTTCCGCTTCATAACCTGCCCCATAAAGACTGTTATAAACCGAAAGATAAATCTCATCATCTTTTGCGCGCTCCACTGCCTGCCTAAAATCTTCCTGAGCCTTATCTATCTCATTCATCTTTAAATTCACGCATCCACGTAAAAAATAAATATCTGAATTATGATTATCTGCTTCTAAAAGCAAATCATACGTTTCAACCGCCGCCGTAAAATCACCCGCCGCAAACTGCGCCGCCGCTTTATAACAGCAAATGTCCACCTCCATTGCGCCAAGCTTTTCCGTCTGCCCTAAAGCATTATTAAACGCTTCCATTGCCTCCTCGTACTTGCCTTCTTCCATCGCATGAATCCCGATTAAGCGGTATGCTTCTTCCTTTTCAAGTTTTTCCTTATCTGAAACGCATCCGGAAAGCAAACAAGCTGTAAACAGCAGCGCCGGAATGCTCTTAGAAATCCATTTTCTTCTATTGCCCATTTTATATCCCTTTCCATCTATGATTCCCAAATTACATTAACATATTAGCAGTCCTCCTAGGAATCTGCAAGAAAAAAAGTATTTTCCTGTTTAATTCTCTATTAATTTATGCTATACTAATTGTCTGGAACACGAAATATTATTGAAAGGAACTATCCAGCATATGATTTCTTACTATAACGAAGAAACGGATTCTGTAGATATTGTCTTAAGCAGTCTTTTGACTCTGCGCCTGCCCTGCCAGAAAATTTTTGCAACTGTTACAACTACACCGAAAACCTATGAAATCATGGTCAAACTTACCAGAGAAAATCCAACTCTTTTTGCTGAAATGGCATTGGATCATTGGCTGGAATCTTATTTAGACGGATTCTTATGATGCGCCGCTTCCACTTCTAATTCCACTTCCTGTATTTTTTTATCTTTTGCAATCGCCTGTAAGATTTTTGCTATGTCTTCCGGTGAGAACATATCAATCGCTTTTACAAGATCGCCTATATTATCGCGGTTTACGCGTAATAATCCGCCTTTTGAAAGCGGGATATTCAGCACGTTGTTTGGATTGCTCATATCTCCAAGGCAAATCTGCTGTTTCTTATCATCACAGATAAATGTCACGCCGTTATAAGTAATGTTTCCGGTTTCGTCCTGCAAATACGAATATGGCGCCCGTTTTACGCCTGAGAGACGCGCCAAAAACCCGTTTCCCTTCTGCGCGGCATTTGCCGCTCCCTTGATTGCTTCCTGTTCCGAAGTCAGCGAAGCTTTCTCCATCTCATTAGCAGGATTCTGCCCAAACGCTTCCGCCGCAATGCCTGACGCTTGTTTTGCCGCGGCCGCTTTATCACGTTTTTTTACCCTCTGCCTTAATTCTTCTTTATAAGCGTCAATATCCTTATCTATCTTTTTTAATAGCTGTTTCCACTCCTTTTCCGAAAAGAAGGAAGCCCCTATTTGGATTTTTGGCGCCCCTTCCTTTATCCGCTTTTTTACAAATGCGTGAAACTCCATTAACATTGCGCCAAAGCCTTCTTCCTCTTTTACGTTCTCCTCGTCTTCCAACTCCGAAACCATTCCGTCATTTAACGTCTGTTTCGCTTCCTCCCACGCTTTAGCGGCTATCTTTTCAACTGGGTTTTCTGTATCTTCCGGGATCAAAAGTGGATTTACTTCATAAGCCATACTTGATCCGTCCTCGTTCTTCTGTTCCACGTAAACTTTATGCTCGTCAATGAACACTTTTGCCTTTAACGTATACCCTTTTATCACATTCACTTCTACGCAGTCACTCTCCGCGCTGCTGATAAACCGCGCCCCACACTCAAACGATGCGCGCATTCCAACCCGCCCGCTTTGCTCTACCCAGATTTCTTTTGCTGTTTTTCCATAATAATATTCCGTTAAAGAAGTGGACAGATCCTGTTCCCCTCCCATAGCTGTGGCATTCTCCTGATCCCCTTTTACTGACATCTCTTTTAGGTTTCCTGTAAATCCGCCCTCCGGTTTTTTATTTTTTCCTGCATTGCGGTTAATTTTTTCAAAAAAATAAGATTTCCCACTTACACTGTTTAAAGACATACTGTTATCTCCTTTCTTTTCACTTCCGCTTCACCACGGTTTGCCGTTGCCTGATCGTATTTGCATTCCGCTATCTGTCTTTTTCTAACTTCCGTTTCAACGCCTCTCTCCCACGCCTTAGATTCGTCTTCACCGTATTTTCCGGCAGCTCCAATATCTGCGCAATTTCCCGTATGGAATAGTCCTCATAATAAAACAGGTACAGACAGCTCCGGTACCGTTCGGGCAATTCCAGCGTCAAAAAAAGCGTATCGTCACTTTCAGCAGGCAGAACCTGAAAATATGCGCGTTCGAACTCCGGCGCGGCTTCCAGACGCACCGTTGATTTATGCCACTTACTCTTTAATAAGTCCTTGCACAAATTAATCGCTGTCCGTATGATCCAAGCTTTTTCATGTTCTTCATTTACAAATTCCGGCTCGCAGACTAACAAACGGAGCAATACTTCCTGCGCAACGTCCTCTGCATCTGCATGGTTTTTGACTAACGTAAATGCAACCCGGCAACATACCCTGTAATATTTCTGAAAATACCTCTCCAGACTTTGAATCATCTTACCATGTCCTTTCCTCATATATTATACGAATCAGAAGGCTAATAAGTTTCAATATCACAAAATAATTGCCAAAAATATAACAAAAGCAGATTTTATCCAGACTGCCCTACGCTTGACTGAATAAAATCTGCCTTCGTCCCTTCCCCTTATCTTTTGTCAGGATTCTATTTTTGTTTTGCCGCCCATATATGGCTGCAATGCGGCCGGTATATTCACGCTTCCGTCCGCGTTTAAATTATTTTCTAAAAATGCGATTAACATTCTTGGCGGAGCCGCTACCGTGTTATTTAGCGTATGCGCAAAATATTTGCCTTCTTTTCCTTTGACACGGATTCTTAAGCGCCTTGCCTGCGCATCTCCTAAATTCGAACAGCTTCCCACCTCAAAATACTTCTTCTGACGCGGGGACCATGCCTCCACATCGCAGGATTTTACTTTTAAATCCGCCAAATCGCCGGAACAGCATTCTAATGTGCGCGTCGGAATGTCTAAACTGCGGAATAAATCCACTGTATTCTGCCAAAGCTTGTCATACCATAATTGAGACTCCTCCGGTTTGCAAACTACAACCATTTCTTGCTTTTCAAACTGGTGGATGCGGTATACGCCGCGTTCTTCAATGCCATGCGCGCCTTTTTCTTTACGGAAACACGGAGAGTAGCTTGTCAGGGTATACGGCAGCTTTTCTTCTTCCTGAATCGTGTCAATAAACTTGCCAATCATGGAATGCTCGCTTGTCCCAATCAGATATAAGTCTTCCCCTTCGATTTTATACATCATCGCTTCCATCTCGTCAAAACTCATCACGCCTGTAACGACGCCGCTTCTAATCATAAACGGGGGCACGCAATAAGTGAACCCGCGGTCTATCATAAAATCCCTTGCATAAGACAATACGGCGGAATGCAGCCTTGCAATGTCTCCCATCAAATAATAAAACCCATTGCCCGCCACTTTTCCCGCGGCGTCTAAGTCAATTCCATTGAATTTCTCCATAATCTCCGTATGGTATGGGATTTCAAAATCCGGAACAATCGGCTCACCGTATTTTTGAATCTCTACATTACTGCTGTCATCTTTGCCTATCGGAACAGAAGGGTCAATAATATTTGGAATTGCCATCATAATTTTCGTGATTTTTTCCGAAAGCTCTTTCTCTATGGTTTCTAATTCCGCTAAACGGACGGCATCTTTTTGCACCTGTTCTTTTAATGCCATCGCTTCTTCTTTTTTCCCCTGCCCCATTAATGCGCCGATTTGTTTCGAGATAGAATTGCGGTTTGCGCGCAAGGCGTCCGCTTCCTGTTTTGCTTTTCTGGCCTTAGCGTCTAATTCAATCACTTCATCTACAAGCGGAAGTTTATGGTCTTGGAATTTGTTCTTTATATTCTGCTTTACTGTTTCGGGATTCTCCCTTAGAAATTTTAAATCTATCATTGTTTTGTCCTTTCTTTTGGAATGTACATTTTCAGAATGGCAACATTATACAATGAAATATCAAAGGATTCAATCATTTGTAAGGAATTTCCGCTAAAAGTTATAATAGTGCATAAGGTAACGGTTTGAAAAATGAAGCCCTAATTCCGCAATAATCCGTTTACAAAGTTTCTGCGCTTTCTGGACTTTTTTCTCACAGTCCGCCTCGGACATTCCCGGCATATACAGACATTCCAGCGCAAGATCCATCAAAAGAATCGCAATCCCTTTTTGGCCTATGTCATATGCCCAGAATATCATTCCACTCCTGACTTTCGGATGCTTACGCCCTAATATTGTTTCGGCAATGCTAAGGCGCTGTTTATAGGTCAACGGTTCTGAAATCCGCCTCAACGCGTCTAATAAAATCCGCAATTTTTCATAGTCACGGAATTCAACTGCAATGTCATACATTTTATTAAACAGGCGGTAATCCCCGTTCAGCCTGATTTCCACTGCAAGCGCCTGTATTTTCTCATCTTTCCAAAAATTTTCCAATTCGGACGGCAGGCCAAGTTTTTTGTATTCGATGTAACTCGTATAGTAATTGGTGCACATCACGAAATAGGAACAGTCTGATTTCATATAAATATCTCTTGCTTCTTTTGTCGTCATACCTGTGATCCCCCTAGCGCCTTTTGTTCCATCTTAAGCGCTTCTCTTGCAGGGCGGCTATAACAGCCCCTTTAACGGTTGATTATTTCCGTAAATGGGAAGCCGTTACGGTAAGAGCTTTCGCCTAACACAAAGGCTCGTCAGGAAAAAATGACAGGTTTCCGCCAAATTTAATGAAATACACGAATATGCCACAAGATAACGCCATTTAATCACGAATCAAAAAGAAATAAAACCTACTCAAATTTTATCATCACGGTATGGCAAATCCTAACAATCTGTGTTATGATATTTTGCAGATTATTCAGGGAGGATTTTGCAAATGAAAAGGACAAAAAAATTAAAAAACAAAATTATTTTTTACGTCATGGCAGTATCCGTTCTGCTTGCAGCCTGTGTGGTTAAAGTAATGTCGGAAGGCAGCATACGCTCTACAAATGCCGTTGTCTTAGACAATATGCAGATCACTGCAAGAATCGCCGCGCAAGACATTAGCGCCAATCTCCATCTATTAACGGAACGTATGCACGACCTTGCGCTAGAGGACGTATTCCAAAACCCGTCTTCTACGCCGGAAGATAAAGAAGCCCGCCTGACGGAAGCGGCCCTTCAAATTGAATTTGTCTGGCTTAGCGCATACGACGTAAACGGAACCAAATTATTTGGAGATGACGCTGCGCCTGCTTCCATATCGGAAACCGGATATTATGCAGACTTAACCCAGACGCAAAATGTTGTGATTGGGGACCCTTATTATGAAAATGACGTCGTACAGCTTTGCGTCGGGATGCCATTTAAGGAAGAAGACGCCGTAACCGGATATTTAATCGGAAGCTATAAATATGACGTGTTAAATGATGTGTTAAGCCTTTTAATTCTGGGCGACACCGGAAGTTCCCTTCTATTAAACGAAGAAGGCATGGTAATTGGAGACTTAAACACCCAAAATATTATAGATAAAAAAACGTATCAGGACGTATTCCCGGCTTCAAAAGACAACAGCCTCTGGGAAGATATTTTATGCGCCCAGACAGGCTCCGCCCTAATGAAGCTTGACGAGTACCGCTACTACGTCGGATACACCCCTGTCCCCGGCACCAACTGGACACTGTTTATCCACGCCCCGCAACGGGAATTTCTGGGCACGGTAGTAAGAACCTTAATCTTTTGTATCGCTGGTTCCGTCGCGCTTTTGCTGCTTGCCATGCTCATCATTATTCCAGTTGCAAGCAAGACGTCCCGTTCCCTTTCCGCCGCCACAAAACGGCTTCAAGCGTTAGCGAACGGAAACCTGACGGAAGAAGTCACGCTCTCAGGCAGCAATGATGAGACGCGTATTTTAACGCAGGCGCTTTCCCAAACGATTACAAGTTTAAACGATTACATACAGGACATTCAACGTTCCCTCGGTTCCCTTTCAAATGGAGATTATACCATTGAAATCCCTGACAACTTTACTGGAGATTTTACCTCCATACGGGATTCTTTAATGAATATTACAAATTCATTAAACCAGACCATGCAGAAAATGAACCAGTCTTCCATAGACGTCAACCAAAACGCCAATAAGGTTTCTGACTTTGCGCAGCAGCTCAATGACGGCGCATTAAACCAATCTTCGCTTTTAGAAGAACTTGATCGCAATATGGCGGCAATTACCGCTTCGATTGAAAAAAACAAAGACAATGCGCTGCAAATGGAAACCTGTTCCGAAAACGCGCAAGAAAAAACTTCCCTTGGAAATGCGCATATGCAGTCTATGTTAGAAACGATGGAACAAATCCACGACGCTGTAGATGAGATTTCTAAAATCAGCCAAATGGTGGAAAAGATTTCCCTCCAGACAAATCTGTTATCCTTCAATGCATCCATTGAAGCGGCCAGAGCGGGAGAAGCCGGAAAAGGCTTTGCCGTTGTCGCGCAGGAAATCGGCCAGCTATCCACCCAGACTGCGGACGCGCTCCAGCAGACAGGGGCAATTATTTCCCACGCAGTGACGATTATTGACAAAGGGCTCAATACCGCAGAAGAAACGGCAGATGCTTTTAGGGAAATCCAAGAAGTGTCGAAACAATATCATGAGATTTCCAGCCAATTATCTGATACAGTATCCAAACAGACTTCTGCCGTCGTCTTTGTAAATGAAAAATTAGATTCCTTAAAAGAAATTAACGATGCAAATCAGCTCTTAGCGGAAGAAACGACAAAAATGGCCTCCAGTTCACTGGAACAGTCAGAAAGCTTAAAACGTTATGTTTCACAAGTAAAACTCAAACAGATGAATTAAGGGAGGAAGCGTTATGAAAAAAATAATACTTATGGCTGTGACTGTGTTTCTGTTTTCTGCCTTTCTTGGCGGATGCGGCTCCCAGCCGGTGATGCAAGATGGGTTTTATACAGCAGAAATGTCAGAATATTCCCATGGCTGGAAAGAATACCTTTGCATTATGGTAAAAAACGATCGCATTGTATATGCGGAATTTAACGCAAAAGACCCAAGCGGATACATCAAAGCATGGGATAACACTTATATGCAGAATATGAAATCGGTAGAAGGGACATATCCGAATGAATACACCCGCAAATATGTTGCGCAGCTTTTAGAAAAACAATCTTCAGAAGAAGTGGACACTCTCTCAGGGGCAACCCACTCTGGAGGGAATTTCCATAAATTATCAGCCGCAGTCATTCAGCAGGCAAAAAAAGGCGATTCCAGCATTTTTATTGTACCAGATGAAACGACAGAATAACTTCAAAATCTCCCATCGGCATATAGAGACGCCGCCGGGAGATTTTTTCGTTGTTTGTCTATTATTTACAAAATTCTCCTTGTAATTCCTTGTAATTATGGTAAAATAGGAAAGAGCCTATTCTCTGGCTCATACACTCTTTTATACATATTCCAAACAAACCTGTTTTAATTTTCGCTACTACATACAATCTAATATGGAACATCTTATTAAATGAAATCGGATAATATTATAATCGCCGCTCAACTTAGACTGGTGATTTTTAATTTATAGATCTCATCTCTCGGTACACATACCGAACTGCCTAATAGGCTGCACAAACAAAAAAAGGAGGATTTTTATGAAGCAATCAGTTACACCGCGTAAATGGAAGCGGATCTTAAGCGCCGGCCTGTCATTTGCATTGGCGGCAGCAATGTTACCCCCACCCACTTCCATTTTAGCATCTGCCGCTGAAACAGCGGAAACAGAGGGTTCTCTTGAAAAGATGCCTGTAAAAGACAAAACTCCGGTTCCGGATAAAGCAGGCTCTATCTCGATGTCACAATTAGAAGATAATATCACTCAAAAACATCCCTTCCCAAAAGGAACAGCGGGAAGCGACGTGTTCCGTATTCCGGCAATGATTACAATGGAAAACGGAGAACTCCTCGCGATCGCGGACGCCCGCTATACGCAGCCGACAGACGGCAACGGACTAGATACGATTGCCGCCGTTTCCAGTGACGGCGGAGCAACTTGGGAATACAGCTTTCCATTCTTCTTCCCAGACAGCTACAGAGATTCGCACAGACAATCGACGGCATTTATCGACCCCGGGCTGTTAGAGGGACCGGACGGGACTGTTTACTGTATTGCCGATGCATTCCCAACAGAATATTCCCTCCAAAATATCGGGGCGCGCCTTGGAACCGGATATGTGGACATAGACGGCGAACAGCGGCTTGCCCTGACAGATTCGTATGAAGACGTCGGAACAGCGCCCGTTAATGAAAACGATACACGCTATTTGTATTATGTGGACAAATTCCAAGACGGATATGCCCGGATTTTAAAAAGAGAGGATCATATGCCGACCGGATATGCCGTAGATGAATGGTATAACCTCTATTCCGTCGATGAAAATGGAGACTACATAGATAACTTAAAACAGCCACAGATTAATAATGAAACTCATGAGGTTTTACAGAATGTGTATTATAAAGATTCTAAATTTCATGTATACCAGACAGGATATCTTTGGCTTGTCACATCTAAAGATCATGGAAGGACATGGGAACATCCTACCGATATTATTCCACAAATAAAAAAAGAGGACGACCGCGCATTGTTAATTTCACCCGGATGCGGCCTTACGGCCAGTGACGGCACACTTGTGATTGGCGTGTATTACCATGGCAAGGGTGACAGTGGAAATGCTGAAAAAGCCAGCCTGCTGTATTCCTCAGATAATGGCGTCACATGGAACCGGACAGAAGACGTGGATACCGGTTCTTCCGAAAACGAAGTGGTCGAACTAGAAGACGGCACAATCCGTATGTTTTACCGCGGGGGTTCGGGCCGCATCTCTTATGCAGATTTTACAAAAAACGCTGACGGCGGCTATGATGTGGGAACCCATGTTGACATCAGCGAGTGCTCTGTCACGTCTTCTTGTAATATGGGAGCCATAACCTATTCGAAAAAAATCAACGGCAAACAGGCTGTTTTGGTCTCCTGTCCGGGCGGGCCTGGCAGAACCCATGGTAAATTATTTACTTTGTTAGTAAATGAAGATAAAACAATGAGCCTTTACAATGTGATCGACGTCCCGAACAGTGAAGAAGCGTTTGTTTACTCCACTCTGTCAGAACTTCCAGACGGTTCTGTCAGCATTTTATGGGAAGAACGCGATCAGACTGCGGAGATATGGTATGACAATTTCGATATTTCAGAATTTGCCCCGGGCGCATTTATCGAGCGGGAAGATGGCGCTTCAATTGTAGACACTACAGTGGCAAAAGAGGAAACATCTATTATCCACTATGAGAGCGAAAACGAAGGCAGTGGCGATCCGTCTATTACTAAAGCTCCAAATCCATCAGTCGCTACTGTAGACATTGAGAAAGAACAGGTTTATACCGTTGAATTTCCTGTATATTCCCATGTTGCAAATGCAAATAGCCTAGAGTCCGCATTCGCTACGGCGACAAGCGAACCTTCTATGTTAAATCTTGCAGATGCAGAATTTACGTTTACAAAAAATAACGATGCATGGCTTATCCAAAGCAATTTAAACCATCAATATCTGACGCTTCAGTCTGGGGCAAATTATTTTTCCTCTAATGCAGACGCTGTCACGATAACAGGGCAGGAAGACGGAACGATACAGATTTCAAAAGGCAGTAACTATGCCGGTTTTTATAAAACGCAAATGAATTTTAACAGACAGGGAAATAATTCAGACGCTAACCTTATATATAACCTCTCCTTATGGGAGAAACTCCCTGAGAATGACACTGCCGGCAATTCTTCTGACAGCAGGATTCCAAGATACCAGAAAGTGTCAGCCAACCAGGCAGATGACCTTTCAGGAAGAAGCTTCTTAATCAGCGTAGAATATGACGGCAAACTTCTTATCGTCTATCCGGTCGGAGGCGAACACTCTCAGACAAAGCTTCTGGCAACGAAAGCATCTGATAATGAATCTGATGAAAATACCATTCAGGCATATGCCAGAGCAGCAGCCGCCAACAATTTGGACACTGCATTTGCCACATCCACTGCGCAGATGGAAACAATCCAACTGAGCAAAGCAGAATTAAAGTTTACGAAAAATGGAGATAAATTCCAGATAAAAAACGAAGCGAACAATCTATGGATGACAATCGCGCCAGCCGCAACGAAATATTTTGCTACATCTGCCGCAGACGTTGTCGTAGACGCCCAGTCGGACGGAACGGTCCAGATCCATTGCGAAAGCTCATCCAGCGGCACTCCCGGATATGCTTGTTTCTACAAAGGCTCGCTTTATAACTGGAATAGAACTGGCGCCGCGAGCGATGCCAACGGCATCTATAACCTCACTTTATGGGAAAAAAACGCAGCCGCCCCTTCTGACAGTAAAATTCCGGGATACCAAGAAGCAACCATATCAACGACTGATGATATTTCGCCCGATAAAAGTTATCTTATCACTGCAAAAGCGGACGGACACCTTATTTTACTCTATCCGGGAGCCGACGGGAGCAATAAAGAAAAACTAATCGTAACGGACACAGCAGTTAAAACGTATGCCCATACAACTTGCGCCAGCTCCCTTGCAGATGCATTTTCTACAAGCTCCCCCACAGTAAATCTGGTAGATTTGACGACCACCGAATTTACATTTACTAAAACTGACGAGAACTATCAGATTTTTAATGAAGCAAACCAGATTTATTTAACTTTTGCTGATGGATCATCTGGAACGAATTATTTTTCCGATACCGCGCAAAACGTCACTTCCATCCGCCAGACTGATGGAACTGTCCAGTTAAAGTGCACCTATACAAGAGATGACAGCGATGCAACAGGCTATGCCGTATTTTATAAAGGCTCGCATTATGACTGGAACCGGACGGGGGCTCCTGACAATAGCGGCATTTATAATCTCACTTTGTGGGAACGGAACGAAACTGCGCCGGAATCCAGCCTGCTTCCTTGCTATCAAGAAGTTGAAATTCCTGACACGAATATTGAAAACGGCAAAAGCTATCTGATTACTGCAAAAATAGAGGATAATATTGTACTGCTCTATCCAAAAAATGGAGAACATAACCAGCCAAAACTAATTGCAACTGATACTGGCTCCGGTGATGAAGAAGATCCGCCTGTCAATATTCCGGACCCATCTGTAACAATTAAAACCAAGAATAGCATCTCCATTACAGGCGTAAATGAAGGATTTTCCACAGCCGTAATTGACGGAAGGCAATACCGCATCCGGGTTACAGATGACACAGAGACAAAGCAGATTGGCGAAAGTTTTGATATTTCCTATCTCGGCGCGTATGACACATCTTCCATTCCTAATGATATGGCAACTGTGACGCCGATAACCGGAGACACTATTCTGCTGCATGAACGCATGGCCGGAATCGCAAACAGCGTTTCCAGTTTTTCAAAGGAACCAAACACGGAACTATCCATTGCAGATGCTGAATTTACCTTTACGGAAGCTACAGGTGATGGCAATGAAGGAAAATGGATTATTAAAAACGGCGATAAATATCTGGTTCACAAAGAAAACAGCTCACAAAAATTACTTTTTGACTCTGCATCCGCTCCCATTGCAGTGGAAAAGACGGAAAACGCTGCTACCTTCCGCATTTATAATCCTGCCGGAAGCGCAAGCAACGGCTCTCGCTACCTTATGTTTGACACAGGCAATATGCGGTATGACGCCATGGGAAGCCATTCCCCAAGCAATAGTTACCTTTATGAACTGTCGCTTTGGAAAAAAGACGCTTCTGCGACGGACAGCCTGCTGCCGGGATACAAAAAGCTAACGGCAAACGAAACGATCCAAAATAATGGCGTCTATCTAATATCATGCCAGACAGAGATAAACGGAACGGAAACTTCTATTATTCTCTGGCCAAAAGGCCCGAATGAATTTAACGCGGACAGCCAAGCCGCAGCTACAAAACTTGCGCGGCTGGATACATCGCTTCGCATTACGCCTTTACAAAACGGTTCTGCCAGCCTTACCATAGACGGCCAAACATACAAATACCATTTTGTAGCTAATGCAGAAAATTGCCAGCATCCACAAAATAACCAAATCACAAAAGGCTTTTATGAAGCAGATTGTGAAACGGAAGGCAATAGCGGCGATACTGTCTGCGGACTTTGTTATACAGTCATTCAGGAAAGCGCAAAGACCCCTGCCACAAACCATAATTGGGGAGCGCCGGTTATAAAACAATCTCTCTCGGAAACGACAAATGGCATCTCTTTTCTATATTGCGCCAACAGCAATCTGCATGAAAAGAAAATAAAAGTATACGCTTCCGCTTATAAACAGCTAAAGGAATTAGCCGCTTCCCAGCCGGAAGAAACTCTTGATGCAAATAAGGCCGCTTATCAGGCAGATGACGTTTCCGCTTTAAAAGCAGCCTATGACGCCGGAAAAACCCTTTCCGAAAAACCTTCCGGACAGCAGACAAACAAAGAAATGTATGACAGCATAATCGCGCAGACAGAAGCAAAAAAACAGCTTCACAGGCATAGGGAAGGACTGGAGACAAACCTTTTATGGATGCTGGATGCATCAAAGCCGATCCATGATTCCGGAAAACAAGATGTTTATACGCAATCTGCATGGGATGCATTTGAAGCGGCTTATAACGCCGCCAGCGGAGTGGCAGACGCCAGCCAAAAAACATATGCAGAATTAGAAACAATTGTAACGACGTTAAAAAATACACGCCGTGATTTAGTGCGGCAGGATGCAAAAGCAGGATTACAGACACTATACAATACACATAAAGATAAAACAAAAGACGACTATTCCGACCGGACATGGAGCGTATTTACAAAAGCTCTGCAAACGGCAAAAGATGTATTAGATTCAGAAGAAGCAACTGTCTTAGAAATTGAAGATACCAAGAAAAACCTAACAGATGCGGTGGAAGGATTATTGACAAATGCCCAAGAACAAATTACGGCGCCTTTTATCCATTACACTGCTCCAGCGGCGGGGCAATACCCGAAAGCGGCGGCAATTACGCAAGATGAGGAATCCAATCATGCATCTGCCGTCTCAGACTGGACGGAAGAAGTTCAGACACTCATGCGCAACACGCCTGACGCCGCGCCGGCAATTACCAATAAAGAAGGCATCTGGGGATTTAGCGACCAGCTTCGTTCAGGCAGCTCAAAATACAATGTCAATGGAACAGACAAATCGCTCGCAATTACATTTAAACTATGGCTCAATGAAGCGCCAAGTTCCCAAACTGAACTCATTGGCAGAGGGCATCAATTTGACTTCCAGATTAGCGGCGGCAAGTTTGTTATGTGGATGGTTGATAATGGTTACCCAACAGAAGAATTAACCATAAGCGCCGCAGACCATATCGGAAAATGGCTGGATATTGTTATGCTGATAAATGGGAACGGAACACAGCGCTTTTATGTGAATGGAAGCCCGTCAAGCAGCAGAGGCGATAGTAAACCTGTTTTAAATTCATCTTCCAGCCCATTTACCATTTGTTATAATCCTTCTGAAACAAATGGCTCGCCGCTCACAGCCAATACCGGATATATGGCAGACGTCAAATTCTATGACTGCAAAGACGTATCGGAAGGACTGACCCTTGAATACGGTTCTATCGTAAACCAGCTAAATGCCACTGATCCTACTGCATACATTTCAGCAGACACATTTACGGCAAAAACCGTTTGGAGCTCTGTCAACGGGACAAATGCAGAGGAAATGGAACCGACAGATAAATTTGAGGCCGACGTTGTTTATAAGGCAACAACTACATTTACGGCACAGAGCTACTTCCGGTTCCCGAATACTGAAGATTTCCTTACAGAAATATGCCAAAACGTAACAACCGGAGCATCGAACCTTACGCCGACGGCCACAATGTCCGATGACAATAAAACTTTGACAGTTGAAGTTGTCTATACGGGCACAGAAGAACCGCCGACGGAATTAGAAACCGCGCGCGCAAATTTAGATGCTGCCATACAAAAAGCTGAGGATAAAATCGAAGACGGACAGGGCATCTACACAAACGAAAGCTGGAACGCATTCCTTGCTGCCTATGAAGCGGCAAAAAATCCAACAGACGGCAATAACGCCGCTGCGCTCCAAAAACTGGCAGACGACTTAAACCGCGCAATTACGGAAGGGCTGACCGAACTGACATTGCAAGAAGCGCAAAAAGCTTTAGATGACGCGCTTGACGAGTTTAAAGATCTCATAGACGCAGGGCAGGGCATCTATACGGACAAAAGCTGGAAAGAATTTACCGATGCGTATGAAGCGGCTCAAAATTCTTCTAATTTGACAGATCCCGCCGCTCTGGTAAAATTGGCAAACGATTTAAGACAGGCAAAAGAAGATCTGGTTGAAATTACATTAGAAGAAGCAAAAGATACGCTGAATAACGTAATTGCCGATGCAGACAAAATTTTTAAAGACGGACAGGGCAACAATACAGAAAACAGTTGGAAACGCTTTGTTGCGGCATATAACGCCGCAAAAGAACACGCCGATAATTTGGGAACCGCAGAACTCCTAAAATTGGCGGATAACTTGGCAGAAGCGATCCACGCCCTTACTTCCGCCACTCCGGAAGAAGCTATGGAAATCCTAAATGACGCCCTATCGAAAGCGGAAAGCGTATATAGTGACGGACAGGGCATCTATACGGACGAAAGCTGGAACAGATTTGCCGAAGCCTATGAAGCGGCGAAACATCCCGTTGATCTGACAGACGCGGCCGCTCTTTTAGTGTTAGCGGACAATCTGAATCAGGCAAGAGAAAATCTGAAAGAAATGACTATGGAGGAAGCAAAAGACGCATTGGACAGCGCCATCTCTAATGCGGAAGACACTTTAAACGACGGACAGGGAGAGTATACTGACGAAAGCTGGAACGCGTTTAAAGATGCTTATGAAGAAGCCAAAAAACCGACTGACGGTTTAGACATTGCCGAAATCATCAAACGGGCAAAAGACCTCAAAGATGCAATCAACGGTCTGACTACGACAACGATTGAAGAAGCGAAAGCCGCTTTAAACGAAGCTATTGCCGCAGCAAAGCAAATATTTGATTTAGGGCAGGCAAATTACACAAGCGAAAGCTGGAACGTGTTTAAAGACGCATACGAAGAAGCGGTAAAACCGACCGACGGATGCAATGCCGTTACGCTTCAAAAACGCAAAGACGAGCTAGTGAACGCGCAGAAAAACCTTAAGTTTGATTCAGGCAAAGTTTTGGCAGCCGCATCTAATGCAATCAAAAACGAAGAATCTGCCTACAAAAAAGGAAACACGGAATACACAACGGCAAGTTGGAACACATACGACAAAGCCTATAAAGCCTTGAAAGCTGAAATAGCCAAAGGTTCGAATGCAAATCCGGAGTTACTGGCAAGCCTTAAGAAAAATTTAGAGATTGCAAAATCAAAATTGACCGTTGACACAACATGGAAAAACGCAAAGAAAGCACTAACTGACACTCTTGCAACTATGAAAAACACCTATCTTGGAGGCGGAAAAGGATATACGCCCGAAAGCTGGGCGGCATTTAAAAAAGCCTATGAAAACGCAAATGCAAAAGCAAAGGCTACGGCAGGAAACAGCAAAGCCACAGACTTAACCAGACTTGCCAATGCTTTAAAATCCGCAAAAACAAACCTGAAATTACAGCAGAACGTCACCTACACAGATTTAAACGGCGTGCATTACGTAATCACTGACGCGGCCAAAAAGACTGCCAGCGCGGAAGGGCTGCCAGCTTCGAAAAAGAAAAAATTTGCAGTCAAGATTGAAGACAAAGTTAAAATCAACAACATAGACTACACGGTTACGGAAATCAAAGCAAAAGGATTCCAAAAGTTCACAAAAATCACAAAGGTAACGATTGGAAAAAATGTAACCAAGATTGGAAAGCAGGCATTTAACGGCTGTAAAGGCATAACGTCTCTGACTGTAAAAGGCAATGTGAAAACGTTCGATAAACAGTGCTTCAACGGGTGTAAAAAATTAAAAACCATTACATTTAAAGGCAAGAAAGCCTCAACCTTTAAATCTAAATCCTTAAAAGGCACGAATGTTAGGATTAAAGTGAAACTTGCAAAAGGAATGAAAGCAAAAGAAAAAACTAAGATGAAACGCAATCTAAAGAAATCAGGAATCAGCAAAAAAGCGACTATAAAATAGTATTTTATTATTGCAGGCTGTTCTGACTAAAAAAGCTTCGGCGGATAGAATTTCTTTTTCTATCCGCCGAAGCTTTTACTGTTTGGTTTTACGAATTTTTCTATTATGCCTCTCCATCTTCTGTAACCATATTCATTTCAAGTTTATAATAAATATCCATGTCATAAATGATTCCGTTAATATCTTCGTTACTTAATTCATCATTCCACATTTGCAGCTCATTTATAGTAATAATTTCTTCAATCGCATTACGGTATCTATCTTCTAAAACCGCCATACCACTTGAACGACGTGTAATATATTGACGCAATTCAGCCAATACATTCTCCCTGCTCTTTTTTTTCTTAATTACAAAACTAACGGGAAAATGCATAACCTTATCAATATCCAGAAGATATTTATCATAATTATTTACTTCCGTCACTTGAAAAAATCTCCCAACTGGTCTCATCACGAAATCAATGCCGCCATCATTTGCGTTTGTTCTGCCAGTTTTATATAGTTCAAGGGCAACTTCTTTCACTGAATATTTGTCATATCCAAAGAATACCGTAATATTCTTATAATGGTTTTTCAAAATAGCATAACTGATAATTTCAAAGATTCTAGCTTCTGAGTCCTCTGTAAGTAAAGCATTGATTTTAGCTTTCTTTTCAGATAGATCTGTCATATTTTTTAATTCTTCTAAAACACTGATTAAAACTGCGTCTTTTTCCATAAGAAGCGCTATATATTTTTCAATTATTTTACATGAAATTTTACTGATGTCAAATCCTTCCACATAAATATAATCTATATGTATGAGATATTTACCATTATTTATAATTATTAAATCATTTACCGCATCTTTGATTTTATTATGAAATTCCCCGTTCACACGAGAGTTCAAAGCATGATTTTGCAGCTTACTCCCACCATATAATTTACGATAAAAACTAAACAAACTTATATAATCATATCCATCAAAAGAACGGTATTGTTCTTTCTTTTCATAAAAATCTTTTTGGTAAAAATACAGGATAGAATAAATAGCGTAAATATTAGCTAAACTTCTGCGAGTTTTACTATTGCCGTGTACAGCTTTCATCTTTGCATCCAGATATTGAAGCATTGGACTTTTATCATAAACTTTTTATATTCTTTTGGATATTCTTTTTTTAAAATCTCCTCAATAAAACTTTCTGTAATTTTCTTTTAATTCACTCTCTTACATATTTTGATTTTGCTTTTGTTTTTCTTACCTTAATTTTTTCAAGACTTTTTCCATTTCTCTCTGTTGTAATGCCGGTACGCCTTAAACCCATTTCATAATATTCCTCATTCAAATCTATTCCAATACTTACACGCCCCAAACGAACCGCCATAGCAGATGTTGTAAAGGAGCCTGAAAAGGGATCTAAAACAATGTCTCCTGGATTGGAGGATGCCTTGATAATACGCTCAAGCATTGCTTCTGGTTTTTGCGTCGGATGATTCTCATATTCATCCATTTTAAATCTTACCCTGCTAAAATCCCAAACATTGCCCGGAACTTTTTCTGTATTATAAGGCTGTGGCGGATTTTTTCTATAATCAATCAGTTTTCTTTTTGCCCCTGTCTTGGCTTCTACAAGAATATCTCCATAATTAAACGTATAAGAAGCTTTTTTACTCTTATTTATCATCAGAATTGGCTCATATAGTGAGCCATACATTTTCTTAGATTGTACTCCGGAACTGTCATACGTCCAAACAATCCGGCTCAAAACATTATATTTTTCAGAAACAAATACATCTAAATATGGCATATGCTGTGTTGCTGTCATAATATACATTGTTCCTGTATCAGATAAAACACGCATACATTCATCAATCCAAATCTTGCACCAGTCTATGTAAGCGCGCACACTCCCCCATTTATCACTGTTATTTCCAAAATCTTTCCCTATGTTGTATGGAGCATCGGCAAAAATAAGTTGGACAGAACTATGTTTCATCTTTTTTAATACAGAAAGACAGTCTCCCAGAATAATTAATGAATTGTTACCGCTCATATATTCTTCTGTCAATGAAACTTTAAAGATTTTATTAAAATCAAAGATTGCTTCTGGAAAAGTGTGAACCTTCATTTCATTAATGAACTTCTCATGATCGATGGCGAATGTCATTTGTCCGGAATTATTTATACCCATATGAATTGCCCTTCCTTTAGATTCTAATGACTAAGGCTAAAAATATTACTGATCTTACAGCTTAAAAGTATACGATGTTTTCTTGATTTTATTATAACACAATTTTCTGCCAGAATCGCATTCAATATCGGCTAAAAAATTTAAGTGATTGTTTCATACAACGCTCGCTATGCCATGGCACACTGAGTAAGAAGTGAATTGTTTCTATTTTAACTATAATAATTACATAATTCAATACCCCAATATGATTATTCTTCGAAAATCCATTTTCTAAACTATTTTATGCCAAATGCTATCACGCACACGGGTAATATCCCCTCTGATTATGCTATCCTATAAACTCAGTAAAAAAAATTTTTATATGTTTTATACCACTCTTTATTACATCTAAACCCAATTAATAAAAGTTTTTATATAACTAATTTTTAGACATTTTTACTGCGAATCAAAATTATTTTACAATTTTGACAGACAGTATCTTACAAAAAAATCAGGAGTTCATTTCAAGTTTGCCAAAAAAATAAAAGATGCTCAATTCAATATTACTGAACTGAACATCTAATTTCTAAATTAAAACTACTTTAAAATAATACTTCTTATTATCCACTTTGCAAGTTCATCAAATACAGTAAACGTCATAATACCCATGAATGGCACCTCCTCTGTTAATGTTTTTATCTACATTAACAGGGTACTCGTATCACTCCCGACAAACCAGAATACCACCTTTAACGGTTATATATCTTCTTAAATGGGTCTTATCATAAAATATATCATATAGAAAAAAGAAATATTTTTAGACTCGGAAAAATTTATTACCTAATTTCTTTCCTAAAAATCTAAAAATATCTCTTTTCTGAATCAAACCGCTATATTTCCTACCCTACTTAATAGGTAAAATAATACATACTATAAATTGATTTTCTTCTTGATACCATTTAAAATTTCCATAATTTCTTTCAACAGAAGTTTTCACGTTTAGCAATCCAATACCATGATTTCTTTTATTTAATTTATGTGACTTTGGCAACCCATGTTTGTTAATCCTATTATCATTTATTTTGGCGGATAACGTATTTATAATCCTATATTCTACATATTGACGACCTTTATGAATTTCTATCGAAATTTTTGATTTTTTAATGTGATTCTCTGTAATTTCTTCAATAATATTCTGAAATAAATTTGAAAAAATAGTGCAAATATCTGTCTCATCTATATCAAACTCTATTGGACTTCTACCTTTTATTATAATTTCAACATCTTTTGGTAACATACCAAAATAATAATTCATTATAATATCAATCATTTCATTACCAGTCACATAATAAATACTTTGAATTTTCTTAAAACCCCCTAAAATATTTGATAAATATCTTTGAGCTGTTTTTGTTTGATCTTTATTTAAAATTTCTTGTAAATATACCAAATGATTTATCATATCATGCCTATATTTACGAGTATCTGCCTCCTTCCGTAAACTTCTTTTATAATAATTTACTTGTGATTCTTTCAACAATCTCTCTGTTTTTAATAGTTGTTCCATTCTTTCATTGGTATTTTTAATATAAACAACAAAAATAACTAGTAAAAAAATACTGATAGAAATTGCCACTGTTACCATATTACAAAATATTATGTATCTGTGATTAGGTAAATATAAAATTGCTTGCTTTAAAATTCCTAAACAAATTAACATCAATATTATAATTATTCCAATTACAAAATAAATAAACGAATTAATATGTATTTTCTTAAATTGTATTACTTTCTTTTTTATAACATTTATCAAACTTATACTACATAATGTACAACATTTAGCTACTAAATAACTAATATGTTCCACATAACTTTTATCAAGAAAGCCAAAAACCTTTTCACAAGGATATACAAAAATGCCTTCTACACAAACTAACAAAAGAATAATTAGTATCAACTTAACAGAGTTTTCAATTATTCCGCCTTCAAGCGATATAAAAGTTAAAAAAATGACGCTGACTGTAATTAGAAAATTTTTACCAGCTACATCTACCGAAATCTTTCCTATCACCACCGCCAACACCCCACCCAAAACCATCCACTTCCTATTCCTCACCTCCACCTGAAACAAAATCTTAAGCACAACCTGATAACAAACTAGTTCTACGCAGTAAATCCCCAATAGCAGCAAAATTTCCATAACACACCTCAACGATATTTCAAGTCAAATTCCATAAATGCCTGTTCAAATTCTTTTTTCTTTCTCCTCGCAACCGGAAGTTCTACATCTTTCATATGTATTATACCATTTCTATACGACTGAACTTGCGCCATATTTACTATGTATTTTCTATGAATCCTGAAAAACAGCCTTTTGTCCAGTAACCCTTCCAACTCCCTCAAAGACGCTTCACTTCTCAGCGTCTTATTTTTCACTTTATATTCGCAATAACTGTCATAGGTAACGACATACTGGATTTCGCTCTGGTGAACTTCATGGATAATCCTGTTATAATATAATTCAACCCGCCCACTGCCTAATACTTTTCTCATACAAGCATTTAACGCTTCTTCCACTTCCTCCCTTTCAATCGGCTTTACAATGAAACGGAATGCTTCAAAATAAAACGCTTCCCTCATACGCTCTACCATGACTGTTTCCATAATGATTTTACAGGAATTGTTTTTACTGCGAATTCGCCTGCCTGTCTCAATCCCATCTACATCTGGCATTCCGATATCTAAAAATATAATATCTAGTTTCTCTGCTTCAGCCAATAATTCCTCTCCTGATGTATAAAGACTCAAGTGATATTCCATGCCATTATTTTTAAAATATTCATGGATATACTCTTGCAGCATAAGAGTCTGTTCTATTACATCATCACAAATTGCTATCTGTAACATACTTATCCCCTCTTTTTCTTTGGTAAAATTTAGTTCAATTATACCACCAGTGACAATTTATGCGGCTCAATATTCAATTTGCTTATAGCTTTTGCGATTTGCATTTTTTATCGACAAAAAATGACAGACATTGCTATTTAATATAACAACGTCTGCCAAGTAAACTATATCCTGCCGAAATTAATTTCCTTCAAACCTTCCGCACGCCCCGCAGGGAAGCGTAAGTCCGCTTGAGGAAACCGGAACTCCTATTTCATCTGCCATCACCCTGCCGTCAAATTTTTTACACTCCGTCTGAAGCATATACTTTAGAACAGCAGGCTGCAGCCCTGTCGTATAAGAATTGATTAAATAAAATAATGGACGGTCTGAAAGAAGCTTTCCACATAATTGTATAAAAGCATAAATGGAGTCTTCCATTTTCCAGATTTCGCCTTTTGGCCCTCTGCCGTAAGACGGCGGGTCCATAATAATAGCGTCATACCGATTGCCTCTCCGCAACTCCCTCTCGGCAAACTTTACGCAGTCATCAACCAGCCAGCGGATCGGCGCATCCTGTAATCCGGACGCTGCCGCGTTCTCCTTTGCCCATGCAACCATTCCTTTTGAAGCATCGACATGGGTGACGCTCGCCCCTGCCGCCGCCGCTGAAAGCGTTGCCCCTCCGGTATAGGCAAACAGATTTAACACTTTCACAGGCCGGTTTGACTGTTCGATTTTCTTTGCGCACCAGTCCCAATTTACCGCCTGTTCCGGAAAAAGCCCTGTATGCTTAAAACGGAATGGCTTTAAATGAAAGGTCAAGTTCCGGTAATGAATATCCCACTGCTTTGGCAAGTCGAAAAATTCCCACTCGCCCCCGCCTTTACTGCTGCGGTAATAATGCCCATTGTGCTTGTTCCAGCCCTTCTCTTTTTTCGGCGTATCCCAAATCACCTGAGGATCCGGACGCACTAACAGATATTTCCCCCAACGTTCAAGTTTTTCACCGCCGGAACAGTCAATCACTTCATACTCTTTCCAATTTTCCGCTAACCACATATCGCTCCCTTTCTAATGCCTCATTATTTCAACGCTTCCACTGCCGCCGCAAGATATGGGTTCTCCGTCTCGTAAAACCTGCCTTCATCAGCCGCTTTTGCAAATTCCGGTTCAATCGGAAGTTTTCCCAACACCGGAAGCGAAAGCTTTGCCGCCGCTTCCTCCACATGGCTTTCACCGAAAACCGGAATCTCCTTTCCACAGTCCGGACACTTCAAGTAACTGAAATTCTCTACAATCCCCAGAACCGGAATGCGCATCATTTCCGCCATATTGTACGCCTTCTTTACAATTAACTGCACTAATTCCTGAGGAGACGTCACTACAATTATCCCATCTACCGGAATCGACTGGAACACCGTAAGCGGCACATCACCCGTCCCCGGCGGCATGTCCACAAACAGATAATCCAAATCTCCCCATATCACGTCCGTCCAAAATTGCTTTACTGCTCCGCCAATCACCGGCCCCCTCCAAATCACAGGGGCTTCCTCATCATCTACCAGTAAATTAATCGACATCACTTTTGCGCCATTTTTTGCTTCTATCGCATACATTCCCTGATCTGTGCCATACGCAGGCCCATGGAGCCCAAACATTTTAGGAATGGACGGCCCTGTAATATCCGCATCCATAATTCCAACCGCATAGCCAGCTTTTTGCATTGCGACTGCCAGCGAAGCCGTCACGAAAGATTTGCCAACCCCGCCTTTTCCACTGACTATTCCAATTACTTTTTTTACAGATGACAATTCATTGAATGGCTCTAACATACTCTGGGGATTTTTATTCCCCTGACAGCCTTCACAGCTTTCCTTTGTACAGCTTGATGCGCTGCTGCATGCACTATTTTCCGGCATAACTAATTCCCTCTTTTCATTTTTTTAGAACAAACCGAACAATAAGATCCTTACCGCCTCATCGCTTCTGATTCCAAAAACGGGAAGCCACATTGCCCAGTTTCCTATTTTTATTATAATACTTATTTAGGTCACTCTGCAAGACACACAGCCGCCTTTTCAAGTTAAAAAACCTTTTATTAAAATTCTTTGTTCAAAATCCTGAATCTCTTTTTCTAAAAAATATCAAACAATGTCATACATCAAACAAAATGCGGAACCATAAAACCATTTTCCTGCTCCATTTGCCAAAAACGGCTGTGCAAAATATGCGCAGCCGTTTCAAATATAAAAATGCAATGATTCCGCTCAAAAAAAACGCCGTTCTTTTTTCATTTGCAGAACTTATTACCCTCATCACTGCCTATCTGTTATTGAGCGCTTTTTGCAAAGCTTTTGAAATTGCGCTTCCCGCCACAAAACAGGCTGCCGCTTCCACTGCCCCATTCACGCCTACAAATGCCACAATAAACGCAATCACGCCGGATGCTCCCATAGATTGCGCAAGGCCTTGAATATAATCCGTCTGATAAAAGAAAAGAACCAAAGTCCCCATAAAAAAACAGGTATTTAACAACGGCCCAATTAAGTTCGCTAAAACCAACGCCGCTTTTGACAAGAAAGCCGCTTTTTTAAACGCCTGATACAAAACTCCCGTCAGCCAGCCCATCAGGACACGGGAAACAACGCAGACGATAAATGTTGCAGCCGGATTTATCCCCATAAGGACTGTTCCAAACGGGCTCATGCCAAAACACTGAAGGAAACTCGTAATCCCAAATACCGCTCCAAGCGCTGCGCCTGCAGGCGGTCCCAATGTGACCGCCCCTACCGTTACGGGAACGACGATCAGCGTAATCTCAAGTCCGAACGTCCGAATATAACCAAGCGGCGTAAATGCCAGCAATAAAATAATTCCTGTTAAAAGCGCCATCTCTACAAATTGTCTGGTTGTAAATTTTTTCTCTTTTTCCATCTAATACCTCTCTTTTCCTCTCTTAAGGATCTGTCACTTCCCTCGTATATAGCTCACTCAAGGCTTGTCACTTCCCTCACATATGACCCAGACTTTAAGGCTCTGTCACTGTCCTCGCATATGGCTCCGCTTTTTTCCGGTTCCGGATTCCGGCGTAAAGCGTTCCGGAAATATTATGCCATACGGAAAAAATCGCCCCGGGAAGCGTCGCTAAAGGATTCATTGCAAAGTTAGCGGCTGCAAGGGAAATCGCAAGTCCGCTGTTTTGCATCCCGACTTCTATGCCAATGGCGGTCACTTTTCTCTCGTCCAGTTTTAAGGCTTTTGCCACGCTTGTGCCGACTAACAGGCCTATTCCATTATGAATTGCCACTACAATCATTACCAATGCGCCGCAAGTTAAGATTTTTTCTGCATTGCTGCCCACAATTCCGGAAATAATCATTACAATCGAAATTACAGACGCCAGCGGCAGAAAATCCCGCGCGGCATCCACTTGCTTTGGAAACAGGCGGTACAATAAAACTCCCGCAAGAACCGGCAGCAAAACGACTTTTACCACAGATACCATCATGGCAAATAAGGAAACTTCCACCCACGATCCTGCCAGCGCATACACAAGCGCAGGCGTGCAGATGGGCGCTATGAGAGTGGAGACGATCGTCATTCCGACAGACAACGGCACATCTCCGCCCGCAATATAAGTAATGACATTGCTTGCCGTGCCTCCGGGACAACAGCCGACCAAGATAACGCCAAGCGCCAAATCCGCCGGAAGCCCAAAAAGCTTCGCCAGAGCAAATGCGGAAAGCGGCATAATAGTGTACTGCAAAACACAGCCTGCCAATAATTCTTTTGGCCTTGTAAAGACGATTTTAAAATCTTCCGCTTTAATCGTCAAGCCCATACCAAACATTGCAACCCCTAAAAAGATTGTCGTATAGTTAGTCGCCCATGAAAATCCTGACGGATAAAAAAACGCCGCCGCCGAAAATATTAGAATCAGTACAGCTATGTTACTTGACATAAAATTACAAATCCGTTTCATTTGATTCATTTTTAACCCCCTGCTTTCCCTGTTTCTTTTTCCATAGTTCCAATAACCTCTCTAACAGCCTGTCGGCGCATTCCGTTTTTGAAAGCAGTCCAAGATCTTCTTCGTCCTGCTCCGTTATCAGCATTAAACGGTTGGTGTCTACGCCAAATCCCGCTCCGGATTCCCGCAAGCTGTTCGCCGCAATCAAATCAGCGTTTTTCCTTTTTAATTTTTCCCTTGAATTACGCAGCACATGCTCTGTTTCCATGGAAAACCCGCAAATGCACTGCTTATCCCCCTTTTGTCTGCCCAGTTCCGCCAAAATATCTTTTGTCCGCTCTAATTCCAGAAAAAGCCCGCCTTCCTGCTTTTTCGTCTTTTCCGCATTGACCTGCGTTGGACGGTAATCCGCTACGGCCGCGGCTTTTATAATAATATCCTGCCCATCTTTTTGCGCCATCACTTCCCGATACATTTCTTCCGCTGTCACGACGGAAATTTTCGTCACGCCGTCTGGCGCAGGCAGAGAAACCGGGCCAGAAATAAGCGTCACGTCCGCCCCGCGTTTTTTCGCCTGTCCGGCAATGGCATAGCCCATTTTTCCACTGGAATGGTTCGTCAGAAAACGGACAGGGTCTAAACTTTCCCTTGTCGGCCCTGCCGTAACTAAAATTCGGATGCCGGACAAATCTTTTTTTACATCCGGTTTCTCAAGGGCTTTTACGACACAGTCCGCCAGCTTTTCTTCATCTGGCAGTTTTCCGATTCCGACTGCCCTGCAGGCGAGCCGGCCTGTATCCGGCTCAATCACCTGATAGCCAAAAGACTTTAAACGCCGGATATTTTCCTGTACGATTGGATTTTGATACATATGCGTATTCATGGCGGGAGCAATCAGCACTGGGCATGTCGCCGCCAAAACGGCGGATGTAAGCAAATCATCGGCAATGCCGCCGGCTATTTTCCCAATCACATTTGCAGATGCCGGAGCGATTAACATTACGTCCGCCGTCTGTCCCAAAGCCAGATGGGGAATGTCAACGCAAGACTGGCATTCAAATTCCGTCGTCAAGCATGGATTCTTCGTCAGCGCCTCAAATGTAAGCGGCGCTATAAATTGCGCGGCGTGTTCCGTCATCACGACATGCACGTCACAATTTTGCTTTGCCAGCATACTTGCCACATTCGCCATTTTATAAGCGGCTATGCTCCCTGTAATGCCAAGAACGGCCTTTTTTCCTGTAAGCATGGCTTTCCTCCCATCTTTATTCGATTAATGTCCCGTGCGTTTCATAATGGGAAATGGAAGTGATTCTGTTTTTTTCATCTACAAATACGACTTTAGGCGGACAGGATTCCAACTCTTGCGGCGTCATTTGGGCGTAGCACATTAAAATCACTTTATCGCCCGCGCAGACCATACGCGCCGCCGCGCCATTTAAGCAGATAATCCCGCTCCCCGCTTCTCCTGCAATCACATACGTCTCGAATCTTGCTCCGTTGTCAATGTCAGCCACTTGGATTTTTTCGTATTCATAGATCCCTGCGGCTTCCATCAAGGTTTCGTCTATTGTAATGCTTCCTACATAATTCAATTCCGCCTGCGTGACAACGGCTCTATGGATTTTACTTTTTAACGCTTCAATCATCATTTTAGCCACCTCTTACGCTTCCACAATAAAGTTATCAATTAAACGGGTTGTCCCAATAAATACCGCAACCGCCCCTAACACGCGTCCCTTGACGGTTTGGATTTTTTCTATGCTGTCCGCATCGGTTAATTCCACATAGTCGATCTTTGCCAAAGGCTCTGATTCAAGAATAGAACGCATATGGGCAATCACGGCAGAAGCGTCCCGTTCCCCATCTGCTATCATTTTCTCTCCGGCCAACACGGCTTTAGAAAGTATCAGGGCGGCTTTCCGTTCCATTTCACTTAAATATGTATTTCTGGAACTTTTTGCAAGCCCGTCCGCTTCGCGGATAATCGGGCAGCCTACAATTTCAATGTCCAAATCCAAGTCACGCGCCATACGGCGGATCACTGCAAGCTGCTGCGCATCTTTTTGCCCGAAATACGCCCTGTCGGGACTGACAATATGGAATAATTTTAAAACCACGGTGCAAACGCCCCGAAAATGTGTCGGCCTGCTTTTTCCACAAAGCTCTGCGCTTACCCGCTCCGTTTCCACAAACGTCGAAAAATCTTTTTGATACATTTCCTCCACTGCCGGATAGAACACCAAGTCCGCTCCTGCCGCTTCACATAAATTCCTGTCCGCTTCAATGTCCCTTGGATAGGTAGATAAATCTTCATTTGCCCCAAATTGAATCGGATTGACAAAATCACTGACAACTACCCTGTCATTTTCTTTGACCGCTTTTACAATCAGGCTTTTATGGCCTTCGTGCAAATACCCCATCGTTGGCACAAGCCCGACAGACAATCCCTGTCTCCGCCACTCTTTTATCTTAGCTCTCGTTTCTTTAATGGAACCTGTCATTTCCATCTTATAAACCTCTCCTTTCCTTTTTACATAAAAAAATATCCGGACACGCTTCGCCCGGACATACCAGAAAAAATCCTTATCTCTTATGTACGGCCCATACGGCGCCGTCATCTGAATAAGAATTAAAATCATTTACTTGACCTGTTTTCTCTGGTACAGTTCCTTTGGATACCGTCCGGTATTATAGTAGCATATCTTTTTTTTCATTGCAAGAAAGAAATCCCAGAGAATAAATCTCTGGGACTTCTTAATATATCTTGTGTTATTTTATTTTGGGACTTTTCATTCCTGAATTTTTCAGTTTCTTTAACAAATTCCTTTTCTGTTTCTTGGAATATCCTTTTGCAGTGACTTTAATCCCTTTCGGCGTTCCTTTAAATGCGCCTTTCTTAATTGTCTTTAACGCCTTGCCCTCAATCTTAACATTCTTTAATTTCCTGCAATTCTGGAATGCGTTCGCTTCAATATATTTTACATTCGACCCTATCGTTACATTCTTTAAGCTCTTACAGTTTTTAAAGGCTCCTTTTTTAATGCCGACTACTTTACACTCTACGCCATTTATCTTAACTGTCTTTGGAATTTTCACTTTTTTGACTTTCTTACTGTCCGCCTTAGAGATGACTACTGTCCTTTGGGCGATATTATCAAACGTATAAGTGATTCCGTTTTGGCTGTCTTCTTTTATGCCAGCCAGAGGATCGGACTGCTCCTCCTCCAGCTTATCCCATTTCGCATATAAAATAACGTCCTTTTTCACTTTTTCCGTCTTAAAACTAAATACGTTTTTAAAGTTCGGATCCGAGTACCAGTTATTAAATTTGTAACCGGTTTTCTGCATTGCTTTTGGAACCGGAACATATCCGTCATAGTAGATTGTCTGGTCCGCCGGAGCAGGGCTTCCGCCATTGGCTACGAATTTGGCTGTATACTGTTTTGCCGACCACTTTGCCGTAAGCGTCACGTCTTGCGTCAACGGCTCCCCAAATCTATATTTTTCCTGCCCCTGATACCAGCCTGTAAAGTGATAACCCGTCCGCGCCGGAGTTGGAACGTCTGTCTCTTTTACCGTTTCGCCCTTCGTAAATTCCACGCTTGTTTTTGAAACGGAACCGCCGTTTGCATTTAAGGACAACGTTACTTTTTCCACTACAGGAGGAACTTCAAGCTCAACTTTTACAGTGACCGTTTTCTTTGCATCTTTATTATCCAATGACTGCACGGTAATTTCCGCTGTTCCTTCTCCTACAGCCGTTACCCTGCCGCCTTTTACAACAGCCACTCCCGTATCGCTGCTTTTCCATGTGATTTCGCGGTTCGTCGCATTCCTTGGCGTGATCTGCGGAATCAACACTTCCTGTTCTCCAATAGCTTTGAAAAGAATTTCCTCTTTGTCCAAAGTAATGTCTTCGACCGGAATTGTTGTATCCGTTCCCGTTCCCGTTATCGTAACCGTTACTGTTGCTGTCTCTGTTTTCGTCGGATCTGCGGCCGACGTTGCCGTGATTGTTGCCGTTCCATTTCCTACGGCTGTCACAGTTCCGTTTTCAACTGTCGCAACTTCCTCATTGCTGCTGCTCCATGTCACGCTCTGATCTGCGCCTTCCGGCTCTACCGTTGCCGTCAGCGTTTCTTGTTCGCCTTTGGCTGTCAGGCTTATGGTTTTCTTATCTAATTTTACTCCCGTCACCGGAACAGGATTTTCCCCTCCGCCCGTGATCGTTACCGTTACTGTTGCTGTCTCTGTTTTCGTCGGATCTGCGGCCGACGTTGCCGTGATTGTTGCCGTTCCATTTCCTACGGCTGTCACAGTTCCGTTTTCAACTGTCGCAACTTCCTCATTGCTGCTGCTCCATGTCACGCTCTGATCTGCGCCTTCCGGCTCTACCGTTGCCGTCAGCGTTTCCTGTTCGCCTTTCGCTGTCAGGCTTATGGTTTTCTTATTTAATTTTACTCCTGTTACCGGAACATCTGATTTTACCGGATACGTTACCGTCACTGTCATCTGCATTTTATCAGAAGACACCTCTACATTTTTTACAATGCCTGCCGCATCGCTTCCGGTAGAAATATTCTCCTTAACCGTATTTTTAAAACTCTGTGTATCTGGGAATATAAACCCTTCATGCGCCACAAATGTCGTCGTTGCCGTATAAGCCGTATCCGCTTCAAATTTATCTCCTGCGGAAAGATTCGCGCCATCTGCGCTCCATACCGTCTTAACATCATATGGCATTCCTGTAAAGTTCGCCATTGGCGTTAGGGAATCCAGTAAGTTTGTCAGATACGCATACCCATGCTCCTCACCATATTCCGTATCTAACTGATCCAAATCAATCCCTGTTTTCTGCGCAGCCGTCATATCCGCCCCGCTATAGAGCTTCACATCTGCAAGATAGCCATTTTCATATGTAAAATAGCGTTCATTTTTTCCTTCCATACATCCGATGGCAAACTTCTCCGATCTTTTTGACAGCCCGCCTGCAATTTTATCATTTACTTTATCTTCATCTCCTGCCGGTTCTGTCACTACATGGCCGCCCACATAGAGCCGCGTCTTCCCGTTTCCGTCAAATACTGCAATTACATCTCTCCATTCTTCCACTGGATATGGGTTGATCTTATGATATGCAGTTTTCCAATCTGCCCCTGTACTGCCTCCCGTCGGGTTTGAATACAGATTTAAACCGGAACCATACGTATTATTGATTACATTGCTGGCATACTGGTAATCCCCCTTGTTGACTAGCGCAAGATCAATATTATAGTCGGTTTGAAACTCATTCATATACAATTTAAAAGACATAACAAACGGCCCGTCGTCTTCTGTGCTTACGTTAAACTTGGCGTTTGCGCCATCATTTCCGGATGCCATTAAGCTGTCATTTAACGCCCATCTTCCATCTACAAATTTGATATATGGAGCGTTTGCCCCCGTATAATCCTTTCCGCTTTCCGCCCTCTTTGAAACTAATTCCGCTGGGTTTCTTGACCAGTCGCGGATTTCATCATGATGAACGGAATTTTCGTCTTTTGCAAGAACTGCCGCTGGGTTTGCAAAAGAATCCACTTCCGGCTCTACATAAGCAATCCTTGGAGCCGTAAGTTCCGTTTTCTCCACCGGCGTTTGGTTTTTCGTCCATTTCGCATACAAATCAAGCGCGCTTGTCACTTTTTCAGCATTCAAGTCAAACGCATTCGCATCTGTACAAGCCTGATCCTTATGCCAGCCCGTCAGTGTATAACCGTCTCTGACTGTAATTGCCGCATCAGCCGGAATGACAACGTTCGAATCATGCTTCACCTGAATTTCCAAAATCTCTGTATCTTCCGCCGTATAATTTCTATGCAACGTCACTTTATACTCATTGAGTTCCCATTTTGCATATAAAGTGATGGATTTTATCACTTTTTCAGTTGCAAAATCAAATTTGCTCTCCTCCGAACATGAAGGAAGCTTATACCAGCCTGTCAGCGTATATCCCGTTTTTATAACGTCAGAAGGTTCCTCTGCAAGCGTGTTATATGTAAACTCCTTTTCCGATATGGTAGGGTCTGTCTCCTTATCATTCCAATTAAAAGTCACTTTATATTTCTTCGGCTCTAATTTTGCATAAAGGGTCAAATCTTCCGTCACCGTTTCCGTAGAAATATTAAATAATGTCGTAAACGACGCTTCCCTATACCATCCAACTAACTGATCGTGTTCTCCCGTCGGATCTGGAGGCGATGCGATCTTTTCCCCTTTCACAATATGCTGTACTGCTAATTGGGTAGTTCCATTCATAAAAGTAACTGTCCATGTATTGCTTGCATCCTCCCATTTTGCATATACCGTCATGTTTGCCGTTATATGCGTAGACGTTGTAAACGGCGTTGTATAGCTTTCATCTGTAAACCAGCCTACAAATACAAAATTTGCTTTTGTCGGGACTGGAAGGTTTTTAATTGTTTCATTATAATTGACTTCCACAGACGGCGTATCGCATACCGCCCCCTCGCCTGCCTGAAATGTCACTGTATGTTGTTCCGGAGTCCATTTCGCATATAATACCGTATGCGCTGAAATTACCTCAGTTTCAAACGAAAACGCATTGCCTGCACAGTCCTCCGTCTGGTACCAGCCGCCAAATGTATAATGATCTCTTGACGGAGCAGCCGGAGCGCTTGCTTTGCCGCCGCATGTGATTGCCTGAGTATCAACCGTAGCGTCTGTTCCATCATTTTTCTTAAATGTCACTGTAGCTGTCCATTTTGCATACAAATCCCAATCTTTGCCTATAGCTGTGATTTCCGTACATTGTGTTCCGGTTAAGGCTTCCGCCTCATACCATCCGGCAAACGTAACGCCGGATTTAGACGGAGTCGGCAGGGTAACGTTCTCTCCCTCGTCTAATGTTTTATCAGAAACGCTGACGCCAGTCTGATTAACATGAAATGTCACATTCCACCGCTTGATCCATTTTGCTTTTAATGTAATATCTTCCGTCACTGCCGTATCAAAGTTATACTCAGCTTCCCCAGTATCTGTCGACAGATACCAATGTATAAAACGATAGCCTTCTCTTGTCGGATTTGACGGCTTCGTGGCCTTTCCCCCATGCGCCACTTCCTGTGAGCTGTCTCCTGAAAGCGCGCCGCCATCTGCATGAAATGTCACAGTATACTGTTTTAGTATCCAATGCGCATACAAATCCACATCTGATTCAACAGTGTATGCAGAAAAGTCGATTTTATCTCCATTCTCTGCGGCTGTGTACCAACCGTCAAACGTATACCCTTCCCTTGTTGGAACAGCCGGCGCTGTAACATGTCCCGCGCTGTCTGCAGTTTGCGTAAATGATTCCGAAGATCCATCGTTCTTATGAAATGTAACTGTAATTACAGAAGGAGCGCTTACCTGAATCGAAATCGTCTTGTAAGTTGTTTTTTCATCCTTCGTTGCCGCAAATGTAACGTCAAATGTCTTACCAGACGCTTCTGTCGGCGGAGTCCATGTAAAAGCGCCTGTTTGGGCATCAAATCCCGCTCCTGTTAATGCAGTGAGATCTGTAACAACAGAAAGAGCCGCTCCATTTTCTGCCGCCAACTGGAAAGACAGTTCTTCCCCAACTCTGGCTTCCTGATTATCTGGAATTGTCGTAAATGCCGGATACCCCTCTGCAGTTTTATATACTTCCCATTCCCAGATGGCAACTGCTGACCATGCGCTCGTACTGCCTGAACCTCCCGGAGTAAGCGGAACAGATGCAAGCATTTTTGTCACATTAATCTTTAGATACTTTGCCTGAATTGGCGCGCTTAAGACAATCGTTTCATCTTTATCCTGATTTGAATAGCCCTGCGCCTTATCTTTTACATAAACTTTTGTCCAAGCAGTTCCGTCTTGGGACGCCTCAATATAGTATCTGACCGCATTTCCACACTCCCAATGAATATTAAAACGCTGAATTGTCTGAATCTCGCTCCATGCAAGCTGCGCCCAAACTGGTGAACCATCTTCAGGCATAATCCAATCTTGCGCTTTATGGCTGTTTACATCCAAGCTGCTATCTCCCCAAACAGCAGACGCCCATTTATCACCCATTGCCCCATTATTCATTTTATTCGCTGGATGGTCTTGCTTTTCTATGCTGCTTGCTGTCGCTGTAGCGTTACGGGCTATATTGCTTCTGGTTACCGTCACTTGCACTGTATCGTTTTTTGTGGGATCCTCCACAGATTTTGCTGTAATCACTGCATTTCCCAACCCTTTAGCCGTTACGGCTCCTCTTGTGGAAACTGTGGCAACTGCCGGATTGCTCGATTCCCACTCTACTGCCGGATTTGCAGTCTCAGGCTGAACAGATGCTGTCAGTGATTTAGGCGTTCCATTAATTTCACTCTCATCAAACGCAAGTGTTTCCGGCGTAACCGCCACGTTCTCCACTGGCGCAAAATTGCTTTGCAACCCGCAAATTTCAATCTCTGCGATTGTAATTCTTCTCAATGACTTGGCATATGGATTCATTTTATTAAACCGAAAACGCACATAACGTTTTAATGTATCTGTTTTTACATTTGTTACATTATCCCCTGTTCCGTTATCAGCAATCTCAGATAGAATCGTATGTAACTTGTGTGGATGGGAAGCCTCATCACTTTCAGGCCGTTTTACTTCCACAACGGTTCCCCAACTGCCTTCGTCTCCTGTATCACTTGTTTCAATTACATAATCCGTCGCCCATGCTTTTGCATGAAATTTCAACTCCATAGAAGTAAATATTGTTTTATTTGCTTCCAAATCTATCGTCAGCCATTGTTGTTCTACTCCTGATAATTCTGCTCCGTTTCCATCAATCAATTCCGCGCTTTGCCATGCATCGTTAGAATTTGAGCCTGTATGCGCACTGTCATTGCCATCGACTGCCAATCCCGGGTCTGTAAAAGTTGATGAAGCAGTAACTGTTTTACCCCGCGCCACATTATAGGTCAGTACAATTTTAGGCATCATATTTTCTGTTGCGTTATCTAGATTTTCAACCCCTTCCTTACTGACAAAATAATGCTCTCTTTTCGACGATTCATTTACCGCCAAAGTAATTTCAGACGTATTTTCCGTAAGCGCATCTGCCAATAGGTCAGTAATATCCGTTTCCACTATTTCTCCACTCACGGCTGTATTTTTTGTTCCATTTGTATATGGGCCAATATCATTCACCCCATTCTCCAGCATATATTCTGCCGACTCTTTATATGGAGTAAATTCCGGAATGGCATTGTTATTTTGTTGATAAAACCAATCCCGTACACTGTTTCTTGTAGCAGTTGCTTCAGTCCATTCCAACGGAGAAACATTAGCAACCCTTAATTTATCTGTATCACCTTGCGCTCCAAACATTCCTCCACTCGATCTAAAACCTGCCAATGCAAGGCTGAGTTTCGCTGACTTAATAGAATCTTTATTATTTTTCAGGCTTTCAGGTATACTAAATTTCAAAAGCGTAATTTTTGAATCTACATTTGAAGTGGCTTTTAACTCCTGTTCTGCAAAAGCTCCAGAAGTATTTGGATTATCCTTACAACGTTCATTTCCCATCGTTAATACCCATTGATCTCCATGGGACGTCGTTGGTTCATTGCCCCACCCCTTTAAAGAAGTATCCTCCGAAACCAAAATTTCAGAAGGCGGCTGTTGCCCCACCCCACTAATTTCAGCAGTTACTAAATTATCCGCTGCAATAGCTTCAATCGGAACTGCCGTAATAACTGAACTCAAAACTAATACGGCAGCCAATGTTCCCGATATTATTTTTTTCCATTTCATTTTTCATGCTCCTTTCAAAACTCCATCAGATTCCATTCTTTTCTTATTGCAAATAATTCAAATTCCGCGGATTTTTCCCCTCCTCTCCCGTTGTATTTCACAGCTTTTCCGCAGTCTGTAAAATTCCGTCTATATATATCAACCATTTTATCACGAATTTTTTGCATTGTTTATAGTGATAATTCACAAAATTTTAACATTTCTTTTGTTTAAAATTAAATCCTGTATTTTCCCAAATCCCTCTGTAAAACAGATTTTTGCCATATTCCCTTCTTTAATTAAAGTTATTATCCTCTTTTTTTCGTTGTATTCTTCAAATCGCGGAGTTTTCTTTTGAAACTTCCGCATTAAAAAGAATTATTTGACGATAGCCGGATACTGCTATAAGATAGAATGAAAGATTGATTTTTAACTGGAGGTAAAAATGAAAAACGAAACCATCGCAAAAGCGCTGAAAGAATCCCGAAAACAAAACGCCCTTTCTGTCAAAGAAGTAGCCGCAAGGCTGCATGATAAATCCTTAGACTTTTCTGAAAAAACCATCTATGGATGGGAAAATGGCCAGTCACAGCCAAACGCTGACACCCTGCTTATTTTATGTGAAATCTATAATATCCACAATATCCTTGGAACGTTTGGCTACATAGAAAAACAACCTTTAGAAATTACACACTTTGAGGAATCCTTGATTGTCCGCCTGCGGGAGCATCCTGAAATGCTGGAAGCGATTAAAAAGCTTCTGGACTTATAATAAAAAAAGGGCTGTCGCAAAATACACGCTGTATACAAAACATGGCCCACATAGATCTCCACATATTGTATATAAGCCTGCAGTTTGCAGCAGCCCCGTTTTTCTTTTCATCACGTATGCTAGGCATTACGGAAATTTCCTTTTTTCATACATATTTTTACGAATGATCACCTCTCGCTTGCCCGTTTCATACGCATTAAAATTTTACGCTCCATACGGGACACCTGAACTTGGCTGACGCCAAGCTGTTTTGCAACTTGCGACTGAGTCATATCCTTGAAATACCGCAGTTCAATCAATTCTTTCTCCCGCTCCTCCAACTCGCTTAAAAGCTGCTCTAACAACAAGTGGTTCACCAATTCTTCCGTCTTTGGCATTCCGCCTCCCGACACCTGATCGACCAAATACAGTTCACTGTCTCCAGACTGGTAAACCGGCTGGTAAATCGATCCGACTTCCTCATTCGCTTCCATCGCCTCCACAATTTCTTCCACGCTTAAACCGATTTCCTCAGAAATTTCCTGTAAAGACGCCTCCCGTCCAAATTGCTGGGACAGCTTGTCCGATGCTTTTTTTACCTTCCAGCCATTTTCTTTTAACGAGCGGGATACTTTCATCATACTGCTGTCTCTTAAGAAACGCTTCATCTCCCCTAAAATCATAGGGCACGCATATGTAGAAAATTTTACCTCATAAGCAATGTCAAACTTATCAATCGCTTTCATCAGCCCGATACAGCCAATTTGGAACAATTCCTCCCTGTCATGCCAACGGTGTTCAAACCTGCGTACAATACTCCAAACCAATCCCAAATTGTCTGAAATCAGCTTTTCCCTTGCCCATTTATCCCCTTCGTGCGCCTGTTTAATTAGAGCCGTCACCGCATCCATCTTGATTTCCGTCTTCCTTTGCCCCGATTTTCTTTCTCATTGTCACTTTCGTCCCAACCCCCACTTTGGACTCAACCTGCATATCGTCCATAAAAACTTCCATAAACGCAAACCCCATGCCAGAACGTTCCAACTCCGGCTTTGTCGTATAAAACGGTTCCATCGCTTTTTTCACGTCCTCCATGCCCACGCCTTTGTCCTCAACTGTAATTTCCGCCGTGTCTCCTTCTAATATGCACGTTACATACACTTTGCCCCCGCCGCTTTCATAGCCATGGATAATCGCATTTGTCACCGCCTCTGAAACTGCAGTTTTCACGTCCGCAACTTCATCTAACGTAGGATCTAACTGTGTCAGGAAAGCAGCCACTGTCACTCTGGCAAAACCCTCATTGACTGATTTTGCATCAAATTCTACCCGCATTTCGTTTTTCATTCCTGTTTTCCTCCGCTTTTTCTCACTCACACTCCCCGCCAAAATCTGACGGGATCTGAATTATCTTATGCAGACCGGAAACAATAAAAATTTTCTGAATCCGTTCGTTTAAGTGCTCTGCCAAGACTTCTCCCCCGCTGTATCCCATATTTTTACATCTGCCAATCAATACCCCGATTCCGGAACTGTCCATAAACTCCGTTCCCGAAAAATCAAAGATAAGCCTGCGTATGTGATACGCGCCAATTAATAAATCCGCCTCCCTCCGTAATTGTTCCGCGCAATGATGGTCTACCTCTTTCGGCATTGAAATCCGCATACATCCATCTTTCAACTGATATTTACATTCCATATAACCCTTCCTTTCCCAATCGCTTGTCCAATAGAAAAAGACGCAGGCTTATACTATAAGCCTAACGTCTTTTGTACATTCCTAAATTACCGGATTCACTGTGGCTGGTTTGGATCGCCCTGCGGCTGTCCGTCCTGCGGCTGCCCATCTTGCGGCTGTCCGTCCTGTGGCTGGGCCGCCCCCTGCTGCCCCTGCCCTGAACCAGCCGGCGCTTCTCTGTCAGCGGCGTCTACATAGACTTTCGCTACCCTCGCCCGCTCCGTTCCGGGGCTTTGCTCTAATACTTTCCGATAATATACAACTGCCTGTTCCATATTATCCGACCTGCGGTAAGACTGCGCCAGATAATACACCGTATTCCCATTCTGGTATTTCTCATCTAACTCCGCCACTTTCAGCAATTTTTCGATTGCAAGCGGATAATCTCCTTTGGTGTAAGCGCTATAACCTTCCTTATATAATGCGCTTAAATACTGTTCATTCACTTTTGCATACACATTGTCATAGACCGTTTTCGCGTTTCCGCTTAAATCGTCCGCTTTCACCTGCTCTAACGCCGCCCCTGCCGTTTCCATATCTTCTGCGGCGTAAGCTGCGAATGCGTTTATCAACTGCTCATACGACGTCATCTTTGATTCCACGCCCTTAGAAGATTCCTTTGCTTCTTTGGCCTGTTTCGTCAAATCTTTTACTTGGCTTTCCAGAGAGGAAATCGTCTGCTCTTTTGTGGAAAGCGTATCATTGACCGCTTTGAGCGCTTCGTTTGATTCGCTCTTTGACTTCTGCTTGATATTGGGCAGAAGAAGGAACATAGAGATTGCCACTCCAAGCGCAACGCCAATAATAATATTTAAAATCGTCTGCCACGCGGAGTTGTCCTTAAAATTCGCAGGCATTATAATTGTCTCGTTCCCGCTTTGATAAGAGATTAAATCTTCCTTTTTCTGCTTCTTCGATCCGCTTTCCCTTAATTTCTGCTTCACTTCCTTTTGGTATTTCAGCGTAATTGTATTATTCGCATCAATTTTTTCCGCGTTATGCAGCGCCTTTTTGGCATGTTCGTATTTCCCTTCCTGAATATATAAAAGAGCCAGAAGCTGATGTCCTTTTACTAATTTCGGATTCATGGAAATCACTTTTTTCAGTTGGATCACAGCCAAATCCCTGCTGTCCTGCTTACAGTAGTTCAATGCCTGATTGTATTTCTTGATCGTCTGGTTAATCGACTCCAGACGGGATGCATTATTCTGTATCTCATCTAAATAACCGCTTGCGGCATTGTTCTCTTTCTGGCAGCTTTTACTAATCACCCATTCACTTAACGCATCTACCGTTTCTCCCATTTCAAAATACACCAGCCCCAATAAATTTCTGGCATCGGTATTCATCTTATTATACTGTAAACTTTTCTTTAAACTTTCAACCGCCCCTGTAAGATTCCGCACATTGGCGCGCTCTAACCCTTCATTATAAAAACTGTTCGACGCCATTAATATCTTTTTATACGTTTTCACGTCTGCCCCACAGCTTTTACAGCGCCCCTCCTTTGTCAGCTTCGCGCCGCAATTATAACATTCCATATGTCACCTCGCTTCTCTGATTTCTAATTGTTTTTTCTTTTCATCATTTCAAGCAATATGTCTGTCATATCTGTCAGGTCACGGTTATAAATCGCATCTTCTGCTTCTTCGACTTCTAGGCTTGGCTTAAATTTTTTTAATTCTTCTTCGAAATCTATCATGTCTGCCTTGCACCTCCTATACTGGCTGCAAAATAAAGAACCACTATATTATCAATCCTTTACCATTATAATATAGTGGTTCTAATATGCAAGCAAAAAAATATTAACTTTTTATTATTTCGCCGCAGGATCTTACACAAATCCGCAACATTTTCTTCTGATTTACAGAAACCCCTATTTTAAAGCAGAAAGCTGCTTTTTCACTTCCTCCATCATTTGTTCGTATTTTTCGAGTTTGTCCTTTTCCTCCTGAACTTTCGCTTCCGGCGCTTTGCTTAAAAACCGTTCGTTATTTAACATTCCCTTTGAACGCGACAGTTCCTTTTCTAACCGTTTCCGTTCTTTTTCCAGACGTTCCCGTTCTTTTTCTAAATCCACTAAGTCCTCCAGCGGAATGTAAACTACAGCGTCCGGAATTACAATGGAGACGGCGTCTTTTGCAATCCCCATTTGATCTGCCTGAACAAACACCTCCGACGCCCCTATCAGACCGGCATACATTTCTTTTTGCGATTCAAATACAGCCCGCACAGCTTCCTGTTCTGATGCCAGATACACCGTAACTTTCCTTGACGGCGGCACATTCATCTCAGAACGGCGGTTCCGAACGCCCTTTACCATTTCCTTACAACGTTCCACCATCGCTTCTTCCTCCGGAAATTCGCGTTCTTTGTTGTAAACGGGCCAGTCAGACAGCATAATCGTTTCTTCCTCTGGATGCAGCGTACAATAGATTTCTTCCGTCAAAAACGGCATGAACGGATGCAGCATCTTCAGCGCAAGAGTTAAGGTTTCCTGTAAGGCATACAACGCGGCGTTTGCCGATTCCGGATTCTCGCCGCTTTGATATGCGCGGCGTTTTGTCATTTCTATATACCAGTCACAAAATTCGTCCCAAATGAAATCGTATACTTTCTGAACCGCAATGCCCAACTCAAACTTGTCCATATTTTCCGTCACTTCCTTCACCAGACGGTTTGCTTTTGACAAAATCCATTTATCTTCTGTCAAAAGCCCGGCAGGACTAACCGGATGCGGAGCGGATTCTGGAAGGTTCATTAGAATAAAACGGGAAGCATTCCAGACTTTATTTGCAAAATTACGGGAAGCTTCTACCCGCTCCCAATAAAAACGCATATCATTTCCCGGCGCATTTCCGGTAATAAGCGTAAGACGCAATGCATCCGCCCCATATTTTTCTATCACTTCCAAAGGATCAATCCCATTGCCTAACGATTTGCTCATCTTCCGCCCTTGAGAGTCCCTCACCAATCCATGGAATAAAACTGTGGAAAACGGCGCCTTGCCCATATGCGCATAACCGGAAAATATCATACGGATTACCCAGAAGAAAATAATGTCATATCCCGTCACCAGCACGTCATTCGGATAAAAATAATCCAAGTCTTCCGTTTCTTTTGGCCAGCCTAAAGTGGAAAACGGCCACAATGCTGATGAAAACCAAGTGTCTAACGTGTCTTCGTCCTGATGGAAGTGTGTCCCGCCGCACTTTTTACATACATCGGGCGCCGTTTTCGATACTGCCATCCCGCCGCAGTCTTTACAATAATAAGCCGGTATCCTATGCCCCCACCAAAGCTGTCTGGAAATGCACCAGTCTCTAATATTGTCCGTCCAGTTGAAATAAGTCTTCTCCATACGTTTCGGAAGCAGTTTCACTTCTCCGTTTTTCACGCCCTCTACGGCCGGACGGATTAATTCATCCATTTTTACAAACCACTGCTGTTTCACCATTGGTTCCACTGTCGATCCACAGCGGTCATGCGTCCCAACATTATGGGAATGAGGCTCCACTTTCACCAAAAGCCCCTGCTCCTCTAATTCCTTTACCAGCGCTTTCCTGCACGCATAACGATCCATGCCGGCAAATTTCCCAGCATGTCCATTCATTACCGCATCATCGCCGATAACTACAATTTCTTCTAAATGATGGCGTTTTCCCACTTCAAAGTCATTCGGGTCATGCGCCGGAGTAATTTTCACACAGCCCGTCCCAAATTCTTTATCGACATATTCATCGGCAATGACCGGAATTTGACGGTCTGTAAATGGAAGCTTTAGCATTTTTCCAATAATATCCTGATACCGTTCATCTTCCGGATTGACTGCGACAGCCGTATCGCCAAACATCGTTTCCGGCCTTGTCGTCGCAATTTCCACAAACCGTCCTTCTTCCCCAACAACCGGATAATTAATATGCCAGAAAAACCCGTCCTGCTCCTCGTGTTCCACCTCTGCATCAGAAATAGACGTCTGGCATGCCGGACACCAGTTGACAATCCGCGAGCCTTTATAAATCAAGCCTTTCTCATAAAGTTTAACAAACACCTCTAAAACGGCGTCCGAGCATCCTTCGTCCATTGTAAAGCGTTCCCGCTCCCAGTCTGCGGAAGATCCCATTTTTTTCAACTGGTTGATAATCCGCCCGCCATATTCCTCTTTCCACTCCAGACATTTTTCCAAAAAACCTTCCCTGCCAAGGCTCTCTTTGTCAATCCCCTGTTCTTTTAAGGATTCAATCACCCTGACTTCCGTTGCAATCGCCGCATGATCTGTTCCGGGCTGCCATAACGCATGATAGCCCTGCATCCGTTTATAGCGGATTAAAATATCCTGCATCGTATTATCCAAAGCATGTCCCATATGAAGCTGTCCCGTTATGTTTGGGGGCGGCATCATAATCGTAAATGGCTTTTTGCTTTTATCCGGCTCTACATGGAAATATCCGTTCTTCTCCCATTTCTGGTACAGGCGCCCTTCCATCTCCTTTGGATTATAAGTCTTTGCCAGCTCTTTGCCCATCATCCTAATCTCCTCTCTCAAATTAAAATTCCTTCTTGGGGCTTGCGCAGCCAAAGCGGAAACATTCTTCTTCCCCTGCCCGCGTCTTAAGCTCCCATCTGCCCTTAAGGCGATCTTCGTAAAACGCCCTGCGCATAAAAAAGCCCCTGAAAGCTTCTTGCTTCCAAGGGCGGATTTCTCCACGGTACCACCTTGTTTATACGGCGCGCAATCCCCGCCGTACCTCATTTTCGTCTTTAACGGAACAACCCGTGACCGCTTACCCGCAACAAAAATACGTTGTTTCAGCCGTCCGGTTCAAAAGCTACCTTCCGCGCACTGCCCCATAAACCGCCTTCCAGCCAATGAGCGGCTCTCTCTTAATGGCGTGTCTGCGTACTCCTCTTTCTCATCACCTTTTTCATTATAGTAAGGGGAATTTTCCTATTTGTCAAGGTTTGCGTTTTCCACATTTACAAAAATAAAAATATATTGGGAAAACTGACAAATAATTACAAAATGACCTTGACGGACAACCCCCTATTTGCTATAATACCCACTGATAAACTTAATAATTTCGTAACAAATCAGACCTATGATGTAATAAATAAAAAATTTGGAGGAAAAGATGAATAGAAATCGAAAAGCCCTTCGCTTTACAGCATGTTGTATGGCAGCCGCCCTTACACTTGGCAGCGCGCCCGCGCCTGCTCATGCAATGTTACCAACCGCCGGAGCTCCGGCTATCATGTCCATCGCATTAGATGATGAATTAAAGGATTCGTTCAAAAGCAGATCCGCAGGGATTTCCTCAAACCTCGCTGACTGCGTTTCCAGTGCCGCTGTAGAAGCGGCCGTTACCGTTAAAAAAGAAAAGAAATCCGAATATGCGGATATTGCGATTGCTCAAGTAGATAACTATGTAAACGTCAGAGATTCCGCAGGCGAAGAAGGAAATGTCGTCGGAAAACTTTATAATAATTCAGCCGCAACTGTAGAAGCGACCGAAGGAGACTGGTACAAAATCACTTCCGGAAATGTGACAGGCTATGTAAAAAGCGAATTTGTTGTCTGCGGCGACGAAGAACTTGCAAAACAGGTCAGCAGACGCGTTGCAACCGTCCAGACAGAAACATTATTCGTCCGCACGGACCCGACCACGGAATCGGACGTATTAGGAATGGTTCCGGATCAGGAAGATTTAACCGTAACAGATGAATCCGAAAACGGCTGGACGAAAGTAGCCATTGAAGAAGGCGAAGGCTATGTTTCAAATGAATATGTCACGAAATCCATTGAATTTGTAACGGCTGAATCGAAAGAAGAAGAAGAAGCGCGTCTTGCGAAAGAAGAAGCGGAGCGTAAAGCCGCTGCCGAAGCCGCTGAACGCAAAGCCGCTGAAAAAGCCGCAGCTTCTAAGAAATCCGGCGGTTCTTCCGGATCTTCCGGCAGGTCAGCTTCTCCAAGCGGTTCGGGCGGAAGCGCAGTTGCAAACTACGCATGCCAGTTCGTTGGAAACCCCTATGTATACGGTGGGTCAAGCCTTACGAATGGCGCGGACTGCTCCGGTTTCGTTATGGCGGTATATGCCGCATTCGGCGTAGGGCTTCCACATTCATCTTCCGCTCTCGCAGGCGTCGGGTATGGCGTATCCGATATGCAGCCGGGTGACATTATCTGTTATAGTGGACATGTCGGCATTTATATCGGAAACAATACGATTGTACACGCAAGCACACCGGAAGGCGGAATCAAATATACATCGCCTGCCAACTACAGACCGATTATTGCAATCCGCAGAATTTTCTAAGAAATACATATCCGTCATATGAACAACCCTAAAAGAGCTGTAGCAAAATATGGCTTGTATACAGAATAGAATTTAGATTTACATCTCACTCATATTCTGCATACAGCGGCTATTTTGCCACAGCTCTTTTTTATAGAAACGCCGGCTATCTATGGAACGAAATATAATCCATCGGGATTCGCATAAGCCATTCATTTATCACGCCCATAACTAATGCAAAGACCATTAATAAAATCATTAACACAACGGAGCCTTTATCATAGATAAATTCATTTGCCTTCTTATAATTCCCAACCAGTATTTCAACGCCAAGCAGAATCAATATGCAAGGCCAAAACCGGAAAATCAAGATAAAATCAATGTCAGGGACAAACATATGGAACAAAAACAACGTCCCGAATACGATTAATGAGATGCCGCTTGTCAATGTCCCGACACGGTGAATTGTTTTTTCAGTCTTTTGTTCCATTGCCTTCCTCCTCTTGTATCGGTTCTAAACCTGCCAGTTCTTTCTTTTTCCCCCGAATCATTGCCACGCCAAGCGCAATAATCAAAATTCCCACTAAAATCCTTGGGATAGAGTTTGTAAGTTGCAAGAGATACGAATAAACGCTCCATGGCAAAACAGCGCCAGCCAGATACAGCGCCCCCCGCCATGTCATAAAACTTCCCACTACAATTAAAATTCCGGCAAACGCCTTGTGGCCGCCATTTGAAAAATCCCGCCCTTTTTCCAAAACATTTTCCAGTGAAAAAAGATAATTATCTTCCACCACATAAAACTCCTCGTCCGGCATGGCGGCAAGGTTATGCACATGGAAAAAACTGTAAAACCACACGATAACGTCAATAATCAGCAGTTCTCCAAACCCGATGGACGCAGCGGCAAAAATAAAAAAGAAAAAAAGCGACATCAAACTCGTTCCCGCCTTAAAAAACCCCATGTACATCTCCCCAGCCCCGGGAATCAGGGAAAATAAGAATCTCCATAATGAATTGTTTTTATGTGTCATTTTTACCTCTCCTTTCGAACAATAAAATTTGCGCCATCAGACAAAAGACTGCAAAACTGATTCGTCTTCTGGTTAATCTTTTGTAAAAAACCTTCTTCCTGAACTTCTGCCGCTTGCTGCAAATACGCCTCTGACTGCGCAAGTTCCGGCATGGCAAACAACAATGCGACAGAAGCGGCAGCGGCGGCGGCAATTTTTAGAGTGAACCCCCAAAGGGAAGCGCTCCGTTGCGAAACTTTTTGGACTGCCGCCTTATTTAGAATCTGCCCTTCTAAATAACTGGGAGCCTGAAAGACGGAAGATTCTTCCGATTTTTGGATTAACTTCTGCAATTCTGTTTCACTTAGATAATTCCATTCATTCATACACATTCCGCTCCTTTTCATAGAGTTTTCTCAGCATAGCCCGCGCGCGGTAAATCTGGGTTTGGACCGTCTTTATATTTTTCTTCTGCTCGGCGGCAATTTCTTCCGCTTTCTTTTCATCATAAAAATAAAGGCGGGCAACCGTGTCATATGGAGGCTTCAGCTTACCGCACCGTTCTAACAGTGTGGTTCGGATTTCATGCTCCAGCATATGCGTTTCCGGCTCATAAGAAGCACCCGCTTCCGTTTCGAATACTTCTTTATCCGAAGGGATCTGGCGTTTTACGGAGGATTTTAAATAATCAATACATTTATTGGATGCAATCCGGCAAAGCCACGCTTTTATGTCCTTCCCGTCAAACGCCGGAAAATGGCGGAAAGCCGCCAAAAATGTTTCCTGCGTTAAATCCTCTGCCGCAAAATAATCTCCTGTCATGTTACAGCAAATCGAAAAAATCAAATTTTGATAGGATCTTATGATTTCTTGAAACTGCTCCTGAACATTGATTTTATCCACCTCCCCTGCTCTTTCACGCTGCTCTCATAGTATAAAACGAGTAAGCCATGTAAAAATCTTCAACTTTTTAAAATTTCTCAAAAATATTTGAAAAAAATCACAAAACCATTGACAGACGCAGGCAAAAGTATTATTGTATTAGTTATCTAGTACAAAGAAGGAGATACACGCAATGAAAGAAGAACAAAGAAAAAAAGCGGCGGCTCCAACAGCAGTCTGCGCATTGAGTGGGCTTTTTTATGTCACAGTAGGGATTCTCTTTTTATACGGGGAATTTCCCATAATTGTAAAGATTTTTTTTGCCCTTTGGACAATGGCGTCTACCGGAATGCTGGTTTATGTACTGGCTGAAAGAATAAAAGAGATAAGGAGAGGAGAAAACGATGATCTTAGTAAATACTGATTATATTACCGGAAAAGAACTAGAAATGCTCGGCCTAGTGAAAGGAAGCACGATCCAAAGCAAACACCTTGGAAAAGACATCACCCAAGGATTTAAAACACTTGTAGGCGGCGAACTGACGACATACAATGACATGATGAATGAAGCAAGGGCTCTGGCGACGAAACGCATGGTGGAAGAAGCAAGCGCCCTTGGGGCAGATGCGATTGTCAATATCCGTTACGCTTCCTCTGCAATTATGCAGGGCGCAGCGGAAGTAATCGCATACGGCACAGCCGTAAAGATAAAATAAACCAAGAGAGGGACTTATCCCAAAGGAAAAGCCGGAAACCGCTGTTTTTCAACAAAACCGCGAATTTCCGGCTCTTTTTCCAAAGTGGACCAGACGGGAATCGAACCCGTGTCCAAAAACCAATCCACTGTCCTTCTACGAGCGTAGTTTATTGTTTTACATTCCCTCCGCGGGGCTTGAATAAACACAATCCCCGTTTTAGTAGCTTCATGATACGCCCACATACGCAAAGCTTAATATGTGTCGTTTTCCGCGTAGTCGAAGCCCGAATCCCAAAGCGCGGATGCCCTAGGCCGGACTGCTGCGATTAGGCAGCGTAAGCTAATTGATTATCGTTAGCGTTTAATTTTAAGTTTGGCATTTGACGCATCCCATACGGCTCGCTTCTCCAGCTTCCTGATCCCTGTCGAAACCTTTACTGGCCCATATCAATTAAATTATATCCAAAAACCCAGCGTCCGTCAACCTTTCACAAAAATCATTTCTCAAGCGCTATCGCAAGGATGCGTAAACCGGACGCCGCCGTTTCTTTTCCTAATAGAGATTTTTCACCTTAAAATTCCGTTCCGCCTCTCTCCTCTGGTCTTTTTTCGCAATATCCTGCCGTTTATCATAAAGTTTCTTGCCTTTTGCAAGGGACACGCTGACTTTTACCAGATTCCCTTTTAAATAGACTTCCACTGGAATGAGCGTATATCCCTTTTCCGCTATCTTCTGCGTCAGTTTCCGGATTTCACTCTTATGCAGTAAAAGCTTCTTTGGGCGCAATGGATCTTTATTAAATATATTTCCCTTTTCATATGGGGAAATATGCATCCCATACAAGAAAACCTCTCCTTTCTCAATTCGGATAAACGCCTCTTTCACACTGCATCTGCCCATGCGGATTGACTTGACTTCCGTTCCATGCAGGGCAATTCCCGCTTCATATGTTTCTTCTAAAAAATAATCATGCCTTGCCTTTTTATTGTTGGCAATCAGCTTCCCTTTCTCCATTTTCTATCCCCCGTCCTATTCCGCCAGTTCAAAATCAATCGTCCGAAGCAGCGTATCCGCCTTTACCGCAACGACAGACACTTTCTGTCCCAGCTTAAACCGGCGGTTCGTCGCTTCTCCCATTAGTTCATACGTTTCTTCCAGATAGATATAGTAATCGTCCGTCAAAGACGTAATATGAACCATTCCTTCTATCGTATTTGCAAGTTCCACATAAAATCCCCATGATGTTATGCTTGAAATTATGCCTTCAAATTCTTCTCCGATGTGTTTCTTCATGTATTCCGCTTTTTTCAGCTTTTCCACTTCCCGTTCCGCTTCGTCCGCCCTGCGCTCCATTTCACTTGTATGTTTCGCCGTTTCCGGCAAAAGCTTTTCATAGTGTTCTATGCGGCTTTGATTCATTCTGCCGCGCAGACAGTCTTTTATAATCCGGTGAATCTGCAAGTCCGGGTATCTTCGGATTGGAGAAGTAAAATGGCAGTAATACGAAGCCGCAAGCCCGAAATGCCCCAAACAATCTGCGGAATACTTCGCCTGTTTCATGGAACGCAGCGTCAAACGGCTGATTAACGCTTCCTCCGGCGCGCCCTCAATCTTACCTAACAGTTTCTGCAGTTCTTTCGAGTGGATTTCCTCCTGCCCCATGTGGAGCGTATACCCAAAATTATTGATAAACGCAGATAACTTCTGAATCTTTTCACTGTCCGGCTTTTCATGCGCGCGATATAAAAACGGCATCTGCCGCCAGTAAAAATCTTCCGCCACAGTTTCATTTGCAATCAGCATAAAATCCTCGATCAGTTTCGTCGCTGTATTTCTTTCATAAGGCTTAATTTCTTTTAACTGCCCTTTTTCATCTAATACGATTTTCGTTTCCGGAAAATCAAAATCAATCGAGCCGCGTTTTTTCCTCTTTTGCCTAAGCAGGGAGGACAATTCGCGCATTTGCTCAAACATCGGCAGAAATTCACGGTATTCTTCCATTAACTGCGTGTCCTTATCCTCTAAAATTTTATTTACATTCGTATAACTCATACGGCGGTCCACACAGATCACCGATTCCGTAATTTCATGATCCACTACCTTTCCTTTGCCGTCTATTTTCATAAGACAGCTCATAGACAGGCGGTCTTCCCCTTGGTTTAATGAGCAAATGCCATTCGACAACGCATGTGGCAGCATAGGAATCACCCTGTCCGCCAGATAAACGCTTGTCCCCCGCTTATACGCCTCTGCGTCCAGCGCGCTGCGCTCCTGAACATAATTCGCCACGTCCGCAATATGCACGCCCAGACAATACAAGTCCCCTTCTTTCGTCAAAGTCACGGCGTCGTCTAAATCTTTAGCGTCTTCGCCGTCAATCGTCACCGTCTGCCACGCCCTAAAATCCTTCCGGCCCGCCATATCCGCTTCTGACACTTCCCTGTCTGCCCGCTCTGCCTGATTCATTGTCTTGACCGGAAATTCCACCGGAATCTCATATGACTTCACCAATGCCAAAACGTCTGCTTCCGGATCTCCGGCATGGCCGATAATCTCTATGATCTTCCCTTCCGGATTCCTGCCTTTTTTGCCGTAATCCGTAATTTTCACAATGACCTTATGCCCGTTTACCGCGCCTTTGGAACGTTCTTTCTGAATAAAAATGTCCCGTCCGAATTTCGGGTTGTCCGGTGTGACAAAACCATAGTTTCCATTTGACTGGTAGGTTCCCACAATCTGCGTAATCCCACGGGAAAGGATATTGACGATTTTCCCTTCTTTGCGTCTGCCGGAAGATTTCGTAAGAAGCTCTACTTGAACAGTATCCTGATGGAGCGCGCCGTTTACATTATCAGAGGAAATAAAAATATCTTCCTCGTCTCCTTCCACGGACACAAACCCAAACCCTCTCGGGTGGCTGCAAAACACGCCCGCCAAAGCATGGGATTCCATTTTCGAAAACCTGCCTCTTTTGGATCGCTCGATCTTCCCTTCTTTTAAAAGCGCCTCTACCGCTTCTTCAAGCTCTGCCCGCCTCTCCTTTGGAACCGAAAGAATTACTGCGAGCTCTTTCATCTTCATTGGCACATATAATGAATCGCAGATAAATTCATAAACTATTTTTTTCCGTTTCTCTAATTGTCTTTTATCCATCTTTCTCCTTTTTCTTCTGCCTGTCTGTCAACGAAAAAAGACTGCCGTTTCATACGGCAGTCCTGTCTGCTTAAAAGCTTCCGATATTCAGTATTGCAGCAATGACTATAAATAAAAATACGCAAACTTTCGTAAGTTTGACTAACATTCCTTCCATAGAACGGCCTTTATTCTTACCCCAATAAGTGTCTGCTGCCCCTGCAATCGCTCCTAATCCTGCCGACTTGCCTTCCTGCATCAAAATAATCACGGTCAATGTCAAACATATTAAAATAAAAATAACTGTTACAATCGTCTTAACTGTTGCCACGACAGTACCTCCTGCAATCCCATTTCTTCATCGGTTCTCATAACTCTTAACAGTATAGCACAGATTTCACAGCATTTCAACGGCTATTTTGAAAATATATTCTCTATCAAAGACAGCGGCAGCAATTTTTAAAGCTTTGGATACACCGCCGCTTCCCCTAAGTCTTCTTCAATCCTAAGAAGCTGGTTATATTTTGCCACCCTGTCCGTCCGGCAGGGAGCGCCTGTCTTTATCTGTCCGCAGTTTAACGCCACTGCCAAATCCGCAATCGTCGCATCTTCTGTTTCTCCCGAACGGTGGGAAACCACTGCTGTATACCCCGCCCTATGCGCAACGCAAATCGCTTCCATTGTTTCTGAAATTGTCCCAATCTGATTTAGTTTGATTAAAATGGAATTTCCACATCCTGTTTGAATGCCTTTTTTCAGCCTTTTCGCATTCGTTACAAATAAATCGTCGCCGACAATCTGGACTTTTTTGCCAAGTCGTTTCGTAAACTGTTCAAATCCTTCCCAGTCCTCCTCGTTTAAACCGTCCTCGATAGAAAAAATAGGGTACTTGCCACAAAGTTCCTCATATAAAAGAATCATTTCTTCCGTCGTCCGCATTACGGCTTCCACATTTGGCTGTGTCTTTTTTAAAATCTCGGTTTCACCCTCAAAATAATACATGCCGGACTTTTCATCGTATAATTCCGATGCCGCGGCGTCCATGGCAAACACAATGTCTTTGCCGCATTCATACCCTGCCGCCTCAACCGCTTTTACCAGATAATCAAAGACTTCAAACGCGTCTTTTAAGTCCGGCGCAAAACCGCCCTCATCGCCAACGGCAGTGGATTTTCCATCTTTTGCCAAAATTTTTTTTAACGCGTGGTAAACTTCCGCCCCCATGCGCAGCGCTTCACGAAATGACTTTGCCCCAGCCGGCATAATCATAAATTCCTGAAAATCCACTGTATTTTTGGCGTGTTTGCCGCCGTTTAATATATTCATCATCGGCACAGGCAGTTTGTGGGCGTACACGCCGCCTAAATATTGGTACAACGGCAGATTCAGGGCGTTTGCCGCCGCTTTCGCCACGGCAATCGACACGCCTAAAATTGCATTTGCCCCAAGGCGCTTTTTATTTTCCGAACCGTCCAACTCAATTAATTTTCCATCAACTTTTTTCTGCTCTAACGCATTCATGCCCGTTAGTTCTTTTGCGATTTTCTCATTAATATGGGAAACTGCTTTCATCACGCCCAAACCGCCATACCGTTTATCCCCGTCCCGAAGCTCCACCGCTTCAAATTGTCCTGTGGACGCTCCGGAAGGCGCTGCGGCCCGCCCTTCAAAAATCCGCTTCGTATCGTGGTTTTTTACAGCCACTTCGGCCTCTACAGTCGGATTGCCCCTTGAATCCATAATTTCACGGCCACGCACACTTATTATTTCCAGATTTGCTTTCATACCGGACTCCTTTTTTTCGTTTTATTTCTGTCTGCGCCAATCCTATCCGGCAATGCTTTTACAGACAAAACAGCCTGCCAGAATATGAGTGGCGCTGTAATGCTAGTATCTGCGTGAAACGTGATTTTATTCATTTTCCGTTATTGCAATGAGATCACCGCGCAAAGGCCGTTGGAAGCCGTTTCATATTCAAACGAAACCATATCCCCAACCGCATATTTTACAATTTCCACAAGGGAAGAATCCGAAAGGTTCACGTCAAAAATTTCGTCCGAATTTTCCAGACAAATATAGTAATGCGTCGAGCCTTCAATTACAACTGGAGCCAAGGAAGCGATTTTACCCTTTGCTTTTTCATATAATCCATCTTGCGTCCCTTTTGTTATGCCGTTTGTGGACAAAAGTTTCACATACGCTTTTTCACATTCCCCAACCGTATCGCCGATTGCCACCCACTGGTATTTCTGCACATTTACCATGGCATATTTTTTCACAAGTCCAGCCCCGTCCTTTAACGCCATAAAATACGTCGGTTCGCCGGAGATATTCAAAAGAAGCGGGAACGTCGCCCGATACCCAAGATTTTGCACCTGCCCTTCCGCCGATGACATTGCCGAATCTTCAATCGCCCCTTCAATCGTATAAAATTTCGTCTCCATTGTCCTCTGGTTGATTAAAACAAAACCGACATTTGACTGATCGCCGCTGACGGAAGTCACTCCGGTATACACCCAGACGTCATCATCCAATGCAATATAATTATATCCGTTCGTTGTCTGCAAACAATCCTTCTGCCCCAGCACACTGTTAAAAAATCCATGTTTTAATGTCCCATGATAATTATACAGACGCATCAGCAATTCCGCGGAAAAAACTTTGTCCACCCAGTTCGGGACGTCTTCCACCTCATATTCTTCGCATTCTCCCGTAATGGCGTTACAAAGAACCGCTTTTCCTACGGTCTGCCCGCCAAACAGCCCAATCGTAAATTCCTTGACCGGACACACCCAAAACGGCGTGCCATTGTCGTCTATCTCAAAAAAGATCTGATCGTCAAAAATATACGTCGGGTAACGGAACCGCAAATGCCTATAAATATTGCGGTTAAAGTATTCCGATTTGGAATAGCGGATGCCCTCCTTTAGTTTGACGCATTCCGTGTTTTGCGTCGCCATATCGATGCGGATATACGCCGGAATGCCCTTGCTTTGGTTCGTCAGCCATTTCACCGGGCTGGCATAGACTAACGGAGCCACCCGCACCGGGGTGTCCTGATAATTAATCTGCGTATATTCACTGCTGACTTCAAACTGGGAAACCATGTCCACCATGCTCCCCATTTTCCTGTTCCCAAGAAGTTCCGCCGAATTTTTATCTAAAAGCGGAATCGTCTGGTAGCTTACTTCTTTGATGTCTTTCGAAAAATCACTGTTTTCCACAGTTAAAAGTTTCTGGTACTTAGAAGCATTGACAATCGGGGAAGACAGGACAGATCCTGCCAAAAATACCGCAAACAATATCAGGAATAACCCAATCCCCGCTTTTATCAACTTGGAACTGCCAAGCAGTTCTTTTACTCTTGCCTGCCTTCCATGAAGTTTCGCATACTGTCTCGACCGAAACAACGCATAAATGACATTTAAAACCGCAATGGCAAACAACAGGCATTGCCAAAAACCGACTGAATGGATATTGATTGCCGGAATTGTCACATAATAATAAATAACAAGTGAAACAAGCAGCGCGGCGGCCGCTAAGAATTTAAAAGTTTTTTTCATTTGAACCCCTGCCTTTCCATAAATGCTTTTTATTAAACTGTTTCTTTTATTTCATTGTTTCTTTTTTCACCGCTTCTTTTATCTGAGCCGCCGCTTCTTCCGATATCTGATCCATAAGAAAGCTTCGGTTTTTTTTCGGAATAAAACGCTCTCTTTCCTCCCAATCCTCAATCGGGCGGCAAAGTTCCTCATATAAGTCGTTTGCCGATAAGAGCATACACCCCGCCCCGCGGATAATAATTTGTTCCATGCCATCTGAGGTCGCTACCGTAATACGGCGCTTTTTTCCATTTTCATGCGCAAATCTTTCTATATAGGCATCGGCTGTTTCCGCCTCCTTCGTATAAACTACATGGATATTATGGTAATCAAAATATTCTGTCTTATGCCCTGCAATTTTATATGCGTCAAAGACTGCGATGACTTGGCATTGTTTCAATCCCTGATAATTACAAAGCAAATCCAAAAGCCGTCCCCTCGCCCCGTCCATATTGTCTTTGGACAGCTCTCTGAGTTCTTCCCACGCATGTATGATATTATATCCATCTACCAGTAAATATTCTTCCCTGATCTCTTTCTTACCTTTATCCGGCTTATCTTTCTTCGGCTTTTTCTCCTCCGTTTTTGAAACAATGCTTCGTTTTGCCGTCTTATACCCTCTTTTTGGAACGGATTTATCCCTCTTATTGGCTTCTAATGTCCTTGCAAGAATTGCATCGACTTCTTTGGTCCCAAGCCACGTTTCTTCCTCCTTACGTTCTTTTGCAGAAACTGCTGGAACCGTTTCATTTGATTTTTCTTTTAAGACGCTTTCTAAGTGCATATACTCCGGCACACGGTTCCAATCCACAAAAAAACCCGAACCATGGCTGCAAAAAACAGATCCGGAAGGATTTTCCAAATCCGCATCGGCATTATAAGCGATTTGGCTTACAACTTCTTCTGTATTGTGGCAGATGTCATACCCGCCATAGCTAAGGGAAAGCCTTCCCATGCCCTTTGTGTATGACGCCACTTCCTTTGCGTATTCCCCAATCGATGCAACCGGGGCTTTTCCCTCCAAAACGGCGGCGCCATTTAAAGTCTCTGGCAGGCCAAACGAAGCATTCTTGATTTTTAAATCCGTCATTGCGCGTCCCACAAACGGTTCAGGAAGCTCAAGACGGTATTCATAGTATGGCTCTAATAGGACTGACTCTGCCTGACGAAGCCCCTGCCTGACAGCCCGGTAAACTGCCTGACGGAAATCCCCGCCTTCGGTATGTTTCGGGTGGGCTTTTGCGGCCGCCAATGTAAATTTTATATCCGTAACGGGCGATCCGGTTAAAACGCCTATATGCTCTTTTTCTTTTAAATGCGTCAAAATCAAACGCTGCCAGTTCCTGTCAAGGACATCTTCACTGCAAGAAGACGCAAACGTTAAGCCGCTTCCACGTGGAGCGGGTTCCATTAGGATATGCGCTTCCGCGTAGTGGCGCAAAGGCTCATAATGCCCTACGCCTTCGACGGGAGATAAAATCGTTTCCTTGTATAAAATATGCCCCCTGCCAAATGAAATAGTGACCCCAAACCTGTCCAATGCCTGCCTCTTTAAAATTTCCATCTGCACCTCGCCCATCACCTGAGCCAGTAATTCCTGATGGGTTTCATTCCAGAGGATATGCAGTTTCGGATCTTCTTCTTCCAACTGGCGTAACTTGGGCAGAATCCTGACTGCATCACAGTCTTCCGGCAATTCTATCCGGTATGTCAAAACAGGCTCTAACAGCGGAGAAAATGTATCTTCTTCTACGCCAAGCCCTTCTCCCGCATATGCGTAAGTTAATCCCGTCACTGCGCAGATTTCCCCTGAATACGCTTCTGAAGCCGATTCATATTTTTCTCCCGAATAAATGCGTATCTGGTTTACTTTTTCCTCCCAGCTCCCTTTCCTGTCCCGTATCAGTTCCCGCGCTTTTAACTTGCCGCCCGTAATTTTTAAATGCGTAAGCCGAAGCCCTGAGGGATCTCTTGTAATTTTAAATACCCTTGCCCCAAATTCGTCCGGATATTTTTTCGCCTTTGTATATTGGCAGATTCCCGAAAAAAATTCTTCCACGCCAAAATTTTTAAGCGCCGAGCCAAAATAACAGGGGAACAGTTTCCGCCCCGCTATCATATCGCAAAGCATCTCTTTTTCAACCGTCCCAGTCTGCAAATAGGCATCCAACGCTTCCTCACTGCACATTGCGGCTTCCTCGAAAAAAGCTTCTCTTTGCGTATCCTCAAAAGAAATACAGCAATCAGACAGATGGCGCTTGATTTCTCCTAAAAGAAAAGCGGCGTCCGTTCCCTGCTGATCCATTTTATTGACAAACAAAAAAACGGGGATCTGATATGTTTCCAGCATTTTCCATAAAGTTTTCGTATGCCCCTGTATGCCGTCCGCGCCGCTGATTACAAGCGCCGCATAGTCCATTGCCCAAAGCGCCCGCTCCATTTCCGCCGAAAAATCCACATGCCCAGGCGTGTCTAACAGTGTGATCACCGCTTCCGGCAATTTTAAAACCGCCTGTTTGGAAAAAATCGTTATGCCCCGTTCCCGTTCATAGGCGTTTGTGTCAAGATACGCATCCCGCTTGTCCACCCGCCCCATTTCCCGTATGGCTCCCGCGGCATATAAAAGACCTTCCGAAAGCGTCGTCTTGCCCGCGTCTACATGGGCCAGCAGTCCAATGCTGCAATATTTATTTGGCTTATTTCCAGATACCAAAGCCATCGAAAATGCCCCTTTCCCTCGTGTATAATCTGATTATTATAACATAGGGTCTGGCAAAAGTCGATCCTTGTTTTTTCGGGAGATATCCTGCCATTGACAGACGCGAAAGACAGGAATAGAATACTTAATAGCATTTTTAGAAGGGCCGTGGTTTGGAATGAAACAAACGACAAAATATCTTAAAATTTTTTGTAATCTTGCATGGGCGCTTACAGTCCTGTTGCTTTTCATCTTCCTTGTCCCAAAGCTTCTTGTATTTTTTATGCCGTTTGTCATAGGTTTTTTGCTCTCGCTGATTGCAAACCCAGTCGCAAGGTTTCTGGAAAAGAAGCTGAAAATAAAAAGAAAATATGGCACTATGCTGATTATTGTTCTGGTAATTGCGGCAGTCGGTATGCTCTGCTATGGGCTTTGCATAGCGTTTGCAGTCGGAATACGCGGATTTTTAGACTACCTGCCTACAATGACTTCCAATGCAGAACTGGAAATCACGGCGGCAGTCGAAAGCATGGAGGCTATTGTGCAAAAAATCCCCACTTTAAAAAACGTCCAAATGGATCAAATTGGAGACGCGCTGACTGAAATGTTAAGTTCCATGGTTGCGGGAAAAGATTCCGTCACCATCTCAGCGATTGGCGGCATTGCAAGGAGCATTCCAAATCTTTTAGTCAGCGGGGTAATGGGATTTTTGGCAACGTATTTTTTTATCGCTGACAGAGACCTTTTAGAAGAATTTGTCAAGACACATCTGCCGGATTCCTTCCAGAAAACCACAATGCAGATGTATGGGCACATTATAAAAGCGGTCGGCGGATATTTTAAAGCGCAGTTTAAAATTATGGGCGTTATTTATGTGGTTCTTACGGCTGGGCTTATCATTTTAAAAATAAACTACGCATGGCTTATCGGCTTCGGGATTGCCTTTTTAGATATGCTTCCGGTATTCGGGACGGGAACTGCGCTTTTGCCTTGGGCGGTAATCAAATTTTTCTCCGGCAGCTATGGGACGGCGGCAGGCATGATTTTACTGTATCTTGTGGCGTTATTGGCCCACCAGCTCATACAGCCTAAACTCATCGGAGAATCGGTCGGAATGAATCCATTCGCCACCTTGTTTTTTATGTATACCGGCTATCAGTTTTCCGGCGTCACCGGAATGATTCTGGCAATTCCGGCAGGAATGCTTCTCATAAACTTATACGAGGCCGGCGCGTTTGATACGGTTTTATGGTGTTTTAAAGAAATGATAAAAGATTTCAATCAGTTTCGGAAATTAAAATAAAGACAAAAGAAAGGCTCCCTATGAAAAAACAAAAGTTTCTAAATCCTCTTTTCCTGTTTTTTGCCGCATTCATATGGGGAACGGCATTTGCCGCGCAGAGCGCCGGCATGGAATATATCGGGCCATTTACATTTAGCGCGCTCCGCTCCTTTATTGGAAGCCTTTTTTTGCTTCCCTTCATCTGGATATTCAAGAAGAAAGACAATGCCAAAAGCAAAATTTCTGACAACATAAAGGGCGGTTTCGTCTGCGGGCTTGCGCTTTGCGCTGCCGCAAACTTACAACAAACGGCGCTTTTATATGCCAGCGTAGGCAAATCCGGTTTTTTAACCGCCCTTTATATTATCATTGTTCCGGTAATCGGCGTTTTTCTTGGAAAAAAACTAAACGCCAAGCTTTGCATTGCCTCACTGTGCGCTTTGGCAGGACTGTATCTGCTTTGCATGAAAACAAATCAAATGAAACTTGAATTTGGAGATATTCTGCTGTTATTGTGCGCCGTGGCGTTTTCTATCCATATATTAGCAATCGATCATTACACGCAGAAAGTAAATGGCATAACGCTCTCCTGTATCCAGTTTTTTGTCTGCGGGGCCATCTCCGCCTTCCTTATGTTTGCGTTTGAAACTCCTTCCCTTCCCGCTATTGCAGACGCGCGCCTGCCTCTGCTCTATGTAGGGATTTTTTCTTCCGGCATAGCCTACACATTCCAGATTATTGGGCAAAAAGGCTTAAATCCGGTAGTGGCGTCGTTAATTATGAGCTTGGAATCCGTGATTTCCGCCATTGCCGGCTGGGTTATTTTAGGGCAGACGCTTTCCGGACGGGAAATTGCCGGATGTGCCGTAATGTTTCTTGCAATACTCATTGCCCAGATTTAAAAACAACAAACATGAGCGTCTATTCCGTGGAATGGCAGAAAAATACACAGTAAAAACATTGAAATTCTGTCAGAAATCTGATAGAATAGTATAGAATAGTCTGTAAATGAAAGGGGGTTGAATCTATGGCAGAATTTCAAATCACACCTGAATTTTTCTGGCTGGGGCTTATGATTTTATGTTTAGTAATTGAAGCGGCTACCGTCGGTTTAGCGACAATCTGGTTTGCCGCAGGCGCATTGGCGGCTACGGCGGCAAGCGTATTGGGAGTTGGGATTTTAGGGCAAATCCTGCTGTTTTTTACAGTATCGCTTGTTCTTTTGACTTTTACAAGGCCATTTGCCTTAAAATATATCAGCCCGCATAAGATCCGCACCAACTATGAAGATCTTGTGGATCAAACCGTAAAAATTACAGAATGCGTGGATAATGCGGCAGACAGTGGGACAGCCGTTTTTCACGGGCAGGCATGGTCAGCCCGAATGTATCGAGACGATTTGACATTAAAAGAAGGGGAGTTGGCGAAAGTAACTGCCATTAAAGGCGTAAAACTCATTTTAGCTCCTTTAAATGAGCCGGACGGCAAGGCAGAATAAAATATGAAAGAGCAGGAGGAGACGCAATTATGAATGGAAAAGCAAAAAAGGGACTGCAGCTAATGGGAAAAATTTCAGTAGTTGTTGCAGCTCCTATGATTATCCTTGTGTTAATCAGCAGTTTAATCGGCATACGGGGAATGGAAGGCATTTCTGAAACATTGATTCGGGAACAGCTTCAAAATGGGGCATATTCATTTACGCATATCATGGACGCCGTTTCCGAAAGCGATTACAGATATGAAAACCAGACATTGTACAAAGGGGATTTCAATATTACGGAAAACCAATCTATGTTAGAGGATTTTAAGGAAAAAACCGGCATGGATCTTTCCATTATTATTGACGACGTGCGCTGCGCGACGACAATGGTGGATGCTTCCGGCAAAAACATGAAGGATCAGGCAATTTCACAAGAAGTACATAATGAAATCGTAACTGGGGAAAGCGTATTTGACAGACTGGAAATCGGCTCGAATGATTACGTGGTGTACTACGAACCGATGAAAAATGAGGAAGGGCAAATTTGCGGCTCCTTGTTTATGGGGTATAACCAAATAGAAATCTCGTCTAAAATGAAAGGAAATGTCATACAGCTTGTCTTATCGCTCTGCGCCGTTGCCGTTGTCGCATTAGCGGTCGTAATGCTTTTAATCCGCTCGATTGGAAAAGTTTTACGCAGCACGGTCGGGCATTTAGAAGAAGTCGCGGACGGCTCAATGGATATCCGGCTGCAGCCACGGATGCTTGTACGCAACGACGAACTTGGCGATTTATCCAGATCACTGCAAAAACTGATTGATTCCTTAACGACGATCGTCCGCAATATTATGCAGACCTCAAACGATATAGACGGTTTTTCCAGCCAGTTTAAAGAATCCTTTGGCTATATCCGTTCCTCCATAAGCAACATTGATTTAGCGGTGGGGGAAATTGCAGAAGGGGCGACGCGTCAGGCAGGCGACATGCAGGCGGCAAATGAAGAAGTGGGATTAATGGGACAGGCAATCGACACGACTGCCGAAAATGCCGCCGCATTAACGGAAAGCACGAAAAAGATGGGGGATTATAACCACTCTGCCAATGACATCTTAACAGAGCTGCTGCAAATTAGCCAGAGAACGAATGAATCCATCAACGATGTACAGAAACAGACGGACGAGACGAACCATTCCGCATTAGAAATCCAGGAGGCGACGGACTTAATCGCAACGATTGCCGGACAGACGAACCTGCTTTCCCTTAACGCGAGCATAGAAGCGGCGCGGGCAGGCGAACATGGGAAAGGCTTTGCCGTGGTGGCGGAAGAAATCCGGCAGCTTGCGGATCAGTGCAGTGAATCCGCGGATAAAATTGCATATATTGTCAATACACTGATTGGCAATTCTAACCGCAGTGTATTTAAGATGAATGAAGTAATGGAATCTATGAAAGAACAGAACCAGAAATTGGAAGGGACGCTTGACATTTTTAATGGCCTGAATCAAGAAATCTTAACGGTCAGCCAGAAAATCCAGGAAATTTCTTCACAGGTGGACGGTTTGGAAGAAGCTAAATCCGATGTGCTTGGCCTGCTTCACAATTTATCCGGCATTGCGCAGGCAAATGCGGCAAGCACAGAGCAGACTTCCGCATCCATGACGGAATTAAGCGACATCGTGGAAGAATGCACAAGGAACACAGAAAGTCTGGTTGCCCTTTCAGGAAAATTGCGTGAAAACACGACGCAGTTCCGTTTAGAAGCGCTGCAAGGCAAACCAAATCCAGAAATAAAAACAGAAGGGTGATAATTTGAAACTTGGAATCGTTATGGAAGGAGGCGCCAGCCGGACAGTATTTTCGTGCGGCGTGGCGGACTGCCTTTTAGAAGAACAGATAATGCCGGATTATTTTATCGGCGTGTCGGCAGGGATTGCCTATGGCGTTTCCTATCTTTCCGGCCAGAAAGGCAGAAACCTTCAACTTATTGAAGAATTTATGTCGGACAAACGCTATATGGGCATAAAATACCTGTTTAACCGTAAGATGAAGTCTTTTTATAATATACCGTTTGTATTTGATGAAGTCCCAAATAAACTGCTTCCATTTGACTATGAGGCATTTGCCGCATACAAAGGCGAAGCAGAGGCAGTCGTCACGAATATAAAAACAGGAAAAGCGGAATATTTTCCGGTTCCAAGGGACAATAAAGATTTTAGCGTGATTATGGCAAGCTGTTCCCTTCCTATTCTGTTCCAGCCGGTTAAAATCGGAAAAAAATATTATTTAGACGGCGGCGTTTCAGACTCCATTCCGTTTCAGAGGGCGTTTGAAAAAGGCTGTGACAAAGTCATTGTCGTTTTGACGCGGACAAGGGATTATGTGAAAAAAGCGGAAAAAGCAGGAAAAGCGGCGTCCACGCTTTACCACCGTTACCCGAAACTAGTGGAAAGCTTAAAGAACCGCCCCGAAGCGTACAATCAGTGCATAAAAGAACTCCGCCGCGCGGAAAAAGCAGGAAAAGTTTTTGTGCTTGCGCCGGAAGATATGATGGGGGTCGGACGCACCGAAGCTTCCGCAGAGAAATTACGGAAACTTTACCAGCAAGGCTATTACCAGACGAAAGAGAGTATGCACGCGCTGCGTTTATATTTGGAGGAACCTTAAGTGGACAGCGGCAAACGATACAACAATGCCAAATTCTGGCAGATAGGGTTTTTTTCCCTAAATCAAGCGGCGGCAAACCTATATCTTGCTTTGATGGGTTATCTTTCCTACTACGCCAATTCGATTGCAGGATTTGGCGTTGTCTTGGTTTCTGGCATTTTAACGGCATTAAACGTATTTGATGCCATGACAGATCCTGTGGTCGGCTTTCTGCTGGATCGGACAAAGGGGCGGTTTGGAAAATTCCGTCCCTTTATGCTGTGCGGAAACCTCATTATGGCGGCAAGCGCAATCCTGTTATTTTTCACGACGCATACAGTCAGCTATCCGTTCCGGACGGCGTATTTTATCCTCTGTTATGGCGCATTTATCTTGGGCTATACCTTTCAAACAGTCGTCGCAAAATCCGGACAGTCTATCATAACTGACAATCCAAGCCAAAGGCCGCTCACCACCTATTTTGATTCCCTGTATGTAATGGCGGCGTTTGGCGGCTCCGCGCTATTTGTAGGGAACTATCTTGCGCCAAAATATGGCGGTTTTACAAATGAAGACCTATTTCAGGAATACGTTTTTTGGGTTGTCCTTACGGGATTTGTCTGCACTGTACTCGCCATGATTGGAATTGCCCAAAAAGACAAGCCAGAACATTTGGCAAAACACGCCGGAATGAAAAAAATTTATCCTAAAGATTACTGGGAGATCGTCAAAAACAATAAACCGATCCGAATGCTGATCTTTGCGGCATGTACAGATAAATTTGCCGCAACTGTCTACTCACATACGACTGTAGGCGTTATGCTCTATGGAATTTTAATGGAAGATTATGGGATTTCCGGCTTAATTGGCGTTGTCACTGCCCTTCCAACGATGTTTGTCGTCAGCGCAGGCATCCGCGCGGCCCAGAAAATCGGACAAAAAAAGACGCTTGTACTGTTTACGTCCCTTGGCATTTTCTTTCAGGCTCTTATGTTCTTTGTCCTGCTTTCCGGACAAATTAACACGGTAAGCTTTTCCCCCAAAAAAGTAAACGCAATTACCATTTGGTTTACGGGTATTTATATTTTGTTAAACGGCTGTAAATCCATTACAAATAACATGGTCGTCCCGATGATTGCCGATTGTTCCGATTATGAGCGGTGCCGGAGCGGAAAATTTGCTCCGGGGCTTATGGGCGCTCTGTTCTCTTTTGCTGACAAAGTGTTTGCGGCGTTTGGGACGGCATTTGTCGGCATTGTCATGTTTTTTATGGGTTACAACAGAAGGCTTCCACAAATTGGGGACGCGCTGACCCCTGAATTAAAATGGACGACGCTGTTTTTATATTGCGGCGCTCCAATCTTAGGCTGGGTATGTTCACTGATAGCAATGCGCAGTTATACATTAGATAAAAAACAGATGCACGAGATTACAAAACGCCTGCATGAAAAAGAAAATTAAAGAAAGTTTAAGCACCGAACATTAGAAGATTCATACTATACTTATGGGAGGTGCGAAATGAACGAACTTGTTATTTACGCATTAGCGGCCACGCTTTGCACATGGTTTCTCACAGCGCTTGGCGCGGCTACCGTAGTTTTTTTTAAATCACCGAATCCAAAAGCCTTAAACTTAATGCTGGGTTTTGCATCCGGCGTAATGATTGCCGCAAGTTTCTGGTCCCTTTTACAGCCTGCCATAGAGCAGGCAAAAGAGACATTGTCCGTCCCAGCCTATCTCGTCGTAACGGCTGGTTTTCTCTGCGGCGCCGTCTTTATGTGGGGCTCCGATCAAATCGTGTCTTTTGCAAGAAAAAAGGCAGACAGCGCACAAGGCAGGCCCGATGAACGGCAAAACAGGATTTTCATGCTTGCCATGTCCATCACCCTGCACAATATACCGGAAGGCCTAGCCGTCGGCGTTGCGTTTGGCGCGTTGCAAAACAAAGCTTATACGGCAGAATCCTTACTGGGCGCCATAACAGTTGCCGTTGGAATCGGCTTACAGAATTTTCCGGAAGGCGCCGCCGTCTCCCTGCCTCTGCGCAGAGAAGGCTGTTCCAGGAAACAAAGCTTTCTCATCGGTCAGGCTTCTGGCATAGTCGAGCCTGCCGCCGGAGTAATCGGGGCGCTGCTCGTCGTCTATGCAAAGCCCATTCTGCCGTTTTCTCTTTCTTTTGCCGCTGGCGCAATGATTTTAGTGGCAGTCCATGAACTGATTCCCGAATGCCAGAGAAACCAGAAAACGCATCCCTACTTTGCAACAACAGGCATAGTAATCGGTTTTGCAGTCATGATGCTGTTAGACACCTGTTTTTAAGGGATATAAGGAGAAGCGGAAAGCCCGCTGTGATAACACCGGTTGCCTAACAGCCCAAGCAGCCTTGAGACGGCTTTCGCTTCTTCTTTTGCAGTATGCTGTCTCGAAAAAAAGCGGGCGATCACGTTTAACATAACTGTATACTCCCTAAGAGAACGTTCAAACAAATCAAAAAAACTTTCCGTCGATTCCAACTCCGGCTCCCATGGGTTTTGCCAAAGGCGGTGCCTGACATTACACGGATCTTTTAGGGAAAGCGAGCGGTCAGCCGGCACCAGAGGGGATAACAGGGGATACCCCGGAACAACCGTTTCTATTCTTCTTATCACGGCTTTTTTCTTTCCGGTCGGATCATAAAGCAATTTTGCGGACAACTGCATCGCATGAATTGCCTGCACAATCCGCCGTCTTGTAATGCCAAGCCTTGGATATGCTTTTGAAAACGCGTAGTACAGCATGGCGGAAATAGTCGTCTGCTGTTCTTTTGACAAAGCGATGGTCTCATTTTGGTGAAATTCGCTGGGCTGTTTATTCAAACAGCGGTTTAACAAAATTGCGTCAATTTCCGTTTCCAGACGGATATGCTGGCCGATATAGCCTTTTGGCTTTTTATTGTAATGCGTCATGGCATATACATACGGGTGGCATTTGGTGTCCAACAGATAATGTCCGATAAACCCTAAAATATAGGCGTGCGCAGTCTGCTGTTCTTTTTTCTCAGGAAAAATCCTTAAGCTTTCAAACAGATATTGGAGAAATTCCTTCGTATCTGCCGTATGCGCAACGGAACCCGGATTTTTTTTCGATGACAGAAAAGAAAGGACGTCATAAAAGAAAATGTCAGGTCCCTGCAAGCCTAATGAAAAGACCGTGTGGTACTTTTGTATAATCCGTTTGAGGGCGGAAGGCGCTAAAAGCTGGTACGTCTGCTGCCCAAATAAATAATGGGTAGTAAAGCCGGGCATAATGTTACCTCCTGAATCAGATTTATTCTAAGTCCCATTATAACCTGAATAGAAAAAAAATAAAGTGTTTTTTTCAGTTCCCCGACGCTTCTTACTATTTTAAAAGTTGATTTTTTCCACCGGTTGTTTTAAGATATTGCGTATGGAAATAAAAATACGCGTAACGAAAAAAAACTTAATATGGACTGCCGTCTTTGCGGCGGCATCTGTTTTAGCCCACTTTCTTTCAGGAATTTCCGTTTTTAATATGCTTGCTTTTATCGTTCTCTATTTTGCCACGCTGGCAACGGATATTAAAATCCATGAAAAGTTTCATTTATTCTTTACGCTGGCAATCGGGGCGGGAAGCATACTGACGACTTGGCTGGTGCAGTACCTGCTTTTAACAGAAGATTTGCGGGATAAGATGTCGGACGAAACGTTTCTTCTAAATGTCTGCTGCTGTCTGGTCATTTATCTTGCCGTACAGATATGCGCGAATCAAATTGGCAGAACAATTATTATTTCCCATACGCTGATATTGGTATTTGCGGGAGTGAATTATTTTGTCTATGAATTTCGGGGAAATGAACTGACTTTCGGGGATTTTAAATCACTTGGCACAGGGTTAAGCGTCGCATCGAATTATCAATTTACATTAAACGCGCAGGCGATGAACGCGATTTTACTTTCCGCGGCTCTTTTTGCGGCGGCCGCAAAGTTACGCATCCGGCTGAAAAAACCTCTTTTAATGCGGTTTATCTGTCTGTCGCTTGCAGTATTTTCGATTGCTTATGTAGCGGATCGGACGGAAAATACCGTAACGGAAACATGGGAACAAAAAGGCACCTACCGGAACGGGTATCTGTTAAATTTTGCATTAAGCGTACGGGATTCTTTTGTGGAAAAGCCACAAACGTATTCGATGGAAACCGTTGCGGATTTAGAAACAAAGTATGCCAAAGCAAACCCGTCAGAGGAAAAGGAAAAACCAGTAATTATTGCCATTATGAATGAATCCTTTGCGGATTTCCGGGTTTTGGGAAATCTGGAAACCAACCAGCCGGTGATGCCGTTTTTTGATTCTCTATCTGAAAATATCACGAAGGGTTATACACTGGCGTCTGTCTTTGGGGCGAAAACGCCAAATTCTGAATGGGAGTTTTTAACGGGAAACAGCATGGCGTTTTTACCCTCGGGTTCTGTCCCCTATCAGCAGTATGTAGATGACAAAAACGCATATTCCATCGTAGATATTTTGAAAAAAGAGGATTATGCCTGTGTATCTATGCATCCGTACTATTCAACGGGCTGGAGCCGTGATACGGTGTATCCGAAATTCGGATTTGATGAAATGTATTTTCTGGACGACTTTGACCAGAGCAGCCTTATGCGCAACTATGTGCCGGACGCGGTAATGTATGATAAAATCATTGAACGGTATGAATCAGGCGAAGAAAACGAAAATCTTTTCATTATGGGAATTACAATGCAAAACCATGGAGGATATCGGGATTATTTTGAAAATTTTCAGAATGACGTTTACGGAATCAATATCCGTTATCCTGATGTAAATCAGTATCTTTCCCTTGCGCATCAGTCGGATTTGGCTCTCGAAAAGTTAATCACATACTTTTCTTCCGTAGAAAAACCTGTCGTCATATGCTTTTTTGGGGATCATCAGCCAAGTTTAAATACTTCGTTTTACCGCAGGTTAAATGGAAAAGGGATTTCCGGACTTTCAATTAGCGAGCTACAGGAATTTTACCAGACCCCGTATTTTATCTGGTCGAACTTTCCGTATGAAGGGGAAAACGTAAAATTGACGAGCTTAAACTATTTATCGGCGATGCTCTTAGAGCGCGCCGGCATTGACCTGCCGCCGTACCAGAAATTTTTGTCGGAACTTATGCAGACGGTTCCGGCAATGAATGAACGGGCATATTTTTCTAAAAGCGCGGGACGGTATGTGCATTATGGAAAAGGTTCCAAAGAGGAAGAATTTTGGATAGAGAATTACCGTGTGTTACAGTATAATGGACTGTTCGATGAGAAAAATCAGAGCGAAGTTTTTTTTGGTGACTAAAAACAGCCTTTTGGCGCCATTTGCTTTAACTTTGAAAAAATTTTGCCGATATATAGTACAGAATATTTTACTGGCAATTATGGACAGGAGGTAAGTATGAAAATTTTGCAGAAAGATCACACACTATTCTTAGGAAATCCATTTTTCCAAAATCCGAAACAAGCGAACGCGGACAAACTTGCCCAGAGGAAACAGCTTCACAGAAAAGAAGCTATGCACGTAGTGACTTCTACTTTTCAGGCAGAAAAGAGACGGGACGAAGAAGGCGAGGGCAAACTAAACGAACATATCCGTATGCTCCAGAAAGAAAATGAAAGCTATAACGCTTTTATAAATGACGCAAAAGACCAGATGGATCAGCTTGCGGAAGAATATGGCGTTGACAAAGACAGTCAGGAACAGAAAGATTTAGAAATCCTCAAAAAACTGCAAGACAAACTGCCATTAACGGAAGATGAAGCGAAACGCATGCCAGAGCTTGGTGAAATGACGGAATATCAGAAACAGGCGTTAGAACTGCACAAGCAGGCAGGCAGCTATAAGAAAAAAATGGAGGATAACCAGTCTCAGATTAAAGGAGACACACAAGCAATCCGCTCCATGAAAATTGAAAAATTAAAATCTAAGGCGATGGTAGAGGCGCAGCAGGCAAAAGAGGATATTATGGATGCGGCGTCCAAAGAAGCGGTCGCAATGATGATTCAGGATGCAAAAGAAACGCTTGATGAGAAAGCGGAAGAAATCAAAGAAGAAGCGGAAAAAAGAGAAGAAAAGAAAGAAGAACAAGAAGAACGCATCGAAGCCGCCAAGGAGACAAAGACGGAAGCGGAAGCTGCGGCGGAGAATGTCCGTGAAAAAACAGCGGAAATGACAAAACAGACGCTGGATGGCGAAGACATTTCCCGTGAAATAGATGAAGAAGTTAAAAAACTGATGGAAGAAGAAAATCTTTTACTTGAAGATTTAAAAGGCATCTCACTAGACGCGAAAGCTTAACGCAAAGAAAAGGAAAGGCTGTCACAAAATGCTGTATTTAGCAGCTATTTTTTGACAGCCTTTTTCATGTGAAAAGCCGGATCTATTTCACGGCAATTGCTTCAATCTCACAAAGAACGCCTTTTGGCAATTCTTTTACGGCAACACAGCTTCTGGCCGGTCTTGATGTAAAATACTCTGCATATACTTCATTGAACGCGGCAAAATCTTCCATATTGGCAAGAAAACAGGTTGTTTTGATGACATGGCAAAACCCGCTGTCTCCTGCTTCTAAAATGGCTCCGACATTTTTACAGCATTGATCTGCCTGCGCGGCAATGCCTTCGGGAATTTCTCCGGTCTCTGGAATAATGGCAATCTGTCCGGAAGTAAAAAGAAAGCCGTTTGCTTCATACCCCTGTGAATATGGGCCAATGGCCTGCGGAGCTTTTTGTGCGCTTAATTTGTTCATAATATCCTGTCCTTTCTTTTAGTTTTATTTATTTTAGCGCTAAATGGAAGAAATTGGAATAGGGTAGACGTTTTTTAAATATTGGCGTAATATAATAATGGAAGATTTTGTTTATATTGAGAAGACGGAGGAAATGGATATGAAAGTATTATTAGTAAATGGCAGCGCAAAAGAGCATGGATGTACGGATACTGCATTACATGAGGCTGCCAAAACGTTGGAGCAGGAGGGAATTTTAACAGAGGTTTTCTGGGTCGGAAGCGGCTCCCTCAGAGACTGCATTGGCTGTGGGCAATGCAATACGAAACAGGAAGGCTGTATTTTTGATGACGATTGTGTCAATACGCTGATAGCAAAAGCGAAAGATGCAGATGGTTTTCTATTTGGATCTCCCGTTTATTATGCGCATCCCTCTGGAAGAATCTTAAGCGTGATGGATCGGGCATTCTATTCAGGAAAAAAAGCGTTTTTACATAAGCCCGCCGCCGCCGTTGTTTCTGCAAGACGGGCAGGCACAACCGCATCGATTGATGTGCTGAATAAGTATTTTACTTTAGCGGAGATGCCTGTAGTGTCTTCTTCTTATTGGAATATGACGCATGGGAATCAGCCGCAAGAGGTAAAAGAAGATTTGGAAGGGCTTCAAATTATGCGGAACCTTGGAAGAAATATGGCATGGCTGTTAAAGTGCATTGAATCCGGGAAAAATCAAGGAATCCTTGCTCCGGAAAATGAATATACACATAGAACGGGTTTTATCCGGTAACTTATCATGAAAAGCAGACCGGCGCATCATTCAGATGCGCCGGCTGGCCTTATTAATTCCCTTTACTGCTCAATGGGTTACTCCGTTCTGTATAAAAAGGACTGTTGTCCGGAATCGGTTTGTCGGCTTTACTATATAAACTTTGCTGTTTAAGAGCCGATGACGGCGGAATTTTTGAACCGCTTTTTTTAACCTCGGATTGTTTTCTGTGGCAGTTTGAATCTGCGCATTTTGTAGCGTCTTCCATAAGAGCCTCCTTTGTTTGGTTTTTATTAGTTTGTGGAAATCTCATTTGATTATGTATAGAATTTAAAATTTTTTATTTTTTGAAAAGAAACACTGGACAAACTTAGATTAATGTGATATTATTTACAAGTACGTTTGAGAGAATATGGAAACTTACGATGCGTGGCTCAGTTTGGTAGAGCGCTGCGTTCGGGACGCAGAGGTCGCAGGTTCAAATCCTGTCGCA
>CAJUST010000011.1 GCA_910589105.1 uncultured Lachnospiraceae bacterium
GTGACAAAAAGAATCCCGTATTTATGCGGGTTCTGGCGTTTCGCAAACGCCTAAAGCTTTTTATTACTGGAAAGGAGCAGATGATCTATTATCCAAGGCCGGAACATGCCATTATTGACTATAATGGGCAGGTTTTGCATCATGCGATTGCAATTCCCGTTGGAGAAGGAAGGTATGTGTTAGACCGGAATACAGGAAACATAAAGACCATACGCGGCGCGGCAATGTATCTGCCTGACCCTAGAAAAGAAGTGATTGTCAGAAGGAAACTGACTGAAAAGCAATGCCGATTATGGTATCCGGGAAATGCTGAGGTTTTGCGGCATAATCTGGGAATGGAACAAACAATGTCGGCGGCAGTAGACGAAAATTCTAAGAGCAGCGGGAATGAGAAGAAATATAGGCAGGATCAGGGATTGCGGGGCGTGGGAAATATGGCGGTCGAGGATTCCGGATTTTCGCGTAATGCAGTATATCCGGAGTTAAATGCCGTTACGATTGACAATAAATATAATGGCGCAATCAGCGTTGACATATGGACAGGCTATGCGATAAATGTTGTTTCGAAAAATGGAGAGCGGAAAGTCATTCTTGGCGCCCAGACGTATCTGATGGAATATGATGAGACATTAGAATCCATGGAATTATCGACAGGACGCCCAAAGACGACAGATCATCTTTTATCCACGGTTTATTTAAGGGTGGAAAATAATAAAATCAGTGATGTGGTAAAGGTACAGACAAAAGATTTCGTTGATGTGCAGATTAAAGTTTCTTATTGTGTGGATTTTCTTCCGGAATACAAAGAAAAATGGTTTTCTGTGGAGAATTATGTCAAATATCTAACCGACCGGGAACGCTCTTTGATTAAGAGGGCTGCAAAGTTGTACACGATTGAAGCTTTTTATGAAAATGCTGCGGATATTGTGAGGAAAGTGGCGCTGAATCTTTCAGACGAGGAAGAAAAGCCGGATTCAAAGCCTGCAGGAAAAGGCAGGTTTTTCCCGGAAAATGGAATGCTGGCGCATGATGTAGAGATTCTATCCGTATCGGTTCAGGAAGATGTTAAAGATATTCTCCATGCGCATCAGAAAAAAATGATTAAAGAATCTTTAGAACTGTCCAATGCATCCAAAGAAATGGCGGCTGCCGGACGTCTGGCGGAAGTGGACAAAGCAATGGCGGAGTTTGAGTATCAAAAACAGATGTACCGTCTTGAATTAAGCAGCAGGCTGGAAAAAGAGGAGATGGAAAAGAAGGAAGAATTGAAACGTTTTGAGGAAGAAGCGCGCCTTGCCGCGCTGACAGCGGAGCAGAATCTTCAGTCAGTAAAAACGGCAATCCAAAACATGGAGATTGCGCGGCAGAAAGAAAAGATGGAAACTGAGTTTACGTATAAAAAGGAAATGGATGCTCTTGAAATGGAGCGGCAGAAAGCGTATACAGATTCGATACAAAGAGTAATCGAATCCGTCAGTCCCGAATTAATCGCTTCTATGACTTCCGTATCGAACGCGGAGCTTTTAAAAGCAGTGGCGGAATCTATCAGCCCATATGCTTTGGCAGGCGGGGAATCCGTTGCGGATGTAACGGATAAGTTGTTACGCGGGACATCGTTAGAAGGGATGCTTGGGAAGTTTTATCATGTTGATTCTTAGAAGGAGAGCATATTATGCGATTGGCATTGGAAAAAGCATCAGATTCTTTATTTAATCTCCTGTGTAAAAGAAGGGATAATGATTACAAGCGTTGGCAGAACAGAAAGGGGTACATTATGAAATTAAAAAAAACGTTTAGAAAGTTAATAACGGCATTATTAGCAATTACAATGGTTTTAACATTGTTACCGGCAAATACAGAAGCTGCAAAAAGGCGAAATGAGCCAAAAAAGATTGTATTAAATAAAAGTAAGCTGATGATGGTAAAAGGAGAATCCAGAACTTTAAAAGTAAAAAAAACAATTCCATCTAAGGCATCTAAAACTGTAACATGGAGCAGTTCAAACAAAAAAGTTGCGACTGTCACTTCAAAAGGGAAAGTGAAAGCGAAAAGGGCCGGAACTGTTAAAATTATTGCAAAGTCGAAACATAATTCGAAAATTAAAGCTGTATGTAAAATTACAATATATAATAAAACAAAAAAAATCAGCTTGCTTTGCAACAGTGTTTATCAGTTGAATGCAGGTCAGTCGGTAAATTTGAAAGCAAAAGTTACAAGTCCTGCAAAAAAAATACAGCCTATTACTTGGAAATCTAATAATTCTTCCATAGCGACAGTTACAAAATCAGGAAATGTCAGAGCTGTTAGGGAAGGCGCGGCTATCATGACAGGTACTTCCGGGGGAAAAAAGGTCACAGTCAAGATTATAGTCACAAAAGAGGCAAATCCTATTATGTATTATACAGTTACATTTGTTTCAAATGCTTCTGATGTGGGGAAAATGCCTCCTTCGCAAAAAATTCTTGCAGGCAGGCGTGTTTCAAAACCGGTTGATCCGATAAGAAACGGCTATGTGTTTGGAGGATGGCATACTGATAAAGCGCTTAAAAAGGTTTATAATTTTTCAAAAGCAGTTACAGGAAATCTAACGCTTTATGCAAAATGGGTGAGGCAGACACAGATTTCTTCCGATCCGGATGCATGTTATCAGGTTACATTTGACTGTAACGACGGTTCAAAAAATGTATATGAGATACAGAAAGTTGCAGAAGGCAAGTCTGTGGCAGCGCCAGCTGACCCCGAAAGAGATATGTATGGGTTTACTGGCTGGTATATGGAGTCTGCGGCTGTAACAAAATATGATTTTGGTTCTCCAGTTAAAGGGGATATGGTGTTGTATGCCGGATGGGGTTCGCCGGACGGCAGTACAGATTCACTTTATTCTGCGACAAATAAGGAAGAAACGATTTACTCCATTTCAGGTGTAGAGATGAATGGAAATACCCTACAGGCAACGATCAATACAAATTCAGCCTGCGCATTGGTTGTAGAGTTTTATGAGGATACAATCGGTATAGATGGCAGCTGGGAACAAGAAGCCGTAAATGCCTGTCTCCAGAAAGAACCAATTACAAGAGTTGCCACGCAGACGCCAGATTATGGAGAGATGATTTGTGTTTCTATACCTGTGGAAACTGCTTTAACCGATTACTATCTGATTCGCGCAAGGCTCGTGGAATTAGATGGGGAAGGTATAGAAAAAAAACTGTGTGAATCATTTTTATGTATCGATTATTCTGCGAAATATGCCCGGTTTGAAGAAAAGACAGTATATGATTTTCCGGAAGAAAAGGTTGTGAATTTTGATGAAAGCACAGAAAACAATTTTGGCGTATTTAATGAAAATGTGAAGATAATTAATTCTGGCAACATGACAAATAGGTTAGTTGTAGAAGATATTTTCATTGAAGATGAATTTGAAAGCAACATGTTAGATCATACATATACGTTTTATAACCCTGACAGTGATGTAAGGGGACTGCGATCCGGCGATCCGGTTTATGTTACTGGCACTGCGTATCTGTTTAAGATTAAGGAGGTTATTAATAATTCGGATGGGTTCATCACATTTACAACCGCATCAGATGTAATGCTAACTGATTTTTATGATGTTTTGAAAACAGATATGAAATCTGGGGACAGTGGCATTCAGCCAAGGATTGATATTATAGACGTCGAAACCAACTTTTCCAGTCCGACGATTGGCGGAGATTTTTCTCATGAGCTAATAGAAGACACTTTAAAAATTTCTGGGACGCTTAGTGGATCTGTACAATTCAGCATACAAATATCTTATGATGCCAAACTTTTTGCGAAAGATTATTTTGAATGTAACATTACAACATTGCTTGAGGGAAAACTTGGCATAAAGGGGGAGGTGTCTAAAGATAATGATGGAAATGATAATAATGCGCGCAGGGCAGACAAAACAGAGATTCCATTGCCAAGGGTTTCAGTTCCAACGCCGGTGCCGGGGCTTGAAGCGTCGATAAATCCTAAAATTCCAATAGAATGGGAAGCTAGCGGGAGTATATCATTGGATTATACTTATTCACAGAAGTCGGGTTTTCAATACAATTCCTATTCTGGAAGAGAAGACATCAAAGAAAAAACACAAACAGTGAGTTTAATGGCGGAGGGTAAGGCAGAAATAAAGATTGGTCCAAAACTTTCTACGGCGATCCAGTTCTGTAAAAATGTAGTTAAAGTGGAATTTAGCGGCCATTCTGGCGTAAAAATGACTGCTGAAGTAGAAATGGGCAGTGATGATGTGTTAAATCATGCAGAGTCCAAACATGCGTGTGATTTGTGTGTTTCTGGTGAGATAAAATGGTTTGCAGATTTAAACTTAAAAATGACGTTTGCAATTTGCGATGATGCTTTAAAGGGAGATATATTTAATATTAAATTATTTGAACTTGAAGGATATGTCAATTTCCTTCCTGAATACCCCGGAATATGTTTTTGGTCACTTTCTAATAGCAGAGACAGTGTATACAGAGGAGAGAAAAAATATGGGTTTGGCCCTTGTAAAAATAAATTTTACAAAACAACTATTCAAGTCTTAAATGACAAGGACGAGACTCTTACAGGCATCCCTGTGACAATTAAAAGGGAAGATGGCAATACGGCATATGAAAAGGCAGGCAATTCGACATACGTGGAATATCTGTATGACGGGATTTATATAGCTAATGCAAATATAGATGGGAAGCGTGTAAGCAAATCGTTTGTGACGAAAGGCAATGTGCAGACAGTCATATTGTCTCCGTTATCAGAGAATGGAGAATTGTATGGTCATATTAAAGATTCTGAAACTGGAAACAATATCAAGGGGGTAAGCGTTAAAATTTCCAAAGACGATATGGGAGTCACTGCAATGGAAACAGATGAATTAGGTAATTTCTCATGTTCCCTTCCAAGTGGGACATTTTTGATAGAAATAACAAAGGACGGATATCTTCCTTTTTCTGCTTACGAAAGAATAGAAGATGGCGAAATGACATATATGCAGGAAATTGAATTGATTTCGGGAGAAGGAAAAGGGGGATTTAGGGGAATTATTACAAATGCAGTTACAGGAAGGCCTATTGAAGATGTTAATCTTCAGCTTCGCTCTGGCTGGAATAATACAGAAGGTGAAATTATTAAGGAATTAAAAACGGATTCTGATGGGGAGTTCCGGTTTGGCGCGAAAAAAGCATTTGGCGTTATATTCGGGATTCCCTGTGGGAATTATACGATTACGGCAAGTAAAGAGGAGTATTTGGCAACGAGCTTTAATATTATTGTATGGCCGGGGGAAGATACGGATAATCCGGAACAGAATGGAACCATGTCACCTGTAATGGCAGACGATACATACCGGATAGTTTTAACATGGGGTGAAAATCCAAGTGATCTTGATTCTCATGTCGTTGGAAGATTTTCAGATGGAGAGGATTTTCATGTATATTATGAAAATATGTGGGAATATGATTATGAGTCGGATTTAGAAGTCTGCAATCTTGATCTGGATGATATAACAGGTTATGGACCCGAAACAATTACATTGAATGTAAATACCGATGCCCCATACTATTATTACGTTTATCATTATGATGGAAGCGGTACGCTTTCGACATCTGGAGCGCAGATTAAAGTTTATCATGGAAATGATCCGGTGCGTACATTTCATGTGCCCACGGGCTTTGGGCAAGAAGATTACTGGAATGTATTTGCCATTGTAGACGGAAAAATTATTTCCAAAAATACGTTGACGTTTTTTAGTGATTTAACATATGCGGATTCCAGACGAGTATCTGCGCCAGATACTTCTAAGGAGGATAGAGCCCTTAAAAATTAGGAAGGAATATAGTTTTATATGTCACTATAACATGAAAAAAACCGTGCGTCCTTTTATGGCGTTAAATGTGAGGATTGCAAAATCAGTATCTTGTTTCTTTGCCGCAGGAATGCAGGGAAGTGTTTCAAGTACATTTGTCAGCGGAAAATTGAAATATGTTTAAAATTCATATGGAAAAATAAGTAAACCCATATTTCAGGCAGAGCCTATCGTGGCGTATTGCCATAGAAATATGGGTTTTTCCAATTTTCTTTTTTTATCAGATTGCTTTTTAAAATAAGTGTGTTATAATACATTTTACTATAATGAAAGGAAGAAAAACCATGCTAAAGCTTTGTGAATTAAATCAAGCCTATTGTGAAAGCGTTGCAAAAGATAAAGGAATCCATGCGAAAAGCGCATTAAAAGAAATTGATTATATGAATCATTCCTCAGCGAAATACCATGGAAGATGCGTTAGCACATTGTATATTCCGAAGATGTTTACGGAAGCGGATATTGAGTGTTTTACAGAGTTAATTGACGTTTTGTATGGAATTTTTGATAAAGTGACTGCGCAATACAGGGAAAACCAAACATACCGCTCTTTGTTTGGCTTTTCGAAAGAGTTAGAGGAATTAATCCTGCGTGAAAAACGTTATTCTGGCAATATCCCGATTGCGCGGATTGATCTATTTTATAATGAAGAAACAAAAGACTTTAAATTTTGCGAGTTTAATACGGACGGCTCAAGCGCCATGAACGAAGACCGTGAATTAAACCATGCGTTGAAATTGACGGAAGGCTATCAAGAGCTTGCCAAACAATATGAAATCCAGACATTTGAATTATTTGACACATGGGTGGAAACGTCGCTTCGGATTTATCAGACAATCAAAGGGGCGGTGAAAAAGCCGAATGTTGCAATCGTAGATTTTATGGAGAGCGCGACGAATAATGAGTTTGAAATTTTTGCCGAAAGTTACAGAACGCATGGCATAGATTGTGAAATCTGTGAAATACGGGATATGAAATTTGACGGCGAAAGGCTTTATGGGAAAGAGGGAAAACCGATTGACTTAATTTACCGCCGCGCCGTGACAAGTGATATTATGGAGCATTACAGTGAAGTGACGGATTTTATTGCGGCAGTGAAAGCGGACGCCGTTTGCCTGATCGGGGATTTTACGACGCAGATTGCGCATAATAAAGTTTTGTACCAGATCTTGCATCACCCAATGACGCAAGAGTTTCTAACGGATGCAGAACGCGCGTATGTCAAGGCGCATGTGCCGTACACGGCGTTAATGACGGCGGATTATCTTCCATATGATAAGATGATAGCCGAAAAAGACCGTTATATTATAAAACCCTTAGATTCTTATGGTTCTAAGGGCGTGTTTGCTGGCGTGGAGTTTTCTTCTGTGGAGGAGTGGAAAAAAATGGTTGACGCCCACAGGAAAGAAGGGTTTTTGGTTCAGGGATTTTGCGTCCCGTACCAGACGAAAAATATAGATTTTTCAAAAGGGGAGGATGCGGACTTTATTGAAGTGTCAAACCTGACTGGATTATTTGTTTATGGCGGCAGGTTTCAGGGAATTTATTCACGGGCGTCACGAGGGAAGATTATTTCAACGCAGTACAGTGAAATTGCGCTTCCTTCTATTGTGGTAAAAGAAAAAGCGTAAAAGGAGGCATTGGAATGAAAGAATTATTTCAAAGGATAAAGCTGGACGTCATTATCAGCGCGCTGTGCTGTATTGTATTTGGAACAGTATTGATGATATGGCCGACAGAAGTGACGACGATTGCGTGTAAAGCGATTGCGGCAGTGATTGCCGTTTTGGGCTTAATCCGAATCATTAGCTATATTATGAATAAGCAGGAAAGACATGGGATTAACCTGCCGCTTGGGCTTGTTCTTTTGTTTGTGGGCATATGGATCTATTTAAAGCCGCACAGCATCCAGAGTATGCTTTTAATTGGGATTGGCGTTGTGCTGTTTGTGCATGGGTTTGAAGATTTTAAGTATGCGCTTGAAACAAGGCGCGGCGGTTATGAATTTTACTGGGTGATCCTGCTTATGGCAGTATTTGGAATGGGGCTTGGGATCGCTTGCATCTTTGATTGCTTTGGCGTAATTTCCGTAGCGCTGGCGTTTGTGGGCGTGGCGCTAATTTATGACGGGATTACGGATCTTTGGATTATTTTCCAAGTGACGAAAACAGCAAAAGAGATGCGGAGTAAGATGGAAGGGTTTCAGGCAGTGGATGCAGATGCGGAAATAGTGGCGGAAGCTGTTGAACTTGATGTTACGGAAGAAAGTGAGATGTAGAAGAAATGGAAGCGCAGACAGAGAACAAGATGGGGACGATGCCGGTTAATAAACTGTTAGTTAATATTTCTCTGCCGATGGTAATATCCATGCTGGTTCAGGCATTGTATAATATTGTGGACAGTATATTTGTCGCGCAGATTGATGAATATGCGCTGACGGCAGTTTCTCTGGCGTTCCCACTTCAAAATTTTATGATAGCGGTCGCGGCGGGGACGGGAGTCGGGGTAAACGCGCTCCTTTCGAAACGGCTGGGCGAAAAGCGGTTTGAGGAAGTGGACAAAGCGGCAGGCAATTCCGTTATACTGGCGGGGGCAAATTATCTGCTGTTTTTGCTGATCGGCGTATGCTTTTCCGGTCTGTATTTTGAACTACAGACAGATATACCGGAAATTATAGCGTATGGAAAGACGTATCTTTTGATTTGTACGGCGGCAAGTTTTGGATTGTATGGGCAGTTTTGTTTTGAACGTCTTTTACAGGCGACGGGGCGGACGGTCTGCACGATGATTACGCAGACGACGGGCGCAGTGATTAACCTGATTTTTGACCCGATATTGATTTTTGGGCTGTTTGGCTTCCCGAAAATGGGAATTGCAGGCGCGGCGGCGGCGACTGTGTTCGGGCAGATCGTGGCGATGGTATTTGGTTTTTATTACAACCAGAAAAAAAATACGGAAATCCATCTTACGCTTTCAAAAATCCGTCCGGACAAACAGACGCTGTTGCAGATTTATGAAGTTGCGGTTCCGGCGATTTTAATGCAGTCGATTGGTTCCGTTATGACATTTTTTATGAACAAGATATTGCTTGGGTTTACTTCAACGGCGGCGGCTGTGTTCGGCGTATTCTTTAAATTGCAGAGTTTTATCTTTATGCCTGTGTTTGGGTTAAATAACGGGTTAATCCCGATTGTGGCGTATAATTACGGAGCCGGATATAAAGACAGGATTATGAAGGTGATGAAAAGCAGCATGATAGCGGCGGTTGTGTTGATGATTGCAGGGTTTTTGACGGCGGAAGTAATGCCGAAACAGCTTTTAATGCTTTTTAATGCATCGGGCCAGATGATTGAAATCGGCGTTCCGGCGCTTCGGATTTTAAGCGCATGCTATCTCTTTGCCGGCGTTTCCATTGTGGCGAGCGGGGTGTTTCAGGGATTGGGGAAAAGCGTATACAGTCTGGTATTGTCGGTTATACGCCAGCTTGTGATTTTGCTTCCGGCGGCATATCTGCTTTCCCTGACGGGAATATTAGAGGCGGTCTGGCTTTCGTTCCCGCTCGCGGAGCTTGCGGCTTTGGCGGTCACATGCGTTTATTTGAAGAAGGTGAATAAAAATTTGGAGTCTATGATAGCGGCGAGAAAGTAGGGAGGATCTATGGCGGCGTTCAGAAATGAAACGGATACTCTGCTTGCGGAAAGTTTGAAAGAACTTGCGTTAAATAATCCGATTGAAAAAATCACGGTAAAAGAAATCACGGACAAAGCGGGCGTAATACGCCCGACGTTTTACAATCATTTTCAGGATAAATATGAGCTTTTGGAGTGGATTATATGGACGGATCTGCTAGAGCCAATCCGTCCATTAATTGAGAACCAGATGATGGACGAGGCGCTTTTGCTGTTATTTATGAATATAGAAAAGGAGAAAAAGTTCTATATAAAAGCGGCAAAGTTAGAAGGGCAAAATTCATTCGAACTCATTGCCAGAAGCTGTGTGAAGGGGATTTTGCTGGAAATTATTGAGAAAAATCCGAAGGATAAAATCATGAAATTCCAGTGGCTTACGCCGGAGCGGATTGCGGAATATTATGCGCAGTCAATCTGTTCTGTGGCGCTTGTCTGGATTAAAAGCGGGCTTGCGGTTTCGGCGAAGGAACTGGCTGAAATTTATGACTACATAATGAAACATTCCATTGAGGAAGTATTATTAGGGTAGTTTAAACTCCATACAATGTAAATGCGGTGTTCTGAAAAAAACGACAAATCACTTTATCTGTATAAAAAGGAAAACAAAACGAAAAGATTGAATCTGTTCAGGTTCAGTCTTTTTTTTTATACTAACGATAAAACAGATCTGACACATAGAGAGGAGAGGGACGATGATAAAATTTGGAAAAAAAGTGGTTCAACTGCGAAAATTGATTTTAACCGCAAGTTTTCTGCTTCTGATTCCCGCCGTGATTGGATATTTAAGCACGAGAATCAATTATGATATACTTTCTTATCTTCCGAAAGACATTGAAACGATGGAGGGACAGGAGATTTTGCTTGAGGAGTTTGGCACGGGCGCGTTTTCCGTCTGCGTTGTGAAGGGATTGGAGGACAAAGACATACAAACGCTCGAGGGCGAATTAAAAGAAGTGGGCCATGTCAAAGATGTGATTTGGTATGGAAGCATAGCGGATTTATCTGTGCCGATGGATATTCTTCCGGATGAACTTGCGGAGACGTTAAAAAACGCAGATACAAAAAGTTCCCTTTTAATTCTTACATTCGACACGTCAATGTCTTCGGACGAAACGCTTGATGCGATTGAAGAAATTAGAGAATTAACAGGCAAAAAGTGTCTGTTAAGTGGAATGTCGGCAGTTGTCACGGACATAAAAAAAATCTGCAACAGTGAGGCGGTTATGTATGTGGTGATTGCCGCGTTATTGTCGGCGCTGGCGTTGGCGCTGACGATGGACTCTTATTTGATTCCCGCTATTTTCCTGCTCAGCATTGGAATGGCGATTGTCTATAACCTTGGCACGAACCGGATTGCCGGAGAAATTTCCTTTATTACGCAGGCGCTTGCGGCAGTCTTACAGCTTGCAGTGACGATGGATTATTCCATTTTCCTGTGGCACAGTTATGAAGAAAACCAAGAGCGTTATCCGGACGATAAAAACCGCGCGATGGCGCATGCAATTTCCCAGACGGTCACTTCTGTTGTCGGAAGTTCCATTACGACGATTGCGGGATTTTTAGCTATGTGCTTTATGACATTTACCCTTGGCATGGATTTAGGCATTGTGATGGCAAAGGGAGTAGTCTTTGGGGTGATAGGCTGTGTGACAATTCTTCCGGCGATGATCCTTGCAATGGATAAATGGCTGGAAAAAACAAAGCATAAGCCACTGATGCCTGACCTTGGGAGAATCGGCGGTTTTGTGGCAAAGCATTATCCGGTTTTTATTGTCCTGTTTTTGGCGGGAATCGGGCCGATGTATTATGCGCAGGGGCACAACGAAGTGTACTATGATTTAGTGGGGACGCTGCCGAAAGAGTTGGGAAGCGTAGAAGCGGGGGACGCTTTAGAACATGAATTTGGCATGGGAGCGGCGCACGTTATTTTAGCGGACAGTGAATTGCCGAAAAGCGAAGCGTTTCAAATGGAAAAAGAGTTAAAAGAAGTGGACGGCGTGAAACTTGCATTGGGGTTAGATGCGCTGACAGGGCCCTTAACGCCCGCCGAATTTGTCCCAGACAGGATAAAAGAGAAATTAAACAATGGGACATACCAGATGATTTATGTTTTGTCTGAATATAAAACAGGGACGGACGAGGTCAACGCGCAGTGCGATGCCATTCGGGAAGTCATTAAAAAGTATGACGAAACCGCTATGTTAATTGGAGAAGCCCCATGTACGCAGGATTTAATTACCATTACTGATCGGGATTTTAAAATAGTCAATGCGGCGTCGATTGTCCTGATTTTCCTGATTATAGCCATTGTCCTAAAATCTGCGTCCCTTCCGGTGATACTGGTGCTGGTGATTGAGTTTGCAATTTTTATCAATATGGGAATCCCGTATTTTACGAACACGGTTCTTCCGTTTATCGCTTCGATTGTAATCGGGACAATTCAGCTTGGCGCAACGGTAGATTATGCGATTTTAATGACGAATAAATATAAACGGGAACGCAGCCGCGGCGCGGGAAAAAGGGAAGCCGTTATTACGGCGTTAAACAGCTCTTTACAATCTGTCGCCGTCAGCGCGTTAAGTTTCTTTGCCGCCACATTTGGCGTGGCGCTTTATTCAAGCATAGACATGATTAGTTCGCTTTGTATGCTTTTGGCGAGGGGCGCGGTGATAAGCCTGCTCGTCGTAGCGTTTCTGCTTCCGGCAATGTTTTTGATGTTAGATAAATGTATCGTGAAAACAAGCATCGGCTTTTTGCCTAAAATAAAGAATAAAAATTAGGAGGAATTATTATGAAGTTTAAAAAATTAAAAGAACGGTTCAAACACAAATATGTAATCCGCATGACGGCAGGCGTATTGACGGTGGCGCTTTTGACAGGCGGCACTGGCATATGCGGCGTTTATGCCGCAAAAAGCGGGGAAGCTAAGACAGAGAGCGTTTCAAAGGAAATGGAACTGGGAGATTTCCTTTCCCGAAAGGAGGAAAGTGAAAAAACGCCTATTGGGAAAGAAGAAACCGTCTATATCCTTGCTGATGCAAATGGAAACGCAGAATCGGCGATTGTCAGCGAATGGCTGAAAAATCCGGAAAAATTAGATGCGCTTTCGGACGTTTCGGAATTAAAAGACATAGAAAACGTAAAAGGCAGGGAGACATTTGAGAAAAAAGGCAACGTCCTTGAATGGCAGGCAGATGGAAACGATATTTACTATCAGGGCGTGACGACAAAAGAAGCTCCGGTTACCGTCAATGTATCCTATTATTTGGACGGGAAAAAAATTTCCCCGAAAGATTTGGCGGGAAAAAGCGGAAACGTAAAAATACGTTTTGACTATACAAACCATGAGAAAGACGGAGATTACTATGTGCCGTTTGCGGCTGTGTCGGGTATGCTTTTAAAAGATAATTTTACAAATGTGGAAGTAAAAAATGGAAAAGTCATATCAAACGGGGATACAATGATTGTGGTTGGCATGGCGGCGCCGGGCTTAAAGGAAAGCTTGAACTTAAAGAATGGCGATTTAGAAAAAGACATATCCATTCCGGATTATGTGGAAGTAAATGCTGACGTAAAGGATTTTTCTTTAGATATGACAATGACGGTTGTGGCGCAGCCTTCGGAATTTGCCGGAGATTATACGTTTGATTTGACGGAAATGGACGAAAAAATGGAAGATTTAACGTCTGCCACGGAACAGTTAAGAGACGGTTCAGAGAAACTTTCTGACGGGATTGGCGAATTAGATGAGAAAATGGGTGAATTTGCGGGAGGGGTTGATTCCTTGAAAAACGGGGTTGCGGCATATACGGACGGCGCCGGACAGTTAGCGAACGGAATCAGCGCATTGAAAGGAGAAACAGGCCTGTTAGTCAGCGGCGTAGCTGATTTGACGGCGAGCATCCATACGTTAAACAATGGCATGAAAACGCTTGATAATGCCCTAAACGCCCCAATGGGAAACAGCGAAAAAGAGGCGGCCATGGCGCAGGCAAAAACAGCGGCGGCGCAGGCAGTGGAAACGCAGTTTGCAGATGACGCGAACCCGCAAAGTTACAATAATATCAAATCGCAGGCATCGCAGGCATTTTATGCATCCGTTGCAAGCGACTCTGTAAAACAGACGGCGGCGGCGCAGGCGAAAGATCAGGCAGTGGCGGGGATACAGTCGCAAAAGCCGGTCATTGCGGAACAGGCAAAGGATCAGGCAGTGGCGGGAATACAGACACAAAAGCCGGTTATTGCGGCGCAGGCGAAGGATCAGGCAATGGCAGGGATAAATGGAAAGCTCGACGAGATTGCGGCGCAGGCGAAGGATCAGGCAGCAGCCGCAGTTGCAGGCGCGGTTTCGGAGGAAACGAAAGCGCAGTTGAAGGCGGCGTTTCAGGCGGCAGGCTTTGTTCAGGCGGCGCAGGCGAACGGGATTACCGTAGAACAGGCAATGGCGGACGCGTCGATTGCGGCGGCTGTTGCACAGGCGGCGGAAACACAGCTTTCGGCATTTATCGGGACAGTTCAGACAGCGGCAGGCGCAGTGGCGGATCAGACAGCCAGAAGCGTAGCGTCAAACGTGGCGGGAAGCGTGGCGGAACAGGCGGCAGGCAGCGTAGCGGAACAAGTGGCAGGCAGTGTGGCGGCGCAAGTGGCAGGCAGTGTGGCGGAACAGACGGCGGGAAGCGTAGCGGAACAGACCGCGCCTAAAGTGGTAGTAAGCGTAGCGGAACAGGCAAAAGAAACGGTTGGGACATCTGTAGCGGACAGCGTAAAGCAAGGCGCAAAAACGGCGGCAGGGCAGGCGGCGGCAATGGCGGCAGTCGAAGGCGCGCAGTCTGCGAAAAAGCAGATTGCCGGAAACATTGAAAAAAAGGATAAAGAGTCAGGATATAGTCTGGTTTCCGGAATGTCGGCATTAGATGAAGCGGTGAACGGAATGTCGGATAAATTGCCGAAACTGACGTCGGGAATTGACCAGCTATACAATGGAAGCCAGACGCTTGCTTCCAAAAATACGGAATTAAATAATGGCGTTTCAAAATTAAAAGACGGCGTAAGCCAGTTCTCAGACGGAACCCGTCAATTAAAAGATGGATCGGTTGAACTAAAAGACGGAATAGTGAAGTTTGACGAAGAAGGAATTGAAAAGCTGGTAAACGCTTATCAGGGCGACGTTAAAGAATTTACGGAACGGATTCAGAATGTTTTGGATTTAGGCGGCTCCTATGAATCGTTTGGCGGAAAAGCAAAAGATACGGCGGGAAGCGTGAAATTTATCATTCGAACAGGCGAAATCAAAGCGGAATAAGGGGAAAGCAAAGAGGCGGTTTTGCAGATGGAAATCTGGCAAGGCCGCTTTTTTAGGAGCGTTATTCTGAAAATGCAAGTGACGTTTGCTTTACACATTTTTCAATCCCTGCTATAGTAGATCCATAAAAGCGCAAAGGAAGGCAACCGGAAACATGGAAAAAAATCAAACCTCTGGCAGTGTGTTTCAAACAATTTTACAATTCTCGATTCCCTATTTATTTTCCTATTTTCTTCAAACCCTGTATGGAATGGCAGATTTATATATGGTAGGCAGGTATAGCGGCGTAAACCACATCACAGCGGTTTCTATCGGCAGTCAGGTGATGCATATGCTGACTGTGATGATTGTCGGACTTGCGATGGGGGCGACTGTGACAATCGCAAAAGCGGTTGGGGCGAAGAAGGAAAAGGAAGCTTCTTTAGCCATTGGAAACACTGCCGTGTTGTTTTTAGGGCTTTCTATTGGGTTTACGGCAGCGCTGCTTTTTTTGGTAAAACCGATCACAGCCATTATGGCAACTCCGACAGAAGCGGTTTTGGGAACGGCGTCGTATCTTACCATATGCTTCCTTGGGATTCCATTTATCACGGCGTATAATATCATCAGTTCCATATTCCGCGGCCTTGGGGATTCAAAGAGCCCGATGTATTTCGTGGCGGCTGCGTGTGCGTCAAATATTTTATTGGATTATATTTTTATCCGTTATTTTTCCCTTGGCGCAACTGGAGCGGCGCTTGGCACTGTTATATCCCAGACTCTTAGCGTTGTGTTTGCCCTTTTTGTGATTCTAAAGCATTCAGCCGGAATCAAACTGCAAAAAGCAGATTTTAAGCCATCTCCTATAACCTTAAAACGGATCTTAAAGATAGGCGTTCCCGTAGCCTTGCAGGACACTTTTATACAAGTTGCATTTATTGTCATTACAATTATAGCAAACCGCAGGGGGCTTGTAGATGCGGCGGCAGTCGGAATTGTGGAAAAAATCATAGGCGTAGTGTTTTTGGTTCCGTCCACTATGCTTTCTGCCGTTTCTGCTTTGTCAGCGCAGAACATAGGGGCAAAAAAGGAAGGGCGCGCAAGACTGACGCTTCGGTATGCCATTTTTATCACGGTCGGTTTCGGGATTGCCATGTCTGTTTTTGTCCAGTCTGCATATGGGCAGTTGGTTGGGATTTTTACGGAAGATTCAGACGTGATTTTATCCGGCGGGCAGTATTTGCGCAGTTATATCTGGGATTGTGTATTTGCGGGCATACATTTTAGTTTCAGCGGATATTTTTATGCGTATGGGAAATCCGGCATTTCATTTCTGCATAATATCTTGTCGATTGTCTTAATCCGCATTCCGGGAGCTTATTTTGCATCGGAGTATTTTGCCGCCAGCCTTTTTCCGATGGGGCTTGCCGCGCCTGCGGGGTCGTTGTTGTCTGTGGCAGTCTGCGCAGCCGCATACCTGAAAATCAGAAACAGTGAGGAAAAAACTTGACGAACCAAAATAGCGCAGTCTATAATAACTTCATTAAACTATGACACAGAAAGGAAATAAACCCATGTCAAAAGAAAAGAAATTAGTGGAAGCCATTACCTCGATGGAGGAAGATTTTGCGCAATGGTATACCGATGTTGTAAAAAAGGCAGAATTAATTGATTATTCTTCCATAAAAGGATGCATGATTTTAAAGCCGGACGGATACGCCATCTGGGAAAATATCCAGAAAGAATTGGACAGGCGTTTCAAAGAGACGGGAGTGGAGAATGTCTATCTGCCGATGTTTATACCGGAAAGCCTGTTAAATAAAGAAAAAGAACATGTAGAAGGCTTTGCGCCGGAAGTGGCATGGGTAACCCACGGGGGGTTAAACCCGCTTCAGGAGCGTCTCTGCGTCCGTCCTACGTCAGAGACTTTGTTCTGCGATTTTTATAAAAATGTGATACAGTCCTATCGGGATTTGCCCAAAAATTACAATCAGTGGTGCTCTGTGGTGCGTTGGGAAAAAGAGACGCGGCCGTTCCTGCGGTCGAGGGAGTTTTTATGGCAGGAAGGCCATACGGCCCATGCGACGGCTGAAGAAGCAGAGGAGCGGACCGTTCAGATGCTAAACGTCTATGCGGATTTTTGTGAAGAAGTTTTGGCAATGCCGGTGATACGCGGCAAAAAGACGGAAAAGGAAAAGTTTGCCGGGGCAGAGGCGACGTATACAATAGAGGCGCTGATGCACGACGGCAAGGCATTGCAGTCCGGCACAAGCCATAATTTCGGGGACGGATTTGCAAAGGCGTTTGGCATTCAGTACACAGACAAAGACAACCGCCTGCAATACGCGCATCAGACGTCTTGGGGCGTTACGACCCGTTTGATTGGGGCGGTGATTATGGTGCATGGGGACGATTTTGGGCTTGCGCTTCCGCCTGAAATTGCGCCAACTCAAGTTATGGTGATTCCGATCCAGCAACGCAAAGAAGGCGTATTGGAAATGGCCCGTAAGTTAAAAGAAACTTTATCGAAAGCGGGAATCCGTGTAAAAATAGACGAAACAGATAAAAGCCCGGGCTATAAGTTTTCTGAACAGGAGATGCGTGGAATCCCGCTCCGTGTGGAGATTGGGCCAAAAGACATGGAAGCGGGACAGTGCATTTTGACGCGTCGGGATACAAGGGAAAAGACGGCCGTTCCATTTGATCAGCTTGGCGAAACGGCAAAAGAATTGCTCGCTTCCATACAAAAAAGTATGTTTGAACGCGCAAAATCACACAGGGATGCGCATATTTACGATGCCCATAATTATGAAGAATTTACGGAAACGATTCAACAGAAAGCGGGATTTATCCGCGGAATGTGGTGTGGGAATCAGGATTGTGAAGATAAAATAAAAGAAGACTTTGCGGCGACGGCGCGTTGTATGCCGTTTCATGATCAGGAAGAAATTTCACAGGTATGCGTCTGCTGTGGCAAGCCTGCGAAGAAATTAGTCTATTGGGGAAAAGCATATTAAATTCAGGACGGAGTGGATACGATGGAACTGACACTGCCGGATAAGGTGAGCTATATTTTAGACACACTCCATTCAGCGGGTTTTGAAGGCTATGCGGTCGGCGGATGCATACGCGACAGTTTGTTAGGCAAAGAGCCGAAAGACTGGGATATTACGACGTCTGCCACGCCAAAAGAAGTGAAATCCCTTTTTCCGCATACGGTCGATACGGGGATTTCACATGGGACGGTGACCGTTTTGTTAGAGCGGGAAGGATTTGAAGTGACGACTTACCGCATCGACGGAAAATACGAAGACTCCCGCCACCCAAAGGAAGTGACGTTTACGCCAAACCTTTTGGAAGATTTAAAGCGGCGGGATTTTACAATTAACGCTATGGCATATAATCAGAAAGACGGCCTTGTGGATGCGTTTGACGGAGTGGGAGATTTACGGCGGGGCTTGATCCGGTGCGTAGGAGATGCAAAACAAAGGTTCAAAGAAGATGCGCTCCGCTTGATGCGGGCTGTCCGCTTTGCGGCGCAGCTTGGATTTTCCATAGAGCGGGAAACGTATGCGGCAATTTGTGAAATGGCGGGGGACTTACGGCGCATCAGTGTGGAAAGGATTGCGGCGGAGCTTGTAGGGCTGTTGGTTTCAGATTATCCGGAAAAAATACGCGCATTGTATGAGTCAGGCATTACAAGCGTCATATTGCCGGAATTTGACGCGATGATGCAGACGGAACAAAAGAACCCGCATCATCTCTATACGGTGGGGGAGCATACCATTGCCGCTTTAAGTTTCGTGGAAAAGGATAAGATCTTAAGGCTGGCTGTTTTACTGCATGACGTGGCGAAGCCGCTCTGTGAAACTGTGGACGAAGAAGGCGTTTCCCATTTTCATGGCCATCCGGAGTTAGGCGGGGAGATGGCGAAACGGATACTGCGCCGTCTGAAATTTGACAACTGTTCAATTCAAAGCATTTGCCGCCTTGTGTCGGCGCATGACGACAATCCGCCTTTAACGGAAAGAAGCGTCCGGCGTGTCATTATGCGGATTGGGACAGATGCGTTTCCGGCGCTGTTTGCGTTAAAACGGGCGGACATTCTGGCGCAGAGCAATTATCAGAGACAGGAAAAACTAGAGTATTTGGACGGCTTTCAAATGTATTACAGAAAGATAATCGAAGCGAAAGACTGTTTAACGTTAAAAGAACTTGCAGTAAGCGGAAGCGACTTAATTCAGGCGGGCATGGCGGAAGGGCCGGCATTAGGGGAAACCTTAAAGGAACTTTTGGAACTTGTTATAGACGACCCAAAGAAGAATACGAAAGAATATCTTTTGGAGCAAGTCAAATAGAGCATAAAATCAAAACTCTTTTCATATGTTTAAAAGACACGGATTGTACGGAAATGGTAGATGAAGTGGAATAGAATCATATGGAGGGGTTTTGGTGTATAATCGGGAAGAAGAAATTCTGGAACAATATGAAGTGGAAGTCAGAAGCACGGCAAAAGGACGCGGAGCCCTGAACTGTGATACTGACAAAGGCGCGATGCTTTTACGGGAATTTCGCGGCTCAAAAGAACGGGCGGCTTTTTTATATGATATATTGGAATATTTAAATAAGCAGGGGATTGCCGTAGAGACGGCATTTCCTGCAAAAACCGGAGAAATCCTCGTAAAAGATGAGATAAACGATACGTTTTACCTGTTAAAGAACTGGTATCTGGGCAGGGAATGCGACGTGAAAAACCGGGACGATATTTTAGCCGCTATAAAAAAGCTGGCGCAGTTACATAAACTGACGAAACAATATGAAAAAGAGATTCCGGAATTTTTAAAGGCGGATCGATACAGCCTGTTAAATGAATACGAACGCCATAACAGGGAGTTAAATAAGGTTAAAAATTATATCCGCAATAAGAACAAAAAGAATGAATTTGAAATGCTGTTTATGAAGGTATATGAAAAGTACCGGACACAGGCAAATGAAGTGACAATACAGCTTAGGAACCAGTTTGGGCGGCTTAGCGAAGACACATTATGCCAAATGCGGGGGCTTTGCCATGGGGACTATAACCAGCATAATGTAGTGTATTCACAGGGAGAATGGGCGTTAATTAATTTTGAGCAGATGTCTTACGATATGCTGGCGCGTGACCTTGCCAATTTTGTCCGTAAAATTCTGGAAAAATACAACTGGAACACAGGGCTTGGCATAGAGCTTATTTCAGCGTATGACAGCGTAAGGAAGCTTTTGCCGGAGGAATTGGAACAGCTTTATCTGCGGCTTGCGTATCCCAAAAAGTATTGGAAAATCGCCAATCACTACTGTAGTTCCCGAAAATCATGGGTTTCTGGGAGAGATATTGAAAAACTGGAAAAAGTAATGGAGCAGGAACCACAGAGAGAACAGTTTTTAAAACTATTGTTTCATTTCACAAATTAAAAAAAATGTGGTATAATGTTTCGGATAATATGGAATGGATAAATGGAGAGAATCGATGAGGATACGAAAGAATAGTTTTATGATATTGGCGGCAATCTGTTTTTCCGTGACCGTCTGCGCCTGCGGCAGTTCTTCAGACAGCGGCATAGTTACAAGGCGGAGAGGAACCGGAGCGGACACACAAGCCGTTCTGGAAACGGAAACAGCCGATTCTAATGCAGAAGAAACAGCGGAGCTTTATATCTTGACGGGCGTGGATGCCGCGCAAAAAACAGTAGATGTAAAAAAAGCCTCAAACGGCAGGGCGGCGCAGTACGCTTACGACACCGGAACGCAGTTTTTGGATAAATATGGAAATACGAAATCTGCGGAATCCTTTTTGTCCGGCGACGCCGTAGAGCTTCAGATAGAGGAACGAGATCAGCGTCTTACTGCCGTACAGTTGTCGGATCAAGTCTGGGTTCAGGAGAATATTGTGAATTATTCTGTGGATGAGGAAATCCATGCAGTGACGATTGGGCAGAAGATTTTTTCCTATGAACCGGATATGAAAATATTTTCCGGAGATTCTTCCGTTGAATTTAGAAGTTTAGGGGCAGAAGATGTGTTACGGGCTGTCGGACAAGATAAAAAAATCCTTTCCCTTGCAGTGACAAAGGGGCATGGGTATCTGGCGCTTTCCAATACAAAGCTGTTTGAAGGCAGCTTTATCTGCATTGGCGAGAAAATATTTCAGGAAGTTGAAAAGAACATGAAGATTGAAGTCCCGGAAGGCGCCCATCTTGTGACAGTGGCAAATAATGGGTATGGCGGGAGCAAGGAAGTCGTTATTGAGAGAAATCAGACGCTTAGCCTAAACCTCGACGAACTAAAAGGAGAAGGGCCGAAACTGTGTAAGATTACATTTCGGGTCGGTGTGGAAGGCGCCCTTTTATTTATAGACGGCAAACAGGCCGATTACTCTGCGCCTCTTGAGCTGGCGTACGGGACGCATACGATTGCTTTAGAGGCGGAAGGGTATGAAAGGGTAACGAAGAAATTAGTCGTAAATTCGAAAGAGGCGGAAATTGAAATTGCGCTTACGTCGCCTTCAAAAAACACATCTTCAGATGAAACCGGCGGAAGCCAGAATAATCAAAACAACAATAATAACCAAAATAATAACAATAATAATCAGAATAACCAAAACAATAACAATAATAATCAGAATAACAATAACCAAAACAATAACAATAATAACCAGAACAACAATAACCAGAATAATAACAATGCGGCCCAGCAGCAGGATTATCTGACGACATTGTATAATTTATTAACTTCTGCCAATAAAAAGGAAAACGAGAACAGCCAAAACAACAGTAACAGCTCATCATCAGGCAATGGATATGATGATTTGAGAGATCAATAAAATGCAAAGAGGAGGAAGCAGATGAATTACAAAGAAACTTATCAGGAATGGATTACAAATCCGTATTTTGACGAGGAAGTGAAGGCGGAATTAAGGGGAATCGCAGAAGACGAGAAAGAAAAGGAAGAAAGATTTTACACGGAACTGGAATTTGGCACAGCAGGGCTCCGCGGCATTATTGGGGCAGGGACAAACCGTATGAATGTCTATACGGTTCGGAAAGCGACTCAGGGGCTTGCAAATTATATTAAAAAAGTAAACGCTTCAGATAAAGGCGTGGCAATCGCTTACGATTCAAGGCGCATGTCACCGGAATTTGCTGACGAAGCCGCTCTTTGCCTTGCGGCAAACGGCATTAAGGCATATGTGTTTGAATCGCTCCGTCCAACGCCGGAATTGTCTTATGCAGTCCGTAAATTAAACTGTACGGCAGGCATTAACATTACGGCAAGCCATAATCCGGCAGAATATAACGGCTATAAGGTGTACTGGGAAGACGGGGCTCAAATTACGCCGCCGCATGATACGGGAATTATGGAGGAAGTAAAAGCCGTTACGGATTACGCATCCGTTTTGACGATGGAGAAAGAGAAAGCGTTAGAAGAAGGGCTTTATGTCGTAATCGGGGAAGAAATTGACCGTTCTTATATGGAAGAAATTAAAAAGCTTGTTATTCATCAGGAGGCCATTGACGCTGTGAAAGATGAGTTAAAAATCGTCTATACGCCGCTTCATGGAACCGGAAATATCCCAGTGCGCGCGATTTTAAAGGATTTAGGGTTTCAACATGTATTTGTCGTAAAAGAGCAGGAACTGCCCGATGGGGATTTCCCAACCGTCGGCTATCCGAATCCGGAAGCGCCTGAAGCGTATGAGCTTGCGCTTGCGCTTGCAAAAAAAGAAGATGCGGATCTTGTGCTTGCGACTGATCCGGATGCAGACCGTCTCGGCGTTTATGTGAAGGATCAAACGAACGGCGGATACCATATGCTTACGGGGAACATGTCCGGATGTTTAATTGCGGATTATATTATTGGGCAGACAAAAGCAGTCAAAGGCAGCCTGCCAAAAGACGGCGCATATATCCGCTCGATTGTGACGACGAATATGGCGGATGCCATTGCAAACTATTATGGAGTGGAGCTGATTGAAGTGCTGACCGGATTTAAGTTTATCGGACAGCAGATTTTAGAGTTTGAGCGGACAGGAAAAGGGACGTATCTGTTTGGAATGGAAGAAAGCTATGGATGTCTGCCGGGCACATATGCGAGGGACAAAGACGCAGTGGCGGCGACAATGTTCTTGTGCGAAGCGGCGGCTTTTTATAAAACACAAGGGAAAACCCTTTGGGATGCGATGTCTGATCTTTATGAGAGATACGGCTATTATCAGGACCATGTCGAATCCATTACGTTAAAGGGAATGGAGGGCTTAGAGAAAATTAAGAATATCTTAAGCTCACTCCGCAAAGATCCTCCGGCTGTAATTGGAGGGTATGACGCGCTTGCCATCCGTGACTACAGCGAGGGCATAATCACTGATGCGAAGACAAAAGAGACGCGTCCGACCGGACTGCCGAAGTCGAATGTGTTATATTACGAACTGACAGACGATGCATGGGTATGCGTCCGTCCTTCAGGGACAGAGCCAAAAGTAAAATTTTATATTGGCGTAAAAGGATCATCCATTCAGGAATCAGAAGAACAGGTAAAAGCATTGGGGGCGGCCATGCTTGAGATGGTAGAAAAGCTGATCTAGTCCGGTAAATCAGAAAAAACAAGACTTTTCCTTGACAAATATAGGTAAAACAAGTATATATATTCATATAGGTAAAAAGAACCTGAATTAATGACAATCCACAGGAGGAATTTTTAATGAACAAGACAGAATTAGTTGCAGCTATGGCTGAGCAGACCGGATTATCGAAAAAAGATGCAGAAGCAGCATTGAAGGCATTTACAGATGTTGTAACTGAAGAATTAAAAAAAGGTGAAAAAATTCAGTTGGTCGGCTTTGGCACGTTTGAAGTATCAGAGCGGGCTGCAAGAATCGGCCGCAATCCGCATACAAAGGAAGAAATATCGATTCCGGCTTCGAAAGCTCCGAAATTTAAAGCCGGAAAGGCATTAAAAGATATGGTGAACGCATAAGTTTGGTTCATTGATAACATTGACAGAGGGCGGCATGCCCTCTGTATTTTTATCTAAGGAATAGGAGAAAGAAAGATGAGACTTGACAAATTTTTAAAAGTATCCCGTTTAATCAAACGCCGCACAGTTGCAAATGAAGCGTGTGACGCTGGAAGGGTTTCTGTAAACGGCAAGCCGGCGAAAGCTTCCGTAAAGGTGAAAGTTGGGGATATTATAGAAATCGCGTTTGGGCAGAAAACAGTAAAAGCCGAAGTCCTTTCGCTTTTAGAATCCGTTAGAAAAGAAGATGCAAAAGAAATGTTCCGGTATTTATAAGCAAATGCCCATCCGTGGCATAAATGTAAACGCCTCCTAATATAATTAAAAGAACAGACAACCATTCTGGCAGGAGGTAGGTATGGAAGAAAAGACAGGAAATAAATCACACAAGGTTCTGCTTAATAACCGTAAGACGGGAAATTTCAGCGGGGTGGTAGACGTGCTTTCTTTTGACGTTGCTGAAATCCTTTTAGAAACGGAACAGGGGATGCTTTTAATTAAGGGGAATGACCTTCATGTAAACCGCTTAAGTTTAGAAAAAGGGGAAGTGGACATTGAAGGCCGAATTGATTCCTTAGCCTATTCTGAAGTAAAAGATTACGGGAAACAGGCAGAATCTTTTTTTGGGCGGTTATTTAAATGAGCGGCGCAGTCAGCGAAACGATTGCGGGGGAAGGCAGTTTATTGTTGGCTTCCGTATTGTTTGGCGCAGGGCTTATGATGCTTTATGACATGCTTCGCATATTCCGTCATCTGTTAAAGCATAAAACAGCGTTTTTGGCGGTAGAGGACGTCATTTATTGGCTTATCTGCGCGGTTGGGATTTTTGCCCTGCTTTATGAGGAAAACGGCGGGCTTTTGCGCTGGTTTGTCATAGGAGGCGCCGCGGCTGGGATGCTTTTGGAAAATAAACTGCTTAGTCCGTTTATTGTCCGTTTTTTTGTGTGGATTTTAAAGAAATGGATTAAACTAATCCGTAAGATAGTTTCAGTTTTTACAAAGCCGGCAAAAAAAGTTTCCTTATTTTTTAAAAAAGAATTGAAAAAAATCCGAAAAGCGTTTAAGATAGGAATCAGCAAGCAATAAAGTAATGCAATAGCAGTTAAGAGGTAGTTTCTATGCGCAGAAATCGAAAAAAGAATAAGCAGGCGGGACGGGCAAGCATTGCCTATATCGTGATTTTTCTACTGCTCGTGATGTCAGTCCAGATTTTCAGGGTGTATCAGAAAGACATGGAATATATTGCGAGGGAAGCGGAATTAAGAGCACAGTTAGAGGAGGAGAAAAATCGGGAGAAAAAGATTTCTGATTACAAGGAGTACATGGGAAGCAAAGAATACATAGAAGATACAGCCAAAAGTAAATTAGGCCTCGTTTATGAAAATGAGATTATTTTTAAAGAACGCTAGGAGAAGATATTAAAAAGGATAAATGCCCTCGAATCTACATTTCGAGGGCATTTTTGGCGAAAAGTTTTTAGAACGGCCCCGACCGTTTGACAAACATTTCAAGCGTCCATGCGTATAATGCCACTTAGTTTCAGGAAAAAAATGGAATACAGGAGGATTATAGGTATGGACATGAAACGAACAGGATGGAAACAGTTGGCGCTTAGTGTTGCGGGGGCTTTTGTCTGCCGTATATCAGTTATGGGATGTTACCCGCTTGTACCGGCATTTTTTGCGGCCGTCTATTTAGAGGAACAGGGGCGGTGGCTTTTGTCCGTGGGTATGTTAGCGGGAATGGCGGCATTTCTTCCTATTTCGGTGATTGCAAAGTATGCGATGTCCCTGTTGGTCATCACGATCGCTGTGCGTATGTCAGAATGGGTGGAAAAGCGCTGTTATGCCGTTGTTGCGGCGATTGCCGCATCGGGCGGGACGCTTGCGCTCTCGGTGTTTGGCGGAATATTTGACATTCGCAACAGGGTCACAATGGCGGCGGCGGTATTTGAAGCGTTGTTTATTTTTGGCTTTACGATATTAGCGGCGCGGGGCGCGCATTTATTTTTAGAAGAAAAAGAACCTGTTTTTCATACGGGACGCCCCAAAGAGGGGTATCAGGAACAAAGGCTTCGGAATTATGCGAAAAGTTTTGAAGGTTTGTCAAAGACATTTTTGTCTATGGAGCGGCGGACGGATATGGATGCAGAGGATATGGGGCAGATTCAGCAGGAAATCACCGGACGCATTTGCAGTGGATGTGATACCTGCGCAGTCTGCTGGGAGCCTGCAAATGATACGATGTACCGTCTTTTTGGCAGGCTGACGGAAAGCCTTTGGAAAAATGGGGAAGCGGACGAAGAAACGAAACAGGAATTGGAACGGCGCTGCCATTACGCCGCGCATGTGGAGTGGGAAGCGGCGGCAGTGTTTGAGCAGGCAAGGGCAAATAAAGCATGGTATAACCGGTTATTGGAGAATCGGGAGGTGATAGCCCAGCAGCTAGATGCAATGGCGTTTATTATGCAGGACTGTGTCCATGAAGCAAAACTTTTAGATCAGGAAGAAAAACGCAAAATTTCAGAAATCCGGTACCGCGCAAGGGAACATGGCATTGCGATAGAGGAAATCCATTTGTACCGGAAAAACGACGGGCATATTCAGGCTTTTGTAACGGCTCGTTCCCGCTGGGGAAACAGTATTGCGATGAAAGAGCTGACAAAAGCGGTGGCTTTGCCGCTTGATTTGAATATGAAACCGCATAAGGACACGAAAACATTTATCGGAAAGGATCTGATGGAAGTCGTATTTGAAGAAATGCCGCTGTTTCATGCTGTGCATGGGGTGGCGCGTATGGTAAAAGACGGGGCGAAAGTTTCGGGCGATAATTTTTCATGTTTGGAAAAAGAGGACGGGGAGCTGGTGCTTTCCCTTTCCGACGGAATGGGGTTTGGCGCGCGGGCATGTAAAGAGAGCGAACTTGTCGTTGATTTGCTGGAACGGTTTATTGAGGCGGGATTTACGAAAGATACGGCAATCCGTATGTTAAATTCTGCAATGGTGATCCATGGGGAGGACGATAATTATTCGACGGTGGATATTTCATCAGTCAACCTCTATACGGGAGAGACGTCTTTTTATAAAATAGGCGCGTCGGCTACATTTATCCGCCATAGGGACGGAGGCGTGGAGTGCCTTTTGTCCACGTCGCTTCCGGTCGGCGTTAGTTTTGAAATAGAGATTGAACAGGCGAAAAAGCGGCTTTGTGACGGGGATTTCCTTGTAATGATTACGGACGGTGTGTTAGAATATCTGCATACGGAAAAACCGGAAGAAACAATGGAAGGGATTATATCGGACATAAAGACCAATCACCCGGCGCTTCTGGCAAAAAAGATTTTAGATAAAGTGATGGATTACACAGGCGGCGAGGTAAGGGACGACATGACAGTGCTTGCGGCGGCGATCTGGGAAAATTGAAAAAAGAAAATTGGCAAGGGAAAACAGCCAGATGCAAACGCGGGACGGCGGGGGAAAATTGACAAAAGAATGGGACGGTTAAAAACCGGAAAAGGGAAAAGTGATGATTGAACGGGTAAGATCATATATGGAACAGCATCATATGGTGGAAAAAGGAGATCATATCTGTATAGGCGTGTCGGGCGGGGCGGATTCTGTCTGTTTGTTCCGGATATTAGAGGCGTTGCGCCGCCCAATGGGATTTACAGTATCGGCAGTGCATATTGAACATGGGATTCGCGGCCGGGAAAGCGTTTTGGATCAGGAATTTGTCCGCAGGCTTTCAGAAGCGTATGATGTGCCGTTTTCTGCCTATGCGTATCCGGTGGAGGAACTTTCAAAAGCGGAAGGGATTTCCGTGGAGGAGGCGGGAAGGAATGTCAGAAGAAAAGCGTATGCGCGGGAAATGGAGCGTTTTGGCGGACGGGCAAAGACGGCGCTTGCGCATCATGCCGATGACAATGCGGAAACGCTGTTGTTTCATTTGTGCCGCGGAAGCGGGATAGAAGGCTTAGCGGGAATATACCCTGCGCGGGGAAACCTGATCCGTCCGCTCCTTTGCGTTGGCAGAAGGGACGTCGAAGCTTATCTGAAAGAAATCGGGCAGGCATACCGGACGGATGCGACAAATGCGGATACTGCATACAGCAGGAACCGTATAAGAAACTGTATTATGCCACAGCTTGCAAAAGTAAATAAAAAAGCGGCGGCGCATATCAACCATTTGGCAGAAGATGCATTGGAGCTTTCTGCCTATCTGCAAAACGAGTCGCAAAAACTATTGGAAAAATATCGGGAAAAAACGAAAGAGGGGGAAACCAGCCTGACGCTTGCTGGATTTGATGCGTATCCGTCTGTCCTAAAAAAACAGGTCTTTTTGGAGCTTTTGGCGGAGCTTTCAGGGAGCAGGAAAGATTTGGCGAGGGAACACGCAAACGCGATTTTGGATTTGTCTGTTGGCAGGACAGGCAGGCAGATTTCCCTGCCTTACGGGATTGTGGCGAAGAAGGCATATGGGACGCTCCTTTTTTACCAAAGGGCAAAAAAGCCAGAAGCGGAAGAAAAATTTGAAGCCGTTTCGCTTACGGAATTTCCGTTGGAACGAACCGTATCCGGCGGAAAAATATGCTGCCGTCTAATGGAAAAAAATAAAAAAGATGTAAAATTTCCCAAAAATCTGTATACGAAATGGTTTGATTATGATAAGATTAAAATTGGTCTTTGTATACGGACTAGAGAGGCGGGCGACTATTTTACCATAGATGCCAAAGGGCATAGGCAGAAACTGGGAGATTATCTGGTCAATGAAAAAATGCCAAGGGAGGCGCGCGCGAAACTGCTGCTTTTAGCGGACGGCTCTCATATTCTATGGGCGATCGGCGGCCGCATGAGCGAACATTATAAAATAACGGAGCATACGAAGCGGATTTTAGAGGTACAGTATTTGGAGGAATGGACATGAGAGAGACAATCCATGTGTTATTATCGGAAGAAGAAGTCAATCAGAGAATTGCGCAGATGGCGGCGGAGATCAGCAAGGATTTTGAAGGGCAGCAGACGCATCTGGTTTGTATTTTAAAAGGGAGCATATTTTTCACCTGTGAATTAGCGAAACGGCTGACAATTCCGGTTTCCATAGATTTTATGTCAGTGTCGAGTTATGGAATGGATGCGAAATCCAGCGGAGTTGTAAAAGTAAACAAAGATTTAGATGAGGATATTGAAGGATTGAATGTGCTGGTAGTGGAAGACATTATAGATTCCGGCAGGACTTTGCATTATCTTTTGAGATATTTAAAGAGTAAGAATCCAAAGAGTTTGAAACTCTGCGCATTATTAGATAAACCGGAACAGCGTGTAGCGGACGTGGCAGTGGATTATACGGGATTTTGCATACCGGATAAGTTTGTCGTGGGCTACGGGCTTGACTATGCGCAGCGCTACCGGAACCTGCCGTATATCGGCGTAATTGAATTTGATGAATGCAAGGAATGAAAAAGGAGGTTTCCAGTTGAAAAAGCGTAGTTACAGGGGGCTTGGGTTTTATGCCATGCTTGTCTTTGTTGTGATTCTGGTCTGGCTGATGTTAGATGCAAGGCAGGATGCGGCGCATTCCTACAGCATGAAGTCATTAGAGACTGCTTTGGAAAATGAATCCGTCGTATTTATAGAGATTGAGCAGAACAGGGAGATCCCGACAGGAACGTTAAGTATCAGGCTGTCAGGAAATGAAATGCGGGAATTGTATGTTTCCGATGTAAATGAGATACAGGAATTGCTTGCGAAGTATCAATTTAAGAATTATTATGTTTCGGACGTGCCGCCGGAGAGCTGGATTTTGAATTTGCTTCCGCTTTTAATTGTGCTTGCCGCAATGTTTATTCTGTTTGTCATTATGACAAATCAGGCGGCGGCAGGCGGCGGCGGAAACAAAATGATGAACTTTGGCAAAAGCCGCGCGAAGATGTCGACAAGTGAGAATACCATGAATTTCGAAAGCGTGGCGGGTCTTAGAGAGGAAAAAGAGGAGCTGGAGGAATTGGCGGATTTTTTAAAGGCTCCAAGGAAATATATCCGTCTTGGGGCGAGGATTCCAAAGGGGATTCTTCTGGTGGGACCGCCCGGAACAGGGAAAACGCTTTTAGCGAAAGCAGTTGCAGGGGAAGCGGGAGTGCCGTTTTTTAGCATTTCCGGTTCCGATTTTGTGGAGATGTTTGTCGGGGTCGGCGCTTCGCGCGTAAGGGATTTATTTGAAGAAGCGAAGAAAAATTCCCCATGTATTGTATTTATAGATGAAATCGATGCAGTGGCCAGACGCAGGGGAACCGGAATGGGCGGCGGCCATGACGAAAGGGAGCAGACTTTAAACCAGATGCTTGTGGAGATGGACGGTTTTGGCGTAAACGATGGGATTATCGTTATGGCGGCGACGAACCGGGTGGATATTTTAGATCCGGCGATTATGCGTCCGGGACGGTTTGACCGTAAAATTCATGTGGGGCGGCCGGATATTGGCGGCAGAGAAGAAATTTTAAAAGTCCATGCGCAGAACAAGCCGTTAGGAGATGACGTGGATTTGCATCAGATTGCCCAGACGACGGCAGGTTTTACAGGGGCGGATTTGGAAAACCTGTTAAACGAAGCGGCAATCCATGCGGCAAAAAAAGACCGCGCATACATTATTCAGAGCGATATCCGCAGTTCTTTTGTAAAAGTAGGCATTGGAGCGGAGAAAAAAAGCCGGATTATCAGTGAAAAAGAAAAGAGGATTACGGCATTCCATGAAGCGGGCCATGCCATTTTATTCCATGTGCTCCCAGATGTGGGACCGGTGGATTCTGTTTCCATTATACCAACCGGAGCGGGGGCGGCAGGCTATACGATGCCAGTTTCCGAGCATGACGAGATGTTCCATACGAGAGGGCGTATGCTTCAGGAAATTGTCGTGGATTTAGGCGGACGCGTTGCGGAAGAATTGATTTTAGACGACATTACCACGGGGGCTTCGCAGGACATCAAACAGGCGACGCAGCTTGCAAAAGCGATGGTGACGAAGTATGGCATGTCGGAAAATGTCGGTTTAATTAATTATGACAATGAAGATGATCAGGTGTTTATCGGCAGGGATTTGGCCCATGCGAGAGGATATGGCGAAAGCGTGGCGACAAGAATCGATGCGGAGGTAAAACGGATTATAGATGAATGCTATGCAAAAGCGAGGAAGATTATAAAAGAACATGAAGATATTTTGAATCGGTGCGCAGGGCTTTTATTAGAGAAGGAAAAGATAAACCGGGAAGAGTTTGAAGCTCTTTTTGAGTAAGAAAGTACAACTATCGTGTAGTTTGCACAAAAACAGGGGCGCATTTTTGTGAAGTTTGTGCACACTTCTAAGTGATGTGGTGGTATTATAATACCTGTAAGACCCCCAATCTTATATGATTTTTGCTACACCCCATAGTAAAAATACCTTCTCTTAAAAAAGACAGCAAAAAGACAGCTGTCTTTTTTATATGTGTGGAAAGGCGTAGGGGCGCGGGCGATTCCCCTACTTGAATGTGAAAAAGCGGGAGGAAGGAAGTTATGAGATATAAATCTGTAGATGAGATCAATAGAACGCAGCAGTATATTATGAGGATGCGCCCGATTTTACAGAAGGAAGCTTTATTTTCCGATGGGACAAAGGATTACCGGATTCCGCCGGAGCCAAAGGCGTATGAGACGGTTACTATTCGGTTCCGCGCGGCGAAAAATAATGTGGATATGGTCTGGGTCTGCACGCCATTGGAACATTATCCTATGCGGGTGACAAAAAGCGATGAGACATACGATTATTATTCCGTAGAGATTGCGCTGGCAGAAGAAGCGTTTTCCTATTATTTTGAGATTATGTCGGGATTTTTGCGATGCAGGTATGACCGGTATGGCGTGACGCAGGAAATCAGGCAGCAGTATTTTTTCCGGATTGTTCCGGGATTTTCTACGCCGGATTGGGCGAAAGGCGCGGTCATGTATCAAATTATGGTGGATCGTTTCTACAATGGCGATGAGTCAAATGACGTGCTGGACAATGAATATTTTTATATTCGGACGCTTTCCAAACGGGTTCCCCCAAATCAATGGGAGAAATGTCCGGAAAATTTCAGCGTGGGGGAGTTTTACGGCGGTGATTTAGAAGGCGTGCGTAAAAAACTTGATTACCTTGCGTCTCTTGGCGTGGAAGTTCTGTATTTCAATCCGATATTTGTGTCTCCTTCCAACCATAAATATGATATTCAGGATTATGACCATATCGACCCGCATTTTGGTGTGATTGTGGAAGATGAGGGAGAGCTTCTTTCGGACTATGAACATGACAACCGGAAAGCGACGCGTTATTGCTGCCGCGTGGCGAATCAGAAAAACTTAGAAGCAAGCAATAAATTTTTTGCAAAGTTTGTAAAAGAAGCGCATGAACGCGGCATGAAAATTATTCTGGACGGCGTGTTTAACCATTGCGGCTCGTTTAACTGCTGGATGGACAGAGAAAAGATTTATGCGGGCCAGACAGGTTTTGAGGTGGGCGCGTATTTATCGAAGGAAAGCCCATACCGCAGTTACTTTGGGTTTAAGGATCAGGAAGACAGCGCGTGGCCGGATAATAAAAACTATGAAGGATGGTGGGGGCATGACACGCTTCCGAAGTTAAACTTTGAGGGTTCGAAAGAGCTGTATGACGACATTTTGCGCATTGGCAAAAAATGGGTGTCAGAGCCATATTGCGTAGACGGATGGCGGCTGGACGTAGCGGAGGATTTAGGGCACAGTAAAGAATTTAACCACCAGTTCTGGAGGGACTTTAGGAAAGCGGTAAAAGAAGCGAACCCAAATGCCATAATCTTGGCGGAACACTATGGAGACCCGAAAGACTGGCTGATGGGCGATCAGTGGGATACAATTATGAACTATTCCGCTTTTATGGAGCCTTTGACATGGTTTTTAACCGGAATGGAGAAGCATAGCGACGAATACCACCCAGAACGCATTGGCAAAATCAGTGATTTTGAAGGCGCGATGCGCCATTATATGGCAAGTTTTCTGACGCCTTCCCTGCTTTGTTCCATGAACCAGTTGTCAAACCATGACCATTCGCGGTTTTTGACGAGGACAAACCATAAGGCGGGACGTGTGGAATATTTAGGCGCGGGGGCGGCAAGCGAGGGCATAGAGTACAGCGCGATGCGGGAAGCGGTTGTGATGCAGATGACATGGCCGGGCGCGCCGACGCTTTATTATGGAGATGAAGCCGGATTATGTGGATTTACGGATCCAGACAACCGCAGGACATATCCGTGGGGGAATGAAAATCAGGATTTAATTGATTTGCATCGGGAATTAATCCGTATCCATAAAAATAACGAGGCATTGCGGACAGGCTCTTTTCAATTCTTAAATAGTGAAGACAAACTTTTATGTTATGCGAGATTTACGATTGACCAGCAGTTTGTGATTCTGATTAACCATGATGACAGGGAAAGGGACTTAGAGGTTTTCACGGTAAAAGCTGGGATTCCAAGAACGGCAACGCTGTGTCAGGTTTTTGTGACTACGGAAAACGGATATTCCCTGATGCCGATCCGGCATCGTGTGGAAAAAGGCAGACTTTCGATTACAATGCAAAAAAAATCAGCGGTGATTTTAGAAAGAATATAGGCGGACGGTCTTTTCCGTCAGCATTGGTTAGACGCGTGAATGGAAGATGAAAAAGGATTGTGGCATGTTTATAAAAAAAAGCGCTTGAAAAAGAAAAGCGTTTGTGATATAATAAATAAATGGTAGGGCATTTTTGGATGCTTTTCTATGGGCAGATTCCCGAGTGGCCAAAGGGGACAGACTGTAAATCTGCTGCAAATTGCTTCGGTGGTTCGAATCCACCTCTGCCCATTTGAGATTTTTATTGTATCATTGTTTGATTTGCCCGCGTGGCGGAACTGGCAGACGCGCAGGACTTAAAATCCTGTTGTAGCGATACAGTACCGGTTCGATTCCGGTCGCGGGCATTTTATATTTAGAAAGCGGCGTTTTTACGCCGCTTTTTTTGTTTTAAATTAATACAATTTTAGAAAAATGTTTTTTTCTTTGGAAGATTATGTTAAAATATATGACGCAAAATATGAAATATATTGTAGAGAAAGGAAAGAGACATGAAAAGAATGGTGGCAATGCTGCTTGCCGGATGTCTGGCATTTCAGACATGGATAGGCAATGCAAAACCGGTGTTTGGGGCGCAGACTGCATCTGGGTCAGTGGATTTTGGCGAAGCGCAGGCTGCATCTGAGTCAGTGGATTCAGGCAAAGCGCAGAGCGTTCTGGAAGTAGGGGTGCGTTCTTCCGCTCAATTCCCATTTCAGGGTGACGTAACCGTACAAATCGGACGTGGCAGCGAAGTAGTGGAATCAAAGGATTTAAAATTTGAGGGTTCTAAGGCTTCCTTTGCAGCGGCAAGGTTTGAAGTGTCAGAAGGGGATTACACAGTTACTGTGAAGTCAGTCCAATTTGCGGACTATACGCAGGATGTGAAAGCGCAAAATGGCTGGAAAACCAAGATTTTAATTTCTCCATCAAGAATTGAGACGGGCAATGAAGCGGCTCCGGGCTGGATTCGGGTCGGCGACGTCAATCAAGATGGAGTAATTGACCAAACGGACATTGACGGCATGATGTCGAAAATCCGTGAAGGCTCTATGGAAGCTGCCTTTGATCTCAATCAAGATGGGAAAGTGGATATGGCAGATTTGCAGTATATTGTGCAAAGCATAGATGAACATAGGGAGTCCACAGTGGAGAAGCTTGGCATAGTCCAAACGATCCAACAGGCTGAGGGCGCGACTATGGAAGGAAACGTCAACGACTTTTTAAATGGAACAGGCGCGCTGAAATTAAAGCCTGAAAATGCAAATGCGCAGATTTCAGCGGAAAATCCTGTTGGGATCAACTTTACATTAGTGGAAGATACAAAAAAAGCGGTAGAGATTCAAGGAATTGTCGTTCATGCTCCGGTAACAGATGAACAGGGCGTCATTTCCAATGAAATAACGGAAGGGGAAGTGATTTATACAGACGCGGAAGGAAAAGAAACGTCGGTTCCGTTTTCTGCCGCGGCAAAGCCAAAGCAAAAGAAGAACAGGGCGCTATTTGCTGCAAATGCGTCAAACCGCGCGGCGTCTATTTCGGCAGACGTCGAGGCTGACGGTTCGCTGGTGTTAGATTTTGGAGGGCAGATTGCAGTAAAGCGGGTAACGATAAAAATTACCGGCACCAAAAAGACAGAGCCTTTGGTGAATATTGCAAAGGTTGATTTTGTCAACGATATGGAAAATAGGATACCGGCGCCGCAGATGGACATTCCGACGCTTGGAGTTCCACAATCCGTAGATAAAGGATTGATTGTATCTTGGAACCCGCAGAAAAATGTGACGGGGTATGAGGTATATATTTCAGGTCCTGTGAAAAACCAAGAAGAACACGAAACACAGATTGTGCGCGTGTCAAATATTACGCATACAATATCATCTATCAATGACAAACCGCTTTTAAACTTTGAAAAATATAAAATAAAAGCGCGTTCTGTCAATGGAGACTGGAGCAGTCCATGGTCAAATGAAGTAATCGGAGAGCCGAAGCCGACGAAACTTCCGGCGGCGCCTGATAATGTATCTGCGACAGGCGGGTACCGGACGATAGAAGTGTCATGGAAAGACATGGACGACGCAAACGGATACATGGTTTATTATAAAAAGACAAAAGATGCGGATACAGAGTACCGTCCGGTGATCGAAGGATTTACACAGGTAAAAGAAGGGACCGGAAAAATAAACGCAACGCATTATGTCATTGCAGGCTTAGAGGACGAAGTGGAATATTCCGTCTATGTCGTAGGCTGGAATGACCTTGGCTGGGGCAGCCCGTCACTGTCAGCATCCGCGCTTACGAAGTTAAATGTCCCGCCACAGCTTCCGAATTATAAACTGTTGAATACTTCAAATGGAGAAGGGGCAGTCAGCGCCCATATCACAGCAGCGTCATATGGCGGGCATGGCGGCGCAAAGATGGTAGGCAGCGCGTTAGATACAGCGGAAAAAAGCGCGCTTGGCTTAGTGGATAATAACTTTGGATCTTATTGGGAAAAAACAGACTGGGACGATGGCGTGGCTTATCCGGCAGACAATAAGGGATTTACAGTGACGCTGGATCAAGATTACAAGATGAATTTTATCACATTTGCATCCGCGGACGAAAAAGCAGCGCTTCAATATGCGCGGATTGGGTATTGGAATACAGCGTCTACAGGAAAACAGAACGTGGGCGCGCGTCTGTATAGAAAACTTGACTCAAGGAACAATCCATACTATATTATTAAGCTTGATCAGGCAATCACTGCAAATAAAGTAAATATTTGTCTGGGACGTGACAGTGTTAGGGCATCTATGATGGTAGGTGAAATCCATTTCCATTATTATGATTCGCTGGAAGATGACATTATGGGCTTATATACAGACGAAATGCACGCTACACTGCGGGCAGACGTAACGGAAAGCGTCATTCAGGCATTAGAAGCCCGTTTAGAGCTTGTAGACGAGGCAAGCGGTGAAAAACATCCGCTTTACAATGAACTGACTTTAGAATTAAAGACAGCAAGAGAGATTTTAAATTCAAATCTGGCTTGCGCTTATGAAGTGGAAAACCAGATTACGGGAAGCAAAGATGGGCATCTTGGATTTGGCGGTTTAAATTCATGGCAGCCGGTTGGGAAAACAGTATATGCCGGTGAAAGTCTGCTTGTTTATGTCGGGCATAATACAAAGAGAACCGGAGATAAAGCAAGCCTGCAACTTGTGTTTACGCAACAGCACGCAGAAGCGGCAACGCTTTCAAAAGCAGTCAGCTTAAAAGTGGGAAGAAATGAAATTACAGTTCCCCAGATTGTCAGCAAAGAATTTGAACGCGGCGGACAGTTATATGTAGCATATACTGGAAACAATGCAAACGATAAGTATGCAGTCCGTATAAGCGGCGGAAGCGATATTCCGGTCTTAAGCGTGTATGGAAAAACACAAGAACAACGCATGGCGGCGATTTCCGCTTATGTAAAAGAGCTTGAGCAATATGTCGGAACGATTGAAGCGGGACATGCGGCAAAACATACAGGGACAAAAAATGTAGATTATCCGTATGACCAGCAAAACTGTATTTTAAATACAACAGATATTATGATGAGGGAAATGATGTATTCCGTACCTGCAACTCAGGTTTGGGCAGGCATCAAAAACGCAGAAGATAAAGCGGTAAAACTTGACCTTGCCTTAAAAGCAATGGAAAAAACAATGACGCTGTTTTACCAGCATAAAGGATTAAGTGATAACGCGGGAACCGTAAGAGGAAATAACGCATGGCCGGCGCAGCACTTGAATATCCGTTATATGAGAATGTTTGCCGGAGCGTTTATGTATGCGTCAGGCAACCACATTGGCGTAGAATGGGGTTCCACATTATTAGCAAGCGCGCCAAACGACTGGTCAGGATTTGGCTGGGGCGTAGCGCATGAAATTGGGCATGACATCAATCAGGGCGCATATGCGGTTGCGGAAATCACAAACAATTACTTTGCGCAGCTATTGACAAAAGTTCCCGGAAAGACAAGATTCACATACAAAAATGTCTACGACAAAGTAACGTCAAATACAATCGGACGCTCTCCGAATGTAGCGACGCAACTTGCATTGTACTGGCAGCTCCATATTGCATATGACAATAATAAGGACGACAGACATATTTACGACAACTATGAAGATCAGTTCAATAACCTGTTCTTTGCAAGAGTGGACACTTATTCAAGGAATCCAAAAATGGCTCCGCAGGAAGGATTAACGTTAGACGGAGGCTCAGAACAGAACATTATGCGTCTTGCATGCGCGGCGGCAAATAAAAATATTCTTCCTTTCTTTGTGCGCTGGGGTATGCAGCCAGATGAGAAAACAACTGCATATGCGGCAAAATATGGAGAGGCGGAAACGAAAGCGCTCTATTATGTCAATGACGATGCAAGAGATTACCGCGTGGATCATCCAAATGAGGAAGGGACAATAAAAGATCAGGATGCCGTTACTACAGCTACAGTAAATGCAGCCGGAAATCAGGCGGAAATCACGATTGCGACAGATCGCAGCGCAGAGCTTATGCTTGGCTATGAAATCAGCCGCAGTATGATTTCAAACGGTAAAAAATCCACTCAGGTAATTGGGTTTGCGCCGATTGACACAGCGGACTCTACCGTTTTTGTAGACTCCATTTCATCAATTAACAATCGGGTAATGGAATATGAAGTCCGCGCAGTGGATAAATACTTGAATTATTCCAATGTAAAAACGGCTGGTTCAGTAAAGATTCAGACAGACGGCGTATTAAATAAATCTGAATGGACAGTGGAGACAACAATGACTTCGGCTGACGATACCGTAATCGAGCCGGACGGAGAAGATCCGGACAGCGGATATGAAGCGGAAGATCCGGCAGGCGTAGAAGCGAAAAAGGTCAACAGCATTACAAGGATTTTAGACAATGACAGGACAGCGGCTGGAACTTATAACGGAGTAAGCGGCGGCGCCGCGTCAATTACCATAGATATGCGTAAGACAGAAGAAGTGACGGCATTAAAATATCAGGGTTCTGCAGTTGCTTCGGCGGCAGTTGAAGTCAGCCCAGATGGTGAGAATTGGACAAAAGTGAAAGAGAACGTTTCTCTTGCCGCAAATGCAGAGCAGACGGTATGGTTTGATTCCGTCAATGAAGAAGACCGCAAGAACTGGATTGGCACTTACGATGCGAAATATGTAAGGCTGACGCTGTCGCAGGCAGGCAGTATTTCCATTCAGGAAATCGAAATCTGCGGCCCGACAGGGGATAATTTGGAATTTATGGCAACGGAAGAAGGCCAGCCGGCAATCGGCGTATTGAAGGAAGACTTTACATATGGCGAAGAAGCGGCGGACGTAATTCCGGCAGGCTCATTAATCTTTACCGGGACATATAAAGGAAATCCGGCATATAATATAGTTGCGCTCTATGATGCAAATGGCAATGTAATCGGGGAAAAAGATGGAAATGTCTCTGCGGAACAAATAATTTTGGCGGACGTTCCGGAACAAGGAAATCTGGGTGAAACCTCAGACGGAACTTGGGTATATTATGTAAGGCCGGATCAGTGGAATTTAGAAGCGATAAGGAACACAGGCTTCGTGCGTGGAGAATTATACCGTGTAGACAATGCCCTGACGTTAGAGGGCGAGCGTATTGTCAGTGATACAAAACTGCTTGAGATTCCTCAGGAATTGCCGGATATTACGCTTCAAGGAGGTAAGTATGAAAAATTGGATTAAATGTATGTTATTGACAATGTTTCTTATTGTTGCGGCGCCTTTAGACGCCGCAGCGGCAAGCGACAGCCAAATGCTTACAGTAGATAAAAATGACGTTATCCTGACCGTAAACCTTCCAGAAGGAAAAACAGATAAGATTACGTCACTCCGTATAAAACTCCATGTTTCGGTTCTTTCAGGAACGATGGAACAGCCATCATTTCAGTTTGAGGAATCATTGAACAGCCGGATTAAAGATTCTCAGATCCGGCAGTTGGAGGACGGAAGCTACCTTGTGGATTTAATTCTTTCAGGAAAGGAAGATCAGGATATTTTTTCTGGAAATGAATCTGTGAAAACAGGAAAATTATCCCTACACCCTTCCAGTCAGGAATATCAGGCAAAAGTGGAGTTTGCATCCGGAACCGAAGGCAGTAATGAGCCGGTAATTAGATATGTAGATGCAAGCGGTTTGAATGAAATGTCACTTCTTTTGGACAGCCCGCAAAGCGTTTTCGTAAAAAATGAGACGGCAGAGCCGCCAGCGGAACAGCCGCCTGCCGGTGATCCGTCGGATCAGACGCCTGTGGAGGAGGCTTTTGGCAAAAAGCCGAAACTGAAAGCGTCACCTGTGAAAGGTTCAAACAGCATTGTGTTTGAATGGAAGAAAGTCGCGGATGCAGATGGCTATGAAATTTACCAATACAATGCAAAATCAAAAACTTATAAGAGACTGAAAAAAATCAACAATCCTTCCGTTACGGCATATTCCAAAAAATTTAAGTATGCCACGTCTTATACGTTTAAGTTTCGGGCGTATAAGAACAAAGAGGACGGCTCTAAGTCATATGGGAAATACAGCTCGGCTGTAAAGGTCACAACGTCGCCAAAAAAGGTAACGAAAGTTACTTTAAAAAATACAGAGGCGAAGAAGTCGACCATTTCATGGAAAAAAGTATCGAATGCAAAAGGATACCAGATTTACCGGAGTAAGAAAAAAGGCGGAACCTATAAACTGCTTAAAACAATCAAAAAGGGAAAAACGACAAAGTGGGCAGTAAACAAGCCGAAAAAAGGCGGGGTATACTATTACAAAGTCAGGGCTTATGTAAAGAATGCGAAGGGAAAACGCATTGACGGTAAGTTCAGTTCCGTAATATCTTTAAAATAGTTTTTCGCATAATAAGGAGGCAGTGTTTCGTAAGGGACGCTGCCTTTTTTGTCTGCATTAAATTTTTCGTTAAATTGACGTATAGTAAAATTGGCAATAAAAAAATATTGTATAATTTACATAAAAGTATTATAATGAGGTTATTGGTAAACTTAAGATAATAGAATGACTGCGTTCCATTAGCGAAAGGTATGCCATCAGATTGGATTCTAAAAAGTGAAAGGGGAAGAGGAATGTTAAAATTCAACAATGAAAGAATCGAAAAAAGACTTACGAAATCATTTGTTATGGTTTCAGCGATTTCGGCAATCGCGGCAGTCGTAGGACTGATTGCAATGCTGGTTCTTGCAAGCAGATATTCTTATGCGTTAAAGAATTTTGGATTTGCGCAAGGAGATATCGGACAGGCGTTGTTTGCATTTGCAGATACAAGGTCTTCACTGCGCGCAGCGATTGGCTATGACGACGCGGATGCAATCCAAAACGTAGTAGAGCAGCATAAAGAAATGAAAGCAACGTTTGAAGAATACTTTGCTAAAGTAGAAAACACGATCGTATCGAAAGACGGCAGGGCGACTTATGATGAAATTGTTTCGGAATTGGATGCTTATTGGGAGATGGATACGCAGATTTTAGAGCTTGGAGCGACGACAGACAGGGAACTTTGTAAACAGGCTCAGGACATTGCGTTAAATGAGTTGGCGGGAAAATACAACAGTATTTATGAAAAATTAGAAGGGCTGTTAACTGTAAAGATAAATGAAGGAAACAGCCTTTCTACGACCCTTCGTATATTGTCTATTGTATTAGCGGCTTTTATAATTGTAGTGATTGTGTCGGCTATGCTGGTTTCAACAAAGATGGGCAAGGGAATTGCAAAGGGAATTGCAAAACCATTGGCTGATCTGGGCCAACGCTTAAAAGCTCTCGGCGGTGGAGATTTTTCATCTCCGTTTCCGGAAGTTGAAGCGGACGATGAAGTTGCGGACATGGTTCAGGATGCAAGGGATATGTCAGATAAGTTGAATGCGATTATTGATGATCTAGGCCTTCTTTTGGGTGAAATGTCGACAGGGAATTATGCAGTCAGGACTGCAATACCGGAACAGTACACCGGGGAGTTTGCAAAGATGCTTCAGGCTATGCGGGATTTAAGAAATCAAATGACGGCTACGCTCCGTTCCATCGGGGAAGCATCTAATCAGGTTTCCGCAGGCTCCGGAAATTTAGCAGAGTCGGCGCAGGGACTTGCAGAAGGAGCAGTAGAGCAGGCAGGCGCAGTTCAGGAGCTTCAGGCGACGATTATCAGCATTACGGAAGCAATGCAAAGAAGCGCGGAAGATGCAGGGGATTCCTATACCCAGACACAAAAGTGCGCAGAAGAAGCGGATAACAGCCGGGAAGGCATGAACACAGTTGTAGAAGCAATGAAGAAAATTGACGACACGTCCACGAAAATCGGAAATATTATTTCGGAAATTGAATCAATCGCTTCCCAGACCAATCTTCTGTCATTGAATGCATCCATTGAAGCGGCAAGAGCAGGCGAGGCAGGCCGCGGCTTTGCAGTTGTGGCGGATCAGATCCGTCAGCTTGCAGAGCAGAGCGCAAAAGCGGCAGTGGATACAAGAGAGCTGATTGAAGGCTCCCTTCAGGAAATTGAGGGTGGAAACCGCGCGGTGGAAAGCGCATCTAGCTCGATTGGAATTGTTGTAGACGGGATCAAGCAGATTGCAGACGTTTCTAAGCAGTTAAGCATTATGATCGGAGATCAGAGTGAGACGATGCGCCAGGCTGAGCAGGGCGTTTCCCAGATTTCGGACGTTGTGCAGAATAACTCAGCGGCGGCTCAGGAGACGTCAGCGACCAGTGAGGAATTATCGGCTCAGGCGACGACGCTCGACGATTTAGTAGGCCAGTTCACTTTTTTAGATGAATAACCAATGAAACAAACAATGCGTACATAGAGTTCCTGTTTCAAGAAATGAGTGAAGGAAAAACGCTGTTCATACTTTTTTGGCTATGGACAGCGTTTTTTGACGAATCTTTTATAAATGAGAGGCTGTAAGGAGCTGGGATATGGATAAATTGAAAAATTGGTTTAGGAAGATAAAGTTAGATACAGATAAGAAAAAAAGCAGTGCAGGTGATCAGATGAAGAAATTATTGCTGGCGGCAGTACTAGTTTTAATTTGCGTTTTTTCAATAAGAAGCTGCGCAGTAAAAGATTATGAGAACAAGGAATTGCAAAATAAGCTGGAAGAAATGGAACGTAAGCGGGTAGCGGTAGATTTGATTCAGGAAGAAGTAAAAAAGATTTCAGAATATAGCGCATATGAGATTAATTATACGACGATGTTGCATTTTTCTGACCAAAATGAAATCAAGGGATTTAAAATCCCGCTGACCGGAAATAATTTCATTGCAACGATTGACGGGAAAATGAAAATCGGAATTAATGGGGAAAATGTTTCGTTTAAGGAAATAACGGATTCGGAAGGGAAAGTGACAAAGATAGAACTGACGGTTCCGCATTCGGAGATTCTGGATAACTATACAATACAGGATTCTTTAGAAGTTTATGATGAGAAAAATAATATTTTTAATCCGGTAAAAGTATCGGATTATACGAAATTGATCGTTGAGGCAGAGGAGAAAGAGAAGAAAAAAGCGTTGGAAAGCGATATTATAGAAAAATCAGATGAAGCGGCGCATTATTTGCTGACAACTTATTTTCAGGCGGTATATGGGCAAGAGACAGAAGTAAGGTATCAGTATCTTGAGGAGAAAGAGGAATAAGAAAAAGGGCTGTAAAATACAGCCCTTTTTTATCAAATTTAACTAATCCGGAATCGGCTGATCAAGCTGTTAAGCCTGAGCGCCTGCGCAGAAAGCTCTTTGGAAACTTCAGCGCTTTCTTTTGCAGATGCAGTATTTGTCTGCGCGACTTCGGAATTTTGAAGAAGTTCATGGACTTCAGAAGCTAAGGCAAACGCAGCCATATATTCCTCGGCAGTGGAAGTATAGATTTTTGGAGATAAACGCTTTCTCTGTGGAGAAGTTAGTTGAAATATTTCACTGAATTAGCGGGATAAGCATGTGAACAAATTCCTAACGTTTGCTTGTGAAAGCAGAAAGAAAGTATCTTCTCACACTCGATTATTAATATAGAGCAGGATTTCTTTTGTGTCTAATATTCTTGCTGAATGTAAGCGGATTATAAGCAGGAAAATCAGGGGAGAGGGAACGTTTGTTTTGCTGTTTGGCAATGTTCTTTTTAGAAATATATTGGATAAGACATATCAGGGAATGTTCCCGCATACATTGTAAAAATAAGTATCTCAGGGGAATTTTTTTGAAAAGCTATATTGAGGAAAGAGCTATGGAGATAGCCAAATATATTATTGAGAACAATGCGACAGTAAGGCAGACGGCGAACCAATTTGGGATAAGTAAAAGCACGGTACATAAAGACGTCACGGAACGCCTCCCGCAAATCAACCCGTCTCTAGCCCAAAATGCCAGAAAAGTCCTTGATGTAAATAAGTCGGAGCGCCATATCCGTGGCGGATTGGCGACGAGGGAAAAATATCTGCATCAGCGCATTTAGTTTAATGCAATATTGTACGAAAGACGCCGAATGTGTTAAGACAAAAAAGAAAGAAGGCGTAAGAAATGGAAGAAACAGAGAGCAGGCAATATCAAAAAATGACGGAAACGCCTATTTGGAAGCTTGCGCTGCGGTTTGGCCTGCCGACAACGGTAAGTATGCTAATTACAAATATCTATAATATGGCAGATACATTTTATGTCAGTAAAATCAGCGTTTCTGCCAGTGGGGCGACGGGAATTGTCTTTGCGTTAATGGCTGTGTTACAGGCGTTTGGATTTATGTTTGGCCATGGGGCGGGGAGCAATATCAGCCGTCTGCTTGGCGCGAAAAAAATCGAACGCGCGAAAGTGTTTACATCCACAAGCGTATTTTTGTCTTTTGCCGCCGGCTTACTGATTGGCGTATTGGGTCTGTTGTTTCCGGATGCGCTTATGCGTATGCTTGGCAGTACGGACACCATACTTTCGGACGCAAAAATGTATGGGATATTTATTTTAATATCTGCTCCTGCATTGACGGTTGGATGCGCTTTGAATAACATTTTACGATATGAAGGGGAAGCCGCATATGCAATGGCGGGACTTTGCGCAGGCGGGATTTTAAATATGCTTTTAGATCCGGTGTTGATTTTCCAATGCCAGATGGGAATTGCCGGAGCAGGATTATCGACGGCAGTTTCGCAATATCTGAGCACGGCAATCCTGTTTCTTCCATTTATCCGGAAAAAAACAGTAACGGAGATTCGGTTCCGTTTTATGTCAAAAGAGCGTGAGGATATTCAAAACATAATCCTTACCGGACTTCCAAGCCTTGCAAGACAGGGCTTAAACAGTGTGTCCACAGCAGTTCTTAATTTACAGGCGGCAATGTTTGGCGACGCCGCGGTTGCCGCAATGAGCATTGTAGGCAGGTGCGGCAACCTATTGTTTAGTTTTGCGCTTGGGATTGCGCAGGGCTTCCAGCCGATTTGCGCGTTTAATTATGGGGCGGGCAAACATGACAGGGTGAAAAAATCGGCGTTATTTACCATCTTGTTTGGAATGGGCGTTATGGGCGCGCTTTGCGCCGTCTGTGATTTATTTGCGGTGGAAATCATACGACTGTTTCGGGAAGAAGAAAGTGTGGTTAAGGCTGGCGCCGATGCATTTCATTGGATGTGCCGCACTCTGTATTTTCTTCCGATTTCCGCAGTCGGCAGTATGCTGTTTCAGAGCATAGGCAAAAAAGGACGATCATTTTTCATTGCGGCGCTGCAAAGCGGATGCATTTCTATTCCATGTATGCTGATATTGCCAAACTTATTTGGAATTGCCGGAATCCAAATGGCGCAGCCGTGCGCATACCTGATTGCAGGGGCGCTTACAATACCTGTTCTTTTGCTGTTTTTTAAACAGGAAAGTAAAAAAATTACATAATTTTAAAGGGAAAAGGGCACGATAAAGCCGTAATCATTATTTTAAATGTGGAGGCTTTTCGTGATGGAGAACACAGATAAAAGACCGTTTGGTTTTCGGGATAAACTCGGATATATGTTTGGGGATTTTGGAAATGATTTTACATTCATTTTTGCAAGTACGTTTTTAATGGTTTTTTATACAAAAGTATTAGGCATAGAAGCATCTATGGTCGGCGTGTTGTTTTTAGTGGCAAGGTGTGTCGACGCATTCACGGATATCGGCATGGGGCGTATTGCAGATGCATCTGGTGAAAATCCAAAAGGCAGGTTTAAAGTCTGGATTCTGCGTATGTGCGGTCCGGTTGCGATTTCAAGTTTTCTGATGTATCAAAGTTCGTTGGCGGATGCATCCATGGGCGTAAAAGTGACTTATATGTTTGTCACTTATCTGCTTTGGGGTTCGGTTTTTTATACCTCGATTAATATACCTTATGGTTCCATGGCATCCGTTATTTCGGAAAAATCCAAAGACAGGCAGTCGCTTTCTGTCTACCGATCCTTGGGTTCGACCTTTGCCGCCGTGGCGATTAGCGTGATTGCGCCTTTGTTTATTTACCGTTTAGACAGCAAAGGGAACCAAGTTGTCGTTGGAGAAATGTTTACGCTTGTATCCGGTATATTTTCCGTTTTGGCAGTTTTATGTTATTTGCTTTGTTATTTCCTTGTGACGGAACGCGTGTCGGTTGGAAAAAAAGCGGCGAAAGCGGCGCGGACTTCTGTGGCAAAAACGTTATTGCAGGTTTTTTCTAACCGCGCATTACTTGCCGTAATTTTAATTTCAATTCTGACGCTTTGCGCAACAATTATGAGCCAATCCATTAGCACATTTTTATTTGCGGATTATTTTAAAAACACGAAAGCGCTCTCTGTCAATAATTTTTTAGGGCTTCCGGCGGCTTTGATTCTGGCGGTTGTCTCAGGAAAACTTGTCGAGCGTTTTGGGAGAAAAGAATTAACGGCGGCAGGCTGTATTGTGGCTGCGGCGATCTTTTTTTTAGTTTACTTTTTAAAACTGACGAATGTATGGGCCTATATTGTTTTAAGTTTTATTGCGGGCGTGGGTGGAATGTATTTGTTTAACATGACGATCTGGGCGATGATAACGGACGTGATTGACGATCAGGAAGTGCAGACAATGCAAAGAGACGATGGAACGATCTACGGCGTATATTCGTTTGCAAGAAAAGTCGGACAGGCGCTGGCAGGCGGCTTGGGCGGATTTGCGCTGTCTGCGATTGGATATGATTCTTTAGCCGCCGCGCAGACAGATCCTGTGCGTTGGGGAATTTACAGCCTTTCCACTTTGTTTCCGGCAGTGATTTATACGGCTGTGGCTCTTGTATTTCTCGTTTTGTATCCGCTGTCAAAAAAGCGTGTGGAAGAAAATACGAAAGAATTGCAAAGAAGGCGGGCTTAAGTTCACTCGATCCCAAGCGCCAGATCATAATGGATATCGCCTTTTGGCAAATAAGTGGATAAAAGGGGCAAGCTATCTGCATTAAGCAAAACCGCAGGTATGCGCAACCCGCGGTTTTATAATGCTGCGTAACTTTAATCTGGATTTAAGATCTTTTCTAGTTCCCCTAACAGCCGGTCTTTTACCGGTGGTTTTAAAAAATAACCTGCCGGTTTTAGTTTTAAAACGGCTTCTATATTTGCCCGGTCATTGATGGAGGTCAGGAAAACAACGGGAATGCTTTGTAAATCCTCGTCTGCCCGAATCATTTCCAAGGTCATTTTTCCATCACAGACAGGCATTTCATAATCCAGCAAAATTAGATCCGGCCGCTTCTTCCCAATGGAAGTCATCGCCTGCGCGCCTGAAATTGCCAGAGCGACTTCATAATATTCTTCTAACATTTTTTTCATCGTCCGAAGCTGCGCGCCGTTGTCGTCAACGACTAAAATTCTTTTTTTGCTGGAAACCTCTGTCCGTTCTTTGGCGGCTTCCTCTTGCGCGTCTTTTTCATTCATATGCAGTTTTCTGCATACGGCTTCCATAATTACGGAATGTTCTACCGGACGGATCAGATTTTCAAACTGATTTCCTTCATAGTATTTGAAGAACGTTTTGCTTTCTTCTTTTGTCCCAATCGTCAGGACCGGAGTATCCGAATATTCGTTGCTTAGTAAGAAAAAGATAGACGTGTCAATATCATATGCGCCAATCAGGCTGATTAATACGAGATCAGGATTTACAATTTTTAACATTCCTTCCAAAACGCCGGCATTTTCAGAACAAATTTGCACATGGAAATATTTTGATAAAAATTGATTGGTTTCATTGACCACATTGTTTAATTTTCCGATTAATAAGATTTTTTTCATGGCGTCCTCCTTTATAGCCTGTTACTTTTGCATCTGCCCGATGAGCAGATCTGCAAGGCGGTCTGCTTCGTCTGCGTCAAGATTTGTCACTGCTTCGGCAAGTGAGCGGATTGTCTGGCTTAGTTCTTCCGGGCATTCATACTCCCGCAATTCGCCCATCAGCTCATCTGCGCGGTCAATGTCCATTTCCAGCATACTCTGCCGTATGAGTTCTGTTAGAGCCTGTAATACGGAATAGTCTTCCACTTCTTTTTTTGCCGTAGCGCCTATGCCAAATACTCCATGTAATTTTTGCCCATAACTGCGCCATTCTTCCAAAAAAGCGTCTGTCATAGACTGGATTACTTCTATTTTACCATCTCTTGCCGCAGATTCCAATAGTTTCGCAACACCGGAAAGCGGCATGATTCCAATTGTTGCCGCTAAACTTTTCATTGCATGGACTAAAATGCGGTATTGGTTTCGCTGTTCCGGTTCCCTGATCCGCTGGTATGCCTTTGCCAAATTGTCTGCCGCAAAATCAATTTGTCCATAAAACTCTTTGACTGTAAAAGCAAGCAGTTCTGGGTCTGGCAAATGCATCCATGCGTATTGCCAGTCTAAACCGTCGATGTCTGGGAGCGTTTCCAAAAAATCGGAAGGATTGTCTTGCTGTCGGGGTTGTAAAAATGCCGCATCCGGAGAGCTTTTCGCTTCTTGAACCAATTCTTCCGGCAGCATCCGCTTTATCATTACCTCTAGTTTTTCCGGAGCAATCGGTTTCGACAAAAAATCGTCAAATCCTTCTGCCAGATATTTTTCTTTTGCGCCTGAAACCGCATTGGCGGTCAATACAACAATAGGCGTATTTTTGCAAGGGGACTCCTTGCGTTCTTTCAAATGGTGGAGCGTTTCAATGCCGTCCATCTCCGGCATCATATGGTCAAGGAAAATCAAATCGTAGTGATTTTGGAACGCAAGCTCTAAACAGGCCGCGCCGCCATCGGCGTCCGTCACTTGGATTTGCGTTTCTTTTAACAGACTCCGCAGGACTTTGCGGTTGACGGCATTGTCATCGACTACTAGTATTTTCGCATCTGGAGCGCAGAATTTTGTATTATAATTGTAATTTTCTGCAATTTGGTGGACTCTGGATTCAAAATCCCCAATCGGCGTATCGTCAACGATTTTCTGTTCTAGCTCAAAATAGAATTTCGAGCCTTTGCCATATTCGCTTTCCACCTGCAGCCGGCTGCCAAGCAGTTCTAAAAGCTGGATTGTAATATTTATGCCAAGTCCGGTGCCTTCTATATTGCGGTTTCGGTCTTCTTCAATCCGTTCAAATTCCGCGGAAAGCTTGGGCAGATCCTCTTTTTTAATCCCAATTCCGGTGTCCTCTACTTCAAAAGTAAGCGCCGCTGTGTCCTTCTTCCTTTGGTATGAAATCCGAAGCCATACAGAGCCTTCATGCGTATATTTAACGGCATTAGTCAGGATATTCGTCAGAACCTGCCGGATACGCACGTCATCGCCAAATAGACGGGCAGGGATTTCGTGGCTGGCTTCCACTTCCACTTTGATGTTTTTCGCTTTTGCCCGCTGGATTGTCATATTTGCAAGGTCATGAATTAAGCTGCTTACGTCATATTCGACCGGAACAATTTCCATTTTGCCGGATTCTATTTTGGAAAAATCTAATATATCGTTTATCAGAGAAAGAAGCGTCTGACCCGCCATATAAATGTCCATCGCGTATTCTTTAATCTGCGGTTCATTGGATTCCCGCAGAATCATTTCGTCCATGCCAAGAACGGCATTGATTGGCGTGCGGATTTCATGGGACATATGCGCCAGAAATTTTCCCTTCGCTTCATTTGCCGCTAAAGCTTCATGTCTCGCCGCATCCGCATCTTGTTTGGCAAGCGCTAACAGTGTGTTCTGATATTCCGCCGCCTTTACTTTTTCCTCTAAAAGAAGGGCTGTTTCTTCTGCCTTTGCGCGGTATTCTTTTGAAATCTGCAAGGTGTGCATAAGCGCCATCATAATGCAGAACACGACCATGCTGTACTGGCCGGCCGTATTGCCGCGGACCTGATCAAGCATCTGGTTTAATATTACATTGGCAATTCCGCCCGCCAAAAGCGCAAGCATAGACAAAATACAGAGTAAAGCCTGATACGTTTTGTTTTTGTAATCGTACTGAATTAAGCTTACGATGGCGGTTATGCAGACAATGCCTAAAACGGCGGCGGAAATATTCATCATATTTTCCAGTCGCTGTATCCCCAAAAGCTGAAGCAGTATTTGTATGACGGTATGGAGGACTACAAACCAAAGAAGCGTGAAAAAACGGCGCGGAAACACCGTATGCAAGTTCCGTTCAAAATAGAGTGAAAGAAACAGAGGGATTAACAGGGTTAAATACTCCTGCATTTCATACGCTTCCTGTATATTATAAAATATGTTTAACGTGTCTGTGCCAATAAAACAATAAATTCCGGCGGAAAGACAGGCAAGCCCTAAAAATAGTTCTCCGCGCGCCGGCTGTTTGGTATACAGCCGGATCAGGGCAAGCACAAATAGAATAATCGACATAATGACAATTAAAATACAGCATCCAATATCGGCAATGCTGCTTCCGACAACTCCAATGACAACCATATCGCGTGATTCCACTTTGACGTTGTCTAGTGAAACTGCCATATTTGGCGAAAGAGGCGTAAGCGTAATTAAAATTTCCCCATCAATCAATATATTTGGAAGCTCTACGAAGTTTTCATTGTGTTCTGGCGTCTTTTTGGGCGTATAATTTTCCTGTTGGCTATTTTGAAAGATAACTTCTCCATTTACTATAATGGATATGTCAGCATTAGTATAAGAAAAGCTTAATGTCTGCCTTGCATAGTCGAAAGGAACCGTATTTTGTAAGACAATGATGTCTCCGGCGCCTGCCATGCCGGTAAACGGCAAATCCACTTTCTGGCAGTTCTCGTCTGCCAATGTGGTTTTTGCCTGTTCTAAAATTTGGGCGAAACGCGTTGGAATGGCCGGGTTAATTCCGTCACAGTCTGGCAATGCCATCTTCCAGTTTTTATCAAAGGAAACTTCCAACTGATCCGGAAGTATAGTTGCGCTATCCTCGCTTTGAAATTGAAATAACGCAAGCACCATAAAGGCTAGCGTCAAAAAAACAGAGATTCCCGCTATTTTTCTTAAATGTAAATGTTTCATTCCATTCTCCGCCTTGTTTTGTAAAGATTGATCCTATGATATGTATTAAGCTGTGTTTTCCAATAAGGTCATTTCTTTTATCTTAGCGCAAGATTTATAAAACGTAAATGAATTTTGAGAATTTCAAAAGCCGCGTCCGCGCCGCAAAAGGATTTACAGGGGGATATAAAAGAAAGAGATTGATTTTCAAAATTGATTTCTTCTATTTTATGTGATAAACTAATTGCGGAAATTGCATAAAATAATATTGTTAGAAGCTTATTTTAAGAGGGTTACACATGAAAGAAAAAAGTAAGGATATGGGTAAAAAGAAAAAAATCTTAAGGGAAGGCTCGGTTGTGGCGATTTTTATGGCGATACTGATCCTTGCAGTGGCTTTTAGGAATTATTTTTCATTTCTTGAAAAACAGTTATTTGAGGAACGTAGAAGCCATATCGTGGAATTTACGGATAAAGCGGCTGAAATTGTAGACAGTGTCATTGAATATTCATGGCAGCAGGTGTACGCATGTGAACACGTTATGAAAACACGGAAAATTAATTCCGAGGAGAAACTGCTTGAAGCGCTTGTGTCGACGGCGGATTTTATAGATTCGCAAAATTCCCTTGTGCTGGCGATAGATCAAAGCGCAAATTACTATGCATCGGATGCTGCAAAAGGAAGATTTTCGCAAACGGAATTTCTGACGGAGGAATCAGGCGATTCCCAGCAGATTGTGACGGAAATTCCGCATAAAAATGGAAATACATATTTTGTGTGCATGGAACGCTTAAAAGAGCCTATTATGTTTACGGCCGGCAAAAAGATTACACATTTGGCAGTTGCAGTGGATATTGACGTAATGAGGGATAGAAGCGCCGTGAAGGGGTATGGGGATTTGTGCTATACCTATTTGGTGAATGATGATGGCAGAAGGCTTTACAAATATACTTATGCCAATAACTTTATTGAAGGATACAATATTTTAAATGCTTTAGAGAATGTTGACATTCGAAACGGCGGGACGTATCAGGGATTTGTGCGGGAGTTAGAAAAAGGGGAAAGCCCGGCTCTGGAATTTACGTTTATTGATCCAGATGGAAAGAAGCGGAACTGGTTTGTGGCGGGTTCTGCCATTACGTCAAAAAACTGGCATATCCTTCTGTTTGTGCCGACGGAAGTGCTTGGGGCGAATTCGAATCTGCTTTTAAAGAATACAATCAGATTTTTTGGGATTGTGTCGGTTGTTTTTTTGGCGCTGGCGGCTGTTATTATCGTAATTACTACGTTGTCAAGGGCGGATAAACGTCTTGTCAGGCAAAAAGACGAGGCAAATCAGCTTCTAAAAACTGCGGTAGAGGAAGCGAACAGCGCAAATCAGGCGAAAAGCGATTTTCTCTCTCATATGAGCCATGATATCCGGACGCCGATTAACGGCATTATGGGAATGACGGATATTGCGTTAAAAAATATAGGCAATGAAAAGAAAGTGTTAGACTGCCTAAAGAAAATCAGCGGTTCTTCCCAGCATCTGCTTGGGCTGATCAATGACGTTTTAGATATGAGCCGGATTGAATCAGGCAAGACGAAATTAAACCATGAGAAATTTGATCTGCGCGTTTGCATTGACAACTGTATTTCGATCATTGGCGGTCAGATGGCGACAAGAGATATGGAAATGGTTCGTATGATTGAACCGTTTGAGCATCCGTTTTTAATTGGCGATGAATTGCATTTGCGTCAGATATTTATTAATATTCTGGGAAATTCCGTAAAATTTACGCCAGATGGCGGCAAGCTGTATTTTCGGGCAAGGGAAAAGAAGGCGGAAAACGGCAGGGCGCTGTTCCGGTTTGAACTGGCGGATACGGGAATTGGCATGAAAGAAGACTTTTTGCCGCATATTTTTGATGCGTTTTCACAGGAAGACGGCGGGACGCGCACGACGTATAAAGGCACAGGTCTTGGAATGGCAATTACGAAAAAGTTTGTGGATTTGATGGACGGACAGATAGAAGTAAAAAGCAAGCTGAATATGGGTACGGAATTTCAGATTGAAGTCTGGATTGATATTGATTCAGAAGCAAAAGAAGATGAATTGCAGGCGGATTTCCATATTGATTTTACAGGAATGAAGGTTCTTTTGGTAGAGGATATTGAACTGAATATGGAGATTGCCCAGTGTATCTTAGAAGATGAAGGGGCAGTGGTCACTCCGGTTATGAATGGGCGGGAAGCAGTGGATGCGTTTGAGAAAAACCCGGAAGGGACATTTGACGTTATTATTATGGATATTATGATGCCGGTGATGGACGGCATAACCGCGGCGAAAACTATTCGTGGATTAGACCGTCCGGATGCAAAGACGATTCCGATTTTGGCGATGACGGCGAATGCGTATGAAGAAGACGTCAGAAAAACGCATGAAGCGGGAATGAATGCGCATTTGTCGAAACCGATTGACGTAGATATGCTGTTTAAGACATTGGCGGACGTTTACTTCCCGGAAAAGAAAACGCCAAGTTCAAAGGCTCTTTCTGGCATGAAAGTTCTTTTGGCAGACGATGTGGATTTGAATTTGGAAATTGCGAAAGCGATGTTAGAAGAATGGGACGTAGAAGTGACGACGGCGGAAAATGGGCGGGAAGCAGTGGATTTATTTGAAAAAAGCCCAAAAGGCGGATTTGATGCGATACTGATGGATGTGCATATGCCAGTGATGGATGGCATTGCCGCAGTAAAAACGATCCGTTCTATGGAACGCGCGGATGCAGTTACAATACCGATTTTTGCGATGACGGCGGATATTTATGAGGAGGATATTAAGGCAGTTCATGAAGCCGGAATGAATGGGCATTTAGAGAAACCATTAATTGCGGAAGAAATCATACGAAATCTTTCCGCAGTCTATAAACCTTCTTAAAAGCTATAGTTTAAAAGGAGGAGTTAAAGTGAAGAAAAAAATTTTAACGCTTTTAACGGGAGTTTTATGTTTATCGACTTGTTTTGCCGGATGTGGATCTGATCAGGCAAAACAAATTCAGAAAAGTTCTGATAAAACAGAAGATGACGGAGCAAAACGGCAAACGCATGAGGCGGTGACGATCAGCAGTTTTAACAAGCTGGTAAAAAAAGAATTTCTCGATGCGTTCCATCAGGTGTACCCAGAGGTGGAATTAGACGTGCAAAGCTATTCGGGCATGAATGGAAGCAGTTATTCAAGGCTTACTTTAGAAAATGGGGACATTCCGGATATTTATGTAACAACGCAGAATTTTAGTAAAGAATCGCAGGAAAAGTATCTTGTGGATTTGTCTAATTATGACTTTATTAACCAGTATTCCAATACGATTTTAGATTCACTTGACGTAAATGGAAGCATTTATTTGATTCCTTCCGGATACCAGTTGATGGGAATTTATTATAATAAGACGATTCTCGATGAAAATGGCTGGAAGGTTCCAAACAGCTTTCAGGAACTTTCTGCGCTTGATAAAGAAATTCAGGCGGCGGGCTATCGGACGATGGGGAATGCTATGTCATTGGACGGCTATCCGTTTAACTATTTTTTCAATTTAGGAAATACACAATATTTCGGTACGCCTGAAGGAACGGCATGGAAAGCCGGTTTTCCGGACGGAAAAGAGAAAGCGGCAGGAAATGAAGGTTTGAAAATGTGTGTGGAGTATTTTAATAAATGGGTGGAGGAAGGCTTTATAAGCGGAGAACATATGCCGCTTGAGCAGTTTATGGAAGGCGGCTGTGTGTTTTATCTCTGTTTGGGTATCAGTGAATATGAGCATACGGCAGAAAACGGAAAGACGTATCAGTTTGGGACAATGCCATGGTTAAGCGACGATGGAAGCAATAATATGGTGACGAGAAATGTGTCGGGCTATATGGGGATTCATAAGACGTTGGAAGAAGATGGCAATGAACAGAAATTAGAAGATGCGTTAAAAGTGTTTCAGTTTATATCCACGGCAGAGGGGCAGCGGGCTTTAATGTCGGGCAGCAGCCAGTATATGTCTTCCTTAAATGAAGCAAGTCTGGAAGAAGACAGCCCGTATCAGGAATTACAGACTTTCGTAAATGAAGGCCGTACAGTCCCGATGTTATATGTAGGCTGGGAGGATCTGATTATACCAATTGCGCAAGATATTAAATTGCTGATAGAAGGAAAAATAGATGCTGGAGAGCTGTCAGGCTATTTTGATGAGACGAACGAAGCGTTGCGGAAGGGATCTTCAGAAGATGTGTACGCGATACTTCAGGAAGAACTGACATTAGAAGAAACGGCGCGTTTGATTGCTATTGCAGAGGGAATGGCGGTGGATGCGGATTGCGCGATGATTTCCCTGAATCAATACCACGGAGACAATAAATCGAACAATCAGGGGTTAGGCTGGAAGTTCTATCAGGGAGAACTGACATTAGATTTGATCAATATTGTCTGTCCAAGATCGGATACGATTTCGGTTTTAGAGATGACAGGGGCGGAAATTAAAAAAATGCAGCAGGAGGGGTTTGACTTAGACGGAAACGGGAATCCTTACGAATATCTGTTATTTACAAAAGACGGGGAATTGTCGGATCACACTGTTTATAAACTTGCAGTTTCCACAGGCGAGCTCACGGAGGAAATGCAGAAAAAGGCGAAAGAGACAAAACATTCTCCTAAAGAAGCGATTGGGCAATATCTGCGGAAGTTGAAAACTGTCAATTCAGAGAAAATTTGTTGGGATTGAAACGATAAAAAGAAGAAGAAAGAGGACGCTGTGCATTGCGTCCTCTTTCTTGTTGTTATTTTACCCTGATTTTGATTTTAGCCTTTTTGCCATTGTATGTCTTTACTGTAATGGTTGCTTGGCCTTTCTTCTTTGCTGTAACTTTTCCGGTTGGAGAAACAGTTGCGACAGACTTTTTATTAGAAGTAAAGGTGAGTTTGTTGCTTGCAGTGTTTTTCGGCAGTTTTACTTTAATCTGGTAGGAAGCTCCCTTTTTCATTTTTTTCATTTTTTTAGATAATGTGATTTTTTTCGGGGCTTTCTTTACAGTCACCCGCATGGAGGCTTTCTTTCCGCCGGATTCTCTGGCAATTACCCATGCAGTTCCGGCTTTCTTTCCGGTAATCAAACCGTCTGCCGTAATGTTGATTTTTGAATTATTTGGCGTAAAGGTGACAGACTGATTTGTCGCATTTGCAGGGGCTAAAGTGAGATTAGCCTGATACGTCTCACCAACGCCGATTGTGATTTTGGAAACTGCAAATGAAAGTTCACTGACAGGGATAGTGTCCTGTTTTGGCGGCTGTGGATCTGGTTTCTGCTGCGCCGGCGGCAGTTCGGGTTCTGTCAGTTCAGCGCCATCGTCCGGTTTTTGCGTATCGTCCGGTTTTTGCGTATCGTCCGGTTTTTGCGTATCGTCTGGCTTTTGCGTGTCGTCTGGCTTTTGCGTGTCGTCCGGTTTTTGTGTGTCGTCTGGTTTTTGCGTATCGTCCGGCTTTTGCGTATCGTCTGGTTCTTGTGTGTCGTCCGGCTTTTGCGTATCGTCCGGTTCTTGTGTGTCGTCCGGATCTGGTTCTTCCGTGTCCGGATTAGGAGGAGTATCCTGTTTCGTGACTGTTACTGTAAAATTATTTGAAATTGCGGATTTCGAAAACCGTTTCTGATCTGTAACCGATAATTTACAGTAGAGTGTGACTTCCCCTTCGGATTGTTTAAAATTCGTTTTCAAATTTTCAGGAGTTAAGATAATATAATTTAATCCTGACTTTAAATCCTGTTGGATTGTTTGATGCGCGACAAGGTGATTGTCCTCATCATAAAACTCTGCGGTCAGCATTGCGTTTGGCAAATCTTCTTCACAGGAGTAAATGAGGTCTGCGGAAACGACCCCGTTAAGCATATTTTGTTCATTGCATTCTGCATCGGCAATTAATTCATGTATTTTAAATGGGTTTTCCCGTTCGGAGCTGGTAAAACGAAGTGAAACCTGACCGTTATCCAATTCCGCTTCTGCGCCGTCGATAAGAACTTCCGCTGTTTCAGGGGCAGTGATGGAGATTTCTTTCTCCTGATTGATGTCTAACTGGATATCCTGATTTTCAAGCCCCGCAATGTCAATTTCACGTTCCATGCCTGCGTCGTTAATAAGAGTGATATTCACGGAATCGTCCGGATCTGCGTTTTCACCGGATGCAAGAGTCAGGGAAACGTTATTCTGGGAATCATTTACAGTATTTACGGATAACGCGGCAGTTTCATCGCTTGCCGTTACTTCAGCAAATACGTCTTCTGACGCCATAAAGAAGGTTACGTCCTGTTGTTCCGTTTCTTCTGAAGGAGCGTCTGAGCTTTCTTGGGCAACTGTATAATTGCCGTCTGGCAGTACATAGCTTCGGATGCCGCTAAACGCATCTCCTTCCACTGTATTGAAAGGTTTCTGCTCGTAAGCGCCTTCAATTTCTTCAATGCCTTTGCCAGAGCCGTCTGTGACTGTCCCGGCTTCTTTATCAATCGAAACGTACAGGGAATTATCTGCTGTTTCGGAATATAACGTCACGTCTGCCATGCTTGCCGCGATCGCCGTATAATCGACATAGGAAAGAGCTAAATCATAAGCTCCATAAGAGAATTCCGTCATTTCTCTGTTGATTGTTAAAGTTTGAAATTCTTCCGGCGTATTGCAGTCATAGACTTCAATTTCAAAATCGCCGTTATCTGTCTGCGTCCATGAGACAGGGACTAAGGCGTGGCCGCTAAACGGAGAATAAACTGCGATAACGACTGGCGTCGCTTCTTCGTCCATGTAAAGGCCGCCGCTGTTTTGGAATGCAGTAATGCGTTCTTTTAATCCCTCAAAATCGTTCATATGCTGTATGATTTCGCCTCTGCATGAAGAAATTTCCGGCAGATATTGGGAAATCTGATATGCCTCGATTAATTTGGTAAGGTTTTTGGAAAAATCATCTTTCACTCTGGACGGAGCTTGGATATCATATACATTTTTAATGGAAGATGCAAAGTTCTTCAAATCAAAAGAGCTGTTGTTATTGATGTTTTCATAAAATTCCAGCGTCGTGCTTGCCATGCCAAAACAAGAGCCGCCCCATCGTTTATTGATGGAATAATAATACGTTCCGGTGATAATGCTGTCTAATACATCGACATACCGTTGTCTTGGGATGCGGTAATCATAGTCATAGCCGAAAGAGAGGCGGCTGTTGTCAAACGAATAATGATCCTTTTGTTTCGTATAGAAGCGGTCTAACTGTTTCACTGGAAGATTGCTCCAAAAGCCGCCAAGAGCCGCCCATTGCTCCCCTTCGTCTTTTGCAGGAAGATAGAATAAGACAGCCTTACTGCATTCCGCAAATGCGGATTCATTCATGTTCTGTGGGAATGCGCCTTTGAAATACACTTTTTCTAATGCGGCATTTCCTGCGAACGCATTTGCATCTATGTCAGACACGCCTTCCGGTATGTCAATCTCAGTTAGAGCCGTACAGCCTTTTAAGGCGTTGGAGTTTATGGAAGTTAGTCTGGCGGGCATCGTGACAGAAGTCAAAGCCGCGCAGTTTTCCAAAACTCCGTTAGAGAGAGCCGTAACTCCATTAGGAATTGTGACAGAAGTCATTCCCGTCATATCTTTCATTGCTCCAGAACCTATAGTAGCCACATTTGGCGGAATAATAAATGTTTTAAGCGAAGAACAGCCCTGAAGGGAATTTTCTCCTAATGTGGTAAGGGCGTCCGGTAATGTTAAAGCAGTCAGAGACGAGCAGCCAAAAAGGGCTTCAGACGGGAACTCTGTAACCGGACTGTTTTTAAAATTCATTTCTTTAATGGAAGAACAGCCTTTAAATGCGCGTGAGCCTAATGATGTTACATTTTGTAAGCTCCATGCGCCTCTTAAAGAAGCATCGCCTGAAAAAGCATCTTCTCCAATATCCGCTATGCTTGAGAAAGTGAGAAACACCAGCTTTCCACAGTCTGCAAAAGCAAACTTTCCAATTCTTGACGGTTTACTGTCGGTCGAGAGACGCAGAAGGCGTTTTGCCCCATAGAAGGAAAAGTCCCCGACTTCCTTAACAGAAGCTTCAACCGTCTGGATTTTATCTATGTACGGATACCATGGGGTCAAAGCCGATTCAGCAAAATCCGACAATACAAGGCTATCGCCCGTTAATGTCAGACGGTCATTAAAAGCTTCATATTTCCATGAAAAAGTCTCTGTCTGGTTTTCTATCACCTCCGTATCTTCAGGATTCCAGTCCGCAAACACGAAAGTCGGCCAATATTGGTTGTTTTTCCATTCTTCCGAATCTCTCAGGCGGTACAACAGCAGGTCGTTTGCGTTTGAATTTATGGCAAACGAATTTGAATAACCGCCGATGGAGCCGTTTGCCTGCGGTTCGTTTCCGGCAAAGTAAATGGATTTTAGTTTGCTGTTATGGTTTATTGCATTGGCTTGCAGCACGGAAAGCGTTTGCGGCAGGTAGAGCTCTACTAGTTTCGGGACATAATAAAATGCGTAAGAGCCAACCGTTGCCACTGTTTCAGGAACGTGAAATTCTTTCTCTGTTTTGCCAAAAGGATAAAACATAAGTGTGGTGAAGTCTGCATTATACAATACATTCTCCACTGCTTTTAGTTTGCTGTCCGCGTCCGGCGTAGTCAATACAGCCAGATTTGCGCAATTTTTAAATGAGCCGCTTGCGCCAAATTGGATGCTGCTGACATTTTTGCCGAATGAAACAGAAGTTAAGTTTTTACATTCTGCAAAAGCATAAGAATTTAAGGTTGTAACGCTGTCTGGTAAAGTTAAAGCAGTCAATGGGCAGCGATAAAACGCATAATTATCAACGAGAGCTGTTCCATCTGCAATCGCATAGTCTGTCACTGTAGTTGCAGATGGATAAGCGATTGCGCGGTATGGCTTGTTGTTTTCTATTTCATATAAAGCATGATCAATAATTCGGAACTTGGCATTTCCGTCGGCAACGCGGATCGTTGTTAAAACGTCAGTGTTATTATTATCCACAATGCCATAAAGAACGCCGCTCCCAATGGTCGTTACGTTTCGCGGTATGGTTATCTCGGTCAGGCGTGTACATGCAAATGCCCCTGAGCCGATTGAAGTCAGGCTGTCCGGCAATGCAATGCCGTTTATGGAAGTGTCAAAAAACGCTTTGTCTCCAATGCTTGTTAATCCGCTTCCAATGGTTATGCCAGAAAGATCAGAACAGGACTCAAAAGCAGCTCTCCCGATTGAAGTTACGCTGTTTGGGATGGTAATGTTATTTAGAAGATCGCACAGAGAAAAACATTCTTCTCCGATAGTCTGTAGTTTGTTTCCAAGGTCGATTGACTCTAACCATCGACAGTGATAGAATGCGTTGTTTCCAATCGAAGTAACGTTCGTCAGGGGTGAAATGTTCCTTAGATTGTTGCAGTTACGAAATGCGTTGTCTTCAATTTTTGTTACATTGGAGAACGTGACAGTGGTTAAAGAACTGCTTGCAAATGCAGAGCTTCCAATTGTTGTCATACTGTCCGGCAAGGAGATGTTAGTAAGGCCATAGCCAAAACGGCTGCATTGAAAAGCGTAAGCGCCGATAGAAGTCAGCCTGCTTCTCGACAGGTCCATAGAGTTTAAAGAATTTGTGTCTCTAAACGCATAATTGCCAATCGAGGTAAGCCCACTGCCACAAACGACAGTTTTCAATAAGTAACAGTTTTGAAATGCGTTATTGCCAATCGAAGTCACACTGTCCGGCAAAGTCACGTTTGAAACGCCTGCGCATTGATAAAACGCATAATTGCCAATCGAGGTTACTCCATTGCCGATTTCAATAGTGGAAATGTGTGGCGCATAACCTGACCACGGGGCTGAGTCGTATGAATAATTTGACATCTGCCCACTTCCGCTGATAGTCAGCTTGTAAGGAGGGACGTTTGCCAAATTCCAGTTTTCGGGAGGCATAGCCGTTAGTTTCCAAGTGAGCCCGTTTCCACAGGTTCCTTCGGTCGGGCCCGTTGGCGTTTCAATCGCATAGACCTTTTCGATGGAGAAAAGGGAAGTGGGGGTTAGTCCTAATACCAACAAAAAAGCCAGTAAAAGACTAACGGCAGGTTTCAACTTTTGTTTCATTTTCATACTTTTCCTTCCTTTCTAAATAATATTATAATGCTATCAATAGTATACACGAAAATGCCATAGATTGGCAATCATAAATACAAGATTTCACTGAAAATTATTGTTAAAAACAGAACTTAATCATAGTAATTATTTAACGTATTTTTACAGCTTGCCAAACATGGCGAACCGATGGAAATACATCACACAACCCTATGGGGAAAGATGCGTTTTTATTGTTGCATTTGTTGCATACGAACTAAAATACTAACATAATATTATAAATCAATCATAGGAAAGAGTTTTGGCCCCTTCCTTTGGATTCGGGCAGGAAAATAGGAAATTAACCGCTTTTAGATTGACTTGCGGCGCATTGGCATTGCCTGCATTGCATCTCTTGAGTTTTATCTTTACACGGAATTGCGTATTTTGTATAATAAAAAAAGCAAAAACCAAGAAAAAACAGGAGATTTGCCTGTGAGGAGGAACATATGGAACAGACAGCAGACAGAACAATTATTACAGTGGTGGGAAAAGACGCCGTAGGCATTATCGCAAAGGTATGCGCCTACTTAGCCGAAAACCGGATAAATGTATTGGACATTTCCCAGACGATCGTTCAGGGATTTTTCAATATGATGATGATTGTCGATATGAATATGGCAGAAAAACCATTTGGAGAATGCGCAAAAGAGTTAGAAGCGCTTGGGGAGCAAATCGGGGTCAGCATAAAATGCCAGCGTGAAGAAATTTTCAGGAAAATGCATAGGATTTAGGAAGGGAGCCGACATGATAAATCTATGGGAAGTAAATGAAACAAACGCAATGATTGAGCATGAAAATTTAGACGTCCGCACAATTACGCTTGGGATAAGCCTGTTTGACTGCATCAGCGATAATTTAGAACAGCTCAACCAAAATATCTATAAAAAAATCACGGAAACGGCAAAAGACCTGGCGGCCGCCGCAGAAAAAATAGAAGCGGAGTTTGCGATTCCAATCGTCAACAAGCGGATTTCCGTCACCCCGATCGCATTAATCGGCGGGGCGGCTTGTAAAACCCCGGAAGATTTTGCCACGATTGCGCATACCATGGACCGCGCGGCGCAGGCGGTGGGCGTAAATTTAATCGGAGGATATTCCGCATTAGTGTCAAAAGGAATGACAAAAGCAGATGAATATTTAATCCGTTCGCTTCCGGAAGCGTTATGTGAAACGGAACGCGTATGCAGTTCCGTAAACCTTGCTTCCACCAAAACCGGAATCAATATGGATGCCGTTCGCCTGATGGGGGAAGTCCTGCTTCAAGTTGCAGAGCGTTCTAAAGACCGCGATTCTACTTGTTGTATGAAATTAGTCGTTTTCTGTAACGCGCCGGACGATAACCCGTTTATGGCAGGGGCTTTCCATGGAGTGACGGAAGCGGACGCCGTCCTTAACATCGGCGTCAGCGGCCCCGGCGTTGTTAAAACAGCGTTGGAAAAAGTGCGTGGGGAAAGTTTTGAAGTCCTCTGCGAAACCATCAAAAAAACAGCTTTTAAAGTGACAAGGGTTGGACAGCTTGTCGCGCAGGAAGCGTCGCGAATGTTAGATATACCTTTTGGCATTATTGATTTGTCGCTTGCCCCCACTCCGGCGGTCGGGGACAGCGTTGCGGACATATTATGTGAGATTGGCTTAGAGTACGCCGGAGCTCCCGGAACGACTGCGGCGCTTGCCCTGTTAAACGATCAGGTGAAAAAAGGCGGGGTCATGGCGTCGTCTTATGTGGGCGGTTTAAGCGGCGCATTTATTCCGGTCAGTGAAGATCAGGGCATGATCGACTCTGTGTTGGCAGGAGCCATTACTTTAGAAAAATTAGAAGCGATGACATGCGTCTGTTCCGTCGGGCTTGATATGATAGCGATTCCGGGGGACACGAAAGCGTCTGCCATTTCAGGCATCATTGCGGACGAAATGGCGCTTGGCATGGTGAACCAAAAGACGACCGCGGCAAGGCTGATTCCAGTGATTGGAAAAGGCGTTGGGGATAAAGTGGAGTTTGGCGGCCTGTTTGGTTATGCGCCCATTATGCCGGTCAATCCGTTTTCTTGTGAAAATTTTATCAAACGCCAAGGCAGGATTCCGGCTCCGATCCATAGTTTTAAAAATTAAATGGCAAAATCAAAAGGCTTCCGGAAATAGGGGATTTTGTTAAAATTTGTGATAAAAACAAAGAAAGGATTGACATTATTTTTCATATTTCGTAGTTTTATACAATATTACCAGCATTAAAAAAAATATTTTCGTCAAATGATATAATTATTCTTGTCAAAAAGAATGTCCTATGCTATAATCCATACTGTAGTCAGTCCGTTAGAGCGGACGATAAAAAAGGAGGATTTAAACATGAAAAAGAAACTGGTAGCGGCATTTTTATGCGCTGCAATGACAGCGACAATGTTTGCCGGATGTGGAGACAACAGCGCAGACAACGCGCAAGACAGCAACTCAAATTCCACAGATGATGCAAACAATGCAGTAAATGACACATCTGCCGCAGATGACGGCGCAGACAGCGCAGGCGCAACAGATTTATCTGATGCAGATGTTGCAGTATTCTACTATACGTTCTCAGATACATATATTGCATCGGTTCGTACAGCATTGGATTCTAAATTGGATTCTCTTGGAGTGAAGTATCAGGATTACGACGCAAACAGCAATCAGACCACGCAAAATGAGCAGATTGACACTGCAATTCAGACAGGCGCAAACCTGTTAATCGTAAATATCGTAACTTCCGGTTCTGTAGACGCATCCCAGCAGATTGTAGACAAAGCAAATGCAGCAGGCGTTCCGGTTATCTTCTTTAACCGCGCAGTGGAAGGCGAGAATGATGAAGGAAAAGTTCTTGGCAGCTATGACAAGTGCGCATTCGTAGGAACGGACGCTCCGGAAGCAGGCCATATGCAGGGCCAGATGGTTGGCGAATATGTAGTGGATAATTTTGAATCCATTGACTTAAACGGCGATGGAAAAATCTCTTATGCAATGTTCATGGGTCAGTTGGGCAATGTGGAAGCAATCGCGCGTACACAGTATGGCGTAGAAGATGCGAACAAAGTCATCACGGAAGCTGGAAAACCGGAATTGGAATTTTTCGATTCTTCCAATCCTGACAAATATCAGGTAGACCAAGATGGTAACTGGAGCGCAACTGCCGCAAACAACTATATGAATACAAACCTTTCCCAGTTTAATGAAAACAGCAATAACATGATTGAGCTTGTAATCTGCAACAATGACGGTATGGCAGAAGGCGTAATCTCCGCATTAAACGATAAGGGATATAACTTAGGAGACGGAAACTCCAAGACAATCCCGGTATTCGGCGTAGATGCAACGGATGCAGCAAAACAGTTAATTAAAGACGGCAAGATGGTAGGAACCATTAAGCAGGATGCAGAAGGTATGGCAGACTGTATCGCTTTCTTGACAGAGAACTGCGCAACTGGCAAAGACGTTATGGATGGAACAGATTCCTATAATATTTCAGAAAATGTTTCCAACAAGATTTTCATTCCATATCAGCCATATACAGGAGAATAATCACAGAAATATAAAATTGAATTAGGATCATAAAAGATGGCCGTCCAAGGGTGGCGGCCTCTTTTATGCTATACGAATGGTAGATAAGGCATAACAAGAGATTGGAGGGCAGATTATGGAACATGATGTTCTATTACAGATGACAGGTATATGTAAAGAGTTTCCGGGCGTAAAAGCGTTGGATAATGTTTCCCTGACTGTCAGGAGAGGGACTGTCCATGCGTTGATGGGTGAAAACGGAGCCGGAAAGTCTACGCTTATGAAGTGTCTGTTTGGTATGTACAACAAAGATGCCGGACAGATTTTCCTTGAGGGGAAGGAAGTAAACTTCGCTAATTCAAAACAGGCATTGGAAAATGGCGTTGCCATGGTACATCAGGAATTAAATCAGGCATTAAAACGAAGCGTTCAGGATAATCTCTGGCTTGGGCGCTACCCCAAAATCGGCGGCGTTATGATCAATGAAAAGAAAATGTATGATGATACAATGGGGCTTTTTAAGAAACTAGAGATTACAGTAGATCCGAGAAGGATCATGAGCACTATGCCAGTGTCCCAAAGACAGATGGTAGAAATTGCAAAAGCAGTTTCCTTTAATTCGAAAATAATTGTATTTGATGAGCCTACTTCCTCCTTGACCGAAGAGGAAGTGGAACACTTATTCAAAATTATAAATATGCTGCGTGATCAGGGCTGTGGGATTATTTATATATCACATAAAATGGCTGAAATCCTGCGTATATCTGATGACGTTACCATCATGCGCGACGGTCAGTATGTCGCTACAAAACCGGCAAAAGAGCTGACGATGGATGAGATTATCCGTTTGATGGTAGGACGTGAACTGGGCAACCAGTTCCCGCCAAAGACAAATAAACCGGGGGATGTGGCGTTAGAAGTGGAAGGGCTTACTGCGCAGTATTCTCTGTTGAAAGACGTGTCTTTTAAAGCGCGCCAAGGTGAAATTATAGGGTTTGCCGGGCTCGACGGAAGCGGGCGGACCGAATGTTTAGAGAATATTTTCGGCATTGCGACGCGCAGGGACGGCGTAATTAAGCTTCACGGCAAAGAGGTAAAAAACCGCAATGCGAGAGAATCCATTGCGAACGGGTTTGCCATGCTGACGGAGGAACGCCGGGCGACAGGTATTTTTGGCATTTTAAATATTCGGGAAAACACGGTAATTTCCAGCTTAAAGAAACACAATGCGCTTTTCCTAAACGGTAAGACGATGCGGGACGACACGCAATGGTCTATTGACGCCATGCGCACCAAGACGCCGACTCAGGAGACGCAGATCCGTTCTCTTTCCGGTGGAAACCAACAGAAGGTTATCCTTGGCCGGTGGCTTTTGACGGAGCCGGAAGTGCTTCTTTTAGATGAACCGACCAGAGGAATTGACGTTGGGGCGAAATATGAGATTTACCAGTTGATCCTTGATTTGGCAAATAAAGGTAAAATTGTCCTTGTAGTGTCTTCCGAGATGCCGGAGCTTCTTGGAATTTGTGACCGTATCCTTGTAATGTCCGGCGGACGGCTTGCCGGAGAGGTAGACGCAAAGAATACCACGCAGGAAGAAATTATGACTTACGCTGCAAAATATGTATAAAGGAGGCAGAGCAAAATGAAAGCTATTGACAATATGAAAAACAAATATGCAGCTTATCAGGAGCTGGATAGCAGAGATAAAAAGACATTTTGGAAGGAATCGTTGATGAACAACGCGATGTATATCCTTCTAATTCTTGTAGTAATTTATACGACAATACAAAATCCAAAATTTTTGGGTGTCAGCTCAATTATTAACATTGTTTCGCTTGTTGCGGCATACATACCGATTTCCTGCGGAATTGCAGGATGTATCGTATTAACGGGAACCGACCTTTCGGCAGGGCGTGTCGTTGGTCTGACCGCATGTATCTCTGCATCGCTGCTTCAGTCGATGGATTATGCAACTAGAATGTTTGGCGATATGAAGCCGCTTCCAATTCCGGTAGTTATCTTAATTGTGCTTGCAGTCGGCGGCGTTGTCGGCTGGGTAAATGGTTTCTTCGTTGCAAAGTTTGGACTGCATCCATTTATCGTAACATTGGCGACACAGCTTATTGTATATGGTATCCTGTTGATGTATATTATGATTAACGGCAACAATGGCCAGCCGCTTTCCGGTTTGGATCAGTCTTTTAAAGATTTCGTAACAGGAAGCATTATTGGAATCGGAGGGACGCCTATTCCGAATTATGTATGGTTTGCAGTTCTTGTTGTCATTATTATGTGGTATGTCTGGAATAAGACTTCTTTCGGCAAAAATATGTTTGCCGTAGGATCGAATCCGGAAGCCGCAAATGTATCCGGCGTAAACGTTGCCAGAACGACAATTTTAGTGCATACGCTTGCTGGGGCAATGTATGGAATTACCGGATTTATCGAAGCTGCCCGCGTTGGCTCTAACTCAGCGACGACCGGACAGAACTACGAGTGTGATGCGATTGCAGCCTGCGTTATCGGCGGCGTGTCTTTCGTAGGCGGTACCGGTAAAATCAGCGGCGTTGTATTAGGCGTATTCGTGCTTCGTATTATCTTCGGCGCATTGATTTTCTTATCTATCAGCCAGAACTGGCAGTATGTCATCAAGGGCGTGATTATCCTTGTAGCGTGCGCGATTGATATGAGAAAATATTTGGTTCGTAAATAAATATAGTTTGGGGGCTGCCATGGAATCGTTCCGGTTCCATGGCAATTCCATTCTTAGAAATGAGGTTTTTTATGAATGAAAGGGTAAAGACAAATTTGCGCAGCGCAATTTATGAAATGGGCGGCATTTATCTTTTATATCTTGCCTACCAGATGTTCCGGAATAAGGAGGAAAGCTCTGGAGGGGAATATCTGGCAGTCATAGCCGCAATCATTGGGTTTTTGGTGATTGGGATAGGCATGATTGCGTTTGGCTTTTATATGATGAATAAAGTCAGGAAACAGGATATACAGGCGAGAGAAGATGCAAAAGCCGTTGAGGAAAAGAAAACAGAAGATTGACAGGAGGAACTTATGGAATTACAATCATTAGAAGGACAGCTTTCAAACAATCCTTATCCGGGCAGGGGAATTATAATTGGAAAGAGCAAAGACGGCTTGTTTGCCGTAATGGCATATTTTATTATGGGGAGAAGTGAAAACAGCCGGAACCGTATCTTTGTAGAAGATGGGGAGGGCATACGCACACAGGCTTTTGATCCGGCGAAATTAAGCGATCCAAGCCTGATTATTTATGCTCCGGTCCGTGTGCTTGGAAACAAGACGATTGTCACGAACGGAGACCAGACGGATACGATTTACGAAGGGATGGACAGGCAGCAGACATTTGAACAGGCGCTTAGAAGCCGTGAATTTGAACCGGATGCGCCAAATTTCACGCCAAGGATTTCCGGTATTTTGCATATTGAGAACGGCGGATATAACTATGCGATGTCTATTTTAAAAAGCAGTGACGGCAATCCGGCTTCTTGCTGCCGTTATACGTTTGCGTATGAGAATCCGCTGAATGGGGAAGGGCATTTTATCCATACCTACCAACAGGACGGCAACCCTCTGCCATCTTTTGAGGGAGAGCCGAAGCGGGTGGCGATAGAAGGAGACATCGACACGTTTGCAGGCAAAATTTGGGAGAATTTGAATGCCCAGAATAAAGTCTCTTTATTTGCGCGTTATATTGACTTAGCGTCAGGGGCTTATGAATCCAGAATTATCAACAAGAACAGTTAAGCAGGAGAGTGTAAAACGATGAAGGAATTAGAGTTAAAATATGGATGCAATCCGAATCAGAAACCATCGCGGATTTATGTGGAAAATGGGGAATTGCCAATTAAGGTATTGAGCGGCAAGCCGGGATATATTAATTTTTTGGATGCATTAAACGGCTGGCAGTTGGTGAAAGAATTAAAAGAGGCCACGGGACTTGCGGCGGCGGCTTCGTTTAAGCATGTTTCTCCGGCCGGCGCGGCTGTCGGGCTTCCATTATCGGAAGTAGAGAAAAAGATTTACTGGGTGGAAGACATGGATATGGAATTTACGCCGCTTGCCAACGCTTATGCAAGGGCGAGAGGGGCGGACCGCATGTCCTCTTTTGGTGATTTTATTTCGCTTTCGGATACTTGTGACAAGGAGACGGCGCTCATTATAAAGCGGGAAGTTTCAGACGGCGTAATTGCGCCGGGGTATGATCCGGAAGCGCTTGAAATTTTAAAAGCGAAGAAAAGTGGCGCTTACAATGTCATTGAAGCAGATCCTTCTTATCAACCTGATCCGATTGAGAAGAAACAGGTATTTGGCGTTACGTTTGAACAGGGAAGAAATGAACTAAAGATCGATGATGCATTTTTCCAAAATATTGTGACGGAAGAAAAAGAACTGACAGAGCAGGCAAAAATTGATTTGGCAATTTCCATGATTACGCTAAAATATACACAGTCTAATTCCGTCTGCTACGTCAAAGACGGACAGGCAATCGGCATCGGGGCGGGCCAGCAGAGCCGTATCCATTGCACAAGGCTGGCAGGGCAGAAAGCAGACAACTGGTTTTTACGTCAGTCGCCGAAGGTGTTGAACCTACAGTTTGTAGAGGGGATTCGCCGCGCAGATCGGGACAACGCGATTGATCTTTATATCGGGGAGGAATACATAGATGTGTTAGCGGACGGCGTTTGGGAAACCATTTTTAAAGTAAAGCCGGACGTTTTCACAAAAGAGGAAAAGCGGGCATGGCTGGATCAGATGACAGGGGTCACGCTTGGATCGGATGCGTTTTTCCCGTTTGGCGACAATATTGAACGCGCGCATAAGAGCGGCGTGAAGTATGTGGCGCAGCCGGGCGGTTCTGTACGGGACGACCATGTGATCGCCACTTGCAATAAATACAAAATGGTGATGAGTTTTACCGGACTTCGTTTGTTCCATCATTAAACGATAAGCAGTTTTTGCTGTAATTCATTTTTGGGCGGAGTGTTGCTTTTTTGGGCAAAAACGCCATAGTATAAATCAGATGCAAATACATCATGCTGAAACAATGCCGCGGCGTCTTTTGAAAGCGCCGCGGCGTCTTTTGCAGGCCTTGCAACGATTGGGACGGCGGCATTTTTTTTGATTTCAGGGAAAAAATCCGCGGCGTCTTTCCGGTAGCCTAACAAACGCAGATAAGGGACGGTTCCGCAGTTTCTGGCGGATTCATAGTCTTTTTTCCGATGGTTTAACAGGATATGCGTCAGAGCTCGGCTTATACGCGTATAGGTGACGTCTTTGCTTTTGAGCTCTTTGCAAAAAGCTGTAAAATCCGTAAAATTGCGGATGCGTTTTATAATTTTGTTGGAAAGATCTTCTGAGTTGTCGGCATAACCGGAAAATCCTTCCGCCCGTTCTGAGAGTAATTTGTAAAATAGGATTTGGGAAAAATCCTGTTCGGATAAAAAATATCCTTCCGCCGCATTTAATTGGCGTATTGTTTCAGGCGGGGCATAGGCGGCAATTTCTGCTAGGGGGCGGCGCGGCTGTAGAAGATGGCGGCGGAGGGCGGAAGCGGAACAATGCGTTTTGTTTAATTTTGTATCGTGGTAGCCGGAGCCGTCCCGTAAAATGGGAAGCGGGCAAATCGGGGAATGGAGCCGGATAAGGGCTTTTTGATATTCTAGGGCGAGAATATTATTTGGGGACTGTAAGAGCGCCCGTAAATCGCTCTCTTTTGTGTTTGGGGACTGTTGTTTGAGAATGGAAAGCAGGGACTGCTCTCTTGCGGCAGGGAAGGAAACCCCCTGTTTTAAAAAGCGGGAAACGGAATCTTGATATGCGTCCGGTTCTTCGGCGAGCAGTCTTGCAGTCAGGCCGATCAGCGGGAAATCCGGCGTTTCACAGCCGAAACAGAGCGTATCGATGCAGCCGAGCAGATGAAAAAGGGTGACGCCTGCCGCGGCAAAGTATTCAGCGGACGAAACCGCCCAAAGCGTAGGGAGTTCAAAGACGAAATCCGCGCCGTTATGCAGCGCCATAGCGGTCCGGCTGAATTTATCCAGAATGGCGGGCGCGCCCCTTTGCGTAAAATTTCCGCTTAAAGCAACAATGGCATAATCGGCTTTTGCCAGTTTTTTTGCCTGTGTGAGCTGATAGGCGTGTCCATTGTGGAATGGATTGTATTCTGCGATAATTCCGACGGCTTTCATTTGGTTTCCTCCCCGTTTGTTCTAGCATGCTTCCTCTACTCTAACATGGAGTGCCAGATGTTTCAAATTTAATACATGAAAAAAGTTATTTGACATTGTTTCCCATTTCAAAAAGGATTATACTTTTTATAAAGAAATTGTATGAAGGAGGGATTCCGCTAATATGAACGTATTAGTAATTAACTGCGGCAGTTCGTCGCTGAAATATCAGGTGATCAATTCAGAAAGTGAAGAAGTTCTTGCAAAGGGGCTTTGTGAGCGGATAGGGATTGACGGCAGATTGGTTTATCAGCCGAAAGACGGCGAAAAGGAGATTACGGAGGCGCCGATGCCGACGCATACGGAGGCGGTCCGTATGGTTTTGGATGCCTTAGTGAATCCGGACACAGGAATTTTTCAGAGTTTAGATGAAATTGAAGCTGTAGGGCATCGTCTTGTGCATGGCGGTGAAAAGTTTGCGGCTTCTGTTTTAATTAATGAGGAAGTCATTACAGCAGTGGAAGAATGTTCGGATTTAGCGCCTTTGCATAATCCGGCGAATTTAATCGGCGTGAGAGCCTGTCAGGAGGTATTGAAAGATGTGCCGATGGCGGGCGTGTTTGACACGGCATTTCATCAGACAATGCCGAAAGAAGCGTATCTGTATGGCATTCCATATGAATATTATGAAAAATATAAGGCGCGGAAATACGGCTTTCACGGCACGAGCCACAGTTATGTGTCGAAACGGGCGGCGGAGTTTTTGGGAAAACCCTATGACAGTTTAAAAACGATTGTCTGCCATCTGGGAAACGGCTCAAGCATCTGCGCAGTGAAAAATGGCAAGTCTGTTGACACTTCCATGGGGCTTTCCCCGTTAGAGGGGCTGATTATGGGGACGCGTTCCGGAGACATTGATCCTTCCGCCATAGAATTTTTGGCGAAAAAGGAAAACTTGAGCTTAGAAGAAATGTTAAACGTGTTGAATAAAGAGTCGGGAGTTTACGGCATTTCGGGACTGTCGAGCGACTTTAGGGATTTGGATCAAGCGGTAAGCGAAGGGAATGCGCGCGCGAAAACGGCTAGGGAGATGTTCTGTTACCGGGCGGCAAAATATATCGGTTCTTACGCAGCGGCGATGAATGGCGTGGACGTGATTTGTTTTACGGCGGGAGTCGGAGAAAATGACGGGAAAGTCCGTGAAATGATTTGCAGCTATCTGGGCTATCTGGGTCTTGCGTTGGATTCAGAAGCGAACAAGAAACGCGGCGAGGAAACTGTTCTTTCGACCCCTGATTCGAAAGTGACGGTGTTGTTAGCGCCGACCAATGAAGAACTTGCAATTTGCCGGGAAACGGTTGCATTGTTGAAATAGAGGAGGATTAGTTATGAAATATTCAATCGAAGGAGAACCGCTGCCAGTTGTTATCTGCCAGTTAGAGCAAAATGAAAAAATGATTACGGAAAAAGGGGCAATGTCATGGATGTCCCCGAATATGAAAATGGAGACTGTGGGCGGCGGCGTTGGCAAGATGTTTGGCAGAATGTTCAGTGGAGAGAGTATGTTTGTCAACCACTATACCGCGATGGGAGGACCGGGAGAGATTGCGTTCGCTTCTAGTTTTCCGGGCGCAATCCGCGCATTTGACATTTCACCGGGACGTGATATGATCTGCCAGAAAACAGCGTTTTTGGCTTCTACGGATAAAGTGGAGTTTTCTGTGCATTTCCAGAAAAAAGTTGGAAGTGGGCTGTTCGGCGGAGAAGGGTTTATTATGCAGAAACTGTCGGGAAGCGGCGTGGCGTTTGTGGAATTTGACGGTTATATCAAAGAGTATAACCTTGCTCCAGGACAGTCGATTGTCATTGACACCGGATATTTGGCGGCAATGGATGCGACCTGCTCTATTGAAATCCAGAAAGTGCCGGGCGTGAAGAATATGCTGTTCGGCGGGGAAGGCGTATTTAATACAGTTGTGACGGGACCGGGACGCGTGTTGCTTCAGTCTATGCCGATTGGACAGATGGCAGGAACGCTGATTCCGTACCTTCCGGCAAAATAGAGAGTTTTTGCCGGAATGATCTGAGTATTGTAATATTAATAATATACACGAAAATTGTGCTTTGCATGACTTTATGTGATGTAAAGCCACAATTTTCGTGTTTTTTTATGCCTAATTGACAGAAATAATATTCTGTGGTATTATTATGTATATTCTATAGTATAAATTTTGCAAAGGACTTATCTGTAAAGATTAGGAAAGGTTTTTGGCAGTTAGGAAAGAGTAAATTTATATAAAAGTATGTAGATTTTGTTGAGAGATAGAATGCTTGCTCAGATAGCGTGGGGGTATTCTATTTTTGTGTTTAATTTTGGGGGATATGGATTGAAAAATAACTGCAAAGAGGTGGGAATGGAGAAGAAAAAAGTTTTCGCATGTTTGGGTTTTGAAGCGGGTCTGGCATTGCTCTATCTGTTTTTCTGGAATATTGGCATAAAGCAATTTATTCCAGAACAAGACTTCTTTCTTATAAAAAATGTCTATTTGGCATTGGCGTTTTTGTCCATGACTCTTTTGGGTTTCGTAGAACTGTATAGAGATAAAAAGAAAAAAAGTAAGATGGAAGTCCGCTTTTTTGGATGCTGCTGATCATTGGCATAATGTACCAATTAGTATTGCCTGCCTTTTCCGCTCCAGATGAAGATACGCATTTTGCAAGCGCATACCGTTTGTCGAATCGAATGATGAAAAAGCAAGAGACGGATGCCAAGGGATACACTGTCATGCGGGAGGAGGACAGGAAGGGTCAGACATACACTTATGGAGAAAAAGAATTTGCGGGTTATTACCGAAAAATGTTTTCAACTGAAAAAGTGGATTCCCAGACAGTTTCGTATACAAGGAAAAAAGCAGAGCAAACAGTTCCTTTTCCCGTTTATTTGGCGCCTGCGTGTGGGATTACTATTGCAAGGCTTTTGCATTGGAATGGCGTATGGACTGCATATTCAGCCAGAATATTCAGTTTGCTGTTTGTTGCGCTGTCAGGGGCTGTTTCTTACAGAATACCGCTATACCAATTCTGATGCGGGGCTTCATTTGCGGGAAGCGACTATGGTCTTGCGGACAAATCAGGTGGAAGGAATGTTTTTTTCGCATTTTCAGTTTGCAATGGTGTTTGAAATTTTACAGCCTTTTTGCGTGAAGTAACATGGTACAAAGGATATATTGCCGCAGATATTGCGTTTCAATGGCTGGAGATTTTGATTTTTTTTGTTTGGATAAAGAAGCTTGCGGCAGGTAAATTTTTGACGGCGCTTGTTTGTCTTACTGTGCCTTTCTATTATCTGGCGTATCCGATCCATAGTTTTTATTTTTCATTCACTTACTGGGGATTGGGCGTATTGTTATTAATATATATTTTGCTACTTCTGCAAAGGGAGAGGGAGCGTATGGAGCGCCGTTCAATTGTTTTAGCCCAGCTTATGCTTGCCTGCTTTTCCCTTTGCGTCTGCTATATGTTGTTTGCGCCTGTGGCGTTTGTCTGCGTCTGGCTGGAATTGATGTGGGGCGGGGAGAAAAAAAGGCGTTTCTCTGCCAAATGTAAAGAGACGCATTTTGTGTTTTTACTGCCGTGCGCATTGGGGATTTATTTCTGCTATTTTGATTTTTTCTTCGGTCAGGGAACAAGTATTTTAGGAAGCATTCAAAATGAAGGCGGGATTTATTCAAATTTATTTGGAAATTTTATTCTTTTAATGCCAATGGCGGGGTATGGGTGGATACGGGGGATCAGGAAAAAACAGCCTCAGGCAGTGTGTTTTACCGGATTTTTGGTTTTTGCGGCGTGTATGCTGCTTGGCGCGCTGTATGGCAGGATTTCAGAATATTATTTTTATAAGAATTATTATCCTCTTTGGGCATTTAGCTGGTATTTTTTCTTTTGCGGGATTTCTATTTTATATAAAAAGAACAGGGAATTAGCGGCGGCAAATTTAGGATGCTGTTTGCTCTGCGGCATTTTGGTTTTTAGCGGCATTGATGGGAGGTTTGTTTCTTCCATGGACGAAAGGAACGGCGTAGACAGGCATTACAGTGAGGCGTTTGAGCTTTATGCGTGGAACCGGATTTACCGATCTTGGGGGGCGGTCAGATCCGTCAAAAGGGCAGCTTGCGTTGTATGAATGGGTGATGGCAAATTGCCGGACAGACGGACTGGAAACGCCGCTTTTGACGGAAAAAGAAGATTATGCGGACTGTTGTTTTTATGAAGGCGTGGCCGGCTATGATTTGGGAGAGTTTTACGGGTGGCGGTATCCGAAAGAGGAGATCTTTAAGCGGATAAAAGAAAAAGGGATTTTGTACGCGGTTATTTTAAAAAAGAGTGATTTTATAAAAAAGCATAAAGAAGCATTAGAGGAGTATCCGGTATTGTTTGAAAATGAAGCGGGTTATGTGATTGGCTTTGAATAAATGAGAAATTATTGTAATGTAAGATACTTTTTTGTATAATTATTGTAGGATACAAGCAGTTCTGGCAGAAAAGGATAAGGGATCGATTATGGCATTACAATTTATTTTTGGCAATTCCGGCAGCGGCAAAACGCATTTTATATCTCATAAAGTAGTTGAATTGGCGGCAGATTCGCCAAAGAAAAATTTTTTGTTTCTAGTGCCGGAACAGTTTACATTGCAGACGCAGAGGGAATTGGCGGCGGTACATAAAAATCACAGTATTTTAAATATTGACGTGTTAAGTTTTAACCGTCTGGCGTACCGTATTTTTGACGAGCTTGGCAGTTTCCGCGGGCAGGTCTTAGAGGAGACGGGGAAAAATCTGGTTTTAAGGCGGGTGGCGGAGGAAAAAGCGGACGAACTGACTGTTTTAAAAAAGAATATCACGAAAATGGGGTATATTGAAGAATTAAAATCCCTGATTTCGGAATTGTCACAGTATAATGTTGCGCCGTCCCAGTTATTGGATGCATCGGAGAATATTTTAGATGGCAGTTTTTCGCATAAACTGCATGATGTGCAGATTATGTATCAGGGATTTTTGGATTTTTTGGAAGGGCGGTTTGTCACGGCGGAAGAAATTTTGGAACTTTTAACCGATGTGGCAGGGCAGTCGGAAATCTTAAAAGGAAGCGTAATCTTTTTTGACGGGTTTACCGGATTTACGCCGATTCAAAATTTGCTGCTGAACCGTTTGTTTGCCATTGCCGAGGAAGTTTATGTTACAGTGACGATTGACGTTAGGGAGAGTTTCTATCAGTGCGCAGGCAGCCATGAACTGTTTGCAATGAGCAAGAAAATGATAAAATCATTGCGGGAAATGGCGGATAGGATACATATTCCGGTCAGAGAGCCCATTGTACTGCCACATTCCAAAGAGAGCCGTTTTGGGCATTCCAAAGAGCTCCTTTTTTTGGAACAGAACTTGTTCCGGCAAAAGGGAACGCGGTTTACGCTTTCAGACGAGCCGGATCTGAAACTATACAGTTTTAAAAATCCAAGAGCGGAGCTTCACTTTGTGGCAAGGGAAATAAACCGCCTGACACAGGAAGGCTTCCATTATCGGGAGATAGCCGTAGTCTGCGGGGATTTGGCGGGGTATGCCAATTATGCGAAGGAAGTGTTTGCAAAATACCGGATACCATTGTTTCTCGATCAGAAATCGACGGCGCTGTTCCACCCGTTTGTGGAATTTTTACGCGCCGCGTTAGAGACAGTCCTTTATGATTTTTCGATGGAGAGCATATTTCGGTATTTAAGAAGCGGTTTGTCCCAGATTCCGGATAAGGAAGTGGACATATTAGAGAATTATTGTCTGGCGGCAGGCATTCGCGGTTATCGGAAATGGAAGGAAGCGTTTTGCTATCTGCCGAAAGGATACGACGAGGAATCTCTTATGGCGGTGAATGAAATCCGTGAAAAAGCAGCAGGCCAGTTTGCGGATTTTTATGATATTATGAAAGAAAAGAATCTGACCGTGGAGCAGCGGACAAAAGCATTTTACCGTTTTATCTGTGACAGGGACGCCGAGAGGCAGCTAAAGCAGAGGGAATTGGCGTATGAACAAGCGGGGGATTTAAAGAATGCCAAAGAATATGCCCAGATTTACCAGATTATCATGGATTTGTTTGATAAAATGGCGGAGCTATTAGGCGGCGAGACGATTCCGCTGGAAGAATATGCGCGTATTTTGGATTCCGGATATGAAGCCGCAAAGGTGGGGATTATCCCTCCGGGATATGACCGCCTTGTCTTTGGGGACATTGAGCGGACGCGTCTTGAGCATATAAAGGCGTTGTTTTTCGTCGGGGTCAACGATGGCATAATTCCGAAAGCTCAGGGGGCGGACGGCATCCTTTCTGCGGCAGAGCGGGAACAGTTGGCGGGTTTTAATCTTGAGCTTGCGCCGACTGTGCGGGAACAGACGTTTATTCAGAAGTTTTATTTGTACCTGACTTTGACAAAGCCATCAGAGAAGCTTTACCTTTCTTATGCAAGGGTGAGCGGGGACGGAAGCGCAATGCGCAGTTCCTATTTAATCCATACGATTTTAAAGCTATATGAAAATTTAAGCATCTGCGAAGTGGAGGACGAGCCTTTTCTGGAACGCATTGCCACGCCGGAAAGCTCCCGTGGGCTTTTAGTGGAAGGATTGCAATCCGCGGCGGAGTGGAAACGGAAAAAGCGGGAAGATGAAATCCGCTGTTGGTCGGCTCTCTGCCGTTGGTATTTATCTAAGGAAGAATGGAGGCAGGAAGCTAAGCGTCTGTTTGAGGCGGCAAAGTATGTCTATGCCGATATGCCGATTTCCGCTTCCGTGACGAAAGCCCTCTATGGCGTGGAATTGGAAAACAGCGTGACGCGTCTGGAGAATTTTGCATCTTGCGCGTTTGCCCATTTCCTTACTTATGGGTTAAATTTAAAGGAACGCATAGAAAGCGGTTTTTATGCCGTGGATTATGGGAATATTTTCCATGACGCGCTTCAGTTGTTTGCTGAGGGCATCCGTCAGAACAATTATAGCTGGCATACCATTACGAAAGAGGAGAGTGAGAGCCTTCTGGAAGAATCCATGGCTTTGGCGTTGGAGAAAAACCACAATTTGGCGTTGTATGAAAATGCGAGGAGCAACTATGCCAAAGAGCGGATGCGACGGATATTAAAACGGACAGTCCATGCCCTTTTGTATCAGGTCCGGCAGGGGAGGTTTACGCCGGATGAGTTTGAAGTTTCGTTTTCGTACACAGAAGATTTAAATGCTGTTAATTTCCGTCTGAGTGAAGAAGAAAGAATGCGTCTGCGGGGACGGATTGACCGCATAGACACATTAAAGGAAAACGAAAAATTATATGTGAAAATTATTGATTATAAGTCGGGAAATACCAGTTTTCAGTTCTTAAACGTCTACCATGGGCTTCAGCTTCAGTTAGTTGTCTATATGAACGCCGCATTAGAACTGATGGAGAAACGCTATCCTGAAATTACTGCCGTTCCGGCAGGCATTTTCTATTACCATGTCAATGATCCGATGGTTGAAGCAGATGAAACGCTTGTAGAGGAAGAATTAAATGAAAAAATATTCCGTGAGTTAAAGCTAAACGGCGTTGTCAATGCAGACAGGGACGTGATCGAAAGTTTGGATGTTTCTCTTAGAGAAGGAGAGGGCAAAAATTCCAGCGTAATTCCGGTTGGAATTAACAAAGACGGCAGTTTGAAAAAGACTTCCAAAACTTTGACGGCAGAAGACTTTGGGGCGCTGTCCTCTTATGTCAATGAGACGATACTGCATTTGGGACAGCGCATAATTCAGGGGGATATTGGCTCAAACCCGTATTCGCTGGACGGGAAGACAGGCTGTGATTACTGTGAGTTCAAAAGCGTCTGCCAATTTGACGTAAGGGCGCCGGGATATGCGTACCGGAAATTAGAGGAGCTGTCCGAGGAGGAACTTTTATTCAGGATTAGAGAGAAAAAGGAGAAGTGACATGGACTGGACAACCGAACAAAAGCAGGTAATTACCTTAAGGGACAGGAATATCTTGGTTTCCGCCGCGGCGGGAAGCGGCAAAACAGCCGTTTTGGTTGAGCGGATCATTGGCAGGATTTTAGATCAAACGCATCCAATGGATATTGACCGTATGCTGGTTGTGACATTTACTTCCGCCGCCGCCGCGGAAATGCGGGAGCGTATCGGAGCGGCGATAGAAACTGCATTGGAGGAAAATCCTTACGACAGCCATCTGCAAAAGCAGGCGGCTCTTGTGCATCACGCGCAGATTACGACAATCCATAGTTTTTGCCTGTATTTAATCCGCAGTTATTTCCACCGCGTTGATTTAGAGCCGAATTTTCGGATTGCGGAAGAAGGAGAGCTGAATCTGCTTCGGGAAGACGTCATGGCAGAGGTTTTAAATAAAAATTATGAGGAAGCAGGCGAATCCTTTCTGCGTTTTGTGGAATGTTTTGCAGTTGGGAAAACAGATGAAAAATTAAAAGATATGACGTTAAAAATGTATCAGTTTGCCATGAGCAACCCATGGCCAAAAGAATGGCTTGATAAAGCATCGGCGGACTATCAGTTTCAGACATTTGAGGAACTGGAGCAAAAGCCATTTATGAAGGCTCTGATGGATTATTTACAAAAAATGTTAGAAAGCATAAGCGCTATCGCGCAGAGCAATATCAGGCTGGCAAGCGAGCCCGACGGGCCGGATTATTTGAAAGAGACGGCAGAGCGGGACGCTTTGCGTATCCGGCATTTGGCAAACGCTTCAGATTACCGGAGCATATCTGCGCTGGCGGCAGGCTTTTCTTTGGACAGGCTGCCGTCAAAACGGGGGTATGAAGGAAGCATTGAAAAATTAGAATTGTTGAAGGAACAGCGGGATACGATTAAGTCCGCCATGAAAAAAATGAAAACGGAGTTCTTTTTTGCAGACGAAGACGCATTGATGGAACGTATGTGGCAGATGGCTCCAGTTGCCGGAGAACTGACGCGTCTGACAGCGGAATTTATCGATGCGTTTGAGAAAAAGAAACGTGAAAAAAATATTTTGGATTTTGATGATTTAGAGCATTTTGCATTAAAAATCCTGCTTGATGAGGAGACAAAAGAGCCGACAGAAGCCGCGATCCAATGCAGGAAACTATTTGAAGAAGTGATGATTGATGAGTATCAGGACAGCAATCTTGTCCAAGAATGTCTGATGCGGGCTGTTTCGAGAGAGGAGACGGGAGAATTTAACCGCTTTATGGTCGGGGACGTGAAACAGAGCATTTACCGCTTCCGTCTGGCAAGACCAGAGCTGTTTATGGAAAAATATGAAACTTACACAGAGGAAGCTTCTTCCTGCCAGAAAATAGAATTGCATAAAAACTTTAGGAGCCGTGTAGAGACGCTTGATTTTGCGAATGGGATCTTTTATCAGATTATGAAAAAAGATCTGGGGAATATTGAATACAACGATGCCGCCGCCCTCTATTGCGGAGCCGTCTATCCCGAAAGCGGCTCCATGCAGGCGGAACTTATCGTTTCTGACAGTCAGGACGAATTTGCCGCAGAAGCGGGACTTTCTGATCCGATCCGTCTTGAAGCGGAAATTGTTTCTTCGAGAATCCGGAGAATGATGAAAGAGCAGCAGGTAACAGACAAGAAGACAGGAAAGCTCCGCCCGATCCGCTATTCCGACATTGTTATTTTGCTTCGCAGTTTTGGGAATTATGCCGACACATTTTTAGAAGTGTTTGGGCAAAAGAAAATCCCTGCCCATGCAACGTCAAAGACCGGATATTTTCAGGCGCCGGAGATTCAGACAATTTTAAGTCTGCTTCGGATACTGGATAATCCAAGGCAGGATATTCCGCTTGCGGCGGTGATGCGTTCGCCCATTGGAGGATTTACCGATGAAGAACTAGCCATTTTAAAAACAGCCGGAATGAAAAAAGCATTTCATTGCTGTGTATTGGAATCCGATGCATCCAGTCTTTCGGAGGGCTTATATGGCAAGTTAAACTGTTTTTTAGAGGAACTGTCCAAATTCCGCGCCCTTGTGCCTGCGCTTCCAATTCATGAACTGCTGTACCGGATTTTAGAGGAAACCGGATACGCCCGTTATGCGGCGGCTATGCCAAATGGGACGAAAAAAAAGGCAAATATTGAAATGTTGTTAGAGAAAGCCGCCGCATATGAGAAAACAAGTTACCGTGGTTTGTTCCATTTTATCCGTTACATTGACAGATTACAGAAATATCAGGTGGATTACGGGGAAGCGGACGTAGTGGCTGAAAATGCCAATGCAGTCAGGATTATGACGATTCATAAAAGCAAGGGTTTGGAATTTCCCGTCGTTTTTTTGTGCGGCGCAGCAAAAATGTTTAACCGTATGGATGCCAGAAGCAGTTTGATTATCCATCCGGATTTAGGGGCGGCGTTAGAATATATTGATCCAGAGCTTCGCATCCGCGGCGCAACTCTTTATAAAAAAGCGGCGGCAAAGCAGTTAGAGCTGGAAAATTCTGGTGAGGAGCTCCGCGCGCTTTACGTCGCGCTTACCCGCGCCAAAGAAAAACTGGTGGTAACAGGCGTATCGAAAGATATGAAGAAACGGCTGGAAAAAATGAAACGGCAGGAAAGGCAGCCGTTATCCTTTTTTCAGCGGGCGGGCGCAAATTCTTATTTGGACTGGCTTTTGCCGGCTGTGGCGGCGGCAGGTTTTACGGATCTCCTTCAAGTATGGAACGTGACTGATTTGGTGGAAGAAGAAGCGGAAGACAAATTGGACGAGGCTGAAGGCATAAGCGCGCTTTTGTCAGACTTTTCCAAGCCAAACGAAAAGTTTGATGCATATGTTGATCGGAAGTTGTCTTATAACTATCCAGATATAGTGGAAACGACGCGTAAAACAAAATATTCCGTATCCGAATTAAAGCACAGATCGGCTCTGGCGGTGTATGAACCGGAGGAATTGCCTGTAGGGCAAGAGAAAATGGAGGAATACGCGCCTTATATCCCACGTTTTGCCGGAGGGGAAACGGAACGAAGTTTTGGGACGCTATATGGAAACGCGATGCATCGCGCGGTGGAATGCCTTCCAATTGAACAGATTGCCGGAAAGCCGGATCTGGAAGAACTCTTGGAACAATGGTTAAACAGGCTGACGGAATCCGGAAAAATCAATGAAGAAGCGCGGTCTTACATACAGATGCCAAAATTAGTCTGTTTTTATAAGTCCCCTCTGGCTTTCCGTATGAAACAAGCGGCAAAAGAAAAGGAGCTTTATACGGAACAGCCTTTTGTTATGGGACGGCCCGCAGATGAAATTGAGCATGACGGAAGCAATACCATGGTGTTAATTCAGGGAATTATTGACGCTTTCTTTATCGAGAAAGACGGCATTGTTTTAATTGATTATAAAACGGACAGAGTGAAAACGAAAGAAGAATTGATACGGCGGTATCGAAAGCAGCTTGAACTTTATCAGGAAGCTTTGGAACAAAATCTGGGCAAAAAAGTCAAAGAAAAAATTATTTACTCGTTTGCGCTTGGCGGGGAAGTTGTGATTTAACTGATGAAAACATACTTTTTTCATATTTTCATCAAAATCTTAACATAAATTCGCCATATACTTACTTTTGTAAACGAAAACAGAAGAAAGCAGGATAAAGGGTTTTAAGAAAGGAGCGTTTTTTATATGGGAAGTTCAAAATTTATGGGTAAGGTAACGAAATGCGCGGCTCTGGCTCTGGTGTTTGGAGTGGTTGGAGGAACAGCGTTTTCCGGAGCGAATTATTTTATGGAAAGTAATCTCTTTGCAGATGGAAAAGAAGTGACTGAGGAGGGAAAGACGATTGATTCCGACAAGATTCAGCCGGTGAGCACAGGGGCGACTTCCGCTTCCACAGATATTTCAGGCGTGGTAAAAGACGTTATGCCATCGATTGTATCTATTACGAGCATGACGCAGCAGGAAATTTTAAGCTTTTTTGGACAGAACAGAATGTTTGAAAGTGAGAGCAGCGGTTCCGGAATTTTGATTGATAAAGATGACGAGTATTTGTATGTTGCGACGAATAATCATGTGGTAGAAGGCGCGAATGCTTTGACGGTGCAGTTTTCCGATGAGACGACGGCTCCCGCAACGGTGCGCGGCACAGATCCGGCCGATGATTTGGCGGTTGTCCAGATAAAGCTGTCAGATTTGACAGAGGAAACTTTGAAAACAATACAACTTGCGGTTATGGGCGATTCGGAAAAGATTTCTGTCGGGGATTCCGCGATCGCTATCGGTAACGCGTTAGGGTACGGTCAGTCGGTGACAACTGGCGTGATTAGCGCATTAGGGCGTGAGGTGACATTTCAGGATGAATCTACCGGAGAGACCGTAATGAGCCGTCTGATTCAGACGGATGCGGCAATTAATCCGGGCAACAGCGGCGGAGCGCTGATTAATACAAAAGGCGAGGTAATCGGGATTAATTCTTCAAAATATTCAGATACGAAGGTAGAGGGTATGGGCTTTGCGATTCCAATCGCGACGGCAGGCCCGATTTTGGAAGATTTGGTTGCAAACGGGAAAGTGACGACGACAGGCAGCCCATATCTTGGCATTTATGGAAAAGAGGTAACGGAAGAAGTTTCCAGCCAGTACCAGATGCCGCGTGGCGTTTATGTTGCGCAGGTGATTGAAGGCGGCGGAGCCGAGGCAGCCGGCATAATCGAGGGCAATATTATTACGAAAGTGGGAGATAAGGAAATCGTGTCCATGGACGATTTAAAAGAGGCGCTCAGGGATTATCAGGTTGGAGATGCGGTAATGGTTACAGTTCAGGTAGCGGACAACGGCGGGTATTTGGAAAAGGAGGTTTCCGTTTCATTAACGGCTAGGACGGACTGATGGTTTGGCTTTTGGCATAGTCCTAGCTTTTACTGCAAATACTGCAAATTAGAATAAGAAAGGCAAAAAACCCTTGAAAATAATATATTTTCAAGGGTTTTCCATAATTTGTTATGTTGATGATTATCTCCTGCATAAGTTCAAAGCCTTATTTTTCGGCAATCATAAACATTCATATTCACTCACTTAGGTTTATTCAGGCTGTTTAATGTATGATTTATGTCCATCAAAACAATCTGGATTCCTCTTTTATTTAGTCTGATCACCTTTTTCACAATACCATTTATTTCTGCCGTCAGTTTATCATTTATCTTGACCGGCACAGTATTGTTTTTAATCATATACTGACAGTCAATATACTCTTTACTTACAGGACAAACATTCTGAATTAAAAAAGCTCTATATTTACCATTTACATATCCGAATCGTAAACCATCGTATTCCTTATAACGTTTTTCTTTTCATTATATAAATATCTTATACTTTTCCGTTTTAGATGATATAGGAACCATCCATAAATATCCTTCCATTTCAAAACAATAAAAACAGGGTCTCCCATGTACACCCTTTTCATCATTATCTTTATTTCCCATCAATCCACAATTTGGAAAGCATTATAATATTCATCCTTAATAAAATAAAAGTTACCTGTATTCAAATTATTTCCTATGTACAAAAGCGCTCCGCTGTTAAGCGGAGCGTAAATATTTGTATCCCAGCCATTTGTTAGTCGCTCGCTGGGTAGCGAAAAATATTTGTATCTGCGCCTTTTCTATAAATGCCGATATGCAGTTCCGGCAGAATAATAAGAGGTTCATCTGAACTTCTTATTTACATTATATTCATTTTCTAATAAATATCCACTGGGATTTTATATAAAAAGAGATAAAATCCGTACTCGATATTCCTTTTCCTATCTCTTTGAGAACTGCGGAGCGCGACGAGCCGCCTTGAGGCCGTATTTCTTACGCTCTTTCATTCTTGGATCTCTGGTAAGATATCCGTTCGATTTAAGAACTGGACGATAGTCTGAATCTGCCTGAAGCAGCGCTCTTGCAATGCCGTGGCGGATTGCTCCTGCCTGACCGGTATAGCCGCCGCCTTTTACGTTTACTAAAACGTCGAATTTATCAACAGTTTCTGTAGCCACTAATGGCTGGCGTACAATCACTTTTAAGGTTTCCAATCCTAAATAATCATCAATGTCTCTTTTATTTATTGTAACTTTACCTGTTCCCGGAATTAAATATACTCTGGCAACAGATGATTTTCTTCTTCCTGTTCCATAATATCTTGCATTAGACACTTTCACTTACCTCCTTACCGGTTAAAATGTTAAAACTTCTGGTTTCTGAGCTGCCTGTTTGTGTTCCGGCCCAACGTATACAAATAATTTTTTGTACATCTGCCTTCCCAAAGGCCCTTTTGGAAGCATTCCTTTTACTGCGCGCTCCATAACCCGTTCCGGATGTTTTGCTAACATTTCTTTTAATGTAGTTTCTTTCATGCCGCCTACATAATCGGAGTGATGATAGTAAATCTTTTGATCTTTTTTCTTTCCGGTTACTTTTACTTTTTCGGCATTAACTACGATTACATAATCGCCGGTATCGATATGCGGCGTAAAGATCGGTTTGTTTTTTCCTCTTAATATTTTAGCGACTTCAGATGCTAAACGTCCTAATGTCATTCCATCTGCATCCACGACATACCATTTTCGGTCAATGGTAGCAGGGCTGGCCATAAATGTGTTCATTGGTTTACCTCCTAAAATGAAAACTGTTGCATTTTGTCGTCGGCAGGCGTAAATCCCGTATGTCCGGACGTGATTCTTTGCCGCCATTGTTTATAGTCAAAATGAATGCCGGGGCTTTGGCGTTCATTTCTATACTGTTTACAGACTTTACTAGTATATTACAGGTTTTTCCTAATGTCAAGATTTTTCAAATGAAATCAGAATAATGAACAGCAAAATAAAAAACGGCAGGGCATAACCCTGCCGCCGCTGCCGTTTAGGTTTCTGAGGGAGGATTGTTTTGATCCTCTTTTTTGAGTTCGATTCCTGAAATTAATTTGTTATAGTCTATTTTTTTCTGGCTGCATTGTCTGGAAATTTCATCTGCATGTTTTTGCGCTTCGACGGACTGGTTCTGCGCTTCTGCAAGCAGGCTGTAATAATTAGATTCTTCTTTGGCATAGGAATCTAAACTGCCTGTGTCGCTTACGCTTTTTAGCGTAAATAAGCAGGAAAGCTCTGCCGCATCGGCAGGTTCCGTTTGGGCAGGTTTTGAAGCGAGCGATTTTACAGCGTTTGGAATTTGGGTCTGGAAAGTGTTCCAGTATGTATTTAACTGGTCAAGGTTTGCCTGTAGTTGTTCCGCTTCTTCTGTTTCATTTTTGTTGATAAGTTCCTGAAGTTTTAACTGGTATTGGTTTTGCTGCTGGCTGCCAATCCGTTTAAACTGCTGTAATTGTTCATTTAATGCTTTTTCGGCGGCGGACTGTTGGGTTTCTAAAAGCAGGATTTCCTGATTCAACGATTTGATTCTTTCGCTTCTGTCTTTTCGTTCTTCCGGCAGTTCCTGTCCGTTTGCATCTTTTATTTTCGAATCAATAAGAGCTGGGGATACGGAAGCCGCCATCATATCAAGGACTCTGGCAAGGCCTTCCGGCGTCCCATGGTTGGTCGCCCGCACATCGACGTGGTATTTGGCGGAATTGTCCGTACTTCTAGTGTTGGAGCTATGGGAGCTGACGCTTCCGCTGATATTGACTTTTGCAATTCCAAGATTAATAGAGCCGGAAGCAGCCGCGCTTAAATCGGTTGCTTTTTCACTTTTTTCGCTTTCCTTGACTTCCATATCAAATAAGATATTCACTTCATCGACCTGAAGGTTTGGAATTGGGACAATTGCAAGCATTGGCACGTCGATTTTCATTTCGTCTTGATTTGTGGTGCCGTCTTCGTTATAAGATTTTTTCTCAAATTGGAACGAGGCTTTTCGTGTATTCCCTTTTTCGTCAAAGCCTACTTTATTGATAAATGACGCTGTGCTGTCTGCAAGCTGCATACTTGCATCTGCAGCCGCGCGTAAAGGCCCGCCGATAAGGTTTCCCATATCTAGGCCTGAAAACTGATCTCCGATCGCCATAAGCGTTACCTCCTTATTCATTTACTGGTAAAAATGTTTCGATTAGTTCATCTGCTGAAAATTCTGCTAAATAATGAATGGTATTTTTGAAAATTTCACATATCGCGCCAGTTTCCTGATACAGATCTGTTTGGGCAAAAGCCATTCCGTTTATCAGTACATTCGAGAGATTTCCTGTAGAAAGGTCTAGTTGGATTAGAGGAATATCTCCTTGCTGGAAACTGTGATGAAGGGCTTCTTTTAACACATTTTCCTGTATATTTTGTATAAAGAACGTTGTTTTTAGATTTTCCTGAATGAGATTGCAGTAGTCATCAGCAATCCTATCTTTATCTTCGTAATCCACATAAATTGAAAGCGCCCGCGCAAGTTCTGAAGTCCGGACAGGAACTAGACGCAGGAGAGGATTTTGCCGGATTAAAGAAGTCAAAAAATCAGAGAGTTCTTCAATGTGTTCCATACAATACTGGCTTGCAGTGAAAAAACCATTTGTAAAATCTGGATAAAAAAATTGAACATTATCATAACAAGTTCCATCTTTGCCGTCAAATGTGAAATATGATACGGCGTCGTCCCCAAAAGCGTTCTGACGTGAACAAAGACTGTCCCGAATCATTGTGGCATTTAGGCTGGCAGAAGTGATGACGTTTATCTGAAAGGCGCATTCGGCATCGAGGACGATGGGGCCGTTTTCTGTGGGCATGATATTGTCCTGATGAAGATCGGTTACGCCTGCAAGTTTTGCCGCATAGGCTAAGACCCCCATTTTTTTGTAGTAACTGTGTAATTCCGTTTCCGTAAAATCCGGCTTTTTCGTGACAAGTTCTTCCATTCCGTAGTTTGCATTGTCAAAAATAACCATACACGGCAGATGGCATTCATCGGGAAGCCGTTCGTTTAAATAGGTGATGAAGCTGTTTGGCCCTGTAAATAAATAATCCGCTTTCATATTCCGCGGCTTATATGCCCATTGGCTGGAATTTCGTTCCGCAAACAGTACCTGTCTGCCAAGCATATGTGGGTCAGATCCGGAAACGCGGATATCATATCCTTCTAAATCAACGCTCACAGCGCCTAATAGGAAGTTTACGGTATTTTCAAAACGTGTATGTACAAGCGCATAACGGGTTTCAGACGGTTCTTCCGCATATAGATTTATGCTGACGTCCATAATGGCGGAGGCATATAAATCAGAGAGCTTTTGCGGAGAGTTTAAAAGCGGCCGGATCATATGCGTTTGTCCGATGTACTTTTGGATAAGCGGAAGGGGATTTACTTCCATAATGTCCCAAAATGACAATTCGGCTTCCGCAAATGGAGCAATTCCCTCATTTATTCTAACGGGAACTGCCATTTGATTTAAAATAGGAAGCAGTTCCATAAACTGATGAAACAGTTCACCGGAATGTATGGCTTCCATACAGCAGATAACGCCGGAGCAGGACTGTGGTTCGGAAAGGGTGGATTCCCTTAGTTCTGCAAGTTCATCTGAAATGTCCATATTTAACCGTTCGGAAAGCGAAGCTGCCGCCTGATCAAACGAATCTTCTGTATTCTGAGAAGCTGTAATCATCGCATCTCCTTTCTGGGTTTTGGCATTTTTCAGTTTCATTTTTTGGTCTGGCAAAAATACGCTGTATTGCGCTTCGTCTGCCAATATAGGGCGGTAGTCTGCCAGATAATAATAATATATGGGAAGCTTTTCTCCATTATGTGTTTGTACCGTCATTTTTTTTAAACCTCCGTTTGACATAAAATGTGTTTTTAATCCCATGAAATAGGAGTGCATAAGGTGTAAATTCAGCCATTTTTTCAAAGTATCCATTTTAAAGCCTACAATTCTAACCATATCGGTTTTCGGGGAAAGCCGATATGGTAGGTGGTCTGCTCCATTGTCAGTTCATGTTCCCCGATGGCGTACCTGCCAATAGAAATATCCTTGCCGATAATGACCCCTTTTGGGCTTTCGTTTAGACATCGGTTTAACAAGGCCGCCTGCTGTTGTTTGGATTCCTCAGAAAGCGGGTGGTTCGGGTTTATGCTGCCAAGTGTAATTGTTTTAATAAACCTTATATCTTCATAATGTGTTTTGCAGTCAGGATTCATTTGGGGCGCCTCCTTTTTTGAAGGATTCCACTTTATTTTCTAGCATCGCTTCTTTCACGCTTATGAGTTCTGTTAAGATTGTTTGTCTTAATTCTTCATATTCCTTTGGGTCATATGGAGCGTTAGAGAACTCTTTAGACAGGCATTCCGGCTCTAGTTCTTCTTGTAAAGATTCTCTTGTTTCCATATATTCTGTGATTTCCTGATGCAGTTTATGTAACGCCGCTTCTTGCTGTCTGAGGGAACGTTGGAGTAAAAAATCATCTTTTTCAGAATTTTGCACAATTCCGTCACTTGAAATGGGTGAAGCATCGATTTGCTTTGCGACAGGATTTGCGTTTAGAATGTCTAAAATCCGCATATAGCCTTCCGTTTCGTCTACTGCTTTTAAATCGATTTTATAGTTGACAACGGGCTGTGCGGCGGATTTTTCCCGCTTCAGGGAACTAATTTTTCCGACAGTGAGCGGGGCGTTTTGCTCGTTTTCGGAAATGTGGACTTCCGTTGAAAATTCTAGCGTGGCATTTTTTATTTTTAAGTTTGGGATTTTTATAATTGATAACAGAGGCACTTCGATTTGGACGCTTTCCATATAGGGTTCATTGTGTTCTGCCGGGTGTAAGCGTTCATATGCCAGATTTAATTTTTTCAGGTACAGTGTTTCTTCGCCGTTTCTAAGTTTCACTGTGCCCATGCTTTTGATTTCGTCAAGGATTGCCAGTGAAAGCCTTGCATTTGAGGAGGCAATGGCGTCAATGGGCGCGTAGACTAGGTCATTAAGCGGAAGAAATTGCTTTCCGCTTGTTATTTTATCTTGATTGGACTGTTCCTTTTGTTCTGTTTCCTTCATGGCTTCCCCTCCATATCCATGCTTGTCCATGGTTATTCTTACTTTTAGTATATGCAAGAGATTTTGGAAATAGAACCAGATTTTAGAAATAATGGTAAAATTTTTATTTCTAGTCTTTATTTTTCAGTTCGACTGTATCCGCCCAGAACCTTTTTGGGATATTTTGAATTTGGAGTTTTGGATTTTTCCGCGCTTCTATGGCAATCGTTTCAAAAAAAGCAAGCCAGAGATTTTTTAAGCGTGTCTCATCTGAGGATAAATCCTCTGTAAGTTCCATCGGAAAAGATGCAGCGTCAGTGATGAAATAACCTTTGCCCGACGGGTGGGCGGCTGCAATCCGGCGCGTGGCATCGTAGATGATAAAATTCTCTAATGGGAGACGGTCGGTAAAGTGCTCCGCCAAAATTGGCAGGACATAATTTTTGGCATGAATCTGTGAAAATAAAATTCCGGTTTTTAATTCTGCAAAACGAAGAAATTCTAACAGATGGTGGGCTTCATTCAGCGTCTGGCGGCGCAGTTCAAAGATGCAGGCGATACAGGGTTCGCCTAAATAGTCTAAGACTTTTGCGCCAGCCGGAAGCGTAAGCGCCATAACGACAGTCTGGTAAATGGCATTTGCTTTATCCATAGCCAATGCGCGGCAGTTTCCGTTTGCCATTGCGCTGCTGCAAATTGTTTCATAGAAGTGGGCGCCAAGACGTTCTGTCAGTGTACGCGCCACTTTCCGGCTTTTTTCAAAATCGGTTTTTACCGGAATATATTCTGAAAAAAGCGTAAGCGTTCCGCTTTGGTCGGAGGAAAGCTGTATATTTTTGTGCCCATAGCGGGACGCCCATGCATCATAGATGCCTGTTAAAATTCCGTCAATACTGTCTTCACATTGAAATACATACATGTTTGCCGCCTCCAAATGAAACGTCGTCGAATAGGGAAAGCTGCCGGTAGCCTTCTTCCCGCAGTTCTTTTGGGATCTGCGTTTTGTCGGAGAGCAGGTTTCGGCAGATATAGTCCTCGTCCAGCTTGGTCGGATACATCATATGGCCGGAACAGGTGATAAAATATAAGGCGCGCTTTAGGACGACGCCGATTTTTTTTAGGTCGCAAAAATCAAGCGTAGAGCCGCGGCGGGCAGCTACAATGCGTTTGGCGGATTTTGCGCCTATGCCCGGGACGCGGAGTAAGGTTCTATAGTCGGCAGTCTGGATTTCGATTGGAAAAATCTCTAAATGGCGAAGCGCCCAGTCACATTTCGGGTCCAGATAGACGTTGAAATTCGGGCGGTCTTCGGAGAGAAGCTCGTCTACGGTAAAATGGTAGTAACGTAAAAGCCAATCCGCCTGATAAAGCCTATGTTCCCGCAGGAGAGGAGGGCCGCCGGAAAGGACGGGAAGGTTTGGATTTTGGCTGACATTGACGAACGCGGAATAAAAGACGCGTTTTAAGTCAAAGTTTTGATAAAGACCTTCTGCAACGCTCATAATTTGATAATCGTTTTCAGGCGTGGCTCCGATGATCATCTGTGTGCTTTGTCCGGCCGGCGTAAATCTGGGGGCGTTGCGGTACAGCATAAGTTCATTTTTGTTCTGGGCAATGCTGTTTTGGATTTGGCGCATGGGTCTTAGGATTGTGCGGCGGGATTTACAGGGCGCAAGCTCTTTTAAGGCTCTGTGGGTGGGCAATTCTAAATTCACGCTCATGCGGTCTGCAAGAAATCCCGCTTTTTCAATTAAGAGAGGGTCAGCGCCGGGGATTGCCTTCACATGGATATAGCCTTGAAAGCGGTAGAAGGAACGCAGGCGGCAGACAACTTGGTAGATGAGATCCATGGTGTAATTTGGGGACTTGATAATTCCGGAACTTAAAAATAACCCTTCAATGTAGTTGCGGCGGTAAAATTCTATAGTAAGCGCGCAGATTTCTTCCGGCGTAAAAGTGGCGCGGGGAATGTCGTTTTCGCAATTATTCTGGCAGTAGGAGCAGTTAAAAATACATTCATTGGTAAGTAGAATTTTCAGCAGTGAGACACAGCGGCCATCTGCGGAAAAGGAATGGCAGATCCCGCAGGATTTTGTATTGCCGATTCCCATGCCGTCGCCGCGTCTGTCAACGCCGCTGGAAGTGCATGCAACGTCATATTTTGCGGCGTCTGCCAGAATGGTGAGTTTTTCCATAATCGTGGGGGACAGGTGTGTGGCAGGAGAGCTTTTTTGTAAAATGGGGTCTGGGATTAAGGTGATATTGGCAGAGTTCTTCATAGCAATGCTCCTTACTTGCAAACAAATGTTCTTGATAATGTATTTTATCATGTCATTATTCAAATTGCAAGAGAAAATCGAATATTTGTTCTGAAAATTTTTGGAATAATGAAGTCTTTACATTCTCCTTAAAAGGGGAGATGAAATAGCAGGGAGGCGGATATGTTGACGCGGTCTTTTGCCTTTTGTATAATGATGCCAGAGTAGGGACGGAATGGGCTGATGATGGCAAAAACCGGATTTGTCGGAGCGGAAAAGGAGAATATAAAATGGCGTACATTTTAATTATAGAAGATGAGGAGCCGATTAACAGGCTGATCAAACAAAACTTGGCTCTTGCAGGGCATAGCTGCGATCAGGAATATGACGGATTAGCGGCAAAAGAGCGTTTATTATCGGATAACAGGTATGATCTTGTGATTATGGACGTGATGCTGCCGCATATTGACGGATTTTCCCTGATGGAATATACAGGGGAAACGCCTGTGATTTTTCTGACGGCAAAGAGCCGGATTGCGGATAAGCTGACGGGGCTGACAAGCGGCGCGTGGGATTATTTGACGAAACCGTTTGAGATGCTGGAACTGATCGCGCGCGTGAATCTGGTTCTTACGAAAACGCAAAAGGCGGTCAGCCGGATTTGCATTGCGGACACAAAAGTGGATTTGAAAGCGAGGAAAGTTTCGGTCTGCGGCAAGGAGACAGAACTTGCAAAACAGGAGTTTGATCTATTGGAAGCGTTGATTTTGAACAGGAATATTGCGCTTTCGAGAGAAAAATTATTGGAACTGGCTTGGGGATATGATTTTATGGGAGATACGAGGACAGTCGATGTGCATATTACGAAACTAAGAAAAAAATTAAAGCTTGAAAACCATATTAAAACAGTTTACAAAATGGGCTACCGCCTAGAATTATAGAAAAGGGATTTAAAGATGCGTATTTGGCAGAAAATCTATTTTGCAGTATTGTTGTTGTTTTTATTGATGTTAAATGCCGGATTGTTTTTGGCGGCCGGATTTATTTTTTCTTATAATATGGATCAGGAACAGAAAAAGGCAGAAACGGACAGTTTTTTTCTTTGCCAGAATTTAGGACATGATTTTACTATTTTAGGGCAGAACGCGCGTTTTACGGAAGAAACGGCCGCTCAGTTATTTGAGAGTTACCAGAGGTATTATCAGTCGCAAGGCATTGAGCTGACTTTGGAAAAAAGCGGTGGAAGCAATTCATTTGAAGTCCGTTCCACGGTTCAAAAAGGAGGGGGACAGATTGAGACGTATGCAAAACGGAGCTTAAAAGAGCCGTATGAGGATTATTTTATCCAATACCGGAAGCGGCTGTCAGAATTTGAGGGAATCTGGCGGGATCTGAAGCGGACGTTTGCTGTAATCAGCTTTGTCATGTCGGTTTTTCTTTGTGTGATTTTATATGTATGGATGCGCAGGATTTTAATGCCGCTTGGAGAATTAAATGAGGGTGTGGCGAAAATTGCATCGGGAGAATATGGGATTCGGGTTCCTTTCAAAAATAATACGGCATGGCAGAGAGATGAAATATCAGAGCTTTCACAAAATGTCAATAAAATGTCACAGATGATTCAAAGGCAGATTGGAAGGTTAGAGGAGGAAAATGAGAAGAAACAGCAGTTAATGGACAATTTGGCGCATGAGCTTCGGACGCCGTTGACTTCGATTTATGGATATGCGGAATATGCGCAGTTCGCAAACGCTGCGGACGAAGAAAAGTATGAAGGGCTGGCTTATATTATGGAAGAAAGCAGGCGGCTGGTAAAAATGAGCGAGACGATGCTTTCCATGCGTTTGTATGAGAAAGAAGAAAGAATAATGCTTCCGGTTGATTTGAAAATGCTTGCCGGACATCTTGAGAAAATTCTGGCGCCTAAATTAAAAGAAAAAAATTTAACGCTGAAAAAGGAGTTCGCCGTAGAAACGCTCTATGGAGAAGAAGATTTATTTCTGGCATTGTTTCGGAATCTTTTGGAAAATGCGGCGCGCGCAAGCAGGGAGGGCGATTTGATTATATGGAGTGTGACGCAGGAAGAAAAGATACAGACGATTGAAGTGATTGATTTTGGGATCGGAATGCAAAAGGAGGATTTGGGCAGGATAACGGAAGCGTTTTACCGCATTGATAAAGCGAGATCCCGACAGGAAGGCGGCGTTGGACTTGGATTGTCTATTGTGGATTTAATTGTAAAAAAGATGGGCGGGACGCTTTCTTTTTCATCTGAACCGCAGAAGGGCACAAAAGTTACCATTGTTTTTACAACTTCATAATAAGGGCATAAAAAGCCGCTTATATTTTTTTGATAGAGTGTCCTTACCGGAAGAAAAGCCGGAATAAAGACGCAAGAAAGAATGGCGCGGGAAAGAAGGAAAATATGAAGAAAAAAAATGTATGTATGATGTTTGCGGCGGCTGGGATTTGCGCGGCATGCGCGCTTTTGCTGGTTGGGAGCATGGGGATTTATGCGGAAAAAACAGGAAAAGAACAGCTTATTCCTATATCATCGGATAGTGAAACGGCGCAAATGCTGTCCGATGTTTTGGAGGAAAGTATGGAACGCAAAACACCCGTGGCAAGCGGGCCGTTATCAGATGGGGAGTTAAAAAATATCTGGGATCGCATGTATGCAGAATATGAATCTTCAGATCAGGGGCGGGAGGAATTAAAACAGGAGGAAACGGAAGCCGCATTGCATGAAAAACTGGTGAAAGAAGGCTATGGGGACGTGTATGGATTGTCTTTGGACTCCGCTAAGCTTGGCGTATCGGATGCGGGCCTGCTTTTTCTAAAAGAGATAAACCGGCTGTTTCCAAAAGAACAGTTTGAAAGTTTCTACATTCGGAGTGCGCGTTTGGAAAGTGAGATTGGAGTGAACGGTTTATCATATATTGCATGGACAGGTTCTATCGTAAATATGGAAAATGCCGCAGATCCGTCCTATCGGTCGTATGATTTTGAAATTGATGCGATAAGTGGGAAAATCAATTCATTTGGCAAATTTCGCCCTTATCAGGCAAATCAGGATTATTCTAAGATTTCTTGGACGGACGAGGAGATTTTGGAACAGGCAAAAGAACTGGCGGCAAACTATGGGCTGGCGTCTGGAGAAGAATTGGATTGGCAGAATGTGGAGCTTTTGAATGGGACAAATGAGGCTGGCTCTTTGATGGACGAACTGAAGCAGGACCCGGAAAGCAGCATAAGTCTGAGTAATGTAGTGAAGTTTCAGAAGAATGGGAAAATGAATTTTTATCTTGGCATGGATTTTGAGACAGGTGAACTTTGCAATTATTTCTGGCCGGGAACAAGCCATGGATATTAAGACGGCTGCGTGGGCTTGGGATAGGTTAGAGGGCAGGGCGTTAGGGCATAAGATTCTTCTTTACAGGCAGATGGGAGTATGCTATATTTTAGATAGAATAAAAAATAAAAGAGGAGAATCATTATGTCAAAGAAGCGTTTTGTGGAAACCTATTCACAGGGAGTTACTAATTGCCATAGAATCATAGTGGATACGGAAACGGGAGTGAATTATTTAATCGTGTCAGAGGGCTCCATGTCAAGCCGCGGAGTGACGGTTCTGGTTGATCAGGACGGAAAACCACTTATTACGCCGATGAAGCCAAAAGAATAAGATGGATATGGGCAGTCCGATTTTTGCCGGACTGCTTTTTTTGCTGCAAATGGCGACACTGATGTGGAAAGAAAATCGGGGATTTTGGGCGGGAAAAAATGACTGTCTATGTGTTTGGGCGCCGGAGATTATCCGTTTTTCTCCAAGGGAAAATTTAATGTAACGGAAAAATATTCTCCATCTGCGTGATGTGAGACAGAGCCGCCGATCCGTGACATAATTTTTTGTACGCTTTTCATTCCAATCTGTGTGCTCTCGATTTGTTTGAGATCCGTTTTTATTTTGTTTTTGAGAGAAACTGTTAGGAAAGCGTCTAAGGAAGCCGTAATGACAACGGCTTCTTTTTTATCGGCATATTTTATGATATTGGAAAACAGATTATTGAATACCCGTTTTATCATTGTTTCGTCAGCCAAGACAGTAACAGGGCTGTCTGGGAGTTCAAATATGTGAAGATCTGCATTAAATCCGGTAAGACGCAGAAATTCTGTATGTTCTTGTATACTGTTTCGGAAAAAAGAGCAGGGAAGGCTTGCCAGATGGATGCTGTCTGTTGTAAGCGTGGTCTCATCATACACATAAGCATATTCAAACATTCGATCTGTCAGTTCTTTGATTTCATCAGTTTTTTGGATACAGCGGCTGATATATTCTGTATGCATCTCTTGTTTTGGGCTTAATTTTACGATTTCTAAATAGCCTTTTAAAATAGTGAGCGGCGTGCGCAGATCATGGGAAAGCGCCGTAATTAAATCACGGTTAGAGGCGTGGATTTCTTGCTCATGCAGAAAATTTTCTTGAAGCGCGCAGCGCAGTTTATTGAGTTCCTGCCCTAAAATGCCAAGTTCGTCTTCTCCGGCATAACGCACAGGGGTATGTAAATCACCGGAAGCCATCTGTAGAATGTCCTGTTTTAAACGGGCAATCGTTTTAATTTTACGGCTGGCAAAAAACAGTATAAAAAACAGAAACAGGGCAATACAAAGTAATAATGAACATATTGTATAGGGCACAAAAAAACTTGTGGCGTGGTAAAAAACGACAATCACATTCGCATATCCGTTTTTAAATTCTACAGGACGTTCTATCCGCTGTTCCCCCAGTCCGTCTGTCCATTCCAATCCGGTTCGAAACAGAGCGGAATAGGTATTCTCTTGTGTCATAATCCGTGGAATCTGTCCGGCGCGGTAGAGCCCGTCTTCCAGTCCGTAAATATAAATAGCCGTATAGTCATCTGCCTGTGATAAATAAGGTTCTAAAGCTTCTTGGGCTTTCTTGTCGTTTTCGGATTCCGGCACATTATAGTGAATGGCGTCTGAATAAATCTTTTGCCAAATGTCGTTTTGCGGCTTTTTAAAAATCGGAGGGCTGGAGGTGACGTCAGTGGAGAAAAAATACCATGCATCCCATTTTTGCAGCCAGAGAAACCGGAATAAAAGCATACAAAAAGCCCCGGCAATAAAGATCAGAAGGAGAAGTTTGGTTTGTATTTTTAAATGTTTTAATTTTTTTATCATTATTTATATCCTTATAAATTTTTTTCATTCATATTTTAAGTGTGAAAGCAGATAAGAATAAAAACCCATAAGACAGCAACCGCCCTAAAAATAAATTTTTGAGAAAAATGCAAAAGAGCATCGGATCGTATGCCATAATCTATATGTTGCTCACCGAAGCCCGCAACGGGGGGACGGTGTTTGCATGGCGTTATTCTTTATATTTCTTGTGACAGCCGCGGCAGGTTTGGCTGCCTCCTCATCAGCAAATGGCTAGACAGGAACGGCAGCGGCAACAAATTGCATAGGGGGAGCCTTTATCAGCTTAAAAAGAAGAATCCCCCGACTGTACGCTGCTACGGTTTGGGGATTCATTCTGCGTTCATATGGAACTGTCATATCTTTTTGCCTGTTGGCATTATAGCATTTGTAAAAACTTTCTTCAATATGCTTTTCTCAATCTATAATTTATTGCTTTTCGCAGTCTAAAATTTATCTTTATCTTGTATCAGTCAATGCGTATAATCAAAAGTTTATCTTTTTTTGACACGAGAATCAAGTTGACAAATAAAATTCTATATGTTATTTTAAGTAGTAAGTAGTAAGTAGTAAGTAGTAAGTGGTAAGTAGTAAGTAGTAAGTAGTAAGTAGTAAGTAGTAAGTAGTAAGTAGTAAGT
>CAJUST010000012.1:0-60253 GCA_910589105.1 uncultured Lachnospiraceae bacterium
AGCGCGCCAGATTGTGGCTCTGGAGGCCCAGGGTTCGAATCCCTGTATCCACCCTTGCTTTTGCAACGGCAGAAGTACAAGTTTTTTGGGCTATCGCCAAGCGGTAAGGCACAGGACTTTGACTCCTGCATTCACCAGTTCGAATCTGGTTAGCCCAGTTTAAATCTTACAATTTTATATGGATTTTATGGGACATTAGCTCAGGTGGTAGAGCACTTGACTTTTAATCAAGTTGTCCGGGGTTCGAGCCCCCGATGTCTCATTCATTCGGAATGGCGGGAAGCGCTGGAATTACAGCGTTTCCCGCTGTTTTTGGCGTAAGCGGGACTGGTAAAAAGTGATTGGTTTTAAATGTCCGCATTGTGTCCGCAAATTATAGAGCCATTATATCATTTATGAGGGCGGCGGCGTTTTCCTTTTCTTCCACAATGTGGTTGTATACGTCCATTACTATTTTTTCAGTGTCCCCCATTAACTGGGCAATTTTTTTGATGCTTACCGCAGGGACCTGGTAGCAGAGGTTTGTGCAGTAATTGTGGCGGAAAATATGGGCGGTCAGGCCGTTAATGACAGGAAAAACGTCTGTCCCACCGGCAGCATGGTTCATTTTCTTTACAATGGAAGCCCACATTTTGACATAGGAGGAATGCGTAATCAAGGAACCGTCCCTGCAGGTGAAAAGCTGCGTCCCCTGTAATTTAGACAGATAATATTTCAAAAAGAGCGCCGCGCTGTCAGGAATGGGCAGGCAGCGGAAGCCGTTTTCTGTTTTTGGGACGGGTTTTATTTCTGACGCATTCCCATCGAAAATAAGGGCTTTTGTGATGGACACGGCAGGATTTTTCTCATCAAAAGAGAAGTCGAATTTAGACAGGGCCAGAGCCTCCCCGCGGCGCAGCCCACAGGAATAAATTATGAAGACAAACGCTTTTTCACGGTCTGTAAAATCGGCTTTCAACACTGCGTCTTTTTCTGTCTGGGTCAGCGCGCGTTTTTCTTTGCAGACGTATTTTGGGAGATTAATGTCAGAGCAGATCATTTCATACATTCCTGAGCCGATGCAATTGTCTGCAACCGCCATTTTGAGAATCTGTTTAAAGGTAATGCAAATTTGCTGGCAGGTGCGCGGCTTATCCAGCGCCCGGTTGACTGCAAGCTGGAAATGGCTGTTTCGGATTTCTGACAGTTTTATGTTTTCAAGGAAAGATAAATGTGTATTTATAATATTACGGTACATTGCCTGTGTGTTCTTTTCACGGACGCCCTTTTTTGTCTGGAGCCACTGGCTGGCGTAATCCGTAAACGTCATGTCCGAATTATGTACATATTTTCCGTTTTCCACGTCATGTTTCAACTGGTTTACCTGACGTTCCAGATCGGCGCTTGATTTTTTTGACACAAGACGCTTCCGGCGCTTGCTTCCGTCCTGATTATATGTGCCGTCCCAGATTTTTGTTTCAAACTCACCGCGGGCGTTTTTCTTGTATTTTGCTTTTGCCATGGTATCCTCCTTAAAAATGGGTATAAAAATAACAGCCAGACGGACAAAAGTTCCGCTTGCAAGCTGTTTCCGGAGATGATACAATATATTTGTTTATCGGGTATCATCTTCGGATGTGCTGGAAGCCGTTCAGTGTTGGTCGCACTGGGCGGTTTTTTTGTTATAAAGACAATTTTGAAATGTTAATGTTTAATTTTTTGTAAATGCAAACAGGTATGTCATCCTCAAAGCTATACTGTCTGGTTTGCTCATTCTGTTCAAAATCATATACGCTGACAGTGCGGATTCGGGGATTTATAATCCAATATTCCCTTACCCCGGCAGAGCGGTATTTAAAAAGCTTAATCCCATAGTCTATGCGTTCTGTGCTGGGGGAAACAACTTCGATAATCCAATCCGGGGCGCCGTTGCAGCCTTTGTCATTTAATTTGTATTTGTCACATATTACGGAAATGTCAGGCTCGACGTAGTTTTTATTATCCCTATTCAGAAATACGGCGTAAGGGGCAAGGTATATCTTGCACAATCCCCTGTTTTCGTCAATATAGTCTGCAATTTTACGGGAAAGAGAAAAGATAATGTCTTGATGCCTTGCGTTAGGCGGAGCCATATCATAAATCTGTCCGTCAATCAGTTCTGCCCTATGCCCCTCTGGCAAAGCGTATATGTCTTCAACGGTATAAGTTATTTTCTGTGGAAATGGCATGGCAATTCCTCGCTTTCAATAGGCTGTTGGTTTCCGGTTTTAATCCCAGTTCAATTAATTTTTTACAATATCCTGACATGTGTGACATTTGCCCAATGGTTAAATATTTGTTTTCTTCTAAAAAAGCGTCATCTATCAGGAGTTCCATCGCAAACTTATTCGCCTCGATTTCATTTTTTGAATTAAGCAATAATGTTTTGCTTTTAATGAAGTAGCAATTTTCTTTTCTATGTAAAACGGCATGTCCCAGTTTATGCGCCATTACCAATTTCATTTCGTGTTCAGACAAGTTTTGGTTGATGAAAATATACCTATGGTTCTTTAAGTACATATAACAGCCTTCAATGCTGATGTTTCCTATTTGGTATAAAATATGGAGAAAATCCGCTTGTTCAAAAGGGTCATTTGTCTTAAATATTTTCTTATAGTAAGCAACAATTTCTTTGATTGTGTGTTTCAACCGTACCACCTACTTTTTGTATTTCTTTGGAGTGTATTTTTCTCTGTTAATTATTTTTAGCCTTTTTAATGCAATCTCCAGTTCTTCACGAAAAAGCTCCGCCGCTTCCGGTGACAGTTCCTCTCCATTGTAGCTTGCAGGGCCTTTTTCGCCAGATTGTAATTTATCCATTATAGAATCAAGGTCTTTTGCTATGTCGCGTTGGTCTTTTGGGGTTAATTCACGTTCTTTTTGTTTTGGCGTATCAATTCCAGTCATTAAATAATCAACAGTTATGCCAAAGTAATCGGCTAATTTCTTCATGTTTTCTGTTTTTGGCGTGCTTCTTCCACGCTTCCAGTCACTTAACGTTGATTGAGTGACGCCAGTTTCTTTTGATACCTTGTATGCAGTGATGCCGTATCGTTGTAATAATTGTTCAAAAATCTCATACATATTTTGTCTACCTTTCACAAATAAATAACAATACTATGAAAAACCGAAAATGCTATTGATATTATCGGAAAATCATAGTATAGTATGAGTATACAAGGGAAAAGCGATAACAAACCCTAGTATACTACGGAAATGTTATTTTTCTTGATAAATTTACAATATCACATTTCCGTAGTAATTGCAATAATTATAATTTGGAAAGGCGGTGTAAAATTGTACAAAAAATTTGCTGATTTATTGTACAAAACTAACAAAACAGCATATCAAGTATCAAAAGATACAGGAATAGCACAGTCAGTTTGGAGCGTATGCGCGCGATTGAAAATTTCAACGAGGCGGATGTGAAGGTCTCAATGGGGGACACGAAAAAGCGGTTGTTGTGGAAAGCGAGGTGACGGTCGTAAACGCGATGTCACAGCTTTACATAACGACTACGATTGCATAAGGAGGGGGAAACAGATATGGCTGAAGCAAATACAGAGAATAGTAAACCCGTTGTCATGCTGGCAAAAGACACGCTGTCCGCTTCCATGGCGGAATGTTTTATAACGATCGATGGCAAGCGGTATAATTTTATGCAGGCAATTAATTTGGAAGCGAAATTTGAGAAAACAAAGACGGAAGTCCCGATTTTAGGGAAAACAGGGAAAGGGAACAAAGCGAACGGCTGGAAAGGGACGGATCGGCGACGTTCCATTATAACACGTCCATTTTCCGGAAGATGATGTTCCAGTATAAAGAAAAGGGCGAGGACACTTATTTTGATATGCAGATTATCAACCAAGACCCGACAAGCGCCGCGGGGAAGCAGGAAGTTGTCTTATATGGATGCAACATAGACGGCGGGATTTTAGCGAAATTTGATGCGGACGGGGAATACTTGGATGAAGACATGGATTTCACGTTTGAGGATTTCTCAATTACGAAAGAGTTTAAGGAGCTTTCAGGGTTTGCGCCAGAGTAGAAGGCAGACAAGCCGCTAAATTGAAAAACAGCTTCCGTTTCTCCTTAATATCGTGTATAATTGAAGGCATAATGTTAAGGAGAAAAATGGAGCTATGAAAAAGGAACCGATTCCACAGGTGGATTTCCGGAAAAGTTTTCCTTTGTAAATGATGCGGCAGTGGTTGAAGTCAGGTAGAAGGGGGAATCTTTATGTTTTGGCGGATTGGCATGATATTTTCAGTGATTATGACAGCTGGAGGGGTCTTAGCGCTGATTGTGGAGAAAGGAACGGAACCACTATTTGTGTTACCGCTTTTTGTTTTATTTGATATTATTTCTTATAGAAAATATAGGGACATAAAAAGCGGAAAGGCGGATGAGAGAAAAGAAAAAGCGAAGGAAATAAAAGATCTGCGTCATAGAACTATATTGGGGAAGCATCAAGCGGGGCTTCCATTGCCACAGGATAGTTACTGCACAATTTTGATTGAAGATTCATGTTTTAAGATTACGGGCGGCGGGAATGAATTTAGGTTAGATAAAGGAAAAATAACTGAAATGTGCGTTAAAACAGACGTCGAAATACAAAGTCAGTATGTTTCAAGCTCTGGCGGAGCGGTTGCGGGGGCGATGGTATTTGGGGCATTAGGCGCCATTGTTGGCGGCCGGGTGAAAGAAAAGACGAATAGAACGTATACATATTACCTTATTTTTACATACCGCTCTAATGATGAGATTAACTACGTCAGTTTTGAGATTGATTCGGTATATAGGGCAGAGAAGTGGTGTAGAGAAATACAGAACCGGATAGGGGGAAATTCCCAAAATCCAACGATTGAATTGTAAAGAAAAGAGCCTCTTTACGGAATTGAGGCGGGCGTGAGCGGAAAAGTATATAGTTTTTGCATAACGGTAATCAAAGAGCTTGGAAACAGGCGCTTTTTTTATATATAAAAATAAGAAAGAGAGGACAAAACATGTCAAAATTTTCACAATTTATGAAAGCGAACAAGACAGCGAGGGAAAATGAAAAATACGCCCCGACTAAGAGTTTAACGGACAGTGAAGGGAAGCCTTTGGAATGGGAATTTAAGCATATCTCATCAAAAGAGAATGAGGAATTGCGGGAATCCTGCACTTATGAAGTGCAGGTGAAAGGAAAGCCAAACCTGTTCCGGCCGAAACTGAACAGTTCAAAATATCTTTCAATGCTGATTGCGTCATCCACGGTTTACCCGGATTTATACAATGCTGAACTTCAGGATTCTTATGGCGTGAAAACGCCGGGGGAGCTGTTGTTTGCCATGGTGGACGATCCGGGCGAGTATAATGCCATGGGTGAGTGGATACAACGGTTCCAAGGCTTTACAAAGACTTTGGATGAAAAGGTGGACGAAGCAAAAAACTAATTAAAGAAGGGGATGCGGAAGCGAATTATGCTTACTATTCCCTTCTGAAACTCCATATCCTCCCGTCTGTGTTTCTTGGAATGGACGAGCGGGAAAAAGCATTTGTGATCGCATGTATCCAAATGAAAATTGAGCAGGATAAAAAAGAAGAGAAGAAAGTAAAATCAGCTTCAAGGAAGAAAGGGCGGTGACAGTATGGGAGGCATACGGACAGCGATTGAGCTTCAGGACAACTTTAGCGGTGTGTTATACAATGTCTGCGGCGCGGTCAATCTGGCAATCAGTTCTATGCTTGAGATGCAGGGCGTTATGGGTTCAGATATGGATTTGTCGTCGTTAGAAGGGGCGCGGGCGCAAATTGATTCTGCCTCCGCTGCGCTTGAGGCTATGAATGAAACAATCCGGAATATGTCTTCCCCACGGATTGAACCGCCGAATCCACAAGCGGGTCAGTGGCGGACGGATACGCTGCCAGTGTTTAATGGAAGCGGGATAGAAAGGTACAGGCAGGAAATCCAAAGCGCGAATGTAATGGCGCAGCGGTTAGGCGACACACAGGACAGGCTGGCAAGGCAGGCGCTCCGCATGGACATTTTCCCTCCGGAAGCGTTCCACGACATGAACAGCCTTGCAACGCGCATGGACCATCTTAGGGGCAGGATTCAGGAGATTTCAGAAAATCCGGTCAATATGGGGACGGAGGAGGCAAACAGGGGCTTAGAACAGCTCTGTTCCCAGTTAGACAGGGCAATGAGGCAGCAGGAAGAATTAAATTCTGCAATGAAAAGCGGAGACCTTAGCGCTATTAACAGCGCATATTTGCGGCTGACCCAGACGATAAGCGACACGGAACGGCGCATACGGGATAATACAGATGAACAGGGGAGGTTTAACCGGCAAATCAGGGATGGGACTTCCAGCGCGGATAAGCTTATGTCCGCCGTCAAAGGAATAGCCGCCGCTTACCTGTCCATAAGGGGGATAGGGGAAACGCTTGCGTTTTCCGATGAGCTTGCCCAGACTGTTTCAAGGCTGGATTTAATGAATGATGGCGCGCAGACGACGCAACAGTTGTTTGACAGGATCTATGATTCCGCAAAAGAAACCCATTCGTCAGTAATGGCAACTGCGGATGCGATTGCAAAAATGGGGAACAATGCAGGGGGAGCGTTTGCCAATAATGAGGAATTGATTGCTTTTATGGAGCAGATCAACAAACAATTCGTTATTGGCGGGGCATCAGCGCAGGAACAGCAAAACGCGTTGGTACAGTTAAGCCAGGCAATGAGCGCAGGGGCGCTGCGTGGCGAGGAGTTAAATTCCATTTTGGATGCGGCCCCCCGGGATTGCAAGGGCGATTGAACAGAGCATGGGATGGGCGGAAGGCTCCATAAAATCCTATGCGGAAAAGGGAATGGTAACGGCGGAAACGGTGAAAGCCTCCATGCTGAATATGGCAGGCCAGACGGACACTGCGTTTGAAAGCATGTCCGTTACGTTTTCACAGGTTTTAACGGATATACAAGATGACGCCATAATTGCTTTCCAGCCTGTTTTGCAAAGCTTAAATGACATTGCAAACAGTGAAGCGTTTAATTCCTTAGTTGATACGGCGATCCAAGGGCTGACAACGCTTGCAAACAGCGAGGCTCTGCAAAGGTTTGTCAGCGAAATAGAGAATATGCTGGACACATTAAACCAAAGCGTTTTTTTTGGGGGCTTTGTAAATGGAGCAGTCATTGCATTCCAATTTTTGATTTCCATTGCCACGGCAGCATTTGATTTGCTGGGAGGCATGGCAGGGTTTATTGCGGAGAACTGGTCTATAATCGCTCCGGTAATATATGGGGTGGCGGCGTTGGCGGCTTATTGCATTGCATTGGGGATTTACAATGGCATTCAGCTTATAAGCAATGGAATTAAGGCAGCGTCAGCTTTTGCCGAAAACGTCCACGCAGCTTCGCTTGCAATGGAAACAGGGCAGACATTTGCTGCAACAGTAGCGCAATATGGATTTAATGCGGCTTTAATGGCATGCCCTATTACATGGATTATTATAATGGTGATTGCGTTGATAGCCATTTTTTATGCTGTAATTGGAGCGATTAACAAATTTGCCGGGACTTCTATTTCTGCGACAGGCGTTATCTGTGGGGCGTTTATGTTTGCGCTTGCTGTTATAAGCAATATATTTGTAACTTTGTGGAATGTCGTGGTAGACGTATTTGTATTGATTTATAACCTGATAGTAGAAGTGGCAAATTTTATAACGAATGTGTTTACTGATCCGGTTGGCTCTGTATGCCGTTTGTTTTTTGGTCTTGCAGACACTGTCCTTGGGGTTCTTGAAACATTGGCTTCCGCTGTTGACACTCTTTTTGGCTCAAATCTTGCCGGGGCAGTGTCAGGCTGGCGGGAAACATTATCCGGCTGGGTGGATGACACGTTTGGCAAAGGGGAAGAAGTATGGGAAAAAATAGATGGCTCAAGCCTTAAATTAGAAAGATATAATTATAAAGATTCTTATGATTCAGACTATTCTTTTGGAAAAGGGATAGATGAAAGCGTTTCAAATTTATTTGATCCGTCTTCTTTATTTGGTGGAAATGAAATGAAGTCTGTCAGCGGCGCATATAAGCAGCCGGGCGGCGGGGCGGGATTTGGCGGGGGCGCCGGCGGCAGCGCAGCCCCCGCCGCCCAGATTGCCGCGAACACCGGGCAGACAGCCGCAAACACAGCGGCCATTGCGGATTCCCTTGACGTTTCCAATGAACAGTTGAAATATTTAAGGGACGCAGCTGAACGGGATGCCGTAAACCGTTTTACAACAGCAAGCATAAAAGTGGAGATGACAAACAATAACAATGTAAGCTCAGGCATGGACTTGGATGGCATTGTGGACAGCTTGACAACGGCGGTTGGGGATGCAATGTCTAAAACGGCAACGGGGGTGCATATTTAATGGCATATACATTTAGGATTGGGGGCGTTGCCCTGCCGGTAACGCCGGGAAAATTGACTGTAAAGATCAATAATGCAAACAAAAGCTGCGCATTAATGAATGAAGGCGAGATAAACATATTAAAAACGCCGGGGCTGACGGAGATTAAATTTGACGCCCTCCTTCCAAATTTCAAATACAGTTTTGCAGTATACGAAAATGGATTCCAGAATGCAAAAGCATATCTTGACAGGCTGGATCAGATGAAAAAAATAAAGAAACGTTTCAGTTTGTGGTATCAAGGAAACTGCCAAACGGGAAAGAGCTTTTTGAGACGAATATGACGTGTTCCTTAGAGGATTACTCCATCATAGAGGAAGCGGAAGAGACAGGGCTGGACGTCCTTGTTTCCATCTCCTTAAAACAGTACCGCGAATACGGCGCGAAAAAATGCAAAGTCAAAAAGGAGAGGAAGCTGAAGTTTAAGAAGTTGAGGAAAAAGAAGGGCATCCATATTCCGAAGATTAAGGATAATACAGCAGTTTTGGCGAACCACTGTTATACGGTTAAGTTGGAAAAAGACATGACAGTGTATAATCTTGCGAAAAAAGTTTATGGCGATGGGGAATTGTACCCTACAATCGCAGAAGCGAATTGCAAATATAAGGATAGCAGATCTGACGGATTGGATGCCGCGGATAAGGACAGTATGTGGTAAAAATCTAAAAAACTAAAAAAAGGAAGAAAAGTGCAGATACCAGAGTTTTATTATAAGTAAAGGGGATTCGGATATGGAATTAATCATCCAAAGTGGGAAAGGTTTCCTCAGCCCGGCAGTTCTTGAAGGGATAGAATGGAGCGCGGAACGCAGCGGAGCCCCAGGGCAGCTTACGTTTAAAGTATTGGAAGACAATAAGCTAAAAATCTCAGAGGGAAACGCTGTCCGGTTCAAATATAAAGGGAAAAAAGTCTTTTTCGGCTTTATATTCTCAAGGCAGACGGATGGCGGAGGGGAAGTTTCAGTGACCGCCTACGACCAGCTTAGATATTTTAAAAATAAAGAAACGTATGTCTTTGAAGACAAAACGCTGACGCAGATTATAAAACGGATTGCATCCGATTTTGGCTTAAGGAAAGGCTCATTGGAAGACACAAAATATAAAATCCCCCACAGGGTGGAGGATAACCAGACCTTGTTTGACATTATCGCAAACGCGCAGGATCTTACCATGATGAACAGGGGGAAAATGTATGTCCTTTATGATGATTTTGGCAAATTAGCCTTAAAAAGCATTTCTAAAATGAAAGTGGACATTGTCATAGACAAAGACACTGGGCAGAAATACGATTATTCAACCAGCATAGATTCTGAAACGTATAACCAAGTTAAGCTTTATTATGACAACAAAAAAACAGGGAAGCGTGAAGTGTATATTGCAAGGAGCGGAAAAAACATTAATGCGTGGGGATTGCTGCAGCATTACGAGAAATTAGAGGATGGCGAAAATGGGAAAGTAAAGGCGGACACACTGTTAAAACTGTATAACGCAAGGAAAAAAACGCTCAGCGTCAAACAGACGTTTGGGGATCGCCGGGTTCGCGCCGGTTCTATGGTCGTGGTTTCGCTCCGGCTTGAAAACAAAGACGTCCTTCAGTATATGTTGGTGGAAAAATGCAAACATATCTATAAAGATGGGGAGCATTGGATGGATTTGACGCTGAGGGGAGGGGATTTCACTGTATGACGCAAAAGATTTACTGAAAATAATAAAACAAGCGGCAATGGAAGCGGTTGTGGCGTCAAATCCGGTCGCAGTCTGCACGGGGAAGGTGGCGTCGGCATCCCCTTTAAAAATAAAGACGGGGCAGAAACTTACCCTGTCAGAAAAGCATGTTATAAAATGCAGGGAGACGGGGAAGCTGGAAGAAGATGACAATGTTGTGCTGTTGCGCCAGCAAGGCGGGCAGAAATATATCATTGTGGGGGTGTTTTAATGTTGCCGGAAGTGGAAACTGATTTTACCGATGGATATGAAGTAGAGGAAGAACCGTCACTCACATGGAAACTGGATATAGAGAACGGGCGTATACGGGGACTGGCGGATGGTGAGGATGCGGTGCGCCAAGCGGTCTACTGCATATTGAATACAGAAAGGTATGAGACGCTTATTTATTCATGGGATTACGGGGTGGAATTTGTGGATTTGATTGGGAGCCCGTTAAACTATGCCATGACGGAACTGGCGCGGAGGGCAGAGGAAGCGCTTACACAGGATGATCGCATTATGGGGGTCAGTGATTTTGTGTTTGACACAGGGCAAAAAGGCATTGTCCATATGTCTTTTATCATCCATACAGCATATGGGGAAATGTTCGCGGAAAAAGAGGTGGGTATATAAATGTTTGAAGAAATGACGTTTGAAACGGTTTTAGAGCGGATGTTAGACCGTATCGACGACGCTTATGACAAAAGGGAAAGCAGCCCCATTTATGCGGCGATTGCGCCTGCGGCATTGGAGATCGTAAATCTATACGCTGCTTTGGGCGACATGATGGATGAATCCTTTGCGGACACGGCATCCCGTGAATACCTGATTCGGCTTGCGGCATCCCGTGGCATGAAGCCGAAAGCAGCCACAAAAGCCATTGCGCTTGCGGAATTTACGCCGGATACGGTGGAACTGGCGGAGGATGCGGAATTTACGGCGGAAGAGGAGTTTTACAGGGTGGCTGGGAAAATCAGCCCCGGCAGGTACAAGCTGGAATGCAAAACGCCCGGGGAAATTGGAAACTTGTACACAGGGCAGATTATCCCGGTGGATTACATAAGCGGTTTGGAAACGGCAGAGATTACAGGGATTTTGTCTTATGGGGAAGAGGAAGAAGGCACGGAAAGTTTCCGCAGCCGATACATGGCTTCGTTCGAAGCGGATGAGTTTGGCGGGAATAAAAATGACTATATAAATAGGGCGTTAATGCAACGCGGAGTGGGCGCTGTGAAGGTGGAGCCTGTCTGGGATGGAGCCGGGACAGTGAGGCTTGTCATATTGGGCATGGATTTCCGTAAGGCATCTGCTGAAACAGTGGAGGAAACGCAGCGTGTATTTGACCCTGATAGGAACGGGCTTGGAGATGGGCTTGCGCCTATCGGCCATGTAGTGACAGTGGAAACGGTGGAAGAGATCCCAGTGTCCGTCACAGCGGGCCTCACGTTTGATAATGGATATAGCTGGGGGGATTGCAAAGAAAAGGCGGAAGCTGCGGTAGAGGCGTATTTTTCTGAACTGCGGAGAGATTGGAGCGGGAAGGAATCTTTGTCTGTGCGTATTAGCGGCGTAAATACGGCGGTTTTGTCTGTTGAAGGCATTCTCGACATAGAAAATACAAGGCTAAACGGCATAGGCGGTAATTTGTCTTTTGGCAAGTATGAAATCCCAGCGTCTGGGGGTGTGGAATGTGGGTGAGGAAGAAAAAGTAAACTTGCTGGACTACCTGAAAGGATTCCTTGAAATAAGGGAAATCATGGGAACGGAGAGCAAGGAGCTGCAAAAAACTGGGCGAAAGGCACAGACAGTGCGTGGACGACCGTTTTATGCTGACCTGTGGGGCATACGGGCTGACAAGGTTTGAAAACATGTTTGGGATAACGCCGTTAGAAAAGGAAACGCTGGAAACTAGGAGGCAAAGGGTTTTGTCCCGTTGGAACAATATGGTTCCATATAATTATGCCTATCTCGAGAACAGGCTGGATATGGTTTGCGGCGTAGGAGGATACTGGCTCCATATGGATTTTCAGGGGCAAAGATTGGAACTAAAGATAGGGCTTGCGTCAAAAGGCAGCCTGGAAGTTGTGAAAGAATTGCTGGATTCTGCGGTTCCGTGCAATATAATGACAGACGTTGGATTATTGTACAATCAGCATATAACGTTGCGTAAATTTACGCATAGACAATTGAAGGTGTCTTGGAAGTAGTTAGAGGCAGAGGCAAATCGTAAAAAGAGAGCTTGGAGACAGGCTCTTTTTTATATTTTAAACAATATCATAAAAACAGGAGGAATGGATGAAGACATCAAAAAACGGCATTAATCTAATCAAAAAATTTGAAGGCTGCCGCCTGACTGCGTACAAATGCGCGGCAGGCGTCCCAACAATCGGGTACGGGCACACCGCAGGCGTAAAGATGGGGCAGGCCATTACGCAGGAACAGGCAGACAGATATTTAAAAGACGATTTAGTAAAGTATGAAAAGAACGTAGGAAAATACGACAGCAAGTACCGTTGGAACCAGAACGAATTTGACGCTCTGGTTTCTTTTGCGTTTAATATAGGTTCTATCGACCAGCTTACAGCAAGCGGAATCAGAGATCGGAAAACGATTGCAGAAAGGATACTCCAATATAACAAAGCAGCCGGAAAAGTTCTTGAAGGACTGACAAAGCGGAGAAAAGCAGAGCAGGCATTATTCTTAAAACCTATTCCCAAAAACCTAAAAGCGGCTGCCATAGAATCCCATCATGCGCAGTTGAATTAGCTTGCAGAAAATGTCCTTCTTCTGATAGTTGTTCAATATTAATAAGGCTGTACGAGTTCGTGACGCTTGCTATTATTTTATCATTTTCAAAAATAGTGGCAATAGAGTTAAAGGCGCACCCAGTCAGGAAGCAAACAGTAATCAATACGGCATATAAAATATTCTTTGCTTTCATAGTATGTCTCCATCTAATAATGTCTGTCACTAAAATTATTATAAAGCATGTAACGTTTTTTGAAATAGGATTCACCCAAAAATTATTTTTGGAGAATCTTTGGAAAATAGAGTTTGTCATATATTAAGTCTAATCTAGTGTAATCTTCCAAACAGGCAGTTTGAAAATATCAGCCCCAAAAAGAGTGAGTATTTGTTTGCATCGCTCGCTCTTTTTTATTCCATTTTATCATATAGAATCAGGTTTGCAATTTTCTTTTGAAATTTCGCAGGCTGTTTTATGCGCCAATGCAGACAACAGCATATCGCCAAGCGTTGTCAGGTCTGCGCCAAGTGTTTCTAGTGTTGTTTCATCAAGGCATTCAAACAGTTTACAGGCAAGTAAAGATAGGAAATACAGATTTGCGCACGGATTCATAGAGACTCCTTTTTTGATAAAATATGAAAAAGAAAAAGATTTGTGACCGTATTTCAATTACATTTTATTGTAAATAAGGAAATATGGATACACACTCAAATATGTAAAGGCTATTCTTAGAATAAAATATGAAAAAGAAAAAGATTTGTGGCCGTATTCCGTTTACATTTTCTTACAAATATAGTAAATTACTATTCAGGACAAAATATATATGGAAAGAAGGAAAAAAGATGTTATCAAAAAAAATACAGGCAGCATTAGCGGGAAGTTCCGCGATCCGGGCAATGTTTATGGAGGGCAAGGAGCTGGCCGCAAAAGCTGGAGTGGAAAATGTGTTTGATTTCAGTCTTGGCAATCCGGCAACGCCTGCGCCGGAAGCCATAAAGCAGGCAATTAAAGATTTGGCAGACAAGGTGGATCCGCTTGCGCTGCATGGCTATATGCCGAATAGCGGTTTTGAAGATGTGCGCGCAAAAGTGGCGGAAAATTTAAATAGTCGTTTCGGGACGGATTTTACATGGGAGAATATTGTTATGACTGTGGGAGCGGCCGGTGGGATTAATATTGCATTTAAAACAATTTTAGACCCGCAAGATGAGGTGATTGTGTTTGCTCCTTATTTTGGGGAATATAAGAATTATGCGGCAAATTTTGATGCGTCCGTTGTAGAAGTTGCGCCGGATTTTGAGACGTTCCAGCCAGATTTGGCAGCTTTTGAAGCGGCGTTTTCGGAAAAAACGAAAGCTGTGCTTGTGAATACGCCGAATAATCCAACTGGGGTGATTTATTCCGATGATACGATGAAAGGAATTGCCCGCATTCTGTCGGAAAAAGAAAAGGAATACCAAAAGGAAATCTATTTGATTTCTGACGAGCCGTACCGTGAGTTGGTATATGATGGGGCGAAGGAGAATTTTTTGACGAAGTATTACCGGAATACGATTGTGGGTTACTCGTTTAGCAAGTCGCTGTCTTTGCCGGGGGAGCGGATTGGGTATTTGGCTGTGCCAAACGAAGCTGTGGATTCGAAGGAGCTTTTGGCTGGGATTGAAGTGGCAAACCGGACGCTTGGATTTGTCAATGCGCCTTCTTTAATTCAGAAAGCAGTGGCGGCTTGTATATATGAAAAAACAAATCTTGATTTTTATGACAAAAACCGGAAAGTTTTATATGAAGGTTTAACCCGTTTGGGATTTACCTGCGTGAAACCTCAGGGGGCATTTTATCTCTGGTTGAAATCTCCAGTGGAGCAAGAAGCGGATTTTGTGGCTGCGGCAAAAAAATATAATTTAATTTTGGTAAAGGGGAGCGCGTTTGGCTGTGGAGGTTATGTGCGTTTGGCTTATTGCATTCCACATGAAAAAATCACACGTTCACTGGATGCGTTTGCGAAACTGGCAAAAGAGTATCATCTGGGGGAATAATCGGATATGAAAGCATGGGAAAACAATATCCGTAAGGTCATTCCTTATGTCCCGGGGGAACAGCCGCAGCAGTCGTCTGTGATAAAACTAAACACAAATGAAAACCCATATCCTCCGTCACCGAGCGTAGAAAAGGCGCTATTGGGTTTGGATTTGGACTTACTGCGGCGGTATCCGGACCCGTCAGCTTCGGAACTGGTCTGTTCGATTGCGGAATTTTATGGCGTTACGAAAGAGCAGGTGTTTGCAGGCGTTGGGTCAGACGATGCGCTGGCAATGACATTTTTGACTTGTTTTCATTCAAATCAGCCCATTTTGTTTCCGGATATCACGTATTCTTTTTATGAAGTCTGGGCAGACTTGTTTCGGATTCCGTACCAAAAGCAGGCGTTAGACGGAGAGTTTTATATCCGCCCAGAGGATTATGCAAAGAAAAACGGGGGAGTGATTATTCCGAACCCCAATGCGCCTACAGGAATCTGCCAGCCGCTTGGACAGATTGAGGAAATTGTCAAAAATAATTCCGATGTCATTGTAGTGATTGACGAAGCATATATTGATTTTGGAGGAGATTCGGCATTGCCGCTTCTGAAAAAATATGAGAATCTTTTGATTGTGCAGACGTTTAGCAAATCGCGGTCGTTTGCCGGGATGCGGATTGGATTTCTACTTGGGAATCCGGATTTGATACGGTATATTCAGGATTGTAAGTATTCGTTTAATTCGTATACATTAAACCAAACAGCGATTACGCTTGGGGCGGCGGTTATGCGGGATAAAGAATATTTTGATCAGTGCAGGAACAGAATTATGGAGACGAGGGAATGGGTGAAGACGAAGTTTTTGGAGCTTGGGTTTTCTTTTCCGGATTCCATGGCAAATTTCCTGTTTGTGACGCATCCGCAGTTTGCGGCGGAAACATTATTTATGGCATTAAAGGAAGCGGGAATTTATGTCCGGCATTTTAAGAAGCCGGAGCGGATTTCCAACTATTTGCGAATTACGATTGGAACAAGAGAGGAAATGGAATGCCTCGTTTCCTTTTTGAACACATATATGTCAGAAAACAGGAGTGAATCATGTTAAAAAAGTACTTGTATATTTTCTTTATTTCGATGGTGCCATTAATAGAGCTTCGCGCGGCGATTCCGGTTTCGCAGGGCATGGGGCTGCCTTTTCTACAGTCTTATGCGGTTTGCATTCTTGGAAATATGCTGCCGGTGCCGATTATATATCTGTTTGCCAGAAAAGTGTTAGAATGGGGCGCGGATAAGCCGGGCATCGGAAAATTTTTTACATTTTGTTTGGAAAAAGGGGAAAAAGGCGGTAAAAAGCTTCAGGAAAAAGCGGGGAGAGGCCTGTTTCTTGCGCTGCTTTTGTTCGTCGGGATTCCGATTCCGGGAACGGGCGCATGGACGGGAACGCTTGCGGCAAGTATTTTAGATATGGATTTTAAATCGAGTGTGCTTGCGGTTATGCTTGGCGTGCTTTTGGCGGGAGTCATTATGGGCGCTGCAAGTGTAACGGCGATTGGGATTTTTACTTAGGGAAAATATGAAAACAGTGCGGGGCTTTGCGTCCCGCACTGTTTTTGCTTATTCTCCAGAAGCTTTTTTGGCAAATTCCGTGTTGATGAGTGTTTCATATGGCGGCCGCTCGGTGAGTGTGCCGGAGTCTTCTAAAATATCTAATAGAAGCGTGTACGCTTCTTCACTGAATATTACATCGGTTTTCCATGTATCCTGTTCTTTGTAACGGTCGACAATCGCAGTCAGGGTATCTTTGTCGGTATCGGGAAATTGCGGCTCAATGCTTTTTGCGATTTCTTTGCTGGAGTGGCTGTTGACGTATTCCATTCCTTTTTGTAAGGCATCTGTAAAAGATTGGAGAATTTCTTTGTTTTCATTTATGTAGCTTTCTTTGGCGGAAAATGCTGTGTAGGGGACATAGCCGCTGTCCACGCCGACGGAAGCCACGACGTGTCCGGCGTTTTCTAGTTCTAAGGCTGTTGCGGAGGGTTCAAATTCCACTGTATAATCCCCCTGCCCACCAGAAAAAGCCGCCGCAGTGGAGCCAAAGTCTATGCTCTGGTCTATCATGACATCTGTTGCCGGATCAATATTATTTTTCTTTAACACAAATTCAAACACCATTTCCGGCATACCTCCAGCTCTCCCGCCCAGTATTTGTTTCCCTTTTAGATCACTCCATTTAAAGTCATCAGCCGCTTCTCTTGCCACAAGGAAATTTCCCGCGCGCTGGGTGAGCTGCGCAAAGTTCACAACTGCGTCTTTGGCTCCTTCGTTTTGCGCATAAACAGTCGTTTCCGGACCCATAAAACCGATGTCCGCTTCGCCGGAGAGAACAGCGGTCATAGTTTTGTCAGCGCCAAAACCTGTCACAACCTCTAAATCAATGCCGGCATCTTTAAAATACCCTTCTTCGATTGCGACATACATTGGCGCATAAAAAATAGAATGGGCCACTTCATTTAAAACAACCTTCTTGCCTGAAACAGCCTTCCCTCCGTCCTGTTGCGCGCATCCGGCAAACAGAAATGCAGAAACGCATAAGACGGAACACAGCGGCAAAATGTTCTTCTTAAAATGAAATAATTTAGACAATATAAAATCCTCCCAAATTAAAATATATAATATACTATGAAAGAAACAGAAAAACGTGAGAATCCTGTTTACTTTCATACTTTAAAATGATAAAATAAAATACAATGAAAAACACGGAAAAAGGAGATGTGAAATGAACAAAAAAATCAGAAAGGAAGCAATGGATCATCTGTTTGACGCAATTTTATCTCTGAAAGACAGAGAAGAATGCTACACATTTTTTGAAGACGTATGCACCATCAATGAATTGTTTTCCATTGCGCAGAGATTTGAAGTCGCGTATATGCTGCGAGAGCAGAAAACGTATCTGGACATCGCAGAAAAAACGGGCGCATCGACAGCGACTATCAGCAGGGTCAACCGTTCCTTAAATTATGGAAACGATGGCTATGACATGGTTTTTGAGCGGTTTAAAGAAAAGAAAAAAGAATAGACTGCTCTATTCTTTTTTCTTGCCGTTTTGTTTTTTAGGGGCAGGCAGTTTATCAATCGTCTGTTCAATAATCATTTTTTTCATATAAACATCAAAACTCAGCATACAGATAAATGCAAACTGTTGTAAAAGCTCCGCTTCTTCTTTTGGGGCGTCAGCAAATGTTTTTAAGCTTGTCTTATATTTTTTGGCAAGATCTTTTAAAATATGCTGGATTTCTTCATACTCTAACCCAAACACTTCATTATATATATCCTGTAAATCTAATGTATCCCCATTTGATCCAAAATAACGTTCCGTAATTGGATTTAAAATATGTTGAATATCGCTGATGCTTAAAATATTTTTAAAATAATAAATAAAAATCAGCGTCAATACATGGTCATTTGAATATTTCTTCTTCGTGGGCGGCGGCAGCAGGTTGTTTTTCGTATAATTATTAATCATCGTCTTTGTCAGAATCTTATCGTCTTTACTGCGCTTTGTCGAAGAAAGCTGCGTGTCCATAAACGTCGTGACCTGATCCATATACAAATCAATGTTTGGAAACGCTTCCGGTTTGACATAATCCATAGATTGAAGCTTTTGGGAGACTTCCCTTAAAAATTCGTGAATATTGTTCGCCATTTTATCACCTCGAAAATATTATATAGTATTTGAAAAATGCTTGCAAGCGGGTATTGACAAATATTGTGTAAGTGATATAATACAAATAAACATATGAGTAATTGTTCATATAAATAAAAGAAAGGAATCCAATGATGAAAAAAACATACAAAATCGAAGTAGACTGCGCCAACTGCGCAAATAAAATGGAAGAAGCGGCAAAAAAAACAGAAGGGGTAAAAGACGCGATTATTAATTTTATGGCATTAAAAATGAAAATAGAATTTCAAGAAGGATATGAGCCGGATACCGTTATGCCTCAGGTGTTAAAAAATTGTAAAAAGATAGAAGACGACTGTGAAATCTTTTTTTAACGGAGAAGGTAAGGTATGCCAGAAGAAACAAAATTGTATGATTTAGCGGAATTATTCAAAGTATTTGGAGATTCCACCCGAATCCGGATTTTATTTGTGTTATCTGAGGAAGAAGTGTGTGTCTGCGGTTTAGCGGAAAAATTGAACATGACACAGTCCGCAATTTCCCATCAGCTTAAAATCTTAAAACAAAATAAATTGATAAAAAGCAGGCGGGAGGGAAAATCTATTTATTATTCCTTGGCGGATAGCCATGTACGCGCTATACTTGCGCAGGGAATGGAGCATATTGAAGAAGAAGCGCCGTAACCAGACACCAAATGCAGACAGTGGAATACACTAAAAGAAAAAGGATTTTCTATGTTCGAGGTGTCTCCCAGATTAAATTTTATGAAACTTTTCTTTGACAACCGGCCCCGCGCATTTGCGGAAATAAAAGGAGAAGGAAAATATTCAGGAATAACCGGAACGGTTTATTTTTATGAATCAGCGACAGGAGGAATCTTAATTGAAGCGGAAGTGTTTGGGCTTCCGGATGCGGGCAGATTAGACCCGCCTGTTTTTTATGCGTTCCATATACATGAAATAGGAAACTGTTCCGCCCATTATACCCATACCGGAAACCATTATAATCCCCAAAACAGAAACCACCCCATGCACGCAGGGGATTTACCGCCCCTGTTGTCCGGAAACGGTTATGCGTGGCTGTCTTTTTACGCTCCGCAATTAGAGCTCTATGAAATTGTCGGCAAATCCATAATCATACATCAAAATGCAGACGACTTCACAACCCAGCCTTCCGGCAATGCCGGAGAAAAAATTGCCTGCGGCGTTATCAAATCAATTTAAGAAGCATCTTGTAAATTCCGGTCAGATTTGTTAAAATACAGACAAATCTTAAAAAGGGGAGGAGAAAGGCAATGAGTGAAGGATTTGACAATAACTACAATTCACCGCAGGAAGGCGGCAAAGGAATGGCGATTGCATCCATGGTGCTTGGCATCGTTTCCATTGTGCTGTGCTGCTTTTGGTATATCAGCCTTACGGCTGGAATTCTTGGCATTATATTTGCTGTATTGAGCAATAAAAAAGTTGGCAAATGCGGTATGGCTACGGCTGGAATTGTCTGTAGTATTATTGGCATGATTTTTGCAATAGCTATAATTGTAATTGCAGTGCTTGGCTTAGCGGCGCTTGGTGGAATGGCTGCATTAGAGGGAATTTAAAATTTTTGTTTTAAGTTTTGTATAGTGGTTCATTCGTTTGAATGGCAACATTAAAAAATTACGCAGATCGTATAAATACGCCAAAAAGAAAATCATATTCCATTTTTAGGAATATGATTTTTTTGATGTAAAAGGGAGTTTGAAAATAAATGAAACTCATTTGTCTGATTTATCTGAAAACGAAAAATGTTATCCAAGATATAAGAAGCGCGTATCAAAAATTGATTTCTGTGTAAAGATTTTGATTCCCTTGCATTTGGGTGTGGAATTATGCTAAGATAGATGGAGCAAAAAGATGGGAGTGAGTAAAATTGAGTGAGGAGCTTTGGAATCAGGAAGAACACACAGAACCCGTTTCAGAAAAGAAGCCGGAGACAGCCATTGATGAAAACAGTCAGGGCATTTATAAAGAAGCGGCGCCAAAGAACCGCGGCGAATACCGTCAGCCTGACAATCCCGTGGCGGACGGCTGGGCCAAAGAGCCTTATCAGATGGGGCAGGAAACTTATCAGCCGCCAAGCAGAGGGTTTGGGATTGCCTCTTTAGTTCTTGGGATTCTTTCGCTTGTTCTGTATTGCACTTGTATTAATATACTGCTTGCAGTTTTGGCGATAATCTTTGGCATTCTTCAGTTAGTCCAAAAAAACAGCCCGAAAGGAATGGCAATAGGCGGGATTGTAACAGCGTGTCTTTCCATAATCCTTTATATTGTGTCTGTTATCCTGTATGTCAGTTCGACAGATTTTAGTCAGGCGTTTGACGAAGGGTTTGAAAGAGGGATACAAGATGGATTTCATATTGAGTTTCCGTTTGACTTAGATGAGTTCGATTCGGATAAGGATTCCGATCGCAGTTACGATGACGAGTTTGGCGGTTATGATGAAGATGGCAATTACGACGGCTATGGCGATTATTGGGAAGATGGCAATTACGACGGCTATGGCGGTTATGATGAAGATTATGACAATAGCTATGATTACAGCGATCCGAATGAAACCTTTTAAATATATTATCAAAGTTTAAGGTTGATATAAAATAAGGAAAACCTATCTGTCCAAAAAGGAAAAGCCGGATTTATCCAACAGCAGGACAAACAAGGAGGAAACATGTACAAGAAAGTAGAAACAAATCTTAATTTTGTCGAACGTGAAAAAGAGACTGAAAAGTTTTGGAAAGAAAATGACATTTTTAAGAAAAGCATGGAACAACGAAAAAACGGAGAAACGTATACATTCTATGACGGGCCGCCAACGGCGAACGGCAAGCCCCATATTGGGCATGTGCTGACCCGCGTCATTAAAGATATGATTCCGCGTTATCAGACGATGAAAGGCAAATACGTCCCAAGGAAAGCAGGCTGGGACACGCACGGGCTTCCGGTGGAGCTTGAAGTGGAGAAACTGCTTGGCTTAAATGGCAAAGAGCAGATTGAAGCGTATGGCATGGAGCCTTTTATTGAAAAATGTAAAGAATCCGTTTGGAAATACAAAGGCATGTGGGAAGATTTTTCCGGAACCGTTGGTTTTTGGGCGGATATGGACGACCCTTATGTGACATACCATGATGATTTTATTGAATCCGAATGGTGGGCGTTAAAACAGATTTGGGATAAAAAACTGCTTTACAAAGGCTTTAAAACAGTTCCCTACTGCCCGCGATGCGGCACTCCGCTGTCCTCTCAGGAAGTTGCGCAGGGCTATAAAACCGTCAAAGAGCGTTCCGCGGTTGTGCGGTTTCCCGTAAAAGGAGAAGAAGCGTTCTTTTTGGCATGGACGACGACGCCATGGACGCTTCCAAGCAATGTCGCTCTTTGCGTAAACCCTGATGAAACATATGTCAAAGTAAAAGCCGCAGACGGCAATGTGTATTATCTGGCAAAAGCCCTTTTGGATCACGTGTTAGGCGCTTTAGGGGACGAAGAAAAAGGCATAGCGGCGTATGAAACGTTAGAAACTTATAAAGGCGCCGCGTTAGAGGGAAAAGAATACAGTCCTCTTTTTCATTTTGCAGACGCCATAATTGCAAAACAGCATAAAAAAGCATACTATGTCACATGTGACGATTATGTAACGATGACGGACGGAACCGGAATCGTGCATATCGCGAGCGCGTTTGGCGAAGAAGATGCAAAAGTGGGAAGAAAGTATGATCTTCCGTTTGTGCAGCTTGTCAACGGCAAAGGGGAAATGACAGAAGAAACAAGCTATGCAGGCGTTTTCGTGAAAAAAGCGGATCCTCTGGTTTTAAAAGATTTAGAAGAAAAAGGGCTGTTATTTGACGCCCCAAAATTTGAACATGAGTATCCGCACTGCTGGCGCTGTGATACGCCATTGATTTATTATGCAAGGGAGTCATGGTTTATAAAAATGACGGAAGTTAAAGAAGACTTAATCCGTAACAATAACACGGTCAACTGGATTCCGGACTCCATTGGAAAAGGGCGGTTTGGCGATTGGCTTTCTAATATACAGGACTGGGGCATTTCAAGGAACCGTTACTGGGGAACGCCGTTAAACGTCTGGGAATGTGAATGCGGCCATAGGGAATGTATTGGAAGCCGTGTGGAATTGGCGGAGAAAAGCAAAAATCCGGATGCGGCAAAGAAAGAGCTGCACAGACCCTATATTGACGAAATCACAATCCCATGTGAACAGTGCGGCAAAACGATGCATCGCGCGCCGGAAGTTATTGACTGCTGGTTTGATTCGGGCGCAATGCCTTTCGCGCAGCATCATTATCCGTTTGAAAATAAAGAATTGTTCTGGCAGCAGTTTCCGGCGCAGTTTATTTCAGAAGCAGTCGACCAGACAAGGGGCTGGTTTTACTCTCTGATGGCGGAATCCACGCTTTTGTTTAACAAATCCCCTTATGAAAACGTCATCGTTTTGGGGCATGTTCAGGACGAAAACGGGCAGAAAATGAGTAAATCGAAGGGAAATGCCGTAGATCCGTTTGACGCGTTAGAAAAGTACGGCGCAGATGCGATCCGCTGGTATTTTTACATTAATTCCGCGCCGTGGCTTCCAAACCGCTTCCATGGAAAAGCCGTTTTGGAAGGCCAGAGAAAGTTTATGGGCACGCTTTGGAACACATATGCCTTTTTTGTGCTCTATGCAAACATTGACGGGTTCAATGCAAATGAGCATATGCTGGAATATGATAAGCTTTCCGTGATGGACAAGTGGCTGTTGTCCAAATTAAACAGCCTGATTCAAGATGTAGATGACAATTTAGGGAATTACCGGATACCGGAAGCGGCAAGGGCGCTCGATAATTTTGTAGATGAAATGAGCAACTGGTATGTCAGAAGAAGCCGGGAACGCTTTTGGGCAAAGGGCATGGAACAGGATAAAATCAACGCATATATGACGCTTTATACGGCTCTTGTCACGGTGGCGGAATGCGCGGCTCCGATGATTCCGTTTATGTCGGAAGACATTTACCGTAATTTAGTGGCAGGCATGGACGAAAACGCGCCGCAAAGCGTGCATTTATGCGATTTCCCGACAGCAGACGCTTCTGTCATAGACAAAGATCTGGAAAAAAACATGGAAGCCGTTTTAAAAATCGTCGTGCTGGGACGCGCCTGCCGGAATGCGGCGAATATCAAGAACCGCCAGCCGATTGGCCAGATGTATGTCAAGGCTCCGGAATGCCTTACAGAGTTTTATGTTAAGATTATCACAGAGGAATTAAACGTCAAAAAGTTAGATTGGAAAGAAGACGTAAGCGCATATACCAGTTATACATTTAAACCGCAGCTTCGTACAGTTGGCCCCAAATACGGCAAATATTTAGGGCAGATTAAGCAGGCTTTATCCGAATTGGACGGAAATGCGGCAATGGAAGAATTAAAAAGCAATGGCATGTTAAAACTTGACAGCATTAGTCAGGAAGTTGTATTATTAAAAGAGGATCTTCTGATTGCCATGACACAGACGGAAGGCTACGTCACGGACAACGACGGCGGCGTAACGGTTGTATTGGATACAAACCTGACGGAAGAATTGGTGGAAGAAGGCTATGTCCGCGAATTGATTAGTAAAATTCAGACTATGCGTAAAGAAGCGGGATTTGAAGTGATGGATCATATTCTGGCGTCTTACCAGACAGACGGAGCCGCAGCCGGTATTTTTGAACGTAACCGTGAAACGATACAGGCGGAAGTTTTAGCTGTAGGAATTACAAACGAACCGATAGGCGGATATCGAAAAGAATGGAACATTAATGGCGAGACAGTCGTTATGGAAGTAAAGAAGGAGGAGCTTACTTGAAAAAGATAATATTCGATAAGGAACAGTTCAAAAAAGAGGTAAAAGACAACGTTCGGACGCTGTTCCGTAAAACATTGGAAGAAGCGGATCAGCAGGAAATTTTTCAGGCAGTGTCCCATACGGTAAAAGATGAAGTCATCAACCAGTGGATGGAGACGCAGCAGGCGATGAAAAAGGACGACCCGAAAGTGGTTTATTATATGTCCATGGAATTTTTAATGGGACGGGCGCTTGGCAATAACCTGATTAACATGACGATCTACCAGCCGGTAGCGGAAGCGTTAGAGGAACTTGGATTGAATTTAAACGCCATTGAGGACGAGGAGCCGGACCCTGCGCTTGGCAACGGCGGTCTGGGCAGGCTTGCCGCATGTTTTATGGAATCTTTGTCAACGCTTGGCTATGCAGCTTACGGCTGCGGCATCCGTTACCGTTATGGCATGTTTAAACAGAAAATCGAGGACGGGTTCCAGATTGAAGCTCCGGATAACTGGTTAAAGAATGGATACCCATTTGAATTAAGAAGGCCGGAATATACTTATGAAGTGAAATTTGGCGGTTATGTGCGCGCTGCCAATACGCCGGACGGCCGCATGAAATTTATTCAGGAAGGCTACCAGTCTGTACGCGCCGTTCCATATGACATGCCGATTTTAGGCTACAACAATCATGTTGTCAATACACTGATGATTTGGGATGCAGAGCCGTCAGAATGTTTTGAACTGGATTCCTTTGACAAAGGAGATTATCATAAAGCGGTAGAGCAGGAAAACTTAGCGAGGAACTTAGTCGAAGTCCTTTACCCGAACGACAATCATATTGCGGGCAAGGAGCTTCGTTTAAAACAGCAGTATTTCTTTGTGTCCGCAAGCGTGCAGCGCGCCATTGCGAGATTTAAGAAGAATCACTCTGACATTCATGACCTTCCGAAAAAAGTGGCGTTCCAGTTAAATGATACGCATCCGACGGTAGCGGTTGCAGAGCTTATGCGTTATCTTGTTGACGAAGAAGAATTACAGTGGGAAGATGCATGGGACATTACGAGTCAGGTTTGCGCGTATACCAACCATACCATTATGGCGGAAGCTTTGGAGAAATGGCCGATTGAGATTTTCTCAAGGCTTCTTCCGAGAATTTACCAGATCGTGGAAGAAATCAACCGCAGGTTTATTATCCAGATTCAACAGCAGTATCCGGGAGATAACGGCAAAGTGGAGCGTATGGCGATTATCTATAACGGACAGGTGAAAATGGCGCACCTTGCAATCGCGGCAGGGCATTCCGTAAACGGCGTAGCAAGGCTGCACACGGAAATTTTAAAGAATCAGGAATTAAAAGATTTCTATGAAATGTATCCGGATAAATTTAACAATAAGACAAACGGAATTACGCAGAGAAGGTTCTTACTGCATGGCAACCAGCTTTTGGCGGCATGGGTGACAGACCATATCGGCGAAGACTGGATTACCGATTTAGGTAAAATCAAGAAATTGGCGCTCTATGCAGAAGATGAAAAAGCGCAGCATGAGTTTATGAACATTAAATACCAAAATAAACTCCGCCTTGCAAAATATATCAAAGAGCGCAACGGCATTGACGTAGACCCGCGTTCCATTTTTGACGTACAGGTAAAACGTCTGCATGAGTATAAACGCCAGCTTTTGAATATTCTCCATATTATGTATCTGTATAACGAATTAAAAGAGCATCCGGATCGTGAATTTTATCCGAGAACTTTTATATTCGGCGCAAAAGCGGCTGCAGGCTATAAAATTGCAAAACTTACAATTAAATTAATCAACAGCGTTGCAGAAGTCATCAACAATGACAGAAGCATCAATGGCAAAATAAAAGTTGTTTTTATTGAAGACTACCGCGTGTCCAATGCAGAATGGATTTTTGCGGCTGCAGACATCAGCGAGCAGATTTCCACAGCCAGCAAAGAAGCGTCCGGCACGGGCAATATGAAATTTATGTTAAACGGCGCAGTTACCATCGGCACGATGGACGGCGCAAACGTGGAAATGCTTGAAGAAGTGGGCAAAGAGAATATGTTTATTTTCGGCATGAGTTCCGATGAAGTCATTGCCCATGAGAGGAACAGAGACTATAACCCAATGCAGATATTCAACAACGATCAGGATATCCGCAAAGTGTTAATGCAGCTTATTAACGGATTTTATTCTCCGCAGAACAGCGAGTTGTTCCGTGAACTGTACAATTCTCTTTTGAACACGCAGAGCACGAGATACGCAGACACTTACTTTATTCTGGCAGACTTTAATTCTTACGCGCAGGCGCAAAAAGAAGTGGAAGAAGCTTACAAAGATCAAAAACGCTGGGCGAAAATGGCGATTTTAAATACTGCATATGCCGGAAAGTTTTCTTCTGACCGCACGATTCAGGAATATGTAGACGATATCTGGCATTTGGAAAAATTAGACGTAGAAGAAGGGGTAATATAAGAGCAATCTAAAAATCATAGACAGGAGGTTTTACCGTATGAAACAGACAGAGGTCATTGAAAGAGTAAGGGAGCTTATGCACGAAAAAGAAAATTTGATTCGTGAGCATGAGGATCTGGTGAAAAAAGACAAACTGCTGATGGAGCAGTTAGAAATGATCTTAAACCACTTGGGGGATAAAAATTAATCAATCCCATTAAAATGAAAAAGATGAATGCCGTATCCAGTAAATCCGGGGCGGCATTCATCTTTTTTAATCCGTTCCATGTTAAAACGAAACAATGAATAGAAACGTCAATTACAGTAAGTAGTTGTTTTCACGGTTTGCGATCTGCAAATTAATTAATTTATAAGATGCATAGCCGCCCGCTACGAGAGGTTCCCTTTTACAGATTTCCTCCGCTTCAATCCGGTTTTCTGTTTTAAGGATATACATTCCCGCCATTCCCGGATAACCTTTAAATACAGCGCAGATTTCCAGTTTTCCCGCGTCGTCCAGTTCCCGTATGTGTGTCACATGTTCTATAATTACATGTTTTGTTATCTTATTATAGGTCTTCGTTTTTTCAATCATCATCATATACATTGCAGCCTGCATTTTAGATTCTCCTTTTTTAGTTCATAGCTTTAAATTTCACCGGGCATTCTTATAAAATGATCCCTCCTTGTCACATGTATTTTAGCATTGCGTTGCATTGCATCCGGCTTATCAATAGTTTATCATGGAACAGTGACAAAGGCTGTCATAATTCGGAAAGGAGTTTTAGAATGTCAAAAGCGAAACGGCTGATTGAATTGATGATTACAATAAATGCTAAAAAAGATTTTACGGTAGGGGAGTTGGCAAAAGAGTTTTCCGTGTCAAAGCGAACGATACTGCGTGATTTGCAGGAATTAGAACGGGCCGGGTTTCCTCTGTATTCTGAAGTTGGAGCCGCAGGCGGGTATCATATCTTAAAAGAACGTATTCTGCCGCCTATCGTTTTTTCGGAAAGTGAGGCTAAGGCGGTATTTTTTGCGTGTCAAGCGCTGCAATTTTACCGTGATTTGCCTTTTGAGCAGGAAACAGTCTCTGTCCTAAAAAAGTTTCTAAATTGCCTTCCGTTAGATATGCAAAACAGTGTTTTGAAAATTCAACAAAAAGCGGTGTTTTGGATTCCTGACCGGCATTTAGATTCACCGCTGTTAAAGTCAATATTCCAGATTGCCATAAATTGCCATGCGGCAACGATACGCTATTCTTCCACACAATCTGAAAGTGTACGCACAATCATGCCTGTTGGACTATATGCAATGAATGGGCTTTGGTACTGTCCGGCGTATTGTACGACGGCAAATCAAATCCGAGTGTTCCGTGTGGATCGCATCAAAGAAATCATAGAGGAGAAACCTTATCCAATAGGAAAATATCCACTACCGGCATCTGTTCAGGACTACTTGGAACAACCCGAAGAAAAAATGGATTGCCGCCTTAAAATCCAACTGACGGATCTGGGCGTGAAACGGTGTGAAACAGAATGTTTACTGGCAAGGGGATTGAAACGGCTTAAAACGGGCGGTGGAATAATTGATATGGAAATAAACCGGTCGGCATTAGATTGGGTTTGTGAGTATCTTTTGCCGCTTGGATGCAATGCCACTGTGTTAGAGCCGGCAGAGCTAAAGGAACGGATCAAACAAAAAATAGTTGAACTGTATGAACATTATTGCAGATTGGAAAAATAATCAGAAAAAACTGCCTCGCAAAGAGAAGGCGTGGCAGTTTTGTGTATTCTGTCCATTTGTGTTTGTCTGTATTTCTAGCGGTATGTCCGGCCTGATGTTTTTGCCATATCCAAATGCTGGACGGTTCCACAGTTTCCATTTTCATAGAGAAAGATGCCTGTTTTGCGTATAAGGGCGTTTGTCGCGTTGTTTTTTGAGGAATTAAGCGAAAAATCCGTATCCGCATTGCCTAGATAGATTGCCCCAATTCCGGCTTTTCCAATCGCGCAGAGGACGTCTTTTCCGGAGCTGTCTTTTGTCCAGATGCGCAGTTTATCAAAAATCGGGTCATTTTCATCTATCCAGCCGTTTCCATCGGAATCATATTTTGCAAGATCGGCAAACCCATCGCCGCTTTTTGCGCCGAATAGTTCACTGCCGTCATTGATTTTCCCGTCTCCGTTTAAGTCAAGCGCCAGAAAGCCGCTTCCGGCGGCAAGGTTTGAAATTTCATCTAACGTTCCGTCGCAGTCTAAGTCAAAATAGAATTTCTGATCTGAAACTTGGGCAGAGGCGGAGTTTAGATTGATGACTAATGGATCGCAGAGAGCGGCCTGATTTAGAGCCGCGCCGAAATTTACGCTTCCTGCGTATTCTTCTTCAAAAGAACGGCTCATAGTCATAGAAAGATTAAAATCAATTTCACGTCCGTCTGCAGTTTTGACTGTGCCTTTGGTGGCAAACGTCGTTTCTTCTTCCTCATAATGATAGCCGTATTCCGAATAGGCCCCGCCCCACGCCTGCCCGCCCATGGAGGGCTGTCCTGTAATGCTGCTGATAAAGGCGTCGCGGGGATTTCCATTTTTGCCAAATAAAATCATCATAAGGTAATTGAGGGACTGCGCTTTTATCGTATGCGCATCCGGTGTGGCTTTTTTCGTAATGCTGACCGGGCTGCCAATGCTTTGCGCCTGTTTGAACTGATTGAATAAATCATTTTTGTTTCCGGCATTTTCCTGTCTGCGTTTTCCAGAGCCGGATTCTTCATTGTATTGCTGTACCATTACTGTATTCCGGTTTTGCATAAACCCGCTGCCCCATGTGGTAAGGGAAGTGGAGACAGCAGTCGTGCGGCTGTAACTGCGTTTGGAAGCCATAGCCACATTACTTGATTGTATAATCATGTAAACTCCTCCTGTAATCCATGCCTTTTCTTCTTGTCTGCTTCCCTGTAAACAATAAGAAAAAGACGGCAGATTTAAGAAACTCCATTTTCTTAAATTACCGTCCTTGGCCCCATTAAGAAATCACGAATGCATTCATATTACATATCGGAATTTTCTGGAAAATGTTTAACGTCTGCCGGAGAAGTATTTTTATAAAATAGAACCATCCCGAGGATTCCAAGGAGGACAGAAAACAGCAAAAATAAAATGGAATACAGCGGATTGCTCAATAGAGCCGTTACTGAAGAAGCAAACGTGCCCCAGAGATTAAATAATATGTGCAGGAAAATGGAAAGCCAGATAGAAGCGCCCCTTTTGCAGATATATCCTAAAAACAGCCCGATAAAAAATGCGTAGATTCCCTGTATGAAATTCATATGGAATACGCCAAATAAAAGCGCCTGAAAGAAATTGGCGGCCCAGAATGGCAGGGCTTTTTTGGCGGAAGAAAGAATAACGCCCCGAAAGGTAAGTTCTTCTTCAATCGGGCCTAAAATAACGGCATATAGAATTAAAAGCAAAGACGGCTGGCCTGTAAAGCCTGCGCTATCCATCAGTTCCACATAAAAGTCCATCCATTGTGGAAATAAGTAGGCGAAGAAATTCGTCAGGACGGAGGAGAGAAGCTGTAATCCGGGGACAAGGCAGATAATTCCAAGAACTAATGCTGGCTTGGAGAAGCTTTCCGCCGGGATATGCAGGCTTCCATGGAATTGCTTGGCGTACCAAAAGCCAAAAAGCAGGATTCCACAGACTGCAAACAGAATGGAAATCATCATGACATAATTTTGGCCGGAAAAAGATATGGAAAACCGTCTGAGCAGCTCCGTGAAAGTCATCTGCCTGCCGGAACGAAGCGCAAAAAAGCAGATTTGCATTATGCAAAATCCCATAACGGGAATAGCGACGATAAATTGCAGGCTGACAGAGGCAATGAGTGGTACGAAACATAAGAAAAAATATCCAACTTTTTTCATGGCAACAGGCTCCTTTAATATTGTTAATGGTATGGCTGCATTATAGCATATTGAAAGTGAAAAGTAAAAACATATCTAAGCCGTAAGCTTGTGTGGAAATAGGGGGACAGGCGGGACGCGCGGTTTAGCTGGTTTCGCGTATCATTAGGCGGCAGGGGAGTTCTAAGCGGATATATTCGCGGTGCCCTTTATTTAAGCGGTCAATAAGCGTTAAAATTGCCATATGCGCCATATCTTCTTTGGGAATCCGTACAGTAGTTAAGAGGGGGGACATATTGCTCGCTTCCCGTATATCGTCAATGGAGATAACGGCGGGGGCATAAATATGCTTTCGTTTCCGGCCGTTGCTTTCCTTCATGGCGTTTAGAAAACCGATTGCCGTGATGTCGTTTGCGCAAAATACTGCGGTCGGGAGTTTCGGGTTGGCGCGCAGAGTGTGGAAGGCTCGGTAGCCGTCGCTTTGGGTTTGGTTGGTTGGGATAATGTAGTCGTAGGCAAGGGGAAGGCTGTGGGCGGTTAAACATTCGTAATACCCCATGTAGCGGGCTTCCATATTACAGTCTCCAATATAGGCGATTTTCGTGTGGCCAAGCCCGATAAGATATTCGATTGCCATGTAGGCGGCTTTTGAACCGTTACAGATGACTTCGTCCATTTTGTAGTCCATGGGGTTGCGGTCAATGGCGATTACGCCGGGGAACTGATGGATTAGGGATTCGGCAAGTTCAAAAGGGCATTTTCCTAAAATCATAAGTCCGTCCGCCTGTGTTTGGTTTTTTAATGGCTGGCTGCGGGTGACGTCGGAGATATTTAAAATCTGGCCGACAATGCAGTTCATTTTTTGGAGTTCTGTCTCAATGCAGCGGAATAATTCGCAGAAGAAAGGGTCTTTATCGAGTGAGTCGTAACGGGCTAAGAGGATATCAATGACATAGGGTTTTGATACACCGGACTGGGGCATTCCCAGTTTTAAGTTTCGGGCGTTTAAATTGGGGGTATAGCCCAGTTTGCGGGCTGCCTGCCGGATTGCCTCCGTTTTAGCCGGATCTTTGCATTGGTACTCGGGATTATTGAGCGCCCTTGAAACGGTAGCCGGAGAAACTCCGGCCATTTGGGCGATTTTTTTGATTGACATAGGACGTCCTTTCTTTATTTCTGCTCCAGAAGCCCCCGTTGTCTTAGGATATGATTTTCTAAAAGGGAAAAGATCCCTTTATCAATGAGGATTCCGATACAGATAATAATTAACATAACGCTCATCACCTGATTAATGTCCGCGAGGTCGCGTCCGACCATAAGCGTATAGCCAAGCCCGACGGAAGCGGACATCACCTCACCGGACATTAAGGCGCGCCATGCGAAAGACCACCCTTGTTTTAAGCCGGAAATAAAAGCGGGAAGGGCGGCGGGAAAGATGACGCGGCGGTAGAGGGCGAGAGGCTTTACGCCCATGGTCTGCGCGGCTTTAATATAGATGGGAGGTATATTTTTAATTCCGCTTTCAATCGAGAGGGCGATTCCAAATGCGGAACCCATTACAATGACGAAAACGATTGCGCTTTCCGTCAATCCGAACCAGAGAATGGCAAACGGGACCCAGCAGATGCTAGGAAGGGTCTGTATGCCGAGTATCAGTGGCTTTAAGTTGCGTTCCAGATAGGAAAAGCGGATAATTAACGCCCCAAGGATCATTCCGATTAGAACGGCGATGAGAAACCCGCTTAAGGCGCGCAGTAAGCTGCTAGTGACGGCGGATAGCAGGGTTCCGTTTGAAGTAAGGGAGATCAGGCATTTAACCACGCCGGAGGGGTTGGGCGCGGCATAGGGTTTTATCAGTTTCAGCCAGTCACAGGCGGCAGTGTAAAAAAGCTGCCAGAGGAGAATTAGCCCGAGGAAAAAGAAAAGATTTCCAGCCAGTTTCTTTAGTTTCATGTTTAAAAGACCTCCTCTTTGTCAAATTCTTCCGCCGCGGATTGTTTTGCGCTTAACTGCACTTGGGAGAGAATTTCCTTCCGCAGCGTGACAAAATCCGGATCTTCGATGTCGCGGGGGCGCTGAAATGGGATCGGTACGATTTTTTTGATCCGTCCCGGATTTTCTGCCATTACGACGACGCGGTCCGCGAAATAGACGGCTTCTTCCACGCTGTGCGTCACATATAAAATCGTTTTTCTGTTTTTTTCCCAAATGCTTTCCAATTCCGCGCGCAGAATGTGGATCGTCTGCTTGTCTAACGCGGAAAACGGCTCGTCCATTAATAAGAGTTTGCTGTCTAAAGCAAGCGCCCTTGCGAGGGCGGCGCGCTGTTTCATGCCGCCGGAAATTTCATGGATTTTATAATCTTTGTAATGATAGAGCCGCACCGTTTTTAAATAGGCTTCTGCAATTTCTTTTTGTTTTGCTTTCGTATGGCCTGCGGCTTCTAAGCCAAACATAACGTTTTCTAACACAGTCAGCCATGGATAAAGAGCGGCTTCCTGAAACATAACGACGCGGTCTGCGCCCGGGCCTTTGACAGCGGCGCCGTCTAACGTAATGCTGCCCGAAGTCGGTTTATCAAGCCCCGCGACAAGGTTTAACAGGGTGGATTTCCCACAGCCAGACGGTCCGACAATACAGATAAACTCGCCCTTTTCCACAGTAAGGGAGATGTCTTTTAACGTTTCTTTTTTGGTGTTTGTAAAAGATTTATTGATTAAATTCAGTGTTAAATACATTTCTTTCCTCCGGTACAGAACTGATAAACCCTTCTTCTTTGCTGATGTTGGCAAATGTCATAATGGCGTTGGTGTGAAGGGTTGTGTCGGCCGTCATGCGGGAAAATGCGCTCTCTAAGATGTCCGTATCTATGGATTTTCCGGTTACGCCTTTAATCTCACTGTTGACGATTTCCTGCGCCTCTTTGGCATGTTCATTGATGAATAATGTGGCCTCTTCGTGCATTGCCAAAAAGTCTTTGACATATTCTGGATGCTTTTCCATAAAGTCCCCGTTTGCAATGACTACGGCTGTCGGGTAATTGCCTTCTAAAAAGAGTTCGTCATAGTCTAAAACCACTTCGGCGTTCCCGTTTTTCTCAATCGTCGCCCCCCATGGCTCTGGGACGACAGCGGCATCTACGCTTCCATTGTCCATTAAGTTTAAAATATCGGCGTTTGAGCTTGCGCTGATGGTTACGTCCCCGCCCTTGTCAACCGGTTTTAATCCGTTTTCAGATAATAAGCTTAACAGGCATAAGTGCTGTGTGTTTCCAATCTGCGGGACAGCGACCTTTTTGCCGGCTAAATCTTTGGCAGACGAGATGCCGGAGCCTTTGCGCGCCAAGAGGACAGCGCCTGCGTTTGTGGCGTTTGAGATAATTTTTACGTCCCCGCTGGATTTAAAGTTGGCGTTGATGGCGGGGACAGGGCCGATATAGCCTAAATCAATTTCACCTGCAAATATGGCTTCGATTTCCGCCGGTCCGGCATTGAAAGAAGTCCAGCTTACATTGCAAGCGTCTTTCCAAGCTTCTTCTAATTTGCCTTGATTTTTTAAGATAAGCGCCTGTGTATGCGTGATATTCGGGAAGTATGCGATTCGTACGTTTAGTTTGTCATCGTCATTGGAACCGCATCCAGCCGTAAAAAGCAGGGCAATGAATGCGAGCGTGAGCGCAGTAATTTGTTTCCATGTTTTTTTCATAAGATATGGCCTCCTTTTGTTTGGTGACATTGTATCATCACTGAGTAAGAGGAAAACGGGTAAAATTTGAAAACGTTTTCTAATGGGCGTTCCATGCTTTGGAACGTTTTTTGTTATTCTTTGCAAAATTGTGATAAAATATAAGGAAATGGGACACAGGGAGCGTAAAAATGAAATTGAAATATTTGATTTATAAGAAAAGTGAATTTGAGCATGAAGGAGTTCTTTTGGACGGGTTTGCCCGTTTAAAAAAAGAGGCAAAGGCGTATGGCGTTCAGTCAGCGGCGTTTGGGGACGGCCCGCTTTGTTCGTCTATCAAATCAGAAGGGATAGAAGCGGACTGCGCATTGGCGCTTGCGGCAAGAGATGAGACGCTTGCAGAGGCAAAAGAGGGGAATGTGGCGGCGCTTGCCTTAAAAATCCCATTGTTTCCTAATGAGGGGCTCTATCAGTCGGATTTTCTGCGCGAAGGGTTTGAAGGGGTGGACATTTGGTTTTTAGAGAGGGTTTACCAGAGGGCGCATGGGATTCCATGGCGGGTAATTGAAACAAAACGGTGTTATCTGGAGGAAATGACCGTGTTTGACCTGCCGGAATTATATATGCTTTATTCTGGGGCAGGCATGGCGGACTATCTGCCGCCGCTTCGCAGCCTTACAGAAGAAATCTGTTATGTAAAAACGGAGCTTACTCAAATGTACCGTTTTTTTGGGTATGGCTTTTGGCTTGCGCGCGACAGATTTACAGATGAGCTGATTGGACGCGCCGGATTTTCGCATTTCTTTTTGGGAGAGGACTGTCTGTTAGAGATGGGATATGCCATTGCCGCTAAAAGAAGGCGGCAGGGGTATGCGTTTGAAATCTGTGAAGCGATGCTTGCATACGCGAAAGGCATGGAATCCTGTTTTGACCGCGTAAATTGTTTTGTTCAGGAGGAAAATAAGCCTTCCCGCAATTTGTTAAAAAAACTGGGATTTGAATGGAAAGGAAAGCGGATTCGGGGGAATTGTGAGATGCTTTTGTATGAATATTTGCTGAATGTTTGAAAAAAAGGCATAAAATAAAGCGAATTTTGTTTGTTTTAATATTGTTTTTTTGTGCATAATTATTTATAATATTGGCTAATTATATCAGTAAATCCAAAAGATGGGTAGAGTGGGCGGTGAAGGAATGGCAGAGTTTTCAAATGAGCAGTTAGAAAAAATGGTCAAAGAGTTTCAGGGGGTGGATCATAATATTCCTATCACGCAGGAGTTTGAGGAACCGGAGAAATTATTCGTTGATTTGATAGAAAGCGTGAGGAAATACCATCCTTCGGCAAATATTTCCATGATTGCGAAAGCCTATCATGTTGCGGATGAGGCGCATAAAGGGCAGGCGCGTAAATCCGGTGAGCCGTATATTATCCATCCGCTTTGCGTCGCGATTATTTTAGCGGAGCTGGAGCTTGATAAAGAGACGATTGTGGCGGGGCTTTTACATGACGTTGTGGAAGACACGGTAATGACGAATGAAGAAATAGCGGCGGAGTTTAGCGGTGAAGTGGCGCTGTTGGTGGACGGCGTGACAAAATTGGGGCAGTTTTCCTATGATGCGGATAAGCTTGAGATACAGGCGGAGAATTTACGGAAAATGTTCCTTGCAATGGCAAAAGATATCCGCGTCATTTTAATTAAACTTGCGGATCGGCTTCATAATATGCGGACGTTAAAATATATGCGGCCGGAGAAACAAAAGGAAAAGGCAAGGGAGACTATGGACATCTATGCGCCGATTGCTCATCGCCTTGGCATTTCCAAAGTGAAGATTGAGCTGGACGATTTATCTTTGAAATATTTAGAGCCGGAAGCGTATTATGATTTGGTGCAGAAGGTGGCGTTAAAGAAGCATGTGCGTGACAAGTATGTGCGCACGCTTGTGGGAGACGTCAAAGAGCAGATGAAAGATGCGGGCATACAGGCGGACGTGTATGGAAGGGCAAAGCATTTTTTCAGCATATACAAAAAAATGGTCAATCAGGATAAAACGTTAGACCAGATTTTTGACTTATTTGCGATCCGCATTATTGTGACCAGCCTTAAAGACTGTTATGCCGCGCTTGGCATTATCCATGAAATGTACCGCCCGATTCCGGGACGGTTTAAAGATTACATTGCAATGCCGAAACCAAATATGTACCAGTCGCTTCACACTTCTTTAATCGGGCCGGCGGGGCAGCCGTTTGAGATTCAGATCCGCACCTATGAAATGCACAGGACGGCGGAATACGGAATTGCCGCGCATTGGAAATACAAAGAAGGCAAGACGGGAATGAGCGGCGCGACACAGGAAGAAGAAAAGTTAAGCTGGCTGAGGGAAATTTTAGAATGGCAGCGGGATATGTCGGATAACCGCGAGTTTTTGACGCTGTTGAAAAGCGATTTGGATTTGTTTTCCGATACGGTCTATTGTTTTACGCCGCTTGGAGATGTGAAAACGCTTCCAGCGGGCTCGACGCCGATTGATTTTGCATACAGCATCCATTCAGCGGTCGGGAATAAAATGATAGGCGCAAAGGTCAATGGACGGCTTGTGACGATCGATTATGTCATTCAAAACGGCGACAGGATAGAAGTGATTACTTCCCAAAATTCAAAGGGGCCAAGCCGCGACTGGTTAAATATTGTAAAGAGCACACAGGCGAAGACGAAGATTAACCAGTGGTTCCGCAGTGAATTTAAGGAAGGGAATATTTTAAAGGGCAAGGAACTGATGGCTTTGTGCTGTAAGGCAAAGGGCATTCAGTTGTCTGATATAAATAAACCAGAGTATCAGGAAAAAATTCTAAGGAAATACGGGTTTTCTGACTGGGATTCCGCGATGGCGACAGTAGGCCACGGCGGAATCAAGGAAAGCCAGATTGTCAACCGTATGTATGAAGAATACAAAAAGGATCATGCGGCAGAGCTTACGGATCAGGATATTTTAAATACGGTGTCTGCGCAGGGGCATGAAAAAGCAGAGCGGGAATGTTTAAGGAGCGGCATTATCGTAAAGGGGATCTATGATGTGGCGGTTCATTTTTCGAAGTGCTGCAGTCCGGTTCCCGGCGATGAGATTGTAGGTTATGTGACACGGGGAAGGGGCGTTTCCATTCACCGTACAGACTGCGTTAATATGATGTGCCTTTCCGAGACGGAAAGAGAGCGTTTAATCGATGCGGAATGGCAGAAAGGCGCAGAGGAAGGCGAGAGTGGTCTGTATATGGCGGGGCTTAAGATATATGGAAATAACCGTACAGGGCTTTTGGTGGACATAACAAAGATATTTACAGAGCGTTCCATAGACATCAGCGGGATTCATTCAAAGACGAATAAACAGGATGTTGCAACGATTGAAATTTCATTTTGCGTCAAAGGACGGGAGGAGCTTACAAAACTGATTGACAAAATACGGCAGGTGGAAAGCGTCATAGACATTGAGCGGACGACAGGCTGATAAGGGAGAATAGAGATGGCAGGACTTCGTGTAGAACAATATACAGTAGGGCCGGTAATGACGAATTGTTATTTCGCGGTCAATGAGGAGACAAAGGAGATGTTTGTGGTAGATCCGGGAGACGCCGCAGAAGCTTTGGCTGCAAAAATCAAAGAGCAGGGGCTTACGCCTGTCGCTGTGCTTTTGACGCATGGGCATTTTGACCATGCGGCTGCCGCGGGGGACATTGCGGAGGCGTTTGGGATTCCCATTTATGCGCATGAGCGGGAGAAAAAGACGCTTGAAACGCCTGAAATTAATCTTTGCGGCATGATTGGGGAGACGGGCGCCGTCTACCATGCGGATATTTATGTAAAAGACGGCGATTGCTTGGATTTGGCGGGTTTTTCGGTTCAGGTCATTCATACGCCGGGGCATACGAAAGGCGGATGCTGTTATTATATCGAAAAAGAGCAGGCTCTGTTTGCAGGCGATACGCTGTTTTTTGAGTCGGTTGGAAGGACGGATTTTCCGGAAGGCAGCGCGTTAGAGCTATTGCATTCCATTCATGAGAAATTGATGCCGCTTGCAGGACAGACGAAAGTTTATACAGGGCATAACGATACGACTACGATAGGGTGGGAACGGCAGCACAACCCGTTTCTTTAGGAGAGTATAAGATGATTGCGGTAAAACTGAACAGGGCAGATTTTGAATACGATATTTACTCTTTAGTGAAAGCGTTTTTTCCGGCGGAGGAGGTAACCGTCAGCGTGGGGGAAAAGGCGGACAAAGAGGCAATATCGTTTCGTATTGTTACGAATTACCTGCAGGATAGGTTTGAAGTATGGCTTAAGGAGCCGCAAGAAGATACGCCAAAACATAAACTTTCGGTGGAAACGGATTTTTCAGATAGAAAAGAAACGAAAAACCGTTTGAAGCGGGCGTATTATGAGATTTTATCAAACTATTCGAAAAAAACGCTTCCATGGGGGACTTTAACGGGAATCCGTCCGGTTAAAATTCCGATGGGTTTTTTGAAAGAAGGAAAAGACGAAGCGCAGATCCGGCGTTATATGAAAGAGACGCACTTCGTGTCAGATGAAAAAATAAAGTTAAGCATGGATGTGGCGAAACGGGAATTAGCCCTATTAAGCAGACTGGATTGTGAAACGGGCTACAGCCTGTATATCGGGATTCCGTTCTGCCCAAGCGCATGTTTGTACTGCTCTTTTACCTCATATCCGCTTTCGGCGTGGGAAAGCCGGATAGATGAGTATTTAGAGGCGCTTAGCAGGGAGATATTGTTTGCGGCAGGCTATTTTAAGGGAAAACATTTAAATGCTGTATATATTGGCGGAGGAACGCCCACGACGCTTGGGGCGGCGCAGCTAAAACGGCTTGTGTCAATGGTTTTTGAGCATTTTGATATGTCGCATTGTCTGGAATTTACTGTCGAGGCGGGAAGGCCGGACAGCATTACTAGGGAGAAACTGTTGGCGTTAAAGGAAGAAGGCGTAACGAGGATTTCAATAAACCCGCAGACGATGAAAGATGATACGCTAAAGATCATTGGCAGGCGCCATACGGCAAAACAGACGGAAGAACAGTTTTATTTGGCAAGGAGCCTTGGGTTTGACAATATCAATATGGATTTGATTGCAGGATTGCCAAATGAGACGCTTTTTGACGTTACACATACCATGCAAAAGATTGCCGCTTTGCATCCGGACAATTTGACAGTCCATTCCCTTGCGTTAAAACGCGCGGCAAAGCTTAGTATGTTTCGGGAAGAATATCAGGATCTGACATTTGAAAACACACAAGAGACGATTGCGGTTACCGCGGATTATGCAAAGCAAATGGGCATGGAGCCGTACTATCTCTACCGGCAGAAAAACATGGCGGGCAATTTTGAGAATGTCGGTTACGCCACAGAGGGGAAAGAAGGGATATATAATGTTTTGGCAATGGAGGAGAAACAGACCGTCATAGCCTGCGGAGCAGGCAGCATTTCAAAACGCGTCTATCCCGACGGCAGCGTAAAAAGATGTGAAAACGTAAAAGACGTTACCCAGTATATTGGGAGAATCGACGAGATGATAGAGAGAAAAAGACAACTGTTTGGCGGTTAAGAACAGGACAAACAGAACAAAATTGGAGGAAATTACATGGCATTAGTAAAGAAACCCGTCACCGGAATGAAAGATATTTTACCGGAGGAAATGCAGATTCGGGATTATGTCATTGGCGTAATCAAAGACACATACCGCAGTTTTGGCTTTACGCCGATAGAAACCCCCTGCATGGAAGCGATTGCAAACCTAAGCAGCAGGCAGGGCGGTGAAAACGAAAAACTGATTTTTAAAGTTTTAAAAAGGGGAGAAAAATTAAAGCTCGACAGTGCAAAAAGCGAGCAGGATTTAGTGGATATGGGGATGCGTTATGATTTAACGCTTCCGCTTGCGCGTTTTTATGCAAACAACGCAAACAGCCTGCCGTCTCCTTTTAAAGCGCTGCAAATCGGAAGCGTTTGGCGGGCAGACCGCCCACAGCGTGGGAGATACCGCCAGTTTACCCAGTGCGACATTGATATTTTGGGAGAACCGTCGCAATTAGCGGAAATTGAGCTGATTTTGGCGACGACGACAACGCTTGGGAAGCTGGGCTTTCACGGATTTGAAATTCGGATTAATGAACGCGGCATATTAAAAGCTATGGCGAAGTACAGCGGATTTCCGGAGGAATCCTTGGACGCCGTCTTTATTATATTGGACAAAATGGACAAAATCGGATTGGACGGCGTTGCGAAAGAGTTGGAGCGGGAAGGGTTTTCGGAAGAATCGGTCAGGAAATATCTTGGCTTGTTTCAAAAAGCCTGTGGAGAAACGGATTATGCCAAGGCGCTTGGGGCGTTAGCGGATCCATTAGGAGAGTTTTTGCCAGAGGGCTTAATAGAAAACTTACTGGAAATCATAAGAAGCGTAGAGCAGACCAAAAGCGCTGATTTTCAGATGGTATTCGACCCGTCATTGGCGCGCGGCATGGGATATTATACAGGGACGATTTTTGAGATTGCCATACCGGAATTTGGCGCAAGCTGCGGGGGCGGCGGAAGATATGATAAGATGATCGGGAACTTTACTGGTACAGACACTCCGGCTTGCGGCTTCTCCATTGGATTTGAGCGGATTATCCTATTGTTGATGGAGCAGGGCTTTAAGCTTCCGGCGCAGCCGAAAAAAACAGCGTATCTGGTCGAAAAAAATTATCCGGCAGACCGTTTATGTGAAGTAATTGAAAAAGCGCAGAAAGCAAGGGAAGCTGGAGAGCAGGTTCTTGTTACGCGTATGAATAAAAATAAAAAGTTCCAAAAAGAGAAACTGAAAACAGAAGGCTATGAAACGTTTGAAGAATTTTTCCATAAATAATCCAAACATAAAAAACGTTAGAGCGGTTCAAATAGCAGAGAAATTAAGAAAAGTGATAGGAGGATCTCATAATGTCAGAATCAATGCAGGGATTGAAACGCACACATAGATGCGCGGAAGTATCCAGTGGAAATATCGGGGAAACAGTCACAGTGATGGGCTGGGCGCAAAGGAGGAGGAACTTAGGCGCCCTGATTTTCGTGGATTTAAGAGACCGTTCGGGCCTGCTTCAGATTGTATTTGATGAAAACAGCGTAGGAAGCGGAGGTTTTGCAAAAGCGGCAACGATCCGGAATGAATTTGTGCTTGCAGTGACGGGAACAGCGCAAAAGCGGGAAGCGGCAGTCAATGAGAATTTAAAAACGGGGGATATTGAACTGATTGCCAAAGAAATCCGCATTCTCTCGGAATCCGAAACGCCGCCATTTCCGATTGAAGAAGACAGCCAGACGAAGGACGAGCTTCGTCTGAAATACCGTTATTTAGATTTGAGAAGGCCGGATTTGCAGAGAAATATGATGCTTCGGAGCAAAGTGGCGTATCTTATGCGTGAATTTATGGCAAAAGAGGGGTTTTTAGAAATAGAAACGCCAATTCTTTGTAAATCCACGCCGGAAGGAGCAAGGGATTATCTCGTTCCAAGCCGCATCCATGCCGGAAAATTTTATGCGCTGCCGCAATCGCCGCAGTTGTATAAACAGCTTTTAATGTGTTCCGGTTATGACCGTTATTTTCAGATTGCGAAATGTTTCCGTGATGAAGATTTACGCGCTGACCGCCAGCCAGAGTTTACGCAGGCGGACATGGAACTGTCATTTGTCGATATGGACGACGTGATTGACGTGAATGAGCGCCTTTTAAAATATGTGTTTCAAGAAGCGGCTGGCGTGGAACTAACGCTCCCATTCCCCCGTATGCCTTGGCAGGAAGCCATGGATCGTTTTGGATCGGATAAGCCGGACACGCGTTTTGGAATGGAGCTTACAGACGTTTCTACGGTCGTAAAAGACTGTGGGTTTGGCGTATTTACAGGGGCGTTAAACGAGGGCGGCTCTGTCCGCGGGATTAATGTCAAAGGATGCGGCGCAATGCCGAGGAAAAAAATTGACAAACTGGCCGAGTTTGCAAAAGGATGCGGCGCGAAAGGGCTTGCATACCTTGTAATCAATGAAGACGGAAGTTATAAATCTTCTTTTGCAAAGTTTATGACGGAAAGCGAACTGTCCGGATTAGTGTCCGCAATGGACGGAAAAGCAGGGGATTTACTTTTGTTTGCCGCAGACAAGAATAAAATTGTTTGGAATGTTTTAGGCGCGCTTCGCCTGATGATGGCAAAAGAACTCGGTCTTTTAGATGAGAGTAAGTTTCACTTTTTATGGATTACCGACTTCCCTCTTTTTGAATGGTCTGAGGAAGAAAACCGTTATATGGCGATGCATCACCCATTTACTATGCCAAAAGAAGAAGACTTGGACAAGATCGATGTAAACCCTGCGTCAGTCCGCGCAGAAGCTTACGACATCGTCCTAAATGGAACAGAGCTTGGAGGCGGCTCCGTCCGTATCCATCAGAATGACATACAGGAAAAAATGTTTCAGGCGCTTGGCTTTTCAAAAGAAAGCGCATATGAGCAGTTTGGCTTTTTGCTCGATGCATTCCGTTATGGCGTTCCGCCCCATGCAGGCCTTGCATATGGGCTGGATCGTATGGTGATGCACTTGGCGCGCACGGATTCTATCCGTGACGTGATTGCTTTCCCGAAAGTGAAGGACGCTTCCTGCCTGATGACGGAAGCGCCGGGGGAAGTGGAAGCGGCGCAATTACAGGAACTTTCTTTAAATATTAAAACACAGGAAGCCCAGTCTTAAGAAGATCCTGAATAAAGGAGATGCGGCATGAAGAAAAAGAGTATTTTAAACCAGTTATTGCTGCCGATTATTACAATCGTATGCGCTTTGGCAGTCTGCCTGTCCGTTTTGATTGTCGTTGTGTTTACAAAATCTTATGAACAGGAAGTGTTTGATAAAAGTCAGGATAAGACCCGTCTTGCGGCGAGTGAAATTGCAACGTTCTTAGACGGGGCATATGGAATTGCGGAAGAACTTTCCGTAAATCCAAGCATTTTAACGATGCAGACAGATATCCAAACGCCGTTATTGGAAGACTGCGTAAAGCGTAACCCCTATTTTGAACTGCTCTATATACAGGGAACGGACGGTATGCAGACGGGACGGTCTTCCGGTGAATTGGCGGATCGTTCCGCGCGCTGGTGGTTTACTCAAATGATGGAAGATAAAAAAGCGTTTATTTCCAAGTCCTATTATTCCGTGAATACCGGAATGCCCTGCGCATCCATTTTTCTTCCTATGTATTGGGAGGAAAAACTGACGGGGATTTTTGCCGCTGACATGAAACTGGATTATCTGCAAAGCATAATTGAAGATTGTTCCAATTTAGAAAAAGAGGAGAGTTCCTTTGTCATTGACGGGGAAGGCGTTGTTGTCGCGCATCCGGACAGCCTCCAGATTGAGGAGCTGTACAATTATAAAACCCGGACAAAGACGGAATCCAAAAAAGATGGGAACGGGGAGCCGGTAACAGATGCGGACGGAAATATTCTAACGGAAGAAAAACCTTTTGACCTGTCGGAAGATTACCAAAACGTGATTTCTGAAGTGATGAATGGGGCAAGCGGATGCAGGAAAATCAAAAATGAGGGGCGTTCTTACTACATAAGTTATGCGTCGGTTCCCCTAAAAGGCGAGTCTGGATCATGGTCTGTCCTGACAGTGCAAAAAGCATCGTCTGCTATGGCGATGGTGTACCGGATCATCTTTATTACAGTGGCGGCCGCGGTATGCGCGATTGCAGCCGCAGTTTTTGTCATTACGCTTTTAGCGCGCAGGCTGACGAGGCCGATTGCTTCGATTACCTCCGTCATTGGCAATGCATCGGACGGCGATTTTACGATGCGGGCGGACGAAAACAGCCAGAATGAAATCGGGAAGCTTTCGAAAAGTTTTAATAAAATGATAGAAAAAATGTCGGGCATCCTGACAAAAATTACGACATTTTCCAGTGAAGTGGTGCAAAGTTCCGGGTATTTAAAAAAAATAGAAGAAGAAATAGATTCGATTCATATGGCAGTGCGGGAAATTTCAGATGGGACGGTAGGGCAGAATCAAGACGTAGAACGCGTCGTAATGCGGACGACGGAGCTTGAAGTGATGTTTTCGGAGCTGAAGGCAAAAAGCAGTATGCTTTTAGACGACGCCCAAAATGTCATATTATCTGGGGAGAGCGGGTCAAAAAGCGTCGGAAAATTGAGAATGCAAAATGAAGATACGACAGAGACTATGCTTATCTCCCATCAAAAAATACAGAGTTTGGAAGCTCGTTCCAAGAAGATTTCAAACATTGTCAATACGATTAATGGCATTTCTTCCCAGACTGCCCTTCTTGCTTTGAATGCTTCCATTGAAGCGGCGCGTGCCGGGGAAATGGGCAAGGGTTTTGCCGTTGTGGCGGAATCGATCGGGAAACTTGCCGCTGACTCCACTGCGGCTACAGAAGACATTGAATCTATGATATCCGAATTGTGCCGTGACATTAATGATGCGGTCACATCTATCCAATCTATGAAAGAAGGGATTGAAGGGCAGTCCGAAGTCGTTTCGGTGGTTCAGGAGACATTTGAGGATTTCAAATTGTTAGCGGAAAAGACGCTTGATTCCGTCAGCGAAATGGAAGAACTAGTTGTGGAAATGCACAAATGCGACCGCTCTGTGGTTCATGCGATTGAGCGGATACGGGATATTTCAGGGAATACAGAAGAATTGACGGTAAAAGTGGCGGAAGCGTTAGAGGAGGAGACGAAAGGAATCCGGTTTGTGGCGGGGCGTATTGACGACCTTTCCGCAGTTTCGGAAGAAATGGAACAGGAGATGACGAAATTCAAGCTGGCAGATTAAAAGATTTGAGTTTCACCTTTTTTGAAAACCCGCATAGACTAATGAGAAAATAAATGTAGGAGCAAAGGCTTTGGCAATGATTGTAATAGACGCCGGCCACGGCGGTTTTGACAATGGCGCCATGTATGAGGGCAGAAAGGAAAAAGACGATAACCTGCGTTTGGCGCTGGCAGTGGGGAAAATTTTAGAACAGCAGGGATATGACGTGTTATATACGCGGACGTCGGATATTTACCAGCCTCCCTATGAGAAAGCGCAGATTGCAAATGAAGCAGGCGCAGACTATTTCATTTCTTTTCACAGAAACTGGGCGGAAAATGACAATACTTACAATGGAATCCAGACGCTTATCTATGGCGGCGACGATGAACGCGCAAGGCGGTTAGCGGAATCCATCAATGAGGAACTGGAAAAGACTGGATTTCAAAATCTGGGCATAGAGGAGAGGACAGGGCTTGCAGTGCTCCGCCGTACCCAAATGCCGGCAGTTTTGATTGAAACGGGATTTATCAACCACGATGGGGATAACGAAATATTTGACAATAATTTTAACGAAATCGCCGGAGCGATTGCGATGGGGATAGAGCGGGCCGCGCCGGCTGGGCAGAAAGCCGCGGCAAGGCAGATGGAAATGGACGGCCGCGTGACGGAGGACTGGGAGGAAGAAGACTGGGAAGAAAATTGGGATGACGATGATGACGACATGGACGACTTTGCGTTTGGCGTAGAAGTCGGGCGGTTTAAATATGGAACGACGGCGAATTTTCTGGCAGAGCAGCTTGTAGAGCAGGGCTTTGAAAGTTTTGTCCATAAAGATGACGGTATGATCCGCGTTGTGGCGGGAAAAGTGGACACCTTAGATGAAGCGCTAAAGCTTCAGCGGAAATTGCGGGATCTTGGCTACCGGACGATGATGATAGTATCGGAAAAGTGAATTTTTTAATCTGTTTTTAATCTTTTTGTGATAAAATGGGAATAAAAGGATAAATTGGACGCTTTTTGGAGGAAATCATGCGTATACTGGTAGTGGAAGATGAAAAAGATCTGAATCGGATTATTGTAAAAGAACTGGAATCAGAAGGTTATATTGTAGATAGCTGCTATGACGGGGAGAGCGCATTTGACTATCTGTGCATGGCAGAGTATGACGGTGTGATTTTAGACATTATGATCCCAGGAAAAGACGGATTTACCGTCCTAAAAGAAGTAAGAAGCAAAGGGATTACGACTCCGATTCTGTTTTTAAGCGCAAAAAGCGATGTCAATGATATTGTACGGGGACTGGATTTAGGCGCGGATGATTATATGGTGAAGCCATTTGAGTTCAAAGAGCTTTTGGCGAGAATCCGTATGATTATCCGCAAAAAAGTAGACGTCCATGAAAATATATATAACTGTGGCGACCTTGTAGTAGACTGTAATGCCTGTTCTGTCAAAAGGGGAGAAAGGCAGATCGAGCTTTCACCGAAGGAATATTCCGTACTTTTGTATCTGATACGCAATCAAAATATCGTTGTGACCAGAGAACAGATAGAAGCGAATATCTGGGCGTTTGACCGCGACGTAAGCTCGAACCTTGTAGACGTCTATATCCGTTATCTGCGGAAAAAGATTGATGATGGGTTTGAATTTAAGATGATACAGACCATTAGAGGGGTGGGATATGTATTAAAGGGAGAGGCGTAAAGCCGATATCAATCAGCCGTTATATTTTGCTTTGGCCGATTGTCGTTATTATGGCGATGATGATGATTATGTTGTTTACGGTACATTATTTGTCAGCGGCTGCGATAGAATATGATATCAAGAATGATCTCCGCCAAGACGTCAATAAAATGACGGATTATGTTTATATTAAAGATGGAAAACTAAATATCGAAGATGAATTTTGGTATCAGCAGGACAGCATATTTTTGATTGTCAGAAAAGACGGATCGGTTGCGGCAGGAGAATATCCAAAGGATGAGGAAGGTTCGCTCCGGGACGTAAAGGTTCCGGAACGGCTCACGGTTTCGGTTGACTGCGGCAGTGAAAGATATTATGTCAGGGACACTAAGGTCAGGGGAACCAAGGAAGAAAGGCTGTTTTTACGGGGAGTATTAAAAAAGTCGGATGCGGACAGTCACTATGAAACAATTACAATGGCGTCATATCTCAATATTCTGGGCGTGCTGCTGATTGTCCTTGCGTGGGGCCTGTTTTATTCCAGACGCATTTCAAAGGAGCTTGAGGATATGTGCCGGACGGCGGAAAGCATTGGGACAAGCCTTGACATTACAAAGAGAATGAAGGGAAACTATAAGTTTCAGGAAGTGGAAGTGTTGGCGCAGGCGAACAACCGTATGTTAGACCAAATTGAACAGAACTTCAAACAGCAGGAACAGTTTGCCTCGGACGTAGCCCATGAACTTCGGACGCCGATCGCCGTTATTTTGGCGCAGTGCCAGTATGCGGAGGCGAGAAAAATCGGCGCAGAGGAGTATGGCGAGATTTTAGACGTGGTGTTCCGGCAGTCGAAGAAAATTGACCGTCTGATTATTCAGCTTCTGCATTTGTCCAGATTAGAGCAGGGCAGGATGCAAATACAGGAGGAGACGCTTGATCTTGTGGAAATTGTGCAGTCTGTTTGTGAAGAACAGCAGGAAAAATTAAAAAACGGGGTATCTGTGCGGTTGGAGTTAAACGAAGCGTTTTCGACAGGAGATATTGGGTTAATTGCGATTGTCATACAGAATCTTTTGACGAATGCGGCGAAATTCAGCAGGGTAAACGGCAGGATTGACGTAAGGACCGGAGAAGTCCGCGGCGAAGCATTCGTGGAAGTGAGGGATTATGGCATAGGAATTGAGAAAGAAAATCAAAAGCGGATTTTCCAGAGGTTTTATAAATGCGATAAATCGAGAAATGCCGAAGGGTTTGGCCTTGGGCTGTCCCTTTCAAAGAAAATAGCGGAAAAACATGACGGCAGGATTGAAGTGGAAAGTGAACCGGAAAAAGGAAGCGTGTTTACGCTTTACCTTCCGTCAGGAAAGATCTGATAATCTTCTCTTTTAATGTGTCTTTCATCTTCTTCTTTTAAAATGAAGCAGGAAGCAAAAAAGACGTCTGAATGAAACAAAAGAGAAGAAATAGGCAACAATAAACAAATAGAAATAAAATAAAAGGAGTTATGTATGGATCATTTAGACGAATTAGAAGCAGAAGCCATTTATATTATGCGGGAAGTGGCGGCGGAATGCGAAAAGCCGGTGATGCTGTATTCGATAGGCAAAGATTCTTCGGTTATGCTGCATTTGGCGTTAAAGGCATTTTATCCTGAAAAACCGCCCTTTCCATTTTTGCATGTCAATACGACATGGAAGTTTAAAGAGATGATAAAATTCCGTGATAAAATGGCGGACGATCTGAAGATTGAGATGTTAGAATACATCAACCAAGACGGTGCGGCGCAGGGAATCAATCCGTTCGAGCATGGTTCCGCCTATACGGACATTATGAAGACGCAGGCATTAAAGCAGGCGCTGGACAAATACGGGTTTACGGCGGCGTTTGGCGGCGGACGGCGTGATGAGGAGAAGTCCCGCGCCAAAGAGCGTATTTTTTCTTTTCGGGATTCGAACCACGCGTGGGACCCAAAGAACCAAAGGCCGGAAATGTGGAAACTGTTCAATACGAAAATCAATCAGGGCGAAAGCATCCGTGTATTCCCGCTTTCGAATTGGACGGAAAAGGATATCTGGCAGTACATTAAGCGGGAAAATATCCCGATCGTGTCTCTTTATTTTGCAAAAGAGCGTCCGGTTGTGGTTCGGAATGGCAATATTATAATGGTAGACGATGACCGCATGAAGTTAGAGCCGGGGGAAACGCCGGAGATGAAAATGGTGCGTTTCCGCACGCTTGGCTGTTATCCTTTGACGGGCGGCGTTTTATCGGAGGCGGCGACTTTAGATGAGATTATCAATGAGACGTTAGCTTCAGTGGAATCTGAGCGGACAAGCCGTGTCATCGACTCCGACGGCGGAGCTTCTAGTATGGAAAAAAGAAAACGTGAGGGGTATTTCTAATATGAAGAATGATTTATTGAAATTTATTACCTGCGGGAGCGTAGATGACGGGAAATCCACTTTGATTGGGCATATGCTCTATGATGCGAAACTGCTTTTTGCGGATCAGGAGAAAGCTTTGGCATTAGATTCAAAGGTGGGTTCTGCCGGAGGGGAGATTGATTATTCCCTTCTTTTGGACGGGCTTATGGCGGAGCGTGAACAGGGCATTACCATAGACGTTGCCTACCGGTACTTTACAACGGAACACAGGAGTTTTATTGTTGCCGATACGCCGGGGCATGAAGAATATACCAGAAATATGGCAGTCGGCGCGTCGTTTGCTTCTTTAAGCGTTATTTTAGTGGATGCAAGCCAAGGCGTTTTAATTCAGACCAAACGTCATGCAAGGATCTGCCATCTGATGGGCATTAAGCATTTTGTGTTTGCAGTCAATAAAATGGATTTGGTAAATTACAGTCAGGAACGCTTCTGTGAAATCGAGAAGGACATTAAGATGCTGATGGCGGAGTTTCACTATGAGAGCCTGCAGATGATCCCATTGTCGGCGACGGCAGGGGACAATATTACGACAAAGTCAAACCGTATGCCGTGGTACCATGGCATATCGCTGCTTAATTATTTAGAACGTGTCGACATATCGGAAGAAGGCGGCAATAAAAACTTTTCCATGCCGGTACAGCGCGTCTGCCGTCCGGATCATACGTTCCGCGGCTTTCAAGGGCAGATTGCTTCCGGTGAGATTGCAGTGGGCGACACAGTGACGGTATGCCCGAGCGGGGAGACGGCGAAAGTGGCTTCGATTCTTCAGGGGGATAAAAAAGTAGAGCGAAGCAAAAAAGGATATGGCGTGACGATTTCGCTTGACACGGAAATTGATGTCTCAAGGGGATGCGCGCTTGTAAAAAATTATACGTTAAAGTCGGGTTCCGTATTTGCCGCATCGATACTTTGGATGGACGACAACCAATTAGTGGCGGGAAAGAATTTTCTTTTAAAAATCGGGACGTCTCAGGTTCCGGCAACGGTAATGAAGATCAAGTATAAAATTGACGTAAATACAGGCGCGCATGTAGAGACGGAAGCCATTACGAAAAATGAAATTGCTTTTTGTGAGATTTCCGTTGGGAGCAAAATTGTATTTGATGAATTTAAGGACAATAAAGACTTAGGTTCCATGATTTTAATTGACAGAATTACAAATATGACTTCCGCCTGCGGGGTGGTTGTGCATGAAATGAACCGGGACAACAACCTTACATGGCACGATATGGACATTACGAAAGAACTGCGGGAAGGGCAGATGAACCAGAAAGCGCTGACAATCTGGATGACGGGCCTATCCGGTTCCGGCAAGTCGACGGTTGCCAATGCGCTGGAAAAGAAGCTGTTTTCCATAGGCAAGCATACCATGATACTAGATGGTGATAACGTGCGTATGGGACTGAACAAAAACCTTGGGTTCGGAGAGAAAGACAGGATAGAAAATATCAGGAGGATTGCGGAAGTGTCCAAGCTGATGAACGATGCCGGACTGATTGTGCTGACGGCGTTTATTTCCCCATACCGTAAGGACAGGAGAAAAGCGAAAGAGATTATTGGCGATAATTTTATAGAAGTTTATGTTGCCACTCCGCTTGAAGAATGTGAGAAACGGGACGTCAAGGGGCTTTATAAGGCGGCGAGGGAAGGTAAGATTTTTGATTTTACCGGAATCAGCAGTCCGTATGAGGCGCCGGAGTATCCGGACGTTGTGGTAGGGGAAAACGGGCAGAGCGTAGAAGAATGCGTAGATGCAATTTTAGAAGGGCTTAAAGACTATTTTGACAATTAAAAAAGGGCTGCCGCAAAATGTATTTTGCGGCGGCTCTTTTATATGAAGTCGTTTTGGATGCTGCGGTAAAATTCCGCTTTCGTCTGGCTCTGGTAAGGAATCACCCATAACAGGCCAATGCCTAAAGACAAAACGCCAAGAAGCAATACGCCGATAAAACTAAGGTCAAGATAAAAGTAACGCGCCTTATTGCCCTTCATAAGCATACGGCTTTCCCGAAAGGCATCGAAAAGCCCAAGTTCCGGCTGGTCAATTAAAAGATAGTACACTTGGCTAAACATTAGGGACAGGACATACACAGCCGCCAATGTCAAAAGTGAAACGGCAACAGTCAGTGTGAGAAATGTCTGTCCCGTCAGGACAGTGGCTGCAATACAAATGTACACAGGTATGAAAATTGCGGTAAAAAGCCCTGTTTTCATTAATTCCGCAAGAATAAACCGATCCGGCCGTTTTGTAAAAAAGTAAAACAAATCTATCAGCATTGCTTTTTTTCCTCTGGATAAATTTAAGTGGATCTGCGTTAATCCACTGCGTAAAACAGTCGAAAGCAGAGAGATAATTAAGGAGGACAAAAGCCAGATCGCAAGTTGGAATGCGTTTGGGCGGGTCTCTAGGGGAAGTCCAAACGGGGAGCTGATAAGAAGGACAATAAGCTCAATGATAAGAACCGCTCTCATTGGAAGTCCGTAATGTCCTGTTAAAATTCCTCTTGCGCGTCTTTTTAGTTCTTTTGAAGTCAGTTTCATGAAATTGGCGCTCCTTTTGCCGTTTTAGGCGGCGTAATCAACGTTAGCGCCGGTATATTTGGCGGCGTCTAATGCTTTTTGGTTTTTCTGGTAAGGGTTCGACTCGTTTGGATATTTCAAAGTCGTCCTTGTTTCACCGCCTGCCGTAAACACGCGTCCGCATTCCGGACAGACGGAAGTACGGATCGTAACGCCGGCGGATACGACTTTGCCCCCTTTTTCGGCTGCTTTTGCGTATGCGTTTGAGACGTGTTCCGCTTCGTGCGCGCGCACTCTGGCGCCGGATTCTGACGGGGAAATATGGGCGGCGGATTTAAACGAAACGTTTTCGTTGGAACCGTCCTGATATTTGCGGTTTTTACAGGTTTCACAGTCTGCCGGAGAAGATTCGTAGCCGGGTTTTGCGGCGGCTGGCTGGTATCCGGAATTAAAATTTGGGATATTTCCTATATTCATACAGTTTCCTCCTTTACAAAATAGATAGTTAGTATTATTATAACAAAACTAAGGGAAAAAACAAGGCGGGGATGCGCTTTTTAGCTTTGTTTTTGGGTATGCGGATTTGTGGCGGGGCGGGGAATACAGTTGGCATTTGACATAGGAGGCGGCTTGATGGGGCAGATTTTTAAGAAAAGAGACAGGGTGGAAGATCAGATGTTTGTGGCGGGAATCTGGGTTCCTCTTGTGATGTTTTTTGTGTTTTGGGGGTTTGAGTTGCTTCCGGATAGAGCGCGTGAGGTGTTTTTGGTTCCCTGTGTGTTTCATTCAGTGACAGGGTTTTATTGTCCGGGGTGCGGTGGGACAAGGGCTGTGGCAGTCCTTTTGGAAGGGAATGTTTTTGCGTCGGTATGCTATCATCCGATTGTGGCGTATGCCGCAGGGTTTTATGTCTGGTTTATGGCGTCCCACGCGGCAGAACGCCTGTCAGGATGCAGGCTCAAAGTAGGGCTTTTGTTCCGGAGCTGGTATCTGTATGTGGCGCTGGCAATCGTCGTATTAAATTTTTTCGTAAAAAATTTTGCGCTTTTGGTTTGCCGGATCGATCTTTTACAGTTACTGGATAAGGCCCATGCTTTGATATAGGCTTTCGTATTCTGACAAAAAGGCCTCTATGCCGCCATATTGGGTGAAGATAAAAACGAGCGTCCCGATATAGATTGCAAGAGTGGCAAAAAGCCCGATGCCGCTTAACGCCAGACCTGCTTTTCCCTGAATGGAAAAAGCCATTTCGCTGCCTCTGGATAAAAGCCCAAGCAAAAGCCCAAGCGCGCCGCAGATTAAGGCAATATAAATACAGGGGAATGTGACGACGGCTATTATGCCTAAAACCATAGAAGCGGCCGCCATGCCGTTAGAGCGTGGGTTTTGATTTTTATTTGGCGTATCTGGAGTGGTTGTGTTTTGTTCAAAGTCCATAGCGTCCTCTTTTCATTTAGATAATTCATCGGGTTTAGTATAGCATGGAGCGAAAGATTTGTAAACGCGCAAAACTTATGGTATGATTGGGACAAGTGAGGAAAGAGAAAGGGAGAAATGAAATGGATCTAATTCAAACGCTTGCGAAAGAGCTTGGGATCAAGGCGCATCAGGCAGAAGCGGCTGTGCAGTTGATTGACGAAGGGAATACAATTCCGTTTATTGCGCGTTACCGCAAAGAGATGACGGGCGCGTTAAGTGATGAAATTCTAAGGAATCTGCATGACAGATTAAATTACCTGCGCAATCTGGAAGAAAAGAAAAATCAGGTTTTGGCAGGGATTGAAGAACAGGGAAAACTTACGGAAGAATTAAAGGCGCAGATTCTGGCGGCCGAAACAATGGTAGTCGTAGATGATTTGTACCGGCCATACCGCCCGAAACGGCGGACGCGCGCGACGATTGCAAAAGAGAAAGGGTTAGAGCCGCTTGCAAATCTTATTTTGCTTCAGATGGCAAAACGGCCGGTGGAGGAAGAAGCAGAGCCGTATGTGGATCTGGAAAAAGAAGTCCATGACGTAAAAGAAGCGATTGGCGGGGCAAAGGACATTCTTGCGGAAAGCATTTCCGATGAAGCGGATTACCGGATAAGGATTCGGGATCTGACCATGAAAAAAGGGCGGATTCTTTCTTCGGCAAAGGATAAGGAAGCAGAATCTGTATATGAGATGTATTATGAATTTGACGAGGCGCTGGCAAAACTTGCGGGGCATCGGATTTTGGCGCTAAACCGCGGGGAGGCGGAAAAGGCCCTTTTAGTAAAAATTGAAGCTCCAGAGGAGGATATTTTCCGTTATCTGGAAAAGAAAATTATCCGGACGGACAATCCATATACAACGCCGTTATTGCAAGAGACAATAGCAGACAGTTATAAACGCCTGATTGCGCCTGCGATTGAAAGGGAAATCCGCAACAGCCTGACGGAAAAGGCAGAGGATGGAGCGATTAAGGTGTTTGGTAAGAATTTAGAGCAGCTTTTGATGCAGCCGCCCATTGCAAACCAAGTTGTGCTGGGGTGGGACCCTGCATTCCGCACCGGATGCAAACTTGCAGTCGTCGATACGACAGGAAAAGTTTTGGATACGACAGTGATTTTCCCGACTGCGCCCCAGAATAAAGTAAAAGAAGCGAAAACGACATTAAAGCGGCTGATTGAGACATATGGGATTACCTTAATTTCAGTCGGCAACGGGACGGCTTCACGGGAATCGGAAATGGTGATTGTGGAGCTGTTAAAAGAAATGGATACAAAGGCGCAATATGTGATTGTAAATGAAGCGGGCGCATCTGTGTATTCCGCAAGCAAGCTTGCGACGGAAGAATTTCCGAATTTTGACGTTGGGCAGAGAAGCGCGGCGTCAATCGCAAGGCGCCTGCAGGACCCGCTTGCCGAGCTTGTGAAAATCGATCCGAAATCAATTGGCGTGGGCCAGTACCAGCATGATATGAACCAAAAGAAGCTGGGAGAGGCGCTTGCAGGCGTTGTGGAGGATTGTGTGAACAAGGTCGGCGTGGACGTCAATACAGCGTCTGCTTCCTTGCTGGAATATATATCTGGAATCAGTAAGGCGGTCGCAAAGAATATTGTGGCGTATCGGGAGGAAAACGGGCGATTTACAGCGCGGACACAGTTTTTGAAAGTGCCAAAACTAGGGCCAAAGGCTTATGAGCAGTGCGCGGGGTTTTTGCGGATTGCAGATGGGAAAAACCCGCTGGATGCGACGAGCGTCCATCCGGAAAGCTATCAGGCGACAGAGAAGCTACTTGCGAAACTTGGCGTTTCCCAAAAGGATATGAAAGATGGGAACTTAAAAGGGATTTCCAAAAAAATTTCAGATTATAAGGCGCTTGCGGCGGAATTGGACGTTGGGGAACTGACGCTTTTAGATATTGTCAAAGAGCTGGAAAAGCCGGCCCGCGATCCAAGGGAGGATATGCCGAAGCCGATTTTAAGAAATGACGTTTTGGAAATGAAGGATTTGACGGAAGGAATGGTATTAAAAGGGACAGTGCGCAATGTCATCGACTTTGGCGCATTTGTAGACATTGGCGTGCATCAGGACGGCCTTGTGCATATTTCCCAGATGACGGAGCGGTTTATTAAACATCCGCTTGAAGTTGTCAGCGTAGGGGACATTGTGGAAGTGAAAGTGATGAGCGTAGATTTGAAAAAACAGAGGATTCAGCTAACGATGAAAGTGTAGGGGAATCTCCCGCATCTTATAGAGGTGTGGGGGATTTTTTGAATTTTACATAGATGTTTAGAGTGTGTTAGAAACATGTTTTCTGCAAATTTTTCAGAATGCGTATATGGGACTGGTTTTATAATAATGTGTTTTTTCAGTTAAGTAATTTAAACAAATTTTTGTGATGTATTTTGTGGAATTTTTCCAATGTCAAATTATGTTTGATTTGCTATAATTAGAATTAATATACAAATTTGGATAAATGTGTCGTCTGCAATGCATCCAAATAGCCATGACATGCGTTTTATTTTTGTTCACACATTTCATAGGTTTGGCGCATTGTTTTGGGATATAGGAAAATCCGACTATCGGGCAATTCGAAAAACAGATTGTAAAACGATTGTATGAAAGGAGAATGAAGAATGAGGTGGAAAAAGATCTTATCCGGAATTTTGGTTTCAGCCATGGCTCTTGGAGCTGTGGTTTCCGGAATTCCACAAAAAGCTCTAGGGGCTGAAAATCTTGCGGGGGGGGGTACAAATGAAATTACCGAATCCCTCTTAAGAGTAAACCAAAAAGGAGCAAAGGCAGGAGCGGCTGAGATTGCGCAAGGCAAACCAGCCAGCGCGAATTATGAGGATGCGGGAAATAATTTAAAGGCAGTCAATCTTACAGATGGAAATATGAATACAAGATGGGCGGAGACGGACACTCGCGCCGGCGGCAGTGATGGAAATGCGAATTTAGCGGCGGACCCGTCTAAACTGATTATAGATTTAGAAAGTAAGCAGACGGCATTTGAATCTATATCGGTTTATTATCATATGAAAGCCTATGCCGCTGCTTACAAAGTGGAAACGAGCGAAGATGGGAAAGACGGCACATGGACAATGGTGGCGGATATTGAAAAAGGAGATTCGGGGATGCAAAAGCAGGTAGATGTCCTGACGGCAGACGGTCTTCAGATTCAAGATGAGAATGGCGCCCAAAGCAGTGAGATTAGCATTGCAAAGGGAAGCGTCCTGACGACTCAGCTACAACGGTTTCTGAGGTTTACAATTAGCAAGAGAAACGGGAGCGCCGCAGGTTTATCTATCCGGGAAATAAAGATTATGGGCGAACAGTCGAATCCGGTTTATACAGTGCAGTTTGATTCGGATGGCGGTTCTGAAGTGCCGCTTCAGACGAAGCAGCCGGGCGAGAAGGTGGATGAGCCTGAGCCGCCGTCAAAACAGGGTTATATTTTTTCGCATTGGTATGTAGGAGATGATCCGGAGACGGCATTCGACTTTGCAAACGCAACAGTGACGGGCAGGCTGACTTTAAGGGCGAAGTGGGTGGAGATACCGCCGATTGACATTCAGGCGGGCTGGCTTTTAGCATCGTCGACAGAGACAGGCCAGCTTGCGAATTTAGTGGACGGGAATCTTACGACGGAATGGAGAAGCGGGAAGCTTGCGGCTGAATCATCTCCGAATGATGGAGAGCCGTCTCAGTGGCTGGCAGTGGATTTGCAGAAAGCGGAAACGGAGCTTCAAGCGGTTGAAATTGTCTGGGCTGCGCCAAGATACCCCAAAAAGATTAGTATTCAGACGAGCGCGACAGGGGAAGACGGTTCTTGGCAGAATCTTTATGAGAATGCAAACCAAACGATGAGTGGTTCCGGAGGCGCGGCGGCGACAGTGTCTTATACGCAGTTTTCCGGTGTGTGCCTGCGCCATCTCCGGTTTTATTTTGAAAATATGAATGCGGATGCGGCTATGCGTTTCCCAAGCATTTATGAGATTAAGATTAAGGGGACGCAAAAAGATGCGGAAGCTGTTCCGGCGGAAGGGGTTACCGTGGCGCCGTCTGACGTTACTTTGACGGCTGCCGGGGCGACGGAGACGCTTACGGCGACAGTTACGCCGGATAATGCAACGGACCGGACGGTGACATGGGACAGCAGTGATGAAAACGTTGCAACGGTAAGCGCAGATGGGGTAGTGACAGCAGTTGCAAATGGCGTGGCGACTATTACGGCGGCGGCGAATGGGGCTGCGGCAGACGCGGATGTGAAAGGAACGGCGTCGGTTACGGTGCGTATTCCGGCGAATGTGACGTTTCGGGCGAATGCCGGAACGGATGCGGTAACTGGAATGCCCGGCAATACGACAGTTGCGATTGGTCAGAGCCTGAGTAAGCCGGCAGAGACGCCGTTGCGGACGGGTTATAAGTTTAAAGGCTGGAGCAGGACGGCAGATGGGGCGGTTCTTGCGGATGCGGACTGGCCGCTGGCAGTGGCGGCGGATATAGAGCTGTTTGCAATCTGGGAGGAGGAGCCGCAATGTTCCTGTGAAATTGAAACGCTCACGGTGAGCGGCAATACGCTTGAACTTGCCGTAGGCGAGGAAAGCGGTGAAATTACGCTTACGCCGGAAGTGACGAAAAAGGCAGGCTGCGCGGTGGAAGGGCATCCGCAGGATAATGCCGTCACATATGCGTATGCGCTTAAGGCGGGAGAGCCAAATACGGCAAATGCATTGGTGAATCCTGTGAGTGGCAAAGTGACAGTGACAAGAGCGGGGACAGCGACTGTTACGGTGACAGCGTCGCTGGCAAGCGGCGCGGCGAATAGGGCGAAGGAGCGCGACGTGAAGCTTACGGTGACAAAGGCTGCCGCAGTTGTCACATTTCACGCAAACGGGGGAGTGTTTGGCGGTGGAGAAACGACAAAAGAAGTGATCTCAGATGACGACGGCTATGTGCCTGCCCCGGCAGAACCGACGCGGACGGATTATGCGTTTAATGGATGGTATACATTAGCCAGCGGCGGAAACCAGATTGCGTTTACAGACGGCAAATTCAAGCCGGACAGCAATATGCAGTTGTTTGCCCATTGGATAGACAACAGCGCAGAGACCCATACGGTGACGTTTAAAGCGGATGCGGCGGACGAGACGGCATTTGCCACACAGACGGTAGCGGAAGGGGAACATGCGTCAAGGCCGGCGCAGAATCCGAAAAAGGCGGGGTATGCTTTTTTAGGCTGGTATTTAGCGGATGCGGAGTATCTGTTTGACACTGCCATAGTAACGGCAGACATTACCCTTGTGGCGAAATGGCAGGAGAAAACGGTGACGGCCATTTCATTAAACCTGACGGAAAAGAAGCTGACGGAAAAAGATGAAACGGTGGAGCTTATAGTGGCTTTTACGCCGGAAGATGTATTAAATAAGGGGATTACATGGACGACAAGCAATCCGGCTGTCGCAACGGTAAGCGAAAATGGTCTGGTAACGGCAGTTGCAAATGGAGAGACGACAGTGACGGCGACGGCTCAGGGGTCTGAAAAAGGCTCGGATGCTGTGACGGCATCGGCTGTCATTACGGTAGAAATTATATCAGGCGGGACTGATCCACAGCCGTCTGAGGTTGTTCAGGGCAAACCGGCAACGGCTAATTTTGAGGATTTGGAAAATGATTTTAAGGCGGTTTATCTTACGGATGGCGATATGGAAACCAGATGGGCAGAGCCGAATGACCGCGCCGGAAATCAACAGGGACAGGGAAATGAAGTTCTGGCGGCAAATCCATCTGAGCTTTTAATAGATTTGCAGAGCCAGAAGACAGTCTTTGAGTCAATATCCATTTATTACCATATGAAAGCGTATGCCTCTATCTATAAAATAGAGACGGGGGATCACACAAATGGGCCGTGGACAATGGTTGCGGACGTCGAAAAAGGAAATGCGGATTCACAAAAAACAGTAGACGTCCTGACGGAAGACGGCCTGAAAATTACGGAAGAAGACGGCTCGCCAAACAGCGCGGTAAGCGTGATAAAAGGAACTGTTTTAGGGACGGCGTTAAAAAGGTTTCTAAAAATTACGATAAGTAAAAGAAATGAAAACGCGGCGGGTCTTTCTATTCGGGAAATCACGATGTCAGGCGTACAAGAGGGAGACATTTCAGCGACGCATACGGTGACGCTTCATTACAATGCAGGAGACAAACCGGATGCGGTAAAAACGGTCGCAGATGGAACCGCTTTGACTGAGAGCGATTTAGCGGAAGGGATTTACGATGGGCATATATTCGTTGGCTGGTTTACGGATGCCGCTTGTACGCAGGCGTATGTTTTAGGGCCGGTGACGACAGACATTGAATTATATGCAAAATGGCAGGAAGAAGCGGTGGAAAAGCCAGTGACGGCGATTTCATTAAGTCCGGCAGAGAAGACATTGAAAAGTAAAGGGGAAACAGTGGATCTTGCCGTGTCGTTTACGCCAAGCGATGCGACGAATAAGGAGATAATCTGGAACAGCAGCGATCCGGCAGTGGCGAGAGTGGCGGACGGCAGGGTAACGGCAGTGGCAAACGGCGAAACGACGATAACGGCGACGGCGCAGGGCGCGGCAGATGGAGACGTCGTAACGGCGGAAGCGGAAATCCGTGTAGAAATTCCGGAAGCGGAAAATCCGGTGACGGCGATTTCACTAAACCCGACGGAGAAGACATTGAAAAGTAAAGGGGAAACAGTGGATCTTGCCGTGTCGTTTACGC